>NZ_JBHSEP010000001.1:0-738743 GCF_042654645.1 Cohnella hongkongensis | reverse complement strand
GCTTAATCTGACTGCTTCTTCTTTGAATGCTTTGTCGTACCGTTTCATTGTCTCCCGTCCCCTCGTTAGCTTTCATTTTATTTCATATGAGGGTGTTTTTCGACTGCATTTTTATCGTAGCACTCCAACCTATGCCAGCCCACCACCTTACGCCAACCCACGCCAACCTATGCCAACCTATGCCTACCCACGCCAATCCACGCCAGTCCACCAACTTACGCCAACCCACGCCAACCCACGCCAATCCACTCCAGTCCACCAACTTACGCCAACACACGCCAACCTATGCCAACCCACTAACGTAACTAACGGTTGCCAGCGGCGCTAATTGTGCCATTTTCGCAGTACGGAGATTGTAACGGTTGCAACAGCGGCTATTTCCGCCGAAAACACGCCGTTTCGCTCGATAACCCCAGAATAAGCGCGGTGGCAACCGTTAGCTTTTCCTTTTTCGGGAAAACGATCGATTAAGCGCCACTGTAACCGTTAGATGTTGCCGGCAGGATGCGCGCCGTGCCGTTTTCGCAATATGGGGATTGTAACGGTTGCCAGCGGCGCTAATTGTGCCATTTTCGCAGTACGGAGATTGTAACGGTTGCAGCAGCGGCTATTTCACCTGAAAACGCGTCGTTTCGCTCGATAACCCCAGAATAAGCGCGGTGGCAACCGTTAGCTTTTCCTTTCTCGGGAAAACGATCGATTAAGCGCCACTGTAACCGTTAGACGTTGCCGGCAGGATGCGGGCCGTGCCGTTTTCGCAATATGGGGATTGTAACGGTTGCGTAACTGTTAGACGTTGCCGCCAGGAAGCACGCCACCGATCGCAAACCACCGATCGCATACGCCAATGGCTTAACCTGACAACATTGCTGTCCCGCAGGCCCGATCCCGGCCGGAAAGCCCGGCGGTCCTGCCAACGGCGAGTTCACCCCGCTGGCCCATCTGTGGGGATTGCCGGCCTTGTCGCTGCCTTCGCCGCGCCCAAGCCGGGATTGTGCGGATCGGCGGAAGAGGTTGCCGACCGGCTTCAGGAATGGTTGGAGACGGGCGCAGCCGACGGCTTCATTCTGCACAGCGAGGTGCCGGGAACGTTGGCCGACGTGACTAATCTGGTCGTGCCGATTCTTCAGGAGCGCGGTTTGTTCCGCCGCGAGTACGAGGCCGACACGCTGCGGGGCATTCTCGGCGTGCCGGTGCCGATAAATCGGTATGCGGCCGATTGAACTGGGCGCAAATATCGCGGCCGCGTAGAAATATTGGCTAAGGAATCATGGAGGTGGAACAGCGCGATTGTTCCACCTTGCTTCCATTGCCGCGCACTAGCCGAATGAGCGAGCGAATCGCCGGAAACGCCTTCAACCTGTTTCGTCAAAATGACACTGTAAACAGGAGACGCAGCCAGGAATGGCAGGATTCGGCATCCTTTTAATTGATAATGATTATCATTATCTATATACTTATCTTATAGTAAACAGGAAAGGAATGAGGTTATGATTGGGTTGAAGATGCCGGACAATTGCCCGGCGGAGGGAGAAAGCAGCGCGCCGAACGAGCAGGCCGCACATTCGAGTCCGCCAGAAGCCGTTCAAGAGGCGGCGAGGCTGATTCGCGAAAGAAGAACGATCCGCAGCTTTGCCAAGCGTCCCGTATCCGGACAGGCACTGGCCGGGCTGCTCAAGCTCGCTGCACGGACGGTAACGCTGGAGCACGATGCGGCCGCGCTGCGGTTTATTGTGTTTGCCAGTGAGGAAGGAAAGCGCAAGGCGGGCACAGCCATCATGGCCGCATACAGCGGCCAGGGCCTATACCGCTGGATGCCGGGCAAGCTCGTCCAGGCGATGGCCGAGCGAGTAGCGAAAATTCCGGCGATGGTGGCCGTCATTCAGCGCGAGCTGGCGGATGACGCTGCCAACGATCGGCAGTTGGCGGCTGTGAGCGCGATTGTGCATAGCTTTACGCTGCTTGCATGGGAGTGCAAGCTCGGGCTCGTATGGAATACGGATCCGGTTGTGGAGCATGAGGCGTTGACTTCCGGAATCGGACTCGCGCCAGACGAACGGCTTGTTTGTCTGTTATATATTGGAGAATACGATAAGACGCCGAAGGGAAAGCGGCGAACGCCGGCGGCAGACAAGTGGACAGCGCTGGGAACGCTGCGGGGGAAGGAGGAGGACGCATGAGCATACAGCCGACGATGGAACAAATCCGGGAGTGCGGCCGGTTCAGTGAACGCCCCGTTACGGCGGAACAGATCCTGGCGCTGCTGGAGGATGCGATATGGGCTCCGAATCACCATCTGCGCGAGCCTTGGCGGTTTATTTGGGTTGCCAGCGACAGCCGCGGCAAGCTGGAAGAAGCGCTCGACTCGCCAACGCAGAATCAGCTGCGGACCTTGATCCGGGAGGCTCCGGCTTGCTTGATTGTCGCGGCTCCCGTGCCGCAGGACGCCCGGGAGGCAAAGGATGATTTTGCCGCGGCCTGCTGTCTGATCCAGAACTTGCAGATTCTCGCTTCGGCAGCCGAGATTGGCATGAGCTGGCATTTGCCTTTAGGGCAAGAGGACAAGGCGTTTGGTTTCGCCGCGGAATTGCGGCTGGACGAACGGGTCGTCGGAGTGCTGGGGTTTGGCTACTGGGAGAACATGCCTTCAAAAGCTCCCGAAAAACCGCCGATAAAGATTGAAGTGTGGTAGACTTCGAGGAAACCGGTATATTATCGTCCATTACCGGACAGCGTTACAGACGAACATGCCAAGAATAGGAGGAAGTAGGATGAGCAATATAAAAGGCGGCAGTCCCGGCGTTCCAAGTTGGGATGAGCGGTTTAGCGCGGACGTATATGTATACGGTGAGGAAGCGAACCTTTTTATACAGGAAACGACGCTGTTTATCCCGCCGAAATCCAAGGTAGCGGCTTACGCGGAGGGAGAGGGACGTAATGCGGTGTTCCTGGCCAGGCAAGGGCACGAGGTTACCGCTTACGACTATGCTCTGACAGGATTGCGGAAGACGGAGGCGCTGGCGGCCAAGCACGGTGTGCGGGTACACACAGCGCAGGCGGACTTGATTGAAGACGAGCTGCCGGTGGAGTCGTATGATGCGGCGGTGATGGTGTTTGGCCATTTTCCTCGCGAGGTTCAATACCAGGTTCTGGATAAGATTATCGGATCGGTGAAACCGGGCGGCCGGCTTCTGATGGAAGTATACGAGGAGGAGCAAATCAACTGTGATACGGGCGGTCCGAGAGAGGTGGCCTGGTTGTACAGCGCAACGGAGCTGTTGGCGTGGTGCAAGCGACAGCGGATTAAACACTTTTTCACAGGAGAGGCAGAACGGACAGAAGGCTTGTACCATAGCGGAAATTGCTATGTCGTGCAAGTGGTCGTAGAGAAGCCGGCGGCGAAATGACGAATAAATGCGCAGGGCGGACGAGAGACATGCTCTTGTCCGCCTTGTCCACAACGGACAGCTTAAGCCTGATGCTTGGCCTCTATCGCCCCGTCCGCTTTCGTCGACGCTGTCGGGCTGGCGTCAGAGAGGGCTCTGCCGGGCAATACAAGCATGATTAGTACAAGCAGCAGCAATAGAGCCCCGATGACGGCGAACGGCAGATGCCGGTCGACATTGTACAGCGCGGTCGCCAGCAGCGGCGCGGCAACGCCGGACAGCCCTTGAATCAATCCGACCAGACCGGCGACGCCGCCTTGCTGCTCGGCGGAGACGGACAGCGATGCGCCCGTCATAAATCCCGGCATCATGAGGCCGGCGCCGATGCCGAATGCCAGATAAGCGAGATACAGCACGGCCAGCGAGCTGCCTGCAAGCAACAAGCCCATGCCGAGTACGATCAAACCGCCGCCGGCGAGCAGCATGGTGCGCGGGCCGGGCGCCGCCGACGCAAGCTTCATTAGCAGCGCCTGCACAAGCAGCATCGACGCACCGCTGATCATAAGCCCGAACGATACGAGTCTTGCCGCTTCCTTCGTGCCGATCATCAGTTGATCCTGAAAATAAAATCCGCCCACTACCTGCAGGGTGACAATCGCCAGCATCATCACAAAGCCGGCCGACAAGTACAGCCGCACGCCCGGCTGGAAAGGATTAAGGCGCGGGGGCTTGCTCTTGGCTGCGGCGGATGCTTTGGCTCCGTTCTCAAGGACGGATCGCTTCGGAACAAGCAGCGCTATCGCCGCCAGCGCAACAAGCGGAAGCAGCGTTCCCGCATAAAGGGGCCATAGCAGCCCCATCATCGCCAAACCGCCGGCGACAGCCGGTCCGAGCACCAGGCCAAGTCCGTTGGCCGCGCCGATCAGCGCCATTCCGGCGGAGCGGTTACCGGTATCGGTGATATCTGCCATATAAGCCTGCGACGCAGAAGGGACGGCGGGAATAAACGCGCCGATCATCGAACGCGTCAAGATCAGCGAACCGATCAACATCCCGCCTTGGGCCGCGCCGTGCAAGCCGGCGTACATGGCAGCAGTAAACAGTGCGTAGCTGATCAGTATGCCGACGAAGCCGGCCACAAGAATCGCCCGCCGCCCCTTGCGATCGCCCGCCGCCCCTTGCGATCGCTTAGGCTGCCCCAGAACGGCGCCATCGCCGCCATCGCCACCGAACCGAGCGAGATAATAAGGCCGGACTGCATTTCGCTAAGTCCCAATTCGCGGGAGAGCGAAGGCATGACCGGCGCGATGATCATTAACCCCGACATCGCCGTAAATACGCTGAAAAATAAGCCGAACCGGATTTTATCCATCTCGTTGTTTCTCCTCCTCGTCCTGAATCCCCTCATCCTGGATCATAACAGGAAGCCGGACTCTCTCGCCGCCGCAGGACGGAGTTATTATGCGGCTGGAGGGAGTTTTGCAAGGATCGTCCAACGAGGCGCGAGTCGGAGGTTTTTTTGAAAATTGCCGACGCGTCGGCTACACCCGGCTGGGCGTCGTTCCGAACGTCTGCTTGTAAAGCGCCGCGAAATGACTGAAATTGCGGTAGCCGACGGCCAGCGAAACCTCGCTGACCGAATAATGGCCGCTTTCCAGCAGACGGCGAGCCTCATTCATGCGCAAATGGCGCACATATCCGAACACCGTCGTGCCGTACCGCTCCTTGAAGGCGCGTTTCAGCTTGAAATCGTTAATGCCTACGGCGCGAGCAAGCTCAAGCAGGCTCGGCGGCCGTCTCCAGTTATGCCGCAGCAATTCCAGCGCCTTCTCCAGACATTGCAGGTCGTAGGCGCTCATTCGGAGCTTCGTATCGGACAGCGGCTCCTCGAATGCTTCCCCGAGATAGTAGGCAAGCAGCTCCAGCGCCTTTCCCTCCAAGTAAAGCCGGCCAAGCGCGCCGCGGTACGGGCAGTCGTTGATTTGTCCGATTAGGCGGGACAACTGCGGCCGATCGGGCACCAGCCGGCCGTAAAACGAACGCTCGGCCAGCCTGGCCAATTCCGGAAGCTCCATGTCCAGCGCGCGCAGATCCATCCTGAGCTCCAGATGGTTCCAGTTGTCGCTCGGGTGCATCTGCGCGCGAACCCGCTTGTCCTTCATATATACCAGCGCCGAATGACCCGGCTCGATCGTACATCCGCTGCCTTCGCAAGAGCCTTCCCATCCTCCGCCGGACAGGCTATAGGCGATTTCGAGATGCGGGTAGCCGACCTCGGCGTCAAAGCTCAACGGCTTTTCCAGAACGCCCTCGTACCAATTCAACTCCATGCCCCGACGCAAGCAGAGCCGGCGCACCCGCGCCTCGCCCCCGCGAATCGGCAGCGCAAAGACGCTTTCTTCCGTATCCGCTGCGGCTCCGGATTCTTTTCTTTTCAGCTTGAGAAAAAAGCTGTCCAGGCTTTCCGTTTTTACCAGCATGCCCAAGGCGGCCTCCTTTCCCGTACTTAATCGCACCCAATTGAGAATCGTTATCAATATCGTAAAGGATTGATTCGGCTTTGGCAAGCAAAGCCGCGCCATTGCCTGCGACTGCCCCGGTTGGAGAGGATGGAAAACGGGCGGAGACCCGCAAGAAATGCGAAAGGATGTGAATCACCCTGCGATAACCCGCACTGTACAAAGTTTGCGGCATGTTTGTGCTTCGTTTACCATCCGTTTACTTTCACTTTCTATAATCGGCTTGAAATAGCCGGAAAGGGATTTTAAGCCCAATAGAAAGGAAGTCAACCGATGAACCAACCTCCCGTCGTACAGTTTCAGCACGCAACGAAAAAAATCGGAAGAAAGACGATCGTGGACGATCTGTCGTTCGATATTCCAGCCGGAGAAGTATTTGGTTTTTTAGGCCCTAACGGAGCGGGAAAGACGACGACCATTCGCATGATGGTGGGACTGATCAGGATCAGTCAGGGCGATATTTTCATTAAGGGACACAGTATTGCCCAAGAATTCAACAAGGCGATTCGGCATGTAGGGGCTATTGTGGAGAACCCGGATTTATACAAATATTTGACAGGCTATCAAAATTTAAAGCATTACGCGCGGATGATCCCCGGCGTTGCCAAAGCCCGCATTGAAGAAATTGTAGAAGTCGTTGGACTTCAGGACAGGATTTATGACAAAGTAAAAACCTATTCCCTTGGCATGAGGCAACGGTTGGGGATTGCCCAAGCCCTTCTGCACCGCCCCTCGCTACTCATTTTGGATGAACCGACCAACGGGCTTGACCCCGCGGGGATTCACGAATTGCGCAGCTACTTAAAAAGACTTGCCCATGAAGAAGGGGTCGCCGTGTTCGTTTCAAGCCATTTGCTTTCTGAAATGGAATTGATGTGCGATCGGGTAGGCGTCCTGCAAAATGGAAAGCTGGTCCGTATTCAAAGCATGCGAGACTTCGTCCATAACAGCGGAAGCTCTCATGTTTGCGTGACCGTTGAACCTTCTCAAGTCGAACAAGCGCAAGGGCTGATTGCCGCCTTGAACAAGGCGGTCTTGCCGGCAAAACAGCCGGGGCAGCTGCTGATTCCGTTGAACAAAGAGGAAATCCCCGCCGTCAACAAGCTCCTCATGGAAGCGGGCATTCCGGTATACAGCATTCAGGTGCAGGAGCAGACCCTGGAGGACAAATTTTTGGAAATCACGGAGGAGAAAAAATGATCGGTTTGGCGGCCAACGAAAGCATGAAAATATACAGCCGGAAATTGACCTGGCTTCTGCTGCTGCTGCTGTTTGCCATCTCTGCGGGCTCCTCCGTCCTGGGCAAAATCAACAGCACGAATTCCCAAGATTGGCGGGCGGAAACCGCGCAGCTTGTCCAGCAGTATGAACAACGATTAAAAATAACGGAGCTGTCTTCTACGTTGCGCGCCGATGCTGAAAACAAGCTGAAAATAGCCAAGCATCGTTTGGAAAACGACATTCCTGCGCCCTCCGGCAATCCGTGGTCGGCTTTGCTCGCCTTCTCCGGCTTAATCGAGATGGTCATCGTTTTCTCCATCATTATTGCCGCGGATCTGGTAGCCGGGGAATATACAACCGGAACGATGAAACTGCTGCTGATCCGTCCGCACAGCCGCGCTAAAATTTTGTTTTCCAAATATATCGCGGCGTCTCTGTTTGCTGTCGTGATGCTGGCGCTATTGGCGGCATGCGGCTATGCTGCGAATGCGTTGTTGTATGGATTAGGCAGCATTCACACGACGGATTTATTTTTGAACGGGCAGGGACAAGTCGTTCAGCAGAATGTGGGGATGCAGGTCCTCAAAATGTACGGTTTAAGCATTGTTCCGGTCATGGGCTATGTCACCCTCGCTTTTGCGGTATCGACGGTTCTGCGCAACAGCGCCCTGGCGCTCGGAATTTCGCTGTTGATTATGATCGTGGGTAATTCCATGATAGAAGCGACAGCCAGGATGGAATGGTTAAAGTACCTTCCTTTTGCCAACAGCGACATTAGCCTGTACATTTTTCATCTTCCGGCCAGGCCAGAGATGACGCTGAGCTTCTCCATCGCCGTGATGCTTGTATACATCCTTGCACTGACCCTTCTAAGCTGGATCGTGTTTAAGAAGCGAGACGTGTCGATCTAGTGGCCAACGTTATCCGTTTCGTTAGATAATAGAGGTGATCCGATCAAGAAAGGAGGAAGGCAGGGTGCGCTCACAAAGAATACTCATTATTGACGACGAACCTGGCATTGTCAAGATGCTGGAAACCATTCTGCGCAAGGAAGGGTATTCTTCCATCAGCAGCGCCTTTACGGGTCAGGAAGCCTTGGAAAAAATAAGTCATGACCCGTATGACTTGATTGTTTTGGACGTCATGCTGCCCGATGCGGACGGATTCCAGCTGTGCCAAAAAATCCGTCAGCGCACCTCCGTCCCCATCCTGTTTCTTACGGCTCGTTCAAGCGATTTGGATAAATTGACCGGGCTCGGGATCGGAGGGGACGATTATATGACGAAGCCCTTTAATCCTCTGGAAGTTGCCGCTCGCATCCATGTGCAGTTTCGGAGACTGGAGCAATATCGGGCCGCTGCGCAGACAACGGAGATTTATCGTTTCGGTCCTGTCGCCATCGATAAGAAAGCCGCTCAATTGCGGGTAGACGGCAAAGAGATTCCTTGTCCGGCCAAAGAATTGGAGCTTCTGCTGTTCCTGGTCGACCATCCTAATCAGGTATTTACCGCAGGGCAGCTGTACGAGCATGTATGGGGCTATGACCGTATAGGGGACGAGAAGACGGTTGCCATTCATATTATGCGCCTGCGCAAAAAAATCGAGCAAGACGCCAAACAGCCCTCCCTGATCGTTACGCTAAGGGGGATTGGCTACAAGTTTGTCCCTCCCCAACAGGGGGGCCTGGCATGAAAATGGACTTTACAAATGGTAAATTGGTCGTCCGCTTTACATTGAATTTTATCCTGCATCAGCTCTTGCTGTTCTTAACCGTCTCGTTGCCGGCCGTTTTCTATATTGTCGTGCTGAAGCAGCCGGAAAAACTCGTTGTCGTCAACCTGACAACAGGCATCATAATGGCGGTATACTTGTTGTATTGTTTGTTTTACGGCTATTATGTGGCGCGGCCGATGGCGGACATTTTGGTGAAAATCAAAAGGCTGTCAAGCGGCGAGTATCTGGTTCCCGTCAACCCCAAACGCTTCCGCTTCTTTTCCAGCCGCCTGTACCGGGAAGTCTACGCCAATCTGAATTCTCTTTCCCAGACCTTGCAGGAAAACGAGCGTAAACGGCAAGAGTTTGAGCAGCTGCGGCAGGATTGGGCGGCAGGCGTCACCCATGACCTGAAAACCCCTTTGTCTTATATTTCCGGCTATGCGGACATGCTTTTATCGGATGAGCATGAATGGAGCGAGGACGAGAAAAAAGAGTTTTTGCATTGGATTCGGGATAAGTCCGCCCATATGGAAGAGCTTATCCATGATCTTGGAATGGCTTTCCGGATGGACCCGTCCATCGGATTCAAGTTGTCCTCGCAAACCATCGAGCTGGCGGAGTTCATTCGCAGAACGGTTGCGGAAGCGGCGAATATGCCCCTGGCCAAGGCGTATCACTTCGAAATTCGAGGCGAAGAAAAAAACCTTTATGTAACGGGGGATGCCGGGCTGCTGAAAAGGGCGTTCTCAAACCTGCTGGTCAATGCGGTAGTTCATAATCCGGCAGGGACATCCATTACTGTACACCTACAAGGCGCCGGCTCTCATGTCCAAGTACAGATTACAGACGACGGAAACGGAATGGATGAACAAAGCGTCGCCCGTCTGTTTGACAGATATTATCGGGGGACCTCGACGGACATTCCTGCAGGCGGTACCGGACTGGGAATGGCGATTGTGAAGCAGATCGTCACGGCGCATCAAGGAACAGTCGACGTCACGAGCAAAATAGGACAAGGTACGACGGTCACCGTTCAACTTCCTCCTATTTAACATGCGTTGGCATTGTGAATCAGGTTAAACCGCATTTGGATGAGCCGGCTTTCGTCCGCGACAACGCGGGGAAAAGACTCCGGGATCTTCGCTTCCAGGCGCACCGGCTTGCCCTCGGTCATGAAACGAAGAATGTCGAGTACGCCGGACACTGTCGATTGAATGCTGGCCGCCAGCTTGCAGGAAAATTGGATGCCGCACCGCCTTCAACGTCTAACGGTTGCAGTAGCGCTTAATCGACCGTTTTCCCGAAAAAGGAAAAGCTAACGGTTGCTACCGCGCTTATTTTGGGGTTATCGAGCGAAACGGCGTGTGTTCAACTGAAATAGCCGCTGCTGCAACCGTTACAATCCCCACATTGCGAAAACGGCACGATTAGCCGCGCTGGCAACCGTTACGTTAGTGGGCTGGCGTAGTTTGGTGGGCTAACGTGGGGTGGTGGGTTGGCGTAGGTTGGTCGGCTAAAGTGGGCTGGTGGGCTAACGTGGGTTGGCGCAAGTGAACGATAACAAAGACAGGAGCAGATCGGAATGAAACTAGAGGAATTCATTGAACACTGTTTGTCTTATCCAGGCTCGTATGAAGATCAACCTTTCGGAGAAGGCTGGACGGCCATACGCCATAAAGGGAACAAGAAGTTATTTGCCTTGATCTTCAACCGGGATGGACATCTTTGCGTTAACCTGAAATGCGATCCTGAGCGCTCCGACTTTCTTCGACAGGCATTTAAGGAAGTCAAGCCGGGATATCATATGAATAAAGAGCACTGGAATACCGTGATTCTGGATGAAGACCTTCCGGAGGATGATCTTCATGATATGGTAAGGCATAGCTTTGAACTCACAAGGCCTAAACGTAAAACCCAAAAATAGTGGGGATCAACCCTGGAACAATCCCAGCTTACCCCGTCCAAAACGCGATGACCCGGGACATTCGTCAGGCGGCTGCCAAAGCGAACTATCCCGAGTATATGTCCCTTTGGGCGGGGCAGGGGCTCAGGTTAGCCAAAGCCCAATCTGCAGCGGCCATCGTCAAGCAAACCCTCGAGCATGCCGCTGCGATTGTGAAAAGAACGTTCTCGAATGAAGGGGACGAATCCTCTCCAGCCAACGGCTAGTCGTGATCCTCCCGCCATGAGGACGGTTTTTCGGTGCTGCGGAAAGCCGGGAGCCGGCAAGATCATAATCCTGTAAGGCCGCGATACCGATCGCGGCTAGTCGAGCCTCGCCTGGAGTCGTTCAGGGCGGGGCTCTTTCTATAGAGCAGCCGCTGCACTCGCCTCGATTAAAAATATGTCATCTCGGCTAATTATTTTCTCTGTCCCAGACTTGTCCGGGCCTTTATGATGTAAACAAGCAAGACGAACAACTAGAGTCAACCAAGGAGGTCATAAGGCGATGAAACAGAAACGGATGTTGGGCTTGGGAGTTTCCCTGACGCTGGCCGGAGGGCTGCTGGCAGGCTGCGGGGCGGATTCGGCTACGGAAAGCAAAGGCGGAGACAGCGCTCAGACGGCGGAGAACGCAGGTCTGCCCTACGAGGGAAAGAAGCTGACGGTGTACCTGGGCAACCTGCCGCTCGGTGACACTTTGAAAGAGATGATTCCCGAGTTCGAGAAGGAAACCGGGATGAAGGTGGAGCTTCAGAGCTTTGCCGAGGATCAGCTTTCGCAGAAGCTGTCGATCCAGTTGACGACACAGGCGGCCGTGCCGGACGTCTTCATGATGCGTCCGCCGCAGGAAGCCAAGCTGTTCGCCAAGAACGGCTGGACGTATCCGCTCGACGAGTTTGTGAACCAGAATCCCGAATACGATTTCGGGGACTTCTCCGAATCGGGCATCCAGGCTAACGTCGTGAACGACAAGCTGATCGGCATTCCGGTGCTGCTGGACCAAACGGTCGTCTATTACCGGAAGGACTTGCTGGAGAAGGCGGGCATTCCCGTCCCGAAAACGCTGGACGAGATGGAGGCGGCCATTCAGGCGCTTCACGATCCTGCCAACGAGGTGTACGGCTTCGTCGCCCGCGGCCAGCGCAGCGCGCTCATCACGATGGTTGCCCCGTTCCTCTTCTCGGAAGGCGCGGATTTCTCGCAGGGGAATACGGCTACCGTGAATACGCCGGAAGCGATTAAGGGCTTCGGCAGATATGCAAGCTGGCTCAAGGATTACGGGCCTCCGGGCGTCCTGAACATGTCGTTCCCGCAAGCATGGGGAGTGTTCGCCCAAGGCAAGGCGGCGTTCTTCGTCGAATTCAGCTCCACGTACACGAACGGCACGGACAAGGAAAAGTCGAGCGTGGCGGACGATATCGGCTATGCGGTATTCCCGGCAGGCTCCGCCGGCTCCAAGCCGGTCAGCGCTTCCACATGGGCGCTCAGCATGAATGCCAATGCCGCTGACAAAGAGGCCGCATGGCAGTTCATCCAATGGGCGACAAGCAAAGAAATGGTGGCGACGCTGCAGAAAAAAGGCAACCCGGGCGTTCGCAACTCCGTCTGGAACGATCCGGAGTCGACAGGCGGTTTTCCTCCCGAGCTGGTCGAAGTGGCGTTGGAAAACTTCAAGATTGGCGTCGGCCATGACCGTCCGCAAGTCATCAGCGTAGGCGAAGCCCGCGAAATTATCGGGGACATTGTCGTCAAGGCGATGCTGGGCGAGGATATTCAGGCGGCCGCCGACAAAGCGAATAAGGATTTCCAGGCTCTGATCGATAAAGAAAACAGTTAAAGTAAGCGCTTAGATGAAGATTCGAAGCGTCGGAGGCGGTCGTCTCCGGCGCTGCCCGACCGCTGTCTCGCACGGGGAAAGAGAGGTTCCGCATGGCATTAAAATGGTTAGACAAAAGAATCAAATGGGTCTTCACGCTCCCCGCGGTGCTTTTCGTCGTCTTGATGATGGTTTTTCCGCTCGGGTATACGCTTAGGCTCAGCTTTTACGAATGGAGCATGTCCGCCCTGACGCCCCCCAAGTGGGTCGGCTTGGCTAACTATAAGGAGCTCCTGTCCGGGGAGAGATTTTGGCGCGACTTCGGCATTACCGTCTACTTCACGTTTGCCGCCGTCCTCATCCAGATCGTGCTCGGCGTGCTGATCGCAGTTTTGCTGAACCGGAAGGGCAGAGGCAAAAATATCGCCAAAACGATATTCCTGATGCCGATGGTAGCAACGCCGGTCGCGATGGGAATGGTATGGCTGTTGATTTTCGAGCCGAGCATCGGGGTGCTGAACGTCATTCTCAAATCGGTCGGGCTGAATCCGCTGGAATGGCTCGGATCCGTAAAACAAGTTATTCCTTCTTTAATTATGATAGACACCTGGCAGTGGACGCCGATGATCTGTCTTCTGGTGCTGGCCGGGCTGACCACCCTGCCCCAGGATCCGTACGAATCGGCGGACGTCGACGGCGCGTCGACCTGGCAGAAGTTTGTGTACATTACGCTTCCGCTGCTGAGGCCGACCATTCTTGTAGCCGCGATGCTGAGACTGATCGACGCGCTCAAGACGTTCGACATTATTTTTGCCACGACCCAGGGCGGTCCGGGCTCCTCGTCGGAGACGCTGAACATCTACGGTTACATTCTCGCCTTCCAGAACTTTAAGCTCGGCATGGCCTCGACGCTGCTGGTCGTCTTCTTTATGATCGTATTGGGATTGACGATGGGCGTGATCTGGCTTCGCAAAAGGCTGGAGGTGGCGGCGTGAGGAGGAAGGATAGAGCCTACGGGTATGTGTACGCCGTCTTGACCGGCATCGTCTTGATCGTCTTCGCCTTTCCGTTGATCTGGATGCTGCTCGCCTCGTTCAAGACGCAAATTCAGATGCAGTCGACCAGTCATTTTTTCATCTTCGAGCCGACGCTTAGAAACTATACGCAAGTGTTTCAAGAAAACAACTTCCTGAAGTACATGATCAACAGCGCAATCGTGGCGATCGGATCGACCGCAGGGGGGCTTCTGTTGGGACTTCCCGCAGCGTATGGCATCGCCCGTTTCCGGATGCCGGGTCTGGCGCTGACGATTCTCGTGGCGCGGATCGTGCCCGGCATTACCTTTCTGATTCCGTGGTTTATCCTGTTCAGCCAGTTGAATCTGATCGACTCGTATACGGCGCTGATTCTGGCGCATATGCTCGTCAGCCTGCCGTTCATCATCTGGGTGATGATCCCGTTCTTCGAGAGCCTGCCGCTCGAGATCGAGGAGGCCGCTCTCATCGACGGCAGCACGAGAGCCGGCGTCTTCCTGCGAACCGTCATTCCGATCTCGGGACCGGGCATTATCACCTCGTCCCTGATGTCCGCGATCTTCTCCTGGAACAACTTCTTGTTCTCTCTGGTGCTCGCGGGCGAGAAGACGAAGACGCTGCCGATCGCCATCTTCAACTTCATTTCCTATTCGGAAGTGAACTGGGGCGGGCTGATGGCGGCGGCTACCGTCATTACGCTGCCTATCATTGTCATTTCACTATTCGCTCAGCGCTATGTGATCAGCGGCCTGTCGGCCGGCGCCGTCAAGGGCTGAGCGGCGAATATCGAGGTTGTCCTCTTTAGGAGGGCGACCTTTTGCGCTGTTTGGAAGAAGGAGCGATAGACATGAAGAAAAGCATATTTCGCAAAATCGTCATCCTGATCGTGCTTCTGCTCATTCCGATCCTGGCGCTGTACAGCTACTCTTACTTGACGAGCGTGAACGTCGTGAGAAAAAGCGTCGACGAGCTCAACTGGAGCCGCCTGTCCTTCTTTATGAGCCAGCTGGAGCTTTATACGGACGAGCTGTCCAAATCGGCAGTACTGGTCGGGCGCGACCCGAGCGTGGCCGAATATATTCGCGACCGGGACCGGACGACGCGCTTCGAGGCCTTCAAAAAAAGATCGGACGTCGAGAAGAAGCTCAGCCTGCAGATCGCGGTCAGCGGCTGGGTGAATCAGCAGACGCTGTACTTTCCCGATTTCCAGGAAGTCATCTCGACCGATTATTCGATTCCTTACGACGACATCGACAAGCTGAGCGAGCAGAAGGCCAAGGTGTGGACTTACCGGTACGACCCGAACGGGTCGTTTTTCTCCAAATATTATCCGAGCGACACGCTGGGCACGAACTTCCTGGTCGAAGCCCGGCTGATGGAGCTTAATCTTCGCAACATGTTGAATCGGTTCAATTCCGTCGGACAAGGCGGCGCTTTTTTTTATCATCGCGATCAGGAGCCGATCGTGCAGGATACGGCGAATATGGTGAACGTGAACGTGCTGCTGGACTTTCTTCGTTCGGAGGCGCTGGAGGAGAACGGAAGCGAGATCGTCGAGCTCGGCGGAAGAAAGTACGTCATTAACTATATGCATTCGGACAGTCTGGAAGGGTGGCACCTCGTCAATTACTTCCCGCTGCAGGAAGTCGTTCGGCCGATCACGGAAAGCCGCAATCTGTTCAATACGTCGATCGGGCTGCTGCTGGCGCTGAGCATGCTGGCGGCCTTCCTGCTGTACCGCAACGTGCAGATTCCGATCCGGCAGCTTGTCAACGGTGTGAAGAAAATCGGCAAAGGGCAGTATTCCACGCGTCTGTCCGCGCGCCCGGACAACGATTTTCATTATTTGTTCGTCAGCTTTAACCAGATGGCCGAGGACATTCAGCGGCTGATCGAAACGGGCTACGAGAACAAGATCAGGCTGCGGGAAGCGACGCTGAAGCAGCTGCAATCGCAGATCAATCCGCATTTTCTGTACAATTGCCTGTTTTATATCAAAAATACGGCCGCTCTGGGCGACAAGGAAGCGGTCGTGGCCATGGCGCTTAATCTAGGCGAGTATTTCCGGCATACGACCAGAGTGTCCAGGCCGCTGACGACGGTGGAAGAAGAGATTGCCATGATTCGCAATTATTTGGTGATCCAGAATTTGCGAATCGAGCGGTTTCATTACGAGATCGACATTCCGGACGAGATGCTTGCGTTGGAAATTCCGCGACTGATCGTGCAGCCGGTCGTGGAGAACGGGCTCATACATGGAATCGGACGAATTTCCGGCTTCGGAATGCTGACCCTCGTTGGCGAGTGCACGGAGGAGGAGTACCGGATCGTCGTTGAGGATAACGGACCCGGGATGACTCAGGAAGAGATGGAGAAGCTTCAGCGGCAGGTCGGATTGTCGATGGACGAGGACATCGGCTGCGGCTTGTGGAACGTGAACCAGCGGTTGATTCATCTGTACAAGAGCGGCTCCGGCATTCGGTTCGGCCGGTCCGATCTGGGAGGGCTGAGAGTCGATATCGTCTGGAAGCGCGGAACGACGGAGGAAGAGCGGGAGGAGAGCAATGTTTAACGTATTGATCGTAGACGACGAGGTCAACGTCCTGGAAAGTCTGGAGCAGCTCGTTCCATGGGAGAGGTACGACGTCGGCACGGTATATAAGGCGAGCACGGGCGAAGAAGCGCTGGCGGTGATGGAGAGCCGCATTATCGATATCGTCATCGCGGACATCAATATGCCGGTCATGACCGGGCTGGAGCTGATCGAGCAGATTCGGACGCGGTGGAAAAGGGCGCGATGCATTCTGTTGACCGGGTATGCCGAATTCGAATATGCCCGCCAGGCGATCTCCCACAATATCGCCGATTATTTGCTGAAGCCGGTGAGCGACGACGAGATCGCAGCCTCGTTAACGAAGGTGACGAATCAGATCCGGCAGGAGATCAGCGAGGAGGACACGTACCGGAGGGCCGTGCAGGCGTTCAGGGAAAGCTTGCCCCGGCTTAGGGGAGAGCTGCTCTACGAGCTGCTGCAGGGAGCCCGGATGTCCCCGGAGCGGCTGGTCCGCCGACTGGAGATGCTGGAGCTTCCCGTCCGGCCCGGCGATCCCTTCGCGCTGATGCTGATTCGGCTCGAGGAAGATTTGACGGACTACGACGTTCGGAGCATGTCGCTGCTGGAGTACGCGATCGGCAACATGGCCGAGGAAATATTCGGCGACCGCTTTCGGTTGTGGCAGACGAAGGATCTGCATGACTACATGGTTTTTCTGGTGACCGTACATGACGGCCTGAAGCGGGACGCCGACGATTCCTTGCTGCAGCGGCTGGCCGCCCAGTTCCAGCAGAGCGTAAAGCATTACCTGAAAAGCAAAATATCCGTCCTCAACAGCCGCTGGGGCAGCTTTCCGTCGGAGCTGACGCCGCAATATCAAAAGGCGGTCTACGCCTTTCGCAGCCAGATCGGCAGCGAGCGGGAGATGTTCACGAGCATGGGCGCCGACGAGGGCGGGCAGGCGGAATTCGGCTCGCTGCACAGCCTCTATGAGCTTCCGCTGCTTCATCACTTGCTCGAGGCCGGCAACTGGCAGGCCGCCGAGAGGAAGCTTGAGGCCGTTCTCGAAGAACTGGACGAGAAGTGGATTCGCTCGAAGGAATATATGCTCGCGACGTTCTTCAGTTTGTACGCGTCGTTCGGCCAGTTCGCCCATAAGAGCGGGTGCGAGCTGTCCGAGATCGTCGGCGGCGATCCGGCGGGCGGCGACGAGCTTCAGCCGGCAAGGTCCGTTCATTCGCTGCGAAGATGGGCCAGTCAGACGTTGGGCAAAGTCCGCAGCCATGCCGAGCGCGCGACGGCTTCCGTGCGCGATAGAACGATTCGGAGAATTCAGGACTACGTGCAGCGGAATTTGAACGGGGACGTGTCTTTGCAGACGATCGCCGATGAGCTAGGCACGCATCCGGTCCACGTGTCGAGAGTGTACAAGCTGGAAATGGGCGAAAATCTCAGCGAGTACATCGCTCGCCTCAAGATGGAGAAGGCGGCCCATCTTCTGACTTCGAGCACGGGCAAAATTTACGAGATCGCTCTGCAGCTCGGATATATGAACCCGAACTATTTCATTAAAGTTTTCAAGAAGTATTACGGTCTTACCCCGCAGGAGTACCGGCAGCACCGGCAGCAGTAGCGGTTAAAAATGAGCTATCCGGGCTAATTTTTTGCTCTGTTTTCCCGAAAATGCACGGTTTACGATAGGAGGGTGAAACGGACTGCAAAGAAGGGAAGGATGCGGATGGCCGCCGGAACCAAGGCTGTTCTGAGCCTGGATATAGGCTCGTCTTCATGCAAGGCGGCGCTGATCGACGATTGCGGGCGACTGCTGGCGGAGAGCAAGGCGTCGTACCCGATTCACCATCCGAAACCCGGGTGGTGCGATCAGCATCCCGATGAGATATGGGAAGGCGCCGTCCGGGCGATTCGGGGGCTGACCGGGGATGGGGGCGTCGCCCGCGGCGAAGGCCGAATCGGCGTTGAAGCGATTAGCTTCAGCTCGCAGATCGGCTCCTACATGCTGATCGATCGCGAGGGGGAGCCGCTAACCCCATTCGTCACATGGATGGACACCCGCGCCGCTGCGGAAGCTCAAGAGATGAAGCGGGCGTTCAGCGAGGCGGAGCTGCAGGCGCTGCTCGGCATGGACATTCCCGTAGGGCCGAACTGGGTCGCGCCGAAGCTTCGCTGGTTTCATCGGCACCGCCCGGAGCTGCTGGAGCGAACGCGCTACGTCGTCCAGCCTAAAGATTGGGTCATTCGTCAGCTGACGGGGCGCTGGCTGTCGGACAACACGAGCGCCAAGAGCGCCATTCACCGACAAACCCTGAAGCCCGCCTCCAAGCTGCTCGAGTGGGCGGGGGCCGGGCCGGAGATCGTGCCGCCGATCGGACTTCCGCACGAGATCGCAGGAGAGCTGATCCCTTCCGTGGCGGAAAGCCTGGGCTTGCCGGGAGGCATTCCCGTCGTGCTCGGCTGGAACGATATGAACGCGGCTTTGCTCGGGCTGGCTGGAATGCCCGATCGAACCGCTGGCTTCGACATTACCGGCACGTCGGAGCATGTCGGACTGATCGAACGCGGCTCGTTCTCCCCCGTGCCGAAATATGTCGAGGGCATGAATTGGGTTCCGTTCGGGGACGAGCACCGCGTCCTCTACGGCGTGACGTCGACCGGAGGACAAGCGCTGAAATGGTATGTCGAGCAGATCGATCAATTCGGCCGCGCGAATCCGGCTGGAGCGGTCGATTACGACGAGGCGCTGCGCGAGGCCGGCGACGTTCGGCACGGGTCGGACGGGCTGCTGTTTCTTCCCTATCTGAACGGGGAGAGATCCCCCTGGTGGAACCCTGCGGCCAAAGGCGTATTTTACGGTCTTAGCCCGTCGCACGATCGCCGTCACCTGGCACGGGCCGTGATGGAGGGGGTCGGTTACTCCATGCGGACGATTATCGCGCGGCTGCCGCAGAGACCGGAAAGCATGCTGATCGCCGGCGGTTCCAGCCGCAATCGGCTGTGGAACCAGATCAAGACAGATTTGATCGGGGTGCCCTTCAGCCGTCTGGAGACGACGGAGGCCGGCTGCCTCGGAGCGGCGGTGCTGGCCGCCTATTCGCTCGGCTGGTATTCCACTTTGCGCGAGGCGGGCAGCCGGATGATCCGCATTGCGGAACGGTACGAGCCCGATCGTTCGGCCGGCGGGGTGTACGACGAAGGCTACGAAAAGTTCGTAGAGCTGTATCATGCGCTCGTCCCCGTATTCGGCTGCGAACCGTCGAGAGCGAGTAAAGACAACTAAGGGGGAAGTGCACCATGAAAGCGATCCTATTCGGCGGAGGCAAAATTGCGCGCGGATTTATCGCCCATCTGTTGTATTTGAGCAAAGCGGAGATCACCTTCGTGGACGTGAACGAGCAGTTGATCGAGCTGCTGAACAGCCGGGACAGCTACCGCGTTCACGTGATGGGCGCCGATCACAAGAGCGCCGATATCCGCGGCTTCAGCGCGCTGTCGCTTCGCGACGCGGAGGGCGTCGCCCGAGCGTGGAGCGAGGCGGACATCGCCTTCACCTCGGTCGGCGGCAAAAATCTGTCCGCCTTGGCCGATGCGCTGGCCGCTGCGTTCGCTCTGCGCTGCCGGGAGCCGTTCGTCAAGCCGTTCCAGATCATTACGTGCGAGAATTGGAAGCGCCCGGCGGCGGAGTTGAAGCAGGCCATTGGCGAACGGCTGAGCGAGGAGCAGTCGGAGCTGTTCGAGCGCTGGGTCGGGATCGCCGAAGCCGCCGTCATGCGCTCTGCGGTCGAGCCGCCGCCTTCTCTGACGGAGGCCGATCCGCTGTGCGTCTGCGTTCAGGATTATTGGGAGCTGCCCGTGGACGCCGCGGCGATCGTCGGAGAGCCGCCGAGAATAGAAGGAGTACGGTATATCGAGCAGTTCGGCGGATTTCTGGAGCGGAAAATCTACACGAACAACACCGGGAACGCGACGATCTCCTATCTCGGCTATCTCAAACGTCATACGCGGGTATCCGATGCGGCCAACGATGAGGACATCGTACGGCTGTTGGACGTCGTCTATGCGGAGACCGGGCGGGCGTTAAGCGAGGAATACGGCATTCCGCTGCAGGAGCAGATGGCGTTCGCCCGGGAGGCCAAGCGCAAGTATCAGGACGCTAGCATCGTCGATTATGTCGAGAGGCATGCCCGCGATCCGATCCGCAAGCTGGGGCCGGAGGACCGGCTCGTGGGCGCGGCCCGCCTGGCCGAACGGCACGGCATCGAACCGCACGGCATCGCCACATCGATCGCGGCGGCGCTCTATTACGATCATGCCTCCGATCCGATCGCGACGGCGCTTAA
The DNA here is from genome assembly GCF_042654645.1 of Cohnella hongkongensis. Taxonomy (NCBI): domain Bacteria; kingdom Bacillati; phylum Bacillota; class Bacilli; order Caryophanales; family Paenibacillaceae; genus Cohnella; species Cohnella hongkongensis. The sequence continues at coordinate 718,198 of NZ_JBHSEP010000001.1, read as the reverse complement.
GGAGAAGCGGGAGTCGCAAGGCATGCTTGCCGTTCTGCGAGACGTGTGCGGCATAGCCGAGGACGAGCCTCTGGCCGGGCTGATTCTCGACAAGATCGTATGGCTGCAGGGGAAAGGATGGGTTCGATGAACGGATTAACGAAGGGAAGGAGCGCCGTCATTATCGGCGCCGGCCAGACCGGGAGAGGATTTGTCGCCCGGATGGTGGCATCGTCCGATTACCGGATATCATTCGTCGATACGTCGGCGGAAGTGGTGAGGCGGATAAACGAGGACGGGGCGTATACCATTCATTATTACAACCGGGAGCGACCTCCCGTCCGAATAACGGAGGTCGGCGCCTGCCTGGCGGGAACCGGCGACGCGACGAAGGCGGTGGCCGAAGCGGATCTGGTGTTCACTGCGATCGGGGAATCGAATCTGCCTTCGCTGGCCGAACTGCTTGCCCAAGCCCGCTTGCGGCGCCAGGAATCGGGGAGCGACGGACCGCTGGCGATCATCACCTGCGAGAACGGAACCGCGCCGGCCCGAGTGCTGCGGGAAGCGCTGCAGACCGGATTCCCCGAGGAAGCGAGGGGGATCGTGGTCTCCGAATCCGCCATTTTCTGCACCACCGTGAATCTGCCGGGCACCCGTCTCGATATTTTGTCGGAAGATTATCCCGAGCTGCCATACGACGGCGAGGCGCTGCCGGGAGAGCTCGGCATTCCGTGCCTTGTTCCGGCGGAACGGTTCCCGACGCTTCTGCGGCGCAAAATCTATACGTACAACTGCATCAGCGCCTGCATTACGTATCTGGGCGCCTTCAAGGACTACAAGATCTATGCGGAGGCCGCCAACGACCCGGATGTGAGCGGCCTGCTCGAACGGTTGGCCGAGCCGCTCAATCGGGCGATCAGCCGCACGCTCGGATTCGATTTGGAGGATCAGCGCCGATTCTCGCAACGGGCGGTGGCCAAGTTCAGCGACTACGGCATTGTCGATTACGTGGATAAAAATGCCCGGGATGTCGCCCGCAAGCTGGGACCGGACGATCGGCTGATCGCGCCGGCGCGCATGATCATGGATACCGGGGGAGACCCGTCGGTGCTGACGCTGACGATCGCTGCCGCTCTGCATTACGCCAGAAGGGAAAGGGAATCGGCGGCGGGGGGAGCGGCCGCGGCCGCTTTCGATCCATCCGCCGTTCTGACCGGCTGGAGCGGACTTCCCGCCGATCATCCGCTGGTGCTGCGGGCGATCCGGCATTACGCCGACCTGGAGCGTATCGGGCGAGGAAGAGACGCGGACTGGACGCCACTGACGAAAGGAGACGACAATGGAAATTTATCTGGATACGGCCAACCTGGAGGAAATTAAAGAAGCGGCGGCCTGGGGGGTTCTGGACGGCGTAACGACCAATCCGAGCATTCTGGCGGCAGCGCGTCGAGATCCGGAAGCGGTGATCAAGGAAATCGCCGGCTGCGTGACCGGGAAAGTCTGGTGCCAGGCGACGGGCGACACCGCCGACGAGATGGTCGAGCAGGGCTGCCGGATGAACGAATGGGCGGAGCAAGCGGTCATCAAGCTGCCGATGACGGCGGCGGGGCTGGCCGCCGCCACCCGGCTGGTGCGCCAGGGGATCGAAGTCAACATGACGCTGGTATACTCGCTGCCCCAAGTGCTGCTGGCGGCCAAGGCAGGCGTCGCGTACATCAGCCCGTACGTCGGCCGAATCGACGACTTGGGAGCGAACGGGCGGCGGTTCATCGTGGAAGCTATCGATACGCTGCAGAAGCTGGGCTCCGCAACGAAGGTCATCGCCGCGAGCATCCGCAGTCCGCAGGTGGTCGTCGATCTGGCGACTGTCGGCGTGCATGCGGTAACGATGCCCTCGGCCGCGCTGCAGGCCATGCTTCGTTCTCCGCTGACCGATATCGGCCTGGCTGGCTTCCAGGCGGATTGGAACGGGCTTCAATCGGCGCTCTCGACTTGACGGCTTGCCGGCTGCGGGGAAAGCGAGCTTAGTTTTGAACCCCTGTGAGGAAGGCCGTTCCGCTGCGTAGGAGCGAGTTAGCTTGAACCCCTGTGAGGAAGGCCGTTCCACTGCGAAAGGGATGGCTTGCCGGCTTCAGACAGCCTGTTTTGAGTTTCTTTGATAAATAAGACCTGTAAAGGTAAGAAACTCAAAGCCCGAACTCGCGACAAGCCATTCCCTTTCTCCGCTGCACTGGGCCTGCTCGATGATGACAGGGGTTCAAACTGCCTCAAGCCCAAACTCGCGACAAGCCATTCCCTTTCTCCGCTGCACTGGGCCTGCTCGATGATGATAGGGGTTCAAACTGCAAGATCATAATAGGCGCGCAGCTGCCGGCACAGCTGCCAGCCATCCATATTCGGCATCATCACGTCGAGAATGACCAGGTCGAACGGGACGGTCTCGACGAGCGCAAGAGCCTCGATTCCGTCGCACGCTTCATGCGGCTCGCAGCCTTCCTTGTCCAGGATGGCGCTTATCAGCTTGCGGAAGTGCGGATCGTCGTCGACAATTAAGATTTTATTCATGACCGGACAGCCTTTCTATAAAGTACAATATGTACGTTATTTGTCTTGAATTATACCCCGTTTCCGTGTACAGTACAATTTGTACGTTATTTGACGTCTTTCATTATGGAGACGCTCGGAGGGGTTCATTCATGGTCGCGACGCGAAAAAGAGGAGAAGAGCTGGAAGCGGCGATTCTGGAGGCGGCCTACGAGATTCTTTCCACGGCAGGCTATGAGCAGATGACGTTTCAGAACGTTGCCAAGCAAGCGAAAACAAGCCGCACCGTCATTTACGGGCGTTACCGCGATAAAATCGATCTCTTGCATGCGCTAGTTCAATACCGGTTCACGCAGGCGCACGGAGGCAGTCTGATCGATCTCGTTCGGGAAAAGGGGAGCTTCCGGGCGGATTTATTGGCCGTGCTGGAGCTGTACCAGCAGTTTCTCGATACGGTGGGACCTAAGCTGATGAGCGTTATTTTGCTGGAGCTGAGCCGGGACAACGAACCTTTCCGGCGGCTTTCCCTTCGGGCCCGCGAGAGCAATATGGAGATGATGAGAAAGCTTCTGGAGTTCGCCGAACGTCGGGGAGAAACCAGGTACGAGCTTACGGAGCTGCAGATGAGTTTGCCGTTTGACCTGCTGCGCTTCGAAAACATGATGCGGGGCGGAAAGCTGGGGAAGGAGGATCTGAATCGGTTGATTGACGAAGTGTTAATGCCGATTTATGTCCAGACGAAGGAAAGGTAGACGGCCGAGACAAGCGGAAGGCCGGATTCTCAATCCGACCCTCCGATCAGGCGCGCGAGTGCCGTTCGGCAATGGCGAGCTTCTCTGCCAGCTGACCGCCATTCTCCGTCCGACGCGAAGGCGCTTCGGCTTGCTGCGCCCCTTTCGGCGGCTAAACCAGCTTCCGGAGAATAAGGGAGAAGGATTCGAGATTTCGGGTCAAAAAGTCTTTATTCGCAAAGGACGTGTTGTCGAACTTGCCGTTCATGTCTTGCAAGAACGAGGCCAGATCGGAGGTGTCCGCGCCTTCGAAGCGATTGTCGATCGTCGTGCGCGTCAACACCGTATTCACGCGATGGACTTCGGCCCGGTACTCGCGGACCCATTCCGGATTCTGGGCCATCTTGCGTTGAAACTCCATCAATAGGCTCGAAAAGCCGACGCCGCTGCCATTTTGGAGAATGTCGGTCAGTCGACGGTAAGCTTCCGGGTCGTATTTCTTCATCATTCTGTTGAGGTCGATATAATCGTCGGGCGCGCCAACGGGCTTATGAGGAAGCTCGATGTAGCGGGCTTGCCCGCTCTCCGGATCGACCGTTCTTGTCTGGGCGTAGGCTGCGATCTTCTTCATCGCGGCCAGGAACTCGGCCGCCTCGTCTCCCGTCAAGTAACGGTCGGCGATAAATTTCGCCTGAGACAGTCCGCTCTCGAGCAGCGCCGCTCTTTCCTCCTCGTCCGCTACGGAGCCGTCGGGAACGAAATTGCGTGCGATCAGGAAATGAACGGCGTCGGTCACCTCGGGCGGCTTGCCGCTGAGCGCCCGGCTTAAGGAAGCTTCGATCTCGGCTGTGAAGACGGGTCTGACCGAGTAGTTATGCTTGACTACGCCTTCCGGCAGCTGCCGTTCGCTGATCCCGGCTGCCAGCCTCCTGCTTGCCTCGCTTAATTCAACGCGATCCGGCTTCGGCAGAGCGATGCCGGTTTCCAACTGCAACGGGGCAGCCTCCCGATTCCGATTATAGAGCCTGGGCAGCGCGGACATTCCATGATTGTCGATTTTCATGCTGAACTCCGATCCTTTCGACTAAAATCCATTTTAATACTAGCTATATCGGCATATTCTCCCAATTTTGTTAGGCGGAAAGCGGCCGAAGCCGCCGGGCGGCTTGACACGAGGGGTTGAACCGCCGTAGTATAGGTAATATATTACCTACATGAAAAAGCGCGAAAACCATGAATTGAGGCTTTACGGACAAGGAGCAGTATTCGTGAATGAAGAGGAATATAAAGGCACGCTGTTTGCTTCGATCTTTCTAAGCGCCAACCGCCTCCAGGCGCTTGGAGACCGTCTGGACGAGCAGGTGACGGTCAAGCAATGGCTGTTGATTGCCATTCTGTTCAAAAGCATGCCCGCCAAGCTGTCGGTCAAGGAGGTTGCTCGCATTGCGGGCGCTACCCATCAGAATGTGATGCAGATGACGAGAAGCCTGGAGGATAAAGGATTCCTCGAGATTCGAACCGATCCCGACGACCGCCGCATCAAAAGAATCGGACTGACCTCGCGTTGTCTGGCTTACTTTCGTACCCGCGAAGACAGAGAAACGGCTTTCCTGAATGAGTTGTTCGCGGGCTTCGACGGGACGGAACTGAAGCAGTTTCATCAACTGATCGGCCGGCTCATGTCCAATATATCCAGGATGGAAGGAGGCGTTTGAATTTGTGCTCCAGGTAGACGCGGTGACATTTCGTTACGACTTCCGAATGGAACCGGCCGCAGACCGCTTGTCTTTTCACGTCGACGGCGGAACCGTCTGCGGCTTGCTCGGACCTAACGGAGCCGGAAAAACGACGGCAATCCAACTGATCCTTGGCCTGCTGAAGCCCGATCAGGGTTCCATTACGCTGAATGACCTGGCCTTGCATCGCGATCCGGAAGCCTACAAAAGAGCGATCGGGTACGTTTCCGCAAGCCGTCCTATTTACGACCGTCTGACCGGGAAAGAATATTTGAATTTCGTAGCCGACATGTACAGGGTCAGCGCCGCAAGGAGGTCGGAAGTCTATGCGCCACTGGCAGAGGAATTTCAAGTTCAGCCGTATCTTCATCAGCCGCTCGGAAGCTGTTCGCACGGCACAAAGCAGAAGATTGCCATTATGGCTTCGATCGTCCACTCCCCGAAGCTGTGGATATTGGACGAACCGTTAACGGGATTGGATGTGGAGAGCGGCTTCGTGTTGAAGCGGCGGATGAAGGAGCATGCGAAACAGGGCAACGCGGTTCTGTTCTCGTCCCATATTCTGGAGGTTTGCGAGCAAATCTGCGACAAGGTGGTGATCCTTAAAGGGGGTAAAATACTTCGCTCTGCCTCGCTTGATTCGGATGCTCCGCAAGGAAGCCTCAACTTGGAGGAGCTTTATTTGGAGGTGGTTCGGGGGCATGAGCGTACATCGGATTTTTAAGCTGACCCGATGTCTGCTGCGGATCAACACCGGATTTGTCAGGCGGCCGCAAGCGTCTAGAGGCGGAACGATCCGCCAGCGTACGGCGATGCTGTTCGCGGTCGGGTTATTGTGTGGCGGCAGTCTGATCTACTCCTATGTCCGGATGCTGCATCGCGCGTATGCTTCTTTTCTGGATATGGGGATCCCGGCTGGATTTCCGATCGTGTTCATGGGCGCGTTTCAATTATTGCTGCTGTTTGCAGGCACGTTTTTCATCGTCCACTTGTTTTGCTACTCCGGAGATGATGTCGAGCTGCTGCATATGCCGATTGAGCCCGGCGTCTTGCTGACCAGCAAGCTGCTCGTCGCGATTCTGTACGGCTATCTGCTGGAGCTGCTTCTGCTCGCGCCGGTTTTCATCTTGTATGGAGCGCATCACTTTTCCGCAGGGTTTGCGGTCACAGCGGCAGCGGCTTTGCTGGCCGTGCCGATGATTTCGTTGGTCTTGCTGGCGGCAGTCGCCATGATCTCCTTAAAAGTCGCGCAAAGATATACTCGAGTTCATCCGGGCTTGCTCGGACTGGCAGGCTGCTTGCTTCTAGTGGCCGGGGCAGCCTGGAAGGCGGGAGGCGTGTTCCGGGCCGATGCATTCGGCGGCCTGCTCGAACGTCTGAACGCGTTTAACGGATATCACTGGAGCTTGGCGTCGGCGCTTCTCGTCGGTCTATCCGGAACGGGACTGTTGCTATACGGGCTGGCAGGGAGGCGACTGTTTCGCAGCGGCCTGATCTTACCCAGGGGGGCCGGATCCGGCAATGCTTCAGCGGCTCTCGCGACGTCCGCCATCCGGTTTCACGGACGTGCCTCTCCCTTCGTAAGCTGCTTCGTGAAAGAGTGGCGCCTCTTTTTTCGCGAACCCGTATTTGTGATCAACGGGGTGTTCGGCATTCTGCTGCCTCCGCTCCTGCTGCCTTTGGCTTTCAGGCAAGGAACCGTAGACGGCGGAGCGTCCATGACCTTCAGAGAAGGGATGGAGAAGGAACCGTTCCTGACCACGATTGCCGCGTTAGGAGTCATCGTGACAACTTCCGCCATTCATGCTGCGGCATCCAGCAGCGTATCGAGGGAAGGGAGGCATTTCTGGATATGCCGGATGATCCCGGTCCCTTGGGAAACGCAGCTCCTGGCCAAGCTCGTCTTTGCCTTTACACTTTCTTGTTGCGGCCTCGTCACCAACTGTCTAATCTTTTTGCTGCATTTCGGCTATCGTCCGAGTCAGATTGTGATTATTTTCACGATTGGCGCATCGTTTTGTTGGCTGTGGTCGGTTATCGGCGTGTTGATCGACGCCAGCCGGCCGAAGCTCGATTGGGTGAACAAATCGGAAGCGGTAAAGCAAAATCTGAACGTGGTGCTCGCGATGCTGGTGTCATTGAGCCTGATTGCTCTTCACGGCATGCTGCTGGTTTTGGCGTTGGAACGGGGCTGGAGCGAATCGGGAATCTGGATCAGCCTGGCTGCCGTTCCTGTCGTGTTAAGCGCGGCGCTGTGCTTTAGGCTGATCGCGATGTGCCGGCGTCAGGAACGGGACGGATAGAAAAGAAAAGGAGGCATTGCGAATGACAAAACAAAGACGAATCGCCTTGATATGGCTGACGGGGGCTTTTGCCGTGCTGCTGGGGGCAACCTTTTTTCTGCCGGATCGAATTCCATTTCATTTTAATGCGAAGGGGGAGGCGGGCTGGCACGCAAGCAAGTATTTCATTCTCTGCCTCGCGCCGGTCCCCTATCTCATGTACCGGCAGTTTACCCGCAACCCAAAATGACGCAGGGGTGATCCGGATGGACTCGTTGGCGATTGCAGCCGTTGTTTTAACCGGTGCGGCAGGGCTGATTCTGGGCGCTGCGGTCCGGCATCGCGCTTTTCGGAAGCAGATGCAGGAGGAAACGAGGCTGCTTGCGCAGCCAGGCTCCGACAGTTCTTGCTTTTCGGCCGGAGAAGAACGGTTGGAGCGCCTGCCGCCTGCGGTGCAAAGATGGCTGCGCCTCTCGCATTCTCTGGAGCGGGCGCCGTTAAGCTTGGCGACTATTAGCCAGGAGGGAGTGCTGCGCACCAGGCCGGAGGGACGGTGGATGCCGTTTCGCGCGGAGCAGCACTCCGTTATCGGCAGCCCCTCGTTTATCTGGAAGGCAAAAATTCGAGCGGCTCCGGGCTTGTCGATCTATGGCAGAGACTTATATAGGAACCGGGCAGCCGATATGCTGATCCGGTTAATGGGCGTGTTTACGGTCGGCCATGCGCGAGGCCCGGAGATCGATCAGGGGAGCCTGGTTCGATATTTGGCCGAGATCGTCTGGTACCCGCCTGCGGCACTGTCTTCGCATATCGTATGGGAATCGGTTGGCCGCGACGCGGCGAAAGCGGTCATTACCGATGGGAGCATCAGCGCTGAGGGGACTTTTTATTTTCAGGAAAGCGGATTGCCCGTCCGCTTTGAGGCGCAGCGGTATAAAGAAGCGGGAGGGACCTGCACGTTGGAGGAGTGGTCGGTTCGTATGGGGGCGTACAAGAAGTTCCAGGGAATTCTCTTGCCCTCGCAAGTCGAGGTGGGCTGGAATCTGCGGACCGGTCCGTTTCAATGGCTTCGATTGGAAGTGAAGGAAGCTCGTTTTCGTTAAACGTTAAATATCGCTCCAATGGCTTCCTTCATCTCTAGGGTCAAAAAGATTTACGTCTCGTGCGAGGTCTCGGAAGCGCGTTGGGCCCGCGATTCCTTCCACGCATCGAGCATAACAAAGCCGATGCCGATCCACAGACACGTATCCGCGACGTTAAAGATCGGGAAATCGATAAAATAGAACTGGAACATGTCCACGACTTCCCCCGTGACGACGCGGTCGATGAAATTTCCGAACGCCCCGCCCCAAATAATCGCCAAGCCGTAGGACAGAATCTTTTTCTCTCGGTACGTTTTGCGCATATAGAGAAGGATCCCGATCAGCACCGCCGTCGTAATCAGGATGAAAAAGCCCCGCTGACCTTGCAGCATGCCGAATGCGGCACCCCGATTGCGGATGGAGGCCAGCCCGATGACGCCGGGAATGACCGTGATTTGCTGTCCGATCGTCATATAGGTGACGACCAACCATTTGACCAAATGATCCAGGGCGATCACGCCGAACGCGGTCAAACCATATCGAAGCACCCCGTCAACCCCTTCGCGAGCGAATTCATGGAACCGGCATGCCGTAGGATCGCAAGCGAACGATAGGGCAGGCAGCTCATTTGTTATTGTATCGTAGCCCGGCATCGCTCGCAAGGCAGGAGCGGCGGCTGTCGCTAGCTGCCCGGACGGGACCGAGCCGGTCAAGCGGGCAGCCGGAAACGGCGGCGTTCGATCGCGGCCGAGCCGGCTTCCGTCGACGGGCGCGGAGAGCGGCTCGCAACGTCGGCCGTTCATGGTGCGTTCAATCATAAGCGCATACAGCGCCGTTACCGCTCAAGCCCGGTCATTCTCGCGCCACCGTGAAGCCGGCAGCCCGGCTCGCTGGGACCGCTCAGGAAGAGGTCTGCGTTGGGAGCATCCGGATCACAAGAGCGGGGATCGCAAGCAGCAGCGCGATGGACCCGTATACGCCGATCGTGTAGCTCTCCGCGTAGGCCAGGCCGAATACCCGATGACAGACGGATGTGATCAGATGAATGACCAGATTCGTAAAACAGAAAACATAGCTTCGGATCATCCAGTTCCGATGCGGAATGATCCGTTTTTTCTTGATCTGCACAAGCGCCATGACGGTCATGAAAGGCCAGATCAGATTGAGCAGATTGAACCCCATGCTGCTGATTTTGCCGCCGGTGGCGTAGGGCGCCATATAACCGGACGTCAGCACGACAAGCAGGACGGACACGAGGTAGACGTAGCCGTTCATCCGGTGAAGCTTGCGGCTTTTTTCGAAGAGCCGGCTGGAGAAGTTAAGCAGTCCCGCCGCCATGGCGATGCAGGCGAAGGCGACGTGAACGTACATCACTTGAAGCCAGACCGGGAGTCGAAGCTCGCGCTTCAGTCCGATTTTATGGCTTAGAAACTCCGCCGCTTCGGGATCGATGACATAGTTTTTTACGAGCGAGTAGACGATAAACAGCGTGCTGACGCAGACCAGCAGCAAATATAGCGTTCGCGATTTCATAGGATGCAGTCCTCCGCAGGCTCGGGTCAGACCCGTTCTCCCGTTAATTTGGAGGCCGGCAAAATGCCGGCCTTGGCCGTCCCGGTCATGCGATCTCCGTCGACGGTCACCTCGAATTTCAAATTCAATCGCATAGGCTTGACAATTCGCAGTGTCCAGCTCAGCTTGCCGCTCTCCAGCACAGGGTTCGCAAAGTCGACCGTCTCGCCACCTTGCGTTGCGAAGCCCCGAATCCGGCCGTCGCTTGTCTCGATCGACAGCTTGACGTCCAGTTTCCCGATCGGCGTCACGATGGCCGTATCCCAATCTCCGTCGAAGGCGGACGCCTGCGCCGCGGCGGGCTGGATGGAATCGGAGATCGGCGCCACCGGAGGCTCTCCTCCGGTCGATTCGCCGTTTCGAGGCCGTCGGGGGGCTATTCCCGCCGCTTTCCACACCGTCCCTCTCCGCTCGAATTCAAACAGCTGCTCGACCTCATGCGCGATTCGCGGTCCAAGTTCGCGTTCGACCAGGTGCAGAGCGACGTCGAGCCCGGACGTGACGCCCCCGCCGGTTACCAGATTGCCGTCGTCCACGACGCGGGCCTGGACGGGAACGGCTCCGGTCGCTCCGAGCAAATCCATGCCCAAGCGGTTCGTGACCGCCGGTCTTCCTTCCAGCAGTCCTCCCATCGCCAGCACCAGTGAGCCGCCGCACACCGTGGCGACTGTGACGTCCCGTCGGGCAAGCGCCTGCCCAATCCGCTCCGTCAAAGCCGTATTCATCGCCCGGCCGAGTATCGCCGGAATCGAGTCGGGACCGTCGTCGTCGACGTCTCCGGCCGCTCCGGGCACGAGAATGATGCCCGGCAGCTCCGGGTTCAGCGTGCCGATTGCCTCGATCGGCACGCCGTTAACGCCGCTGACTACCGACCGCGACCCTTCTGCGGTGACGAACCTTACGCTTAACGCATCGTCCGCATAATAGGCGGCGGCGCAGAAAACCTCGTAGGGCGCAATAGCATCCAACAGATCGAATCCGTCAAAAAGCGCGACTTGAACGTTTAACATGTTGACGCCTCCTTCTTTGCCTCTTTCGGCTTGCCTTGAGTTCGGACATTTAAGCAGCTTGAACCCCTTACCATCATCGGCAGGCCCAGTGCAGCGGAGAAAGGGAATGGCTTGTCTCGAATCGCGCTTTGAGGCAGTTTGAACCCCCTATCATCATCGAGCAGGCCTAGTGCAGCGGAGAAAGGGAATGGTTTGTCGCGAGTTCGGGCTTTGAGTTTCTTACCTTTACAGGTCTTATTTATCAAAGAAACTCAAAACAGGCTGTCTGAAGCCGGCAAGCCATCCCTTTCGCAGTGGAACGGCCTTCCTCACAGGGGTTCAAGCTAACTCGCTCCTCCGCAGCGGAACGGTCTTCCTCACAGGGGTTCAAAACTAAGCTCGCTCCTCCGCAGCCGTCAAGCCATCCCCTCCGCAGTGGAACGGCCTTCCTCACAGGGGTTCAAAAACTAAGCTCGCTCCTCCGCAACCGTCAAGCCATCCTTTCGCAGTGGAACGGTCTTCCTCACAGGGGTTCAAAACTAAGCTCGCTCTCCCCGCAGCCCTCCGCGGAACGGTTTCCCTACGAAGACAGCTTACCAGACGAAGCTCTCAAAGGAAGCCGCAAAAGAGTCACAAAACGATAAACAAAGGATCACAAAACATAGAGCCGCGATTGCTCGGCCCGGAAAAATGATAAACTGGAACGAGAGGTGGAGCATTCATGAGCGCACAAAAAACGGTGCTCGTCGTTGACGACGACCCGAGCATCGTCGAATTGTTGAGGGACTTTCTGGAGAACGATCAGTTCCAGGTCATCACCGCTTGCGATGCGGGCGAGGCATGGACTTTATTCCGTCAGGCCGTCGTTCACTGCATCGTTCTCGACATCATGATGCCGGGAGAGAGCGGCTTCGAGCTGTGCCGCCGAATTCGGAAGGAGAGCGGCGTTCCGATTCTGTTCCTAAGCGCCCGCAGCGACGACGTGGACAAAATACGGGGGCTGACCCTCGGCGGAGACGACTATATCGTTAAATCCGCGTCGCCCGGAGAGATCGTGGCCAGGGTGAAAGCCGTATTGCGGCGCTCCGAATCCAAGCCGCCGGAAGAGCCGCTGTTGGATCACGGGCGCATCCGAATCCATCTGTCCGCGAGGGAAGTCATCGTGGATGGAAAAAAAGTCGTGCTCACTCCGAAGGAGTACGAGCTGCTGCGGTGGTTCGCGGAGCATCCCCGACATGTTTTCTCCTATCAGCAGCTGCTGGATCAATTTTGGGACGGAGTGGGCGACAAGCATACGATTCGGGTTCATCTCAGCCGGCTTCGCGAGAAAATAGAGGCCGATCCGAACCGGCCGCAATACCTGGTTAACGTATGGGGAATCGGGTATCGCTTCGAGGGAGGCTAGCATGAGGAAGCTTCGCATTCGTACGTTTACGCTGATCTGTTTCCTCTTCATTCTGACGCTGCCTTGGATTTTCTACGTGGCCGCCCATGTGATGGAGAACGGCACGCTGACGCTCTCGTCAAGCCGTTCTCGAGAAGAACGGCTGCAGCAGCCATTCACCGAGACGATTCGCCTGATCGAGTCCGGCACCGAGCGATGGACCGATCCCGACTGGCATAACGAGCTGCAGGAACAGCTGCGGGAAGCGAGCCTGGACGCGGCCATCCTGTCCCCGTCCGGTCAGGAGATCTATCGGTCCGCCCCGGAGCGCCGCGGCCCGCTGTCTTCGACCGAGCGGTTCTCCGTCGTCGCGGACGGCGAGCTGATCGGCAGGGTTGTCCTTTACGGATCGAAGTCGAGTACGGTTCCGCTCATCTCGCTGTTCGCCGGGGTGTTGCTGGCTTTTATCGTCGTCGGCTTCGCCATGCGCAGGCTTCTGCTTCAGCCGCTCGAGAGAATGAGCGCGGCAGCGAGACAGCTGGCCGGCGGGGACTGGGAGGTGCGGCTGCCGGCGTCCGCGATTGCCGAAATCGCCGATGTGCGCGACGGCTTCGGGGAGATGGTGAACGGGCTGCGGAACTCGTACCGGAAACAAGCCGAGCTGGAGGAGGAGCGCCGATTCGTCATCGCTGCCGTCGCCCACGATTTGCGGACGCCGCTGTTCGCCCTGCGAGGCTATCTGGACGGCCTGGAGCAAGGCATTGCCCGATCGCCGGAGAAGATGGCGAAATACTTGGCGGTGTGCAAGGAAAAATCGGCGCAATTGGACCGTCTGGTGGAGGAGCTGTTCACCTTGGCCAAGTTGGAGTACGGGGAGACGCCGCTTCATGCCGAGACGGTCGATCTGGCCATCGTCCTGCGCAAGGCGATGGACAGTCTGAAGCCGTCGGCTCGTCGGAAGCGAATCTCCATCCACGACCGGACGGAGGACGGATGCTGCATAAAGGGGGACGCGCATTTGTTGGAGCGGGCGATGAGCAACTTGCTGGACAATGCCGTCAGACATACCCCGCCGGACGGCGAGATCGTCGTCCGATGCGGCCGCGACGGCAACCGGATTTTATTCGCGGTGCAGGATACGGGGCCGGGCTTCGATGCGGAAGAGCTGGAGCGCGCGTTCGAGCCGTTATATCGCGGGGAGGAGTCCAGAAACCGCTCGACAGGAGGCAGCGGATTGGGGCTGACTATAGCGCAAAAACTGATTAAACGGCACGGAGGCGAGCTGAACGCAAGCAACGCAGCGGAAGGGGGAGCGCTACTTGCAGGCGGATTCCCTGCGGCGGCTGCGGATGAAGGCGGGGCGTGAAGAACCGCCTTCTCTGTCGATCGCGCGGAAAGCGGATCACGGCCGGCTTGCGGCACACTTGCCGCGCTTGTGAGCTTCGTCCACGACCCACTGAATCGTATGCTCCTGCAAATATTGATTCAGCTGTCGCTCCGCGCCGTCCATTACTTTTTTAACGAGGCATTCGCATCGGGGTTCTCTGTCCCGGTCGCGCAGCTCGGAGCTCTCTTCGGCCAGCAGCCGATGCTGTTGAGAGGCCGAATTGGAGCATTCGAACAGCTGCTGCCTTCCTTCGATAACTTGCACAACATCGTAAAACGTAATGCTCCCGGCCGGACGCGCAAGCTCGTAGCCTCCGTTTACGCCGGGTACGGCCCTTACGATTCCGTCCTGCCTCAGCTTGGACATAATTTTCGACAGGTAGCTTTCCGAGACGCCGAGCACGGCCGCCAGTTCCTTGATTCCGACGTTCTGGCGATCGGTCGCGTTAGCCAGATGAATTAGAGCGTGAAGGGCGTAGTCCGTGCTTTTGGAAAATTGCATGTCTTCACCTTCTTCCGAATCGAACGTGTTGTAGACCTACGGTATCCATAATAAGCGATCCGTGCCCCCTTCGCAACACGCGCGGAAGCGATCCGGACGGCAGCTCATTCCGCAGTTCGCCCGGTCGGCTCGATTCCGAGGGCAGCCGGCTGCCCGGACAGGCTTGGAAGCCTATTGGTTCAACTCCCGGTACTGCTGCGGAGTCAGATGGGTTGCTTTTTTGAACAACCGGATGAAATAGGCGGCGGATTCGAGCCCGACCGCCTTGGTTATTTCCTGAACCTGCATGCTGGTCTCGCGCAGCAGTCGCGTTGCTTCGTTCATGCGTACCTGCAGAATATATTCGGTCAAGTTCATCCCCGAGTACTGCTTAAAGATGCGCGACAGGTAGCTGGCGTTGAAGGAGGCGACTTCTCCGAGCCGAGTCAGGGACAGGTCGTCGGAAATATGGGTATTGATATACTCTTTCAGCTTGGTGACCAGATCGTCGGTATGCCGCTGCAGTCTTGTCCGGTGATGCTCGAAGATGGCGTCGGCCAGCTTCGTCAGATCGTCGAGGCGAGCTTCCCAGCTTTCGTAGGCCTCGTATTGATAAAGCCGCGTCAGATCGATTTTTTCGCTCAGAAGCGGCAAGCGATGGCCGTCGTTCAGCTCGTTCATCATCATAGCGAGCAGCTGGTAATACGCGGCCATCTTGCCCGCTTCCGGTCCTTTAGCCAGCTCGTCGTTCAGCATGTAATCCTGCAGCGCCTGCTGGAAGGCTTGCTGCCTCCCGCTTTCGAACAAGATCAGGAGGGCGGTCAGTTGATGCAGCGAAGCGCTGGTCGCGAGTCCTCTTAACGGCTGCGATTCCCGCTCAAGCACTGCGCTTTCCCGCAGCAGCAAGTCGTCTCCCATGCCGAAGCTGCGCCGGAACGTCAGGTTTAACGATTCGAGCTGCTCGGGAAGCTTCTCCCACGCCGTCTCTTCCGCCCCCATGACGAACGAGACAGACAGGCGCAGCAGCTCGCGGCACGTCGCCTGGATCGATTCCAGGTTCCCGAATGCAAACCGCTGCAGGCGCTGCCAGTCCGCCTCCGATTCCCCGCTGCGCTCAGCCGACGAACGTCTGATCTGCAGCAGCCATACGATGCGCTCGTGCTCCAGGCCCAGCGAGATCAGCTCTGCGCCGGGCTGCCAATACTCGTGAGCGATGTTGCGAATCGCATACAGCATCAGCATCCGGTCCGACGAGCTCATAGGCTCGGGCCAATTCAGCACGCGCCCCTGCGCCAGCAGCACCTTTTCCTCCGCGTTCAGAGGGATCTGCAGTCGCGTCAGCTGCTCCGCAAGCGCCGAACGGGAAGCTGCGGGCGTTCGAAGGAGCTCCTGCAAATATTCTTTCTGCAGCAAGGGCAAGGCGCTGCGCATCTGCGCCTGGGCGGATTCCAAATAGGACTCCCGAACGGATTGCTCGCGGACGTCGTCTATCGTCCGGCGAATCGTATCGAGGATAGCGTCGTCTCCGTCCGTCTTCAGAATGTAGCCCGAGGCGCCGTACCGCAACGCTTCCTTGGCGTACTCGAATTCGTTATGTCCGGTCAGGAATACGACCTTGCAGCGCGGCCATTGCTGAAGAATCCGCTTCTGCAGCTCCAGACCGTTCATGCCGGGCATATGGATGTCGGACAGCACGATATCGACCTTCGTTCGCGCCAACCACTCGAGCGCTTCTCCGGAGGAGACCGCCCCGCGAATTTCCGTTTCCGGCAGCTCCGCTTCCTCCAGCAAGCCGACCATGCCTTCCACAATATAAGGCTCGTCGTCGACAATCAGAATCCGAATCAAGACGATTCCCTCCTACTCCTTCACGCTGCCCAGCACGATGCCCTTGACGAAATAACGCTGCAGGAACGGATAGACGCACAGGATCGGCAGGGCGCCGAGGAAGATCTGGGCGGCTTTGGCGGTTCGGTCCGATACGGCCGCAAGCTCCTTCGCCTGATCCGAGGTCAGCGAAGACATGTTGATCTTGGTCAGGATGGTCTGCAAATAAGTGGATAACGGATAATGATCCGGCGAATTCATCAGAATGAGGCCGTCGAACCAGGCGTTCCAGTGGCCGACGACGGTAAACAGCGTGATCGTAGCCAGCGAGGCCTTCGAGAGCGGAATATAAATCCGCCACAGCGCCCCCCAGTAGCCGGATCCGTCTATGAAGGCGGATTCCTCGAGCTCCTTCGGCAGTCCGCGAAAGAAATTCAACAGAAGAATAACATTAAAGACCGGTACGGCGCCAGGCAGCACCAGAGCCCACAACGTATCCATAATTCCGGTCGCCTGGATCGTCATGTACCAGGGAATCAGCCCCCCGCTGAGCAAAATCGTAAACACGAAATACCAGGCGTAGGCCGTGCGATAGCGGAACGCGCGAGCTTCCTTGGACAACGGGTAGGCGACGAGCACGGTAAGCAGCATGTTAAGGGCCGTTCCGAGCGCCACGCGCTCCAGCGCAACGACGAACGAGCGAATAAAGGCGGGTTCTTCCAAAATATATTGATAGGATTTCGTCGTAAAATCGACGGGCCAGAGGACGACGAGTCCGGCGGTCGCCGCGCTGCTGGAGCTGAACGAGATCGCAAGCACATGGATGAGCGGAAAAATGCAGGTCAGCGACAGCAGGGTCAGAAACGCGTAATTGGCGAACTGGAACGTCTTTCTGCCGGCAGTATTGGCGTACATCCCTGTCGCCTCCTTTCTCTAGAAGATGCGATAATTGGCGAATCGGTAGGCTGCCCAATAAGAGAAGGAGATCAGGATCAGCGATATGACGGACTTGAACAGGCCTACGATCGTGGCAACGCCGTATTGCATATCGACCAGTCCCGTTCGATAGACGAGCGTATCGATAATATCGCCGCTCTCATAGACGGCCGGGCTGTACAGGTTGAATACTTGGTCGAAACCGGCGTTCAGCACGTTGCCCAAGCTGAGCGTGGCCAGCAGCACGATGATGGGCATCATGCCGGGAAGCGTCACATGCCACGTTTGTTTCCATCTCCCCGCCCCGTCCATATAAGCCGCCTCGTAGAGCGAGGGATTGATGGCCGTTAACGCCGCCAAGTAGACGATGGTGTTAAAGCCGAACTCTTTCCATATATCGCTGGCGACGAGCGTAAACGGAAACCAGTTGTTGTTGCCGAGAAAATAGATCGGCTTGATGCCGAACAGGCCAAGAATCTGATTGACGATGCCGTGCCCCGGCGACAGAATATCGACGAGGACGCCGCCAAGAATGATCCAGGACAGAAAGTGCGGGAGGTAGATCAACGTTTGGAACGTTTTTTTGATTCGCTGCGCCGCGATTTCATTCAACAGCAGCGCGATGACAATCGGGACAAGCAGTCCGAAGACGATTTTCATGGTGGAAATTGAAAAGGTGTTCCAGACGACCTGGCCGATTCCCGGCATATTCAGCATGTAATGAAAATTGTCCAGTCCGGTCCATGGGGAGCCGAACAACCCTTTGGACGGCATAAACTTCTGGAATCCGATGGCGATCCCCGCAAGCGGAAGATAGCTGTAGACGAATACCAGGATGACGCCGGGCAGCAGCATCAGATGCAGCGGCAAATCGCGTAATCTTCTTAATCTGAGCATCGTTGTTCCTCCTGCGCTTGCAGCCGCCAACGCAAGAAGGGACAAGCAGGGGCTTTCGCTTATCCCTTCAAGCATTTTCCGGCCGTTATTCGCTACTATTGAAGCGCTTTCCAGGCGTTGACCTCTTGAGCGATATCGTCTCCTCCGAGCTTCTTATAATCGCTTACGAATTTGTCGAATGCGTCGAGATTAGCGGCTCCCATAATGATTTTGGTGAACGTTTCCAGCTGCATCTTGCCGAGAGCCGCAGATTTCTCGCCCATCGCTTCGGTCGGCGCTCCGTAAAATTCGTTATCGTAAACTTGGCCGTTATTGACATAGTTGTTGATGACCTGGAAGGAGCCGCGTTTGCCGAATACCCGGTCCCATCCCCAGCCGACGAGGTCGCCTTTTTCCAGGTAATCCTTGATCATATTGTATTTGTCGGCCTCTTCCACATTCAGCTTGGCGATATCGCCCGTCTCGAACGCTTCGACCACCTTTTGGTGAATCGTCAGATTGCGGCGGCTCGGCTCCGCTTCCGGGAAAATCGAATATTTGCGGAACTCAATGGAGCCTTTATCCCCGAAATATTTATCCGGATCGTACATGGACCCCCAATGACGCTCGAGATCCAGGTTGAGCAGCTTGATGGCCGCTTCCGGATGCTCGTAGCCCTTCCGGACGGCAAAATATTTGGTCACCGGGAATGCGGCGGATACTTTAGGCGTCTCGCCGTTCATGGCCGGAACGGGATAGGCCTGCCATTCCATGTCCGGATTCTGATTTTTGCCGTCCTGCAGCGGCCACAGCGGCGTCCACATCGCGCCGAAATACATGCCCAGCTTGCCGCTCGTGGCGGCTTCGGCGATCTTCCCGCCGTCCTTGGAGGCGAATTCGGGATCGATCTGACCGTCCTTGTACAGCTCGGCCAGCTTGGCGAGCGCATTCTTGACTTCAGGCTGAATGGAGCCGTAGGTCAGCGCGCCGTCGTCGCCTTTTACCCAGATGCTCGGGAAAGCGCCGTACATATTGAAGAAGCCTTCGAGTCCGGGCATGCCGCCCCAGAGCTCCTTGCTGATGCCGAATCCGTACGTGTCCCGTTTGCCGTTGTTGTCCGGATCCTGGGTGGAGAACGCTTCCGACAGCTGGAGGAAATCCTCGAAGGTGGCCGGTTCCGGCAGGTTCAGCTTGCTGCGCCAATCCTCGCGGACCCACAGAATCGGCGTGGAATCGATGTTCGAGCCCGTCTGCGGAATGGCCATCAGCTTGCCGCCGAAGGTCGCCGACTTCAAGGCGTTGCCGCCATCCTGCGTCATGACGTCCTTGGCGTAGGGAGAGCCGTACTTCTCCAGCAGCGGGCCCAGCTCCTGCACCAGATCCGCCTCGACCAGCTGTTTCAGCTGCTGCGCGTTGACGTACATCAGGTCGGGCAGATCGTTCGAAGCGATGACGACGTTCATCTTCTGCTCGTACTGCTCGGCGGTTCCTCTTACGACCCAAGCGTTCTTGACGTCGATGTTGAGCATATCCTTGTATTCGCGGATGATCAGATTGTCGTCGATCGTGTCGTTGTTCAGGAACTTCACTTCCTGGCCTTGGTAGCGGCTGAAAGTGAGCTTGACCGTTTCCGGGTACGGGGCGAACGGTTCGGTCGGGATGCCCGGATCTCCGCTGCCGCTGGCGGACGGCGAATCGCCGCTTCCCGAGGCGGTCGAGCTTCCCTCGCCGCTGCCGCTGCCGCAGGCCGCCAGGAGTAAAGCGAGAATGACGCCAACGGTAATCGATTTCAATGATTTGGATGTGGCTCTCAAGTGTTTTTCCCCCTTATCGTGTGATGAGGATCGCTCCTCTGCATTCATTATGAGACGGCGGGATATCGCCCTCAATAATCGAACGTTTACTTGGATTGACCGATTTTTACAACCTGATCTGAAGGGGCAGGGAGAGCTCCACGCGAAGGCCGCCGAGCGCGCTTCGGGACAAGGTGATGCCGTAAGCGCTGCCGTAGCGGAGGAAAACTCGCCGGTGAACGTTAACCATTCCCGTCGTTTCGTTGTCGTCGTATTTGTCCGACAGCTTATGCTGCAGGGCGGCAAGCGCTTCGTCGGTTAATTCGTCCCCATTGTCTTCGATAGTGAACAGCAGCGCTTCGCTTCCCGATTCCTGATCCCCGCGTTGCGCTTCGGACAGGCGAATGCGGATGAGACCGCCCTCCAGCTTTTCCTTCAGTCCGTGCTGATAGGCATTTTCGACCATCGGCTGCAGCAGCAGACGGGGAACGGGCACCGTCCTCAGAGCTTCGGGCAGCGGCTCCACGGTCGTGGCGATGCGGTTGTGAAAGCGGAGCGACTGCAGCTCGATATAGGCTGCGATGTGTTGGTATTCCATTTCCAAGGGCACGATTTCCGAAGAGTTGCGCGTAATATACTGAAAATAGACGCCTAAATACTCGGTTGCGCGGACGACCTCTTCCAGCTTCATCGCCTTGGCCATCCGGTGAACGAGAAAGTAGGTATTATAAAGAAAGTGCGGATTGATCTGCGATTGCAGCTGCTTCAGCTCCGACCTTTGCAAGGCGATGCGGTTTTCGTAGACTTCCTCGATCAGGCGCTTCAGCTGCTCCGCCGTCGTGTTGAATTGCTTGTACAGGTATTGGAATTCATCTTGTCTGCGCATGTCGATGCGCACGTTCATATCCCCGCGTTCCAGCTTGCGGAACGCGATGACCATGCTGCGCAGCGGCTTGTGAACGACACGGTAGATGGAGGAGGAGAACAGAAGCACCGTGAGCAAAGACAAGCCAGACAGCGCCCAGAGCCATTCGCGGTACCGGCCGAGGGGGCCGATGACCCGATCCTCGCGCATGGTCAGCAGCAGGGAGCATTGCAGCGCTTCGGAATAAGCGTGCGAGACGAGATATCGATGTCCGTTGTACGACATCCGGCTTTCCCCGGACAGCTGGCCCGCGTCGAGCCGCTCATTCGCCAATGCGATGGCTCTGGCGTTCAGTTCGTCGTCCGTCATGCTTGAGATCGTCCAGCTTTGGGAGCGGTTGATCAGAACGGCGCCGCTCTCGGCGTCGGCAGCCAGCTGCCGGAGCTCCTCCAGAATGTGAGCGGCGGAAATATCCGTCTGCATGATGAATGCGGTTTTCTCCGGCGTAACTTGCGGATTGGGGGAGATATACTGGATGACCAGCCGGTCTCCGATCTTCACGAGCGGCTTCGGTTGCCGCAAGGCGGCCTGCTTCGCTGTCCGGATTTCTTCCGGGGTCATCTCTCCTTCGTCCGAAGCGGACAGAATCGTTTTGCCGATCATAGGCAGATAGATTCGCGATTCCAGCACATAGGGACTTGAGATCGTCATCAGCATCATTTTGTCCTGAATGCGCCGCTGCGCCATCGCGCGCTCGAACAGGCTCATGGACGGGGCGATATTGCCGAGCTTCTGGATGTCCTCGTCGATGACATACTGGCGCTGAAGCCGGGTCATGCCGTCGACGGCGGTCTGCAAAGCGTTCAAGTAATAATTGACGCGGGAGTTCATCGAATCCTGCACCTGCTGCATGACGCTGTCCGAGCCCATGCGGTTCAACTGCAGGCTGACCAGGTACAAGGGCGTCAGCGCCAGCAGGAAAGTGGCGATCATCTTGGCGGTAATGGATCTCAACCTGTCGGCTTCGAACAAGCGCAGCATGTCCGTCTCTCCTCTGCGGGGAATTGGGGTTTGTCCGCATCGATCGTCACGTCGCGGAGCCGCTTCCGGTTCTCCGTCCGGGCGTGTCGGGCCGCTCTCGTGAAGGGTTTCGGTCTTGACGATAGGATCGACACGGACTATTATCTAACTTAGATCTAAGATAGATTCTACCAGTGAACGGGGGAAAACGAAATGCCGTCACCCGTAAAGTTGAGTGCAGGCCCGCTTCAAGCCACGTTCGAGGAAGGAGGACTGCGATCGATCGCCTATCAGGGAGCGGAGATCGTTCGCGGCATCTATGCGGCGGTAAGAGACCGAAATTGGGGAACGGTGATTCCCAGACTGGAGGTCGAGCCTGTACGGACGTTTAACGATGAAGCGACCGTGCAGTTCCATTGCCGTCATGTGCAGGAGGAGATCGACTTCGAATGGACCGGTCTCATTCGGATGGCGCCGGACCGCATTCGGTTTGACTTCGAAGGCCGGGCCCGCATGGCGTTCCTGAAAAACCGGATCGGGTTCTGCGTGCTGCATCCGATGGATTTCGCCGGATTGCCGCTCGAGGTGCAGACGGAGGGAGGAGTCGAGAGAGGCGTATTCCCTGAACGGATCGCTCCGCATCAGCCGTTCAAGGCGATTCGGGCGATGGCGTACGAGCCCGTGCCCGGCTGCCGCGTGCGCTTGACGTTCTCGGGCGATCTGTTCGAAATGGAGGACCAGCGCAACTGGACGGACGCTTCTTACAAAACGTACTGCACGCCGTTATCCCTTCCTTATCCCGTACTCGTCCGGGCCGGGGAGCGGATCGCACAGTCGATATCGATCGATATCGAACGGAGCGGTACGGACGAGAATGACGGAGGAAGAAGGACCGTCGGCGGAGGCCGTCCCCGGGATGCGGTGCGAATTGTTGTCCGGCCGGAAGCGAGCTGGGCCCTGCCGGGCATCGGTGTTGCGATGGAGGCGAGCGAGTTCGACTCTCAGGCCGCCGAATGGCTGGCGAGGCTGAGACCTTCGCATTTGCGCGGCACGGTTGATCTGTCCCGCGACGATTGGCCGAGACGACTGGAGGCGGCCATGGAAGCGGCGGATCGAATCGGCTGCGGGCTGGAGCTGGAAGCGCTGCTGGACGAAGACGGCCGGAGGGCGGGGGAGCTGGCCGCAAGGCTTGCCGCATCCCGGGGCGGGACGGGAACGCGTGAGCGCGGCCTGTGGCTGATCCCCTATGCGGCAGGCTCGATGGTGACGGACGCAGCCGCGATCCGCAGCGTACGTCGCGCCCTGCGTTTCTCCGGGACGGCGCTGCCTGTCGGCGGAGGAACGCGCGCTTATTACGCGGAGTTCAATCGTGCGCAGCTGCCGCTGGCGGAGATGGAATTCGCGTCTTACACGATGAATCCGCAGGTCCACGCCTTCGACGACCGGTCTCTGATGGAGACGCTGGCGGCTCAGAGAGAGACGGCTCGCGATGCCGCAATCAAGACCGGCAAGCCGCTCAGCATCGGACCGATCACCTTCAAGCCGCGTCTGAATCCGAACGCGACGTCCGGAGACGCCGGCATCCCGGTCGCCGAGCGAATAGACGCTCGTCAAGGCACGCTATTCGGCACAGCCTGGACGTTGGGCAGCCTGGCCGCGCTATGCGTGCCGGAAATTCGCCGGCTCACCTATTACGAGGCGTCCGGACCGCTCGGACTTGCGCCGGAAGGCGTGCCGGCTCCGTTGATCTTTCTGCTGCAGGACGTCATGGATGAGCCGGATGCCCGCGTTCTGAACGTCCATTGCTCCTCGAGACAGGCGGCGGCGCTCGCTCTTCGACGCCCCGAGGGGAGCCTGCGGCTCCTGGTCGCCAATCTGGAGAACGAGGCGCTGGAGGTGGAGATCGATGTCGGCGGGGACTCGACCCCCCTATTCGTCACGGAGTACGGCGGCCAAGCCGGACATGTGCCGGAACGCATGCGCATACCGGCCGGCAGACGGCTGCTTCGGACGCTTCAGCCGTACGGCTGCATTCGACTGGACGATCGTGCGGCGGAGGAGACGGAGAATAAGAAAGGATCGTGAAATCATGTCGAAATCATCAGTTGTTCGCGCGACCTACTGGATCGAGACGCCGTATGAGCCGGCGCGCGCCGCCGAAGCGATGGCGGGGGAGCAGTCGACCGGCACGTTCATTGCCGTTCCCGGAGAGACCGATGAGGTGAGAGCGAGAAGCGCCGCCCGAATCGTCTCCGTCCGCGAGACGGAAGTCGTCGGACAGCCGTCGTTGCCCGGCTCGGCGACGCCGAAGGGACATGACGGCAGCTACCGCCGCTGCGAGATCGTGCTTGAGTTTCCGTACCCCAATTTCGGGCCGTCCATTCCAAACCTGTTGGCGACGGTCGCCGGCAACCTGTACGAGCTAAAGGAATTTTCCGGCATACGCCTGCTCGATCTGGATCTGCCGGAGGAATTCGCCGCCGCGTACGCCGGACCGAAGTTCGGGGTGGCGGGCACGCGCAGGCTGGCCGGCGTCCAGGATCGCCCGATCATCGGCACGATTGTCAAGCCGAGCGTAGGCTTGACCGTCGAGGAGCTGCGTTCGACCGTAAGGGAACTGATCGACGCGGGATTGGACTTCATTAAGGATGACGAGCTGAATGCGAGCCCCCTGTTCGCCCCGTTCGAGCTTAAGGTCAAAGCTGTGATGGAGGAAATCGAGCGGGCCAGCGACCGGACCGGACGCAAGGCGATGTATGCGTTCAACATTACCGGGGAGATCGACGAGCTGAAGCGACGTCACGACCTGGTCGCCGCTTCGGGCGGCACGTGCGTCATGGTCAGCATGCAGAGCATCGGATTAGCCGGACTGGCCCATCTGAACCGCTATAGCGAGCTCCCGATCCACGGTCACCGCAATCAATGGGGGATGATGACGCGCTGTCCGATGCTCGGCATGTCGTTCGTCGCCTATCAGAAGCTGTGCCGACTGGCCGGGGCCGATCATCTGCATGTGAACGCGCTCAACAGCAAGTTCTATGAGAGCAACGAGTCGGTCATTCGCTCGGTACAGGCCATTCGGGAGCCGCTGCTAGGCGGCTATGAAGCGATGCCGGTGCTGTCGAGCGGACAATCGGCGGCCAGCGTGGAGGAGACGTACCGCGAGCTCGGCACGCGCGATCTGCTGCACGTGGCTGGCGGCGGTATTATGGCGCACCCCGACGGGCCCCGGGCCGGCGTTCTCAGCATGAGGCAGGCCTGGGAAGCGGCAAATCTGGGAATCAGCGCATCTGCGTACGCGGATTCGCATCCGGAGCTGAAGCGGGCTCTGGAAAAGTTCGGGGGCAAGCGGCAAGGGGGGAACGCGGGTTGAAGCGTGATTCGGGATTGCTGCTGTCGTTCTACGGCGACGATTTTACCGGCTCGACGGACGTCATGGAAGCGCTGGCTTTAAGCGGCGTGCCGACCGTGCTGTTTCTGGAGCCGCCGACCGCCGAACGGCTCGCGGAGAAGTTCCCGAACATCCGGGCCTTCGGCGTGGCGGGAATCAGCAGATCCTTGGCCGCCGATGAGATGGAGCGGGAGCTGGGGCCGGTCTTCGAGCGATTGCGGGAGATTGCGGCTCCGATCGTACATTACAAGATCTGCTCCACCTTCGATTCCTCTCCGAAGATCGGAAGCATCGGGCGAGCCATCGATCTGGCCGCAAGCTACTGGCCCGGGCAGCTTGGCGTTCCGCTGCTTGTCGGCGTTCCGCAGCTGCGGCGGTATACGGTTTTCGGAACTCATTACGCTTATGCGGACGGCGCCGTCCATCGTCTCGACCGGCACCCGACGATGGCCCGTCACCCGGTGACTCCGATGGACGAGGCCGATATTCGCGCCCATCTGTCCCGGCAGACAAACAGATCGATCGGGTTGATGGATATTCTCGACCTGGCGGGCGATCGGGCTCGCGTCAAGGAACGGCTGGCGGCGAGAATGTCCGAATCGCCGGACGTGCTGCTGTACGACGTGCTGGACGAGGAACGGCTGGAGCGGGCAGGCGGCCTGATCTGGGAAGCGGCCGCTTCAGGGGACAGCCGGTTTGTCGTCGGCTCTTCGGGCATCGAATACGCGCTGGCGGCTCATTGGCGGGAGACCGGACTGACGAGTGCGGAATCCGCAGTCCGCCTGCAGTCGAGCGGCCCTGTCCGCCAGTTGCTTGCCGTCTCGGGCAGCTGTTCCCCGGTGACCGAATCGCAGATTCGGCACGCGCTCGACCACGGCTTCGTCGGCGTTCCCGTTCGTACGGAGAGGCTGGTCGATCGCGCGGAAGCGGAACGGGAACGAAGCAGGCTGGCGGAAAAGGCGAACGAGATTTTGCGGCAGGGCGGCAGCCCTCTCTTGTATACGGCATTGGGCTCGGAGGATGCAGCGATTCAGGAGACCAGGCAGCGGCTAAGCGCGGTTGGAAGCGGACGAGTGTCCGCGGCGGACGCGGGACCGCTCATCGGGGAGCAGCTCGGGCGTCTGACGCGAGAGCTCGCGGCGGCGAACAGACTGACTCGCGTGCTCGTTGCGGGCGGCGATACTTCGGGGTATGTCACGCGCGAGCTGGGCATCTACGCGCTGGAAACCGCGATGCCGCTCGATCCGGGCGGTCCGCTGTGCCGCGGTTATTCCGACGATCCGGTTTTCGACGGCATCGAAATCGCGCTCAAAGGCGGCCAGGTCGGAAAAGCGGACTATTTCTCGCGGGTGCTGCAAGGGCGGTAATCGACTCCGGTTGACTCGCGTCGATGCCGATGAACGATTCCTAATACTAAGGAGAGATAACGATGACGACACTGGCATTAATTGGCGCAGGCGGTAAAATGGGCTGCAGAATTACCGATAATTTGCTTAAGACGCCGTACGATACGAAATATGTGGAGGTCAGCGAGCGGGGGCTCGAGCAATTGCGGCAGCGCGGCTTGACGGCAACGCCTCAGGCGCAAGCGGTCCCTTCGGCCGACGCCGTCATTCTGGCCGTTCCCGACATCGTCATCGGTCAAGTCGCAAGCGAGATCGTTCCGCGAATGAAGCCGGGAGCGA
Organism: Cohnella hongkongensis; assembly: GCF_042654645.1. NCBI lineage: Bacteria > Bacillati > Bacillota > Bacilli > Caryophanales > Paenibacillaceae > Cohnella > Cohnella hongkongensis. The sequence goes on along the minus strand of NZ_JBHSEP010000001.1, from coordinate 691,639 downwards.
CGCTGATCGTGCTCGATCCCGCCGCCGCCCACATGGGGCATCTTCCGCCGCGCGAAGACGTCGCCTATCTGGTCGCGCATCCGTGCCATCCTCCGGTTTTCAACGACGAGACGGAACCGGCCGCGCGCCGGGACTACTTCGGCGGCATCCATGCCAAGCAGGCGGTCGTCTGCGCGCTGATGCAGGGGCCGGAAGGCCGCTATGAAGCGGGAGAAGACATCGTGCGCGCCATGTATGCCCCGGTGACGCGCATCCATCGGATAACCGTAGAGCAGATGGCGATTCTGGAGCCGACGATGGCCGAGACGATCGGCGCGGCAGCCGCGATGTTCCTGCGGCAGGCGATGGACGAAGCGGTGCGCCGCGGGGTGCCGCCCGAAGCGGCCAGAGATTTCATGCTGGGGCACCTGCAGATCGAGCTGGCGATCGCTTTCGGAGAGGCGGGCAACCCGTTCTCCGACGCCTGCCTGGTCGCGATGGAATACGGCCGCCGCTACTGGCTCAAGGAAGGCTGGGAGAGGTTGTTCGATCCGGACAGCGTCCGCGAGCAGATCGATGTCATGCTGCATCCGGAGAAGCTGGAGCTTGTTCGGAATAAGGATTAACGGGAGGCGGCGACAGCCATGTGGAGAGTAGGATTGATCGGCACCGGGTATTGGTCGGCGAATCATCTGACGGCGTGGAGAAGAATTCCCGGCGTGCATGTTGCCGCACTGTGCAACAGGAGCCGAGGCAAGCTGGAGCAGCGCGGTCTGGAATTCGGCATTCCGCCGGAGCATCTCTATACGGACTTGGAGGCCTTCCTCCAGAGAGACGACTTGCAGATTATCGACATTGCCACCGGCCCCGAGACGCATCTGGATCTGGTTACCCGAGCGGCTCGGGCGGGCAAGCATATCATGTGCCAGAAGCCGTTCGCCATGTCGCCGGAAGAAGCCGAGGAAATGGTAAGGGTGGTCCGGGAATGCGGCGTCCGGCTGATGGTGACCGAAAACTGGCGATGGCTGCAGCCGAATCAGCTGATCAAGAAGGTGCTGGACGAAGGAACGCTCGGCCGGGTCAGAGTTTGCCGCTACATCCATACGGACTACTATACGCCGAGAATGGCGCCGGGCACGCCGCTGCCGCAGCCCTTCTTCCGCGAGATGCCGCGCCTCCTGTTCTACGAGATGGGGGCGCACTGGTTCGATACGCTGAGGTTTTTCTTCGGCGATCCGAAGCGGCTGTATGCGGAGACATTGCGCATCAGCCCGCATATTGCCGGCGAGGACTCCGGAATCGTCACGCTCGGGTACGACGACGCTTACGTGATAATGGACATGAGCTGGGCGACTCGCCGGGAATTGGACGGACCGCCCGGCGAGCCGGTCCGGGCGGAGCATCGGGAGCAAATCGCGATCGAGGGCGATCGGGGGACGCTGAAGCTGTATGCCGGAGGCCGAATCGCGCTGATCGACGCCGGCGGCGTCGAGACGACGCTCGCCGAGCGGACGGAGCTCGACCATGCGGAGAGCCATTATCGGCTGCAGTCGCATTTCATCGACTGCTTGAATTCCGGCCAGCCGTTCCAGACAAGCGGCGAAGACAATCTGAAGACGCTGAGCCTGATTTTCTCGGTCTACCGGAGCGCGGAGCGCCGCGAGGCGGTGCACGATCCTGCCGGCGCTTTTCGGCCGAAGCGTGCTGAAGGCACGGACGTTGCGCAGCCAGGATAGCATTACGCACGAGAAACGATTAAGCACAAGAATGGATGATACCGAATGAGCGATTCCGCGACAAAGCCAACTGAACTGTTAAAAGAAAAAGCCTACCGTCTCATTCACGAAGCGATTTTGAACGAGACGTTCGAGCCGGGGCAATTTTTGTCGGAGAGCAAGCTGATCGATTATCTGGGCATGAGCAAGACGCCGATCAAATCCGCGCTCGACCGGTTGGAGGCCGAAGGATTCGTTCAAGTGTCTCCCAAGCAAGGCATTATCGTCAAGGAGCTTTCTCACGACAAGGTCAGGGACATCTTCGAGCTGCGCGTTGCGCTGGAGCTGTACGTCTGCGAGCAAATCGCCGGTCAATTGAAAAGAGCGGAAATCGAGATGCTGGAGCGCAATCTGGCGGAGCAGAAACGGTTGGCCGAGGAGGAGGACGAGACGGGGTTCACGAAAGCGGACTCCGATTTTCACTTGCTGCTGAGCCGGTTTTCCGGCAACGCCGAGATTCATTCCGTCATGACGATGTACCAAGCGCATCTGTACCGCTTCGCGCTTCGCGTTATCCGCAGGGTGCCGAACCGGATGGGCGCCGCTTACGAGGACCATCGGAACATCGCCCGCGCGCTGAACGAAGGCGACGTTGAGGCGTGCAAGGTGCTGATCCGGGAGCATCTGGCTTTCGGCAAAGGCATTCTGACGACTTAAGGGGGAATAGGGATGAGCGAATCGACGCCCTTATTGCGGGTAAACGGCAATCGTCGGGGATTGGAGAAGGCCGACGGCACGCCGTTCTTCTGGCTTGGCGACACCGCGTGGGAGCTGTTCCACAAGCTGAACCGGGAGGATGCCGACTTCTACTTGAGAACAAGAGCGGAGCAGTCGTTTAATGTGGTGCAGGCCGTCGCCTTGGCGGAGTTCGATAACGGGACGACCGGCAACGTGTACGGCCGCAAGCCGCTGACGGTTCGCCCGGACGGCCGGGTCGATCCGGCGCTGCCGGATGAAGAAGGCGATTATTCCTACTGGGATCACGTGGACTACATCGTGCAGACGGCGGCGGACTGCGGAATCTATGTTGCGCTACTGCCGACTTGGGGAGACAAGTTCAACCGGATGTGGGGCACGGGGCCGGAGATCTTCACCCCGGACAATGCCTACGCCTATGGACGGTGGCTCGGGTCGCGCTACAAGCGCGCCTCGAACATCGTATGGGTGCTCGGCGGAGACCGTCCGCTGCATACCCGGCTTCATTTTGATATAACGAATCAACTGGCACGCGGCTTGAAGGAAGGAGATGAGGGGCGCCATCTGATCACCTTCCACCCGAACGGTGGGGTCTCCTCCTCGCTGCACGTGCATCATGAGCCGTGGCTCGACTTCAATATGATCCAATCTTCTCACAGCATGGGGGAACGGACGAACTACAGGCTGGTTCAGCAGGATTACGCCAAGCTGCCCGTCAAGCCGACGCTGGACGCCGAGCCCTGTTATGAGGATATTCCGCGAGGCTTTCACAGCGACAACGGCTATTTCGACGAAGCCGACGTGCGCAAGGCGGCGTATTACGCGGTGCTGGCCGGCGGGTTCGGTCACACCTACGGGCATCATTCGGTCTGGGCGATGTATGACGGCTCGAGCGGGACCGGCGAATTCGCCGGCTCGGGCGAATCCTTCATCATGAGCTGGAAGGACGCGCTGCGGCGCCCGGGAGCCGAGCAGATGCGGCATCTGAGGAGATTGTTCGAATCGAGGGACATGAACGGAAGAGAGCCGGATCAGGAGCTTATCGCGAATCCGTATACCGGCTCCAACTATATGACGGCTGCCAGAGGCCCCGGCTACGGGATCGTCTATTGCCCGAACGGGCTGCCGGTCGAAGCGAATGTGGGGCGGATCGGCGCCGATCGCCTGCTGGCGAGCTGGTATTGCGCGCGCACCGGCGCGTCTCGGCCGATCGGGGAGATCGAGGGCGGCGGCGTTCGGCGCTTCCAGCCGCCGTCCAGCGGCAGAGGATGCGATTGGCTGCTTTGCCTGGATCAGGCGTGACGGGACGCTCCGCCGCTCAAGGCGGCTTACACGATTTTTTCCACATTCCTGTTAAATAATTCGGATGTTCCCCGCTCTGCGATTGTTCTACATTGAAGACGTAAGAACAATCGATGAAGAGGTGGGATTCGATGGTCAGAAAATGGACAGGCGGCCTGCTGGCGTTCGTCCTGACCGGCGCTCTGCTCTTGTCGGCATGCGCGAGAAGCGCAGGGACGAACGAAGCTTCGCCTTCCGCCGGCCAGACGGCGAAGGGCGAGGGCGACAAGCTGCCGGTGGAGATTGAAGTGATGGCGACGCAGCCGGAGTGGCAGCAGCAGCAGGAAGAGATTTGGGCGCAGTACACCGAGATGAATCCGCACGGCAGGAGAGATCAGACAGGCGCTGCGAACGCTCGAGACGATCGGCGGGAGCGGACACGCGGAGGTCCGGGATATTCTCTTCCAGCTGAAGCGGGATCTGGAGGAGATGGAGCTTGGCCGCATTCGGCGGTCTCTCCTGCAGCTGGTCGATTGCTGCGAGGGCGGCAGCCGTACGAACCGACGGGCGCTGACCGGCAAGGAGCTGGTCGTCAGGGTGAAGCAATACGTGCAGGACCATTGCGCCACCGCGTCCTTGGAGGAGATCTCGCAGCGCTACTTCATCAACAAGTACTATTTCTGCGCTTTATTCAAGAACGAGACCGGGGAAGGGTTTCACGACTACCTGACGGCGGCGAGGATGGAGAAGGCCAAGGCGCTGCTATCCGACAGCCACCTGAAAACGTACGAAATCGCGGAATGCGTCGGCTTCAAAGATCAACGGTATTTCAGCCAGGTATTCCGCAAGCATACGGGCATGCAGCCGGGAACGTATCGCAAATCCGCCCGAGGCGGCTCGGAAAAAGAAAAAACGAACTTCGATGACCGGGAGGACAAAAAATGAAAACGATTTTATGCTACGGTGATTCCAACACGTGGGGATGGAACCCGGATACGGACGGCATCCGGTTCGGGATTGGGGAACGATGGACCGGGCGGCTTCAAAGCGGGCTCGGCGCGGGCTACCGTGTGATCGAGGAGGGGCTGAGCGGACGGACGACCGTCTTCGACGATCCGGTCGAGGGCGCTTATAAGAACGGCTATACTTATCTGCTTCCCTGCTTGCATAGTCACAAGCCGATCGACGTCGTCCTGCTGGCGCTCGGTTCGAACGATCTGAAAGCGAGGTTCCAGGCGTCGCCGGATCGCATCGCGGAAGGAATGGGCTTGCTGATCGATACGGTTCGCAAGAGCGGGTGCGGCCCGTCCGGAGGCGCGCCGGAGATCGTTCTGGTCGTTCCTCCGCCGATCGCCGCACATACGCCATTCGCGGACATGCTGGCCGGAGCGCATGAGAAATACGCGCAGCTGCCGGGCTGCTATCGACGGCTTGCGGAGCGGGAAGGGTGCCGCCTCGTCGATCTGTCCGTTCACCTCCGTGCGGAAGGCAAGGACGGGGTGCACTTGACGAGAGAGGAACATCGAATCGTATGCGATTTGCTGCTGCCCGAGGTGCGCGCGGCAGCCAGCGAACGGCCGTCGTCTTAGGTCAAGCGCCTGTTCTTTGGTCTGTTCTCTGGCTTGTTCTCGCTACTCGACGCGGCTGAGAAAACGCCGCAGCAATCCGTACAGCAGCAGCGAACGAAGGGCAAGCCCGGCCCCGAATAGAAGCGCCTGCCGCTGCCAGCCGGCACCTGCGGCAAGCTCAAGGCTCAGCTTGGCAGGCCAATAGGTCGGGAGAAACCCGGCGACCCATTGCCAAGGCTCGGCGACGTAGCAAGCGCTAATCGGACCGAGAAGCGTCAGGACGATCAGCTTGGACAGAGCCAAGCCCTCGACTTTATTGGCCGCGAAGGCAACGAGAAACAGGGCGAATAACGGCGCTTCCATCACGAACAGAAGAAGCGGAAGCGTGCGGCCGCCCGTCGGTCCGGACATGCCGGAGAAGGAAACGAACAGAAGCGACATGCCGACGCAGATTAGAACCGGAAGAACGAGACGGTAGGCGACATACCCGCTTTTGCGAAGCGGCGTAACGGCATAATAATCGACGATGCGTTCGTCCCGTTCATCCAGCATCAGCAATCCGGCCGCAACGCCGATTAATTGCGCGATCAGCGCCTGCATGAGTACCGAGATGAAGGCCGAATGCGCGAGCAGGTCAAAGCCGTTTTCAGACGAAAGCCACTCCGAAACCGGAGGCAATCCCCATCGGGTGAATACGATCAGCAGCAGCGGCCCGATCAGAACGAGCAGGAGCATCGGGTCTTTGGCCAAGCTTCGCATATCGCCGGAGAGCAGCGTTCGATACTTATTCATTGCGATGCCCTCCATCTAAGTGTCTTACCGTCCTGTTTAGCAGACGCAGCGTGAAAAATCCGGCGAGCCCAACCCAGACAACGAGTACGGCGACGGCGTATCCCGCTTCTCCCGGCGAAGGAGGGCGAATCGCGCCGGACAGCAGCACCAGGGAGCCTTGGGAGGGGAGAACCCGGTAGAGCGGCGTATCGAATACGTTCAAATATCCGAGAACGGGAAGAGCAAATACGAGCGAGTACGCCTGCGAACGGATCAGGAAGCCGTTGATCGACCGGCTGTGTAGCGAGGCAGCAATGCCGATCAAGGTAAAGAAACATGAGGTCAGCAAGACGCCAAGCGAGAAATAGATCGGGGCCATCGGCCAACCTTTAACGGAAAGATGAATCGCGAACGCAGCCGCCAAAGACAACAAGCCGAGGGACAGACATTTGGCCAGCAAATACTCCCACAGTCGAACGGGCGTCGCGAACAGACTGTTCCAAATGCCTTGAGCCCGCTCCAGCAGCAGGATGCCTCCCGCGAGCAGAAGGCCGAGCGCAGACGGATCGGAGAACGTAAGCAGAACCAGCGCGCCGCTCGCATACGAATCCGGTATCGCATGCAGGAGGCCGATATAAACCGCGCATACGAACAGATAAACGAAATAAAACCGCTGCCTCCACTGAAACCGCGCGTCGAACCACAACATGCTCCACGTCCTCATCGGAGGGCTCTCCCCGTAACCGTCATAAATACGTCCTCCAGCGAAGCTTCCAGCGTATGCATGGTTACAATGCGATGCGAGCGGATCAAAGCCAGATATCTTTCGTCGGCTCCGATGCCTTCAAGCGGGAACTCCTCGGTTAACCGCGCGTCGCCCTGCTCATACTCGACCCTGACCTTGCGTTCACCGCCCAGAAGCTTCAAATGGCGCGGAGTGTCGATCAGCCGGATTTCCCCGTCTACGATGAAGGCGACCCGGTCGCACAATTGCTCGGCGGCCTGCATGTTATGCGTCGTAAGCAAGACCGTCGTACCTGCCGCGCGCCGGGCTTCAATAAGCCGCTTCAGCTTGTCGGCATGGGCCGGATCAAGCCCGGAGGTCGGTTCGTCGAGAAACAGCAGATCCGGGTCGTTCAGCACGGAACGGCAATAATTCAGCCGCATCTTCATTCCTTTGGAGAATCGTTCGACCTTCGTATGGGCGGCTTCCTCCAGTCCGACCTGTTCCAGCAGCCGCATCGGGTCGACGCTTCGGCTTCGGTAGAGAGCGCCGAAATGAGTCAGGTTTTCCAGTGCAGTAAACCGTCCGTAAAAATGGGGGAATTCGAACGCGACTCCGATTCGCTCGTAATAGTCCGAACTGGCGGAACGGATCTCCTGTCCGAATATGCGGACGGAACCGCCGTATTTCCGGAGCTTGCCGATGAGGACGTTCTGCGTCGTGCTCTTGCCTGCTCCGGAGGGACCAAGGAAACCGAAGATTTCGCCTCGACCGATGCGAAAGTCGAGTCCGCGCAGCGCATGCCGACGCGTGGACGGGTAAGCATACGTCAATCCGCTAACCTCGATCATGATGCGGTCGTCCTCCCTCTTTTTCGACGGAAAGCCCGTCGGCGACGGCGCCAATCAGAGCCTCCATCGTCGCCTCGTAGACGGACTCTCCGATCGTTTGCTTATGAAGCGAGAGCAGCAGAAGAGAACGCAGCATGCTGACGATGATCTCGGGGCTCATGTCCGCGCGCAATGCGCCGTCTTCTTGCCATCGCCGGATCAGCGGCGACAGCTTCCGGACATCCATAGCGTAATTGCGTTCCATTTTTTCCGGGGGCAGCTTGCGCATGACGGCCTCCAGTTGTTCGGGAAGAAGAACCTCGCGAAGAATCGGACTTTCCGTCATCAATCGAAAGCCCTCCTTAAACAGGAGGCGAATCGCGTCCTTGCTCTCCGAAGCGTTCTCAAGCCGTGCGAGAACCGCTTGCTGGATGCTTCGCTCCTCCTCTTCCATCAGCTCGAAGAACAGCTCCTCTTTGGAACGGTAAAATAAATAAAACGTGCCCGAGGCGATTCCCGCTGCCTTCGCCAGCTCGCCTACATTCGTTTTCTTGAAGCCGTATTTCGCAAAGAGAGAACGGCCGGCTTCGAGCAATTTTCGTTGAATCCGCGACTTTTCGTCCGGATCGAATTTACGGGGCATATTCATCACCTACTTGTGAATTTATGAATAAAATATTAATTCATTCATAAAAAAAGCGCAACAAAAAACCGCCCGACTTCGGCGGCTCGACTTGCCGGGTTATTTCACGATTCTCACGTATTCCCTTGGCGAGAATGGAACGCTTCCTCCTCCGGAGGAGGTCGTTTTGGCGGCGTAGCCCGAAGGCTCGACTTCGCGCAGCTCGATCTCCGAACGGTCCGCCATCCGCTGATCGAGATAGTAGGCCGCAATCAGCATCGCAGCGAAGAGGAGGGCGCTCACCGTAATTTGACGTATAGGCATAGGAAACTCCTCCGTTCAACTTTCGACGAGACTCTATCGTCCCGGCGGCAGGCTTACTTATAGATAGAGTGTTCCCTCGGCAGGCCGGTCATTATACGCGGAGCAGGCTCTGGCCTCAAAAAAGCTTTACAAATGAAAGAGAAAGAAGTATTCTTGTTAAGGTGAAAGATGGACGAACGAGAGAATTGAATACTGATGTAGTATCCGGAGGAGCCTGCCAACAGACAGGCTCTTTTTTTATTTTTCGCCTCTGCATCCGCAGGTGGAAAAAAGGAAAAAATAATCCATGTAAGGGATAGAAGGAGGAAACACGATTGTCTTGGCTTCACTCTGCTATACTGCTCCCATTGGCGTGGGCCGGACTGCTGCCGTTTATCGGCGGCCGTCTGAGAGCGTTTCATACGGGATGGATCGTTCTGCCGATTCCCGTCCTCTTGTTTATTTATTTCTGTATGCAGCTCCCGCTTATAGGCACGCAGTCCGTCATGGAAAGCATGGCCTGGATGCCTTCGATCGGGCTTGACTTCACCGTATATCTGGACGGTCTTTCGCTGCTGTTCGCCCTGCTGATCAGCGGGATCGGAGGGCTGGTTGTTCTCTATTCCATTTTTTATTTGGACAAGAGCAAGGAAGCGATCGTTTCGTTTTATACGTATTTGCTGATTTTCATGGGAGCGATGCTGGGGGTTGTGCTGTCGGACAACCTGATCGTGCTGTACGGCTTTTGGGAGTTGACCAGCATCTCCTCGTTTTTGCTGATCGCCTTCTGGCATCATCGGGATCGATCCCAATACGGCGCGCAGAAATCGATGCTGATTACGGTATTCGGCGGACTGGCGATGCTGGCGGGGATCATTCTCCTCTACGTCATGACGGGAACGTTCAGCGTGCGGGAGATGCTGCCGCAGCTGTCCCAGCTCGCCGCCGATCCGCTCATCGTGCCGGCCCTCGTGCTCATTCTGCTTGGCGCCTTTACGAAGTCGGCTCAATTTCCGTTCCACATCTGGCTGCCGGACGCGATGGAAGCTCCGACGCCTGTAAGCGCGTATTTGCATTCGGCGACGATGGTGAAAGCCGGCCTGTACCTGGTCGCCCGCATGACGCCCGTATTCGCCATGCAGGCGCAATGGTTCTGGCTCGTTACCGGCATCGGTCTGGTCACGCTGACGTACGGCTCCTTCCAGGCGATCAAACAGAAAGATTTAAAGGCGATGCTCGCCTATTCGACCATTAGCCAGCTGGGGCTGATCATGTGCTTGCTGGGGCTCGGGTCGGCCTACTACACGGGGGAAGCCGGAGGAGAGTTCTACGCCAAAGCGACGGCCGCCGCCTTGTTCCATTTGTTGAATCATGCGATGTTCAAGGGCGCGCTGTTCATGGTCGTCGGCATCGTGGATCACGAGACGAAAACGCGCGACCTGCGCAAGCTGGGCGGGCTGATGGCCGTCATGCCGGTCACCTTTACGCTCGCCCTAATCGGAGCCGGCTCTATGGCCGGACTGCCTCCGTTTAACGGATTTTTGAGCAAGGAAATGTTTTTTACGGCGATGTTGCAAATCCGGCAGTTCGAGCTTGGCCATCTAACCGTTTGGGGAGGACTTGTGCCGGTTGTGGCCTGGATCGCCAGCGTATTTACGTTCGCCTACAGCATGGTGCTCGTCGTGCGGACGTTCGGCGGGAAGCTGCAGAAGGATCAGCTGGACGTGCAGCCGCATGAGGCGTCGGTAGGCTTGCTTTTTTCTCCGCTGATTCTGGCTTCTCTCGTGATCCTTACGGGCGTGTTTCCTAACTTGCTGGGCCCCAGTCTCGTCGAGCCGGCGATGGCGGCGATTCATCCGCTGCTGCTGGCCGATGGAGAGCGGTTCGACGTTCATCTCCAATTCTGGCACGGCTGGACGACCGAGCTGTTCATGACGATCGGAGTCGTTGCCGTCGGTACGGGTATCGTGCTGCTCTATCGGCGGCTTCAGCTCCATAACAAGACGTGGTCGGACGGCCTGAACGTGAACCAGCTGTACGACGGCGGCTTGCGGTCCCTGGACCGCTTCTCGCGTCAGTTGACCGACCGGTATATGACCGGATCGATCCGCCGCTACTTGGTTTATATTTTCGTCTTCTTTATCGCAGCGCTGGGCATCACCTTGCTGACCGCCGGCGACATCGGGTGGACGGATATGGAGCTGGCGCCGGCGTCGGTCTATGAAACTGTTGTCGTGCTGGTGATGGCGGCCTCGGCGCTGACCGTTCCCTGGATCCGGAACCGGATCGCCGCCATCCTCGTAACCGGAGCTGTCGGATATATGGTCACTATGCTGTTCGTTCTCTATCGCGCTCCGGATTTGGCTCTGACGCAAATGATTGTCGAGACGGTGTCGGTCGCGCTGTTCCTGCTCTGCTTCCGCTATTTGCCCAAGGACAATCTGCAGGGCAACCCTCCGCGAAGAAGGTGGCTCCATGCGGCTATCGCGGCGGGAGCGGGCATCGTCATGACGGCGATCGTCATCGGGGCCAGCGGGTCGAGGGCGTTCGAGTCGATCTCCAGCTTCTTCGTTAACGAAAGCTACCGCCTCGGTGGCGGAAAAAATATGGTCAACGTCATCCTGGTCGATTTTCGCGGCTTCGATACGCTGCTGGAAATTACCGTGCTGGGCATTGCCTCGCTGGGCATCTACTCGATGATCCGACTGCGGCTTGCGGAACGGACGGGACAGGGGGGAGCGAAGGAAGGGCGGCTGCCCCCGGTCGGCATCCCGGACTATCGAAGCAACGATGTGATCCTGAAGACGGTGTCCAAGGTCGTCGTGTTCATTATCGTCGCCTTCTCGCTTTATCTGTTCCTGGCCGGACACAACAACCCGGGCGGCGGATTTATTGGCGCGCTGATGACCTCGGCGGCGCTCGTGCTGCTGGCGATCGCCTTCGGATTGGACGTCATCCGCAAGGTGCTGCCGATCCAATTCCGCCTGCTGACGACTGCAGGCCTGCTTATTGCCGTGTTGACCGGCGTCGGCTCCTTCTTGTTCGACGTTCCGTTTTTGAGTCACACGTTCGATCACTTTGACCTGCCGCTGCTCGGAGATACGGAGCTGGCTACGGCGGTGCTGTTCGATCTCGGCGTATACTTGTCCGTCGTCGGCGTGACGATGACGATTATTTTGACGATCGGGAAGGAGGAGGATCGGTAATGGAGCTGATTACGGCGCTGGCCATTGGCCTGCTGTTTGCGGTGGCGGTCTATCTCATGCTGTCGAAAACCGTATTTCGCATCATTCTCGGCACGATTGTGCTGTCGCACTGCGTTCATTTGCTGTTAATGACGATGGCTCGACTAAAACAGGGGGCGGCTCCGATTATGGAGGACGGCAAAACCGCCTTCACCGATCCTCTGCCGCAGGCGCTGATTTTGACTTCCATCGTCATCAGCTTCGGCGTCACCGCTTTTTTGTTCGTGCTTGCTTACCGGGCCTATCAATCGCTGGGCACCGACGATATGGAAGAGATGAAGGGGGAGTCGGACCATGAACAATAGCGTCGTACTTCCGCTGCTCATCCCGCTGCTGACGGCCATTATTCTCGTTTTCCTGCCCAACAGGCTGGCCGCTCAGCGGACGATCGCCTTTATCGGCGTGCTGCTTAACTTGGCCGCCGCCATCCTGCTGCTGCTGCAGATCGATCGCAGCGGCATTCAGACGCTTCATCTGGGCGGGTGGGCGCCGCCTTACGGCATCGTTTTCGTGGCGGACATGCTGAGCGGCTTGCTCGTCTTCACGACGTCCGTCATCAGCGCCTTCTGCTTATGGTTCATGTTTCGGACGATCGACGAGCAGCGGGAACGGATGTACGTCTACCCGTTGTTCCAGTTTCTGCTCGTCGGCATCTACGGGTCCTTCCTGACCGGAGATCTGTTTAATCTGTTCGTCTGCTTCGAAGTGATGCTGATCGCTTCCTATGCCATGATGGTGTTGGGCGGCACGAAGCGCCAGCTGAGAGAGACGCTGAAGTACATGATGGCCAACATTCTGTCGTCGGCTTTGTTCGTCGCGGCGATGGCCTATCTGTACGGCATGCTCGGCACGCTGAATATGGCGCATCTGTCGCAGCGCGTAGCCGAGGTCGGGCAGAACGGCATGCTGGACGTCATCGCCGTCCTTCTGCTGCTCGTTTTTTCCTTGAAGGCGGGCCTGTTCCTGTTCTTCTGGCTGCCCGGCTCGTACAGCGCGCCGCCCGCAGCCGTGCGCGCCCTGTTCGGGGGCTTGCTGACCAAGGTCGGGCTGTATGCGATTATTCGCACGTTCAGCCTCATCTTTTACCATGATTCTCCAGTGACGCAGGCATGGATCGGGGGCATGGCCGCCGCGACGATGATTCTCGGCAGCATCGGGGCGTCGGCCTATCGGGACGTGCCGCGCATTATTAATTACAACGTCATTATCGGCGTGGGGTTTGTCGCTTTCGGCTTGTCGCTGGGCGCCGCGCACGCCTGGGACGGGGTCGTTTTCTACCTGCTGCACGACATGCTGGCCAAAACGTTGCTGTTCGTTCTCGCGGGCTGGCTCATTGCGGCATCCGGCACCGAGCGGCTGCAGGAGATGGGCGCCTTGATCCAGCGCCATCCGCTTCTGGGCTGGCTGTTCTTCGGCACGATGCTGGCTCTGGTAGGCATTCCGCCTCTTAGCGGCTTTCCGGGCAAGCTGCTGCTGCTGCGCAGCGGAATGGAGGAGGAGGCGTACGCGTTGTTCGGGATCGGACTGGCCTCCAGCTTCTTTGTCCTTTATTCGCTGCTGCGCATTTTTCGGATGGCGTTCTGGGGGACGGAAAAAGAGGCCGGGGCTGACCGGAACGAATCGGGCTCGACTCGTCGGTCCGTGACCGGCATGTCGGCCGCAGCGCTGGCCATGTTCGGGCTGCTTGCGGCCATGGGACTGGGCGGAGAATGGGTTTACGGTTGGGTCAGGCAGGCAAGCGAGGTGCTTGGAAATGCTGCCGTCTATATCGATGCTGTCATGAAAGGATAGTGGCCTATGGCTTTTCAACTGCTGCTCAATGCGTTGTTGTCCATCACCTGGATGTTTTTGAATAATGATTGGACGGCGGCGGGCTTTATCGTCGGCTATGCGATGGGGCTTCTCATTCTGATCGCTTTTCGCCGTTTTTTTCACCAGCCTCTCTATGTCAAAAAGCTGTGGGCGATCGCGAAGCTTCTGCTGCTCTTTATGAAGGAATTATTCGTTTCCGGTTATGCTGTCGCCAAGCACGTCGTATCGCCCCGGCTGAACATGCGGCCAGGCATCTTTACCTTTCGGACGGAGCTCCAATCGGACTGGGAGGTTACGATTCTCGCATGCCTGATTTGTCTGACTCCGGGCACGTTGACGCTGGAGGTGTCCAGAGACAGCCGGACGCTGTTTATCCATGCGATGGACATCGAGGATGCGGAGGAATTGGCGGAGCAGATCAAGCATTCTTTTGAACGGGCGATATTGGAGGTGAGGCATGCATGATCGGTTATTTGCTGCAGTTCAGTCTGATTCTTCTAGCCGCAGGGATGCTTGCCTGCTTGTATCGCTTGCTGAAAGGTCCCTCTCCGGCGGACCGGATCGCGGCGCTTGATACGATCGGTATCCATATGCTGGCGATGGCGGCGGTGTTCAGCCTGCTGCAGCGGACTCAGGTTTATCTGGATTTGATTTTGGTGATCGGCATTCTGACCTTTATCGGGACGGTCGGCTTTGCAAGATATATCGAACGGGGAGTGGTGATGGAACGTGGAGACGCTGACAGCGATCGTTGAATACGCCGTGGTGCTGGCCGTTCTGATCGGCGTAATCTTCTGCCTGCTGGGCGCCTTCGGCCTGGTGCGGATGCCCGACGTCTACTTGCGCTCGCATGCCGCGACCAAGAGCGCCACATTGGGCGTGCTGTGCGTACTGGCCGGCGCGTTTCTGTATTTTGCGCTTTTCGAGGGGCATGTCAGCGCCAAGCTGCTGCTCGGCATTCTGTTCGTATTTCTGACCTCGCCGGTTGCCGGGCATCTGAACGGCCGCGCCGCCTACCGCAGCGGCGTCAAGCTGTGGGGAAAAAGCGTTCGTGACGACTGGGAAAAGGCGCTGAGGAAGAAGGAAGAAGGGGCGCCCTCCCCGGAGAACGGACGGCCGTAAGCGGCGTTTGCGGGCGACGGAAGGGGAGATCGGGCGGCTTGCGGCCGTCCGGTCTCCCCTGTTTTCGTACCGCGCCGGCCTGCTGTCGGGCAATCCGATGACAGATCAGTGCGCGCTGCCGGAACGGTCGCACACGACGTGCACGTCGACTTCTCCGACCCGGTTGATCAGCTCGTGAACGAGGGAGCCGTGCATCATTTCCTGAAGGCGCGTCTGGCCTGTCTGTCCGAGAATCAGCTGCGTAATGCGATGCTCCCTGGCCGCCTCCGCGATCACCTCGGCCGTTTTTCGATTTTTGCGCGATTTGACGATGAACGTCGCTCCGAGCTCCTGGCATCGGGCCCGCCATATCGCCAATTCCTTCTCCCTCTCCGGATCGAGCGTCTCCGAGCGAACGGGAATCACGCTCAGCACATACAGCGGACACCGCAGCAGACCGGCCAGCTTGCCGCCGCGCCCGATCAGCCTTTCGCCATGGGAACCGTGATCCATGCATACCATGATTTTCTCGCCGCTAGTCATCGAACATACTCCTTTTCCGGGAAGCGCCGGGGTTCATAAGTTTTAAAATACACAAGAAAAGAAGCCTGGAGCAGAGAAGTCCGCTACCAAGCTTCGGTTGTAGTTACCTTAACGACAAACCAAAGATGTATGAAGGCTCTCTCTCAATGACGCTGACGAGGTTAGCTGTCGGATTCGGGTCTGAGAGTCCCCGTTCTCTCCGGATTCAGAGAGAATTCACCCCTGAAGCGCTGCCGCTTCTTTGGTTCCCCCGCTCCTCTATAAAAGAGGATTAAGCGATGAATATGAATTTATCGATTACATAGTAAGCCAGTTCGGGCCAAAAGTAAAGACGTCGGCGCAAAAAATCTTTGAGTCGTGAGAGGGTTCGACTACAGCGGCAGCCGGGTCGTAAATACCGTTTTGTCCGGGCTGCTGGACACGTCGATCGTGCCGCCGTGGACTTCGATAATGCTCTTCGTAATGGCGAGGCCAAGGCCGGTTCCGCCGGTTTCCTGGGAACGGGAGCGCTCCACCCGGTAAAACCGGTCGAAGATGAACGGCAGATCCCGCTCGGGGATCGGGTTCCCGTAGTTGGCGATCTCCACGATCGCCTCCTCGTCGGAGCGGCGGACGGCGATGTCGATATAGGGGGCCGGCCGGCCGTACCGGATCGCGTTGGCGATCAGATTGCCGAAGCTGCGAACGAGCAGGTCGCCGTCTGCCGAGAGGGGAAGCGTCTCGACTTCGGCATCGATTCTGCAGATCATGCCGGCCTCCTCCAGCTGCGGAACGAACTCCTCGGCCAACTGCCGAACGAAGCCGACCAGATCCAAATCTGCAGCGCTCAGAGGCATGCCGTTGTTGATCCGCGTATACTCGAACAGATCGTCGATCAGCTTCTTGAGGCTGAGCGCCTTATTGTAGGCGATGTCCGTGTAGTGGCGAAGCTCCACCTCGTCCCGGTAGCGGTCCTGATGAATGACCTCCAGGAAGCCGAGGATCGAGGTGAGCGGCGTTCGCAAGTCGTGGGAGACGCCTGTAATAAGATCGTTTTTCGTCTGCTCGGCATAGCGCTCGTCGAGAATGGAGCGGTGCAGCTTGGCGGCCATCGCGTTGATGCTGCGGGCCACCTCGGCGAGCTCGCCGGAAGCGTCCATCGTCTCGATCGGACGCTCGAAGTTGCCGTCGGCGATCTCCTGAAGGCCGGCGGCAATTCGCTTCAGATCGCGGCTAAGCTGTCCGCTTAACCGTCCGGCGAGCTCCTGAAGGCGGCCGATCTCGTCGGCGGAGCGGGGCGGGGTCTGCACCTCGAAGCTGCCCTCCTCCATGCGCCGCAAAGAGCGGTACAGATTCTCCAGCCTGCGGATCGTTCCGTGGCTGAGCAGGAAAAAGGCGGAGACGTACAGAGCGATTCCGGCCGCAATGAAGACGGGCAGAGAGCCGACGGTATGGATCACAAAGGCGAAGGGCGCGCGAAGCGCGGATTGCAGCAGCAGAGCAACGAGAAAATTGGCGGCGTACAGCGCGGCGGCTGTCATCCCGGCGCTGGCCAAACTATAGAAAAGCAGCCTCCATCGAAGCGAGTGCATCCATTTGACGTTCAATCTGCAGGCCCCCCTTCATGCTCATGTGGTCGATTCCATCTTGTAGCCGATTCCCCACACCGTTTTAATCAACCGGGGATTTTGCGGGTCCTTCTCGATTTTCTCCCGAATTTTGCGGATATGGACCATTACGGTGTTTTTGGATTCCATGAACGGCTCGTTCCAGACTTTCTCGTAGATCGTGTCCATGCTCAGCACTGCGCCGCGATGGACGGCCAGCAGCCGCAGGATGGCGAATTCTCGCGGCGTCAGCTTGACCTCCTTGCCGTCCACCATGACCGTATAATTGATGAAGTTGATGACCAGATCTTCGATCTCGATGACGCTGCCGTCTTGGTTCAGCTGGCGCTTGAACCGGTTGTAGCGGCGCAGCTGGGACTTCACGCGCGCCATTAGTTCGAGCGGATTAAACGGCTTCGTGACGTAATCGTCCGCCCCGATGCTAAGGCCGGAGATTTTATCGATGTCCTGGCTTTTGGCGGACAGGAAAATAACCGGCACGTCGTACCGTTCGCGGATTTTGATGCAGGTCTCGATCCCGTTCAGATGCGGCATCATGACGTCCAGGATGACCAGGTCCACCGGATTGGCGTCCATCAGCTCCAGCGCGGTCAAGCCGTCGCCGGCTTTCAGCAGCTTGTACCCTTCGTTATGGAGATAAATCTCCATCAGCTTAATGATTTCTTTCTCGTCGTCTACCAGTAAAATCGTCGTGCTTGAAGACATTCCCATCACCTGCGTGCTTATTGTGCTTTATAACGTAAATATAGCATAACCCGTCGCCGGCAGTTCTTAAGTCTTGTTAAGGAATGGCGGTCGTATTTGCCGATTCGCTTCCTGGAGGACATTATTCGGGCATTATTGTATATTGAAAATAAAAAGCCGAGGACAGCGATGAGGGGAAGAAGGTGCAGGCGATGACGAGCGCGGACAAGCTGGCCGACATTTATGCCGGCGGCTCCTATGAGATCAAAGAGGTTTACCGTTTGGTGTTCCAGCCGAAAAGCGTACTGCGCGAGTTCCGAACGGTCAAGCACGGCTTTCTTTTCGTCGTTCGCGGAGAAGCGATGATGAGCGTGGACGGAACGGTGTACGAGCTGCAGCAGGGATCGGTGTTTCATGCGGCTCCGGGCATGCGGCTTGACGCTCAGGTAACCAGCCCGTCCGAATACGAGTATTACACCGTTCTTTACAGCTTTGACGAAGCCGGGGGCAGCCGGGAATGCGACCGTCATTTCCTGCTGGAGCCGGCGGCCAATCCGCGGGTAACGGAGCTGCTGTCGGTGCTTCATCAGAGCGCGCGCACGCTTGACGGAATCGGAAGGCTTCGCGTGAAGCAATTGTTTCTAAGCGTCATGGACCAGATTCTGACAGGCTGCAAGCACCGGGAGAGCGGAAGCGCGCCGGGCCAGCAGAATATTTAAGAAGAAATTCGGCGTGTCTCCCACGGAATACGTCAATCCAACGCCGGAATCGGCAGCGGGAAGGCTCGCTCGTCAATTTTCTCCGTTCAATAATGATGCATGATCGGTTGGCAAATTGTGCATTCCTATTTTCCTCTCCCCTTGCTAAACTACTAATCAATAATGAGAATCATTATCGATTATAAGATAAAAAGAGAGGTTGAGGGAAGTTGCGCGAAACAAGACAGCTTTGCATCGGATTGTCCTTATCCGCCACTTGGCGGAAAGGAAAAAGCGAAGAGAGCGCCGAGAAGCAGTTTTCCAGCGATTTTTATGTCGAGCTGGCGAGAATGGCGGAGAAAGCGAGGCTGGATTTCGTGTTCAAGCCGGACGCCCTTTATCTTCACGCAGAGGGGGAGGAGTATTCTCCCCGCTTTGCCAGTCTCGACCCGACGGTGATGCTGGCTTCGATTGCCCGCGAGACGGAACGAATCGGGCTGGTGACGACCGCGTCCACCACGTTTAATCCTCCGTTCGTGGTCGCCCGGCAGATCCAGTCCTTACACTGGCTCAGCAATGGGCGCGCCGCATGGAATATCGTCACCTCCATCGACGGCTCCGAAAATTTTACCGATTCCCCGATGCCTTCGTCCGAAGAAAGATATGCGAAAGCGGCGGAGTTCACCGACATCGTGCGCAAGCTCTGGGACAGCTATCCGTACGAGGCGCTTGCCGGCCGCGCGCCGGATCAAGCCGCTTCCGGCAAAAGGGTTGCTTCGATCCGCCATAACGGCGAATATTTCAGCGTCCAGGGTCCGCTTAACGTGCCTGCTCACCCGGCGGGGACGCCGCCGCTGTTTCAGGCGGGAGCGTCGGATTCGGGCCGGAGCTTCGCCGCTTCGGTAGCGGACGCGATTTTCGCGTCGACGCCCGACATGGCTTCGGGCATAGAATTGCGCCGGGATCTGCAGAATCGGGCCCAAGCGCACGGACGCTCTCCGGACGCGGTGCGGGTGCTGCCGGGGCTGTATTTTTTCCTGGCCGACACGAGAAGCGAGGCGCAGATGATGTACCGGGAGGCGCATGCCCATCTGAGCATGGAGCGGCGGCTCGCATCCGTCCGGTCGATCCTCGGCCTCGATCTCGAAGGATTGCCGCCGGATCGGCGCGTTACGGCCGATTTGCTGCCCGATCCCGCTCGGCCCGTGCGCAGCCGGACCCATGCCGATCTGCTGCGCAGGCTGATCGAGGAGCGGCAGCCGACCGTGGAGGAGCTGCTGTCGCGGCCGGAGGTGATCGGTTCTGCGCACTGGGTGGCGGCCGGAACGGTCGAGGATGTGCTGCAGGAGATCGTCGCCAGGTTCGAGGCCGGCGCCATGGACGGCGTAATTGCCCTGCCGGGCGGTTCGATTCGTTCCTTGGAGCTGTTTCTCGATGAGCTGGTGCCGAGACTGGCCGACAGAGGACTGTTCAGAAGAGAGTATGCAGGCACGACTTTGCGCGAGCATCTGGGGATCAAATAGGCGAATCGTCACTATTTCAGTTTACACTAAATTAAGTTTTTGCTAAAATTGCTCCATGATCAATCACATTTTTATTGCGCTTGGCGACCCGAAACGAAGAAGGATGCTGGAAATTCTTAAGCACGGCAAGCGGACGGCAGGCGATCTGTCCTCCTTGTTCGAGATCAGCGCTTCCGCCGTGTCCCAGCATTTGAAGGTGCTATTGGAGGCGAAGCTTGTCGGGGTTGAGAAGCGGAAGAACAGCAGAATCTATTACTTGCGGAAGGAGGGCTTTGAGAGTTTACAGCAGTATTTGGGGCAATTCTGGGACGATCATCTCGGCATGCTGAAGCATCTGGCCGAAGCCGAAGAGAGGGGGAAGGATCATGAGCAATAGAATCGTTGAGCGTAAAATGTTCATCGAGGCAAAGCCGGGCACCGTCTTTTCTTATTTCACGGAGGCCGGCAAGCTTTGTCAATGGCTGGGGAAGCAAGCGACGGTGGAACCGGAGGAGAGAGGCGAAATTCGGATCGACATGAACGGACGCGACAAGATCGTCGGAACGTTCAAGGCGATCGAACCGTTCGAGCGGATCGTTTTCACATGGGGGTGGGTAGATAGCGCCATTCACCCTCCGGGGTCTTCATGGGTCGAGATCACGCTTACTCCGCATGGCGACGGCACTTGGTTATGCCTCAATCATACCTCTGTCCCTGAATCCGAAAGAGAATGCCATCAGGACAATTGGATTCGGAATTTGCTTCGGCTTCAAGAGATTCTGTCGGACCGTGCGTCTATCGAACGAGGGGCCTGATGATGGCGGCGACCCTCCCCGATCGGGTAAAATGGGCCGTTGATGCGCTTGCGATCGCCCCGTCCGATCGCGTGCTTGAGATCGGCTGCGGGCATGGAACGGCGGTTTCCCTGATTTGCGGAAGCTTGACCGATGGCAGCGTCACGGCCATCGATCAATCGGACAGTATGATCCGCATCGCCGAAAAAAAGAATGCGGAGCATATCGCGGCCGGCAGGGCGAAATTTATCACGGCCTCTCTGCACGAAGCGGATTTGAACGGAGAACGTTTTCATAAAATATTCGCGATTAATGTCAATCTGTTCTGGACGAACAGCAATTGCGGCTTGGACATTATTAAAGAAAGCTTGCTGCCCGGCGGCGCCCTGTACGTATTCAATCAACCCCCGGCGGCAAGCAAGCTTAAGCAGATTGCGGAACGTACCGAAAGCCGCTTGATAAGCGCCGGGTTCGCGGTCAGGCAAATGATCGTCGGCGAACTAGCTCCGGTTCCGGCGGTAGGCGTCGTTGCTCAATTGGACGATGCTCTTCAATACGAGATGGGGAGTGAGAACGAATGACCGAGCGCAGCAATGAGGCTGTTGTCGTCGTCACCGGAGCCGCGCGCGGGATCGGACGCGGCATTGCATGGGTCATGGCCGAAACGGGGGCTACGGTCTATGTGACCGACATTGAATCCCGCAGCGGTAGAAAGTCATCTTTGCCCGGCACGGTTGAAGATACCGCCGAGCAAGTGACGGAAAGGGGCGGCAGAGGCATTGCGGTTCCCCTGGACCACGCGGACGATCGTGCGGTCGAAGCGTTGTTCAAGCGTATTCAAGACGAGCGCGGAGGGATCGATCTGTTGGTTGCGAATGCTTGCAACGGAAACGCGCTTCCCTTCCAGAGCGGGCCATTCTGGAGGCTCTCTCTCGAGAACTGGCGGAACATGGTCGATATCGGCGTTCGAAGCCATCTGGTTACCGCGTGGTACGCCGCACCGCTTCTCCTTGAACGGAAAGGCCTGGTCATTCTGACGGGGTATACGGATCCGAATAAGGAAAGAATGGGCAACCTGTTCTACGATCTGGCCATGAACGGCGTGAGCAGGCTTGCCTATTCGCTCGCTTACGATCTGGAGCCGCAAGGGGTTACCGCGCTTGCGCTCTCGCCCGGATTTACGCGTACCGAGGCCATCGTATCCGCGATGGGCGAGCGGCCGCCGGGAAGCGATTCCGTCGAGTTTTCGGGGCGAGCGGTCAAGGCGTTATTCGGGGATCCTGAAGTAAGGCGCTATTCTGGCAGAACCTTGCGTGTCGCCGATCTGGCCGCTGAATATGGCTTCAAGGATATCGAACAGCCATGAGATTCGCACAGCTCGATTGGATACGCGGGCTGGCGCTGCTTGGAATTGCAATCGCCAATATGCCGTTGTATTCGTCGCCCTATCTATATATGAACATGCTGGATGCTGAATGGTGGGCCGCGACGGGCGATCGAATCGCAAAGCTGCTGATCTACATTTTCGTGGATTACAAGTTTATTTCTATGTTTTCTTTTTTGTTCGGCGCGGGCTTCATCATTTTTCTCCAAAGGGCCGAGCAAAAAGGGCGAAGAGGCACGGCGCTTTACCTAAGACGGCTTTTCGTTTTGCTGCTAATCGGTCTTCTGCATGGCTACTTCATTTGGTTCGGCGACATTCTGCTCGTTTACGCCATGCTGGGTTTTGCCCTTCTCGCCTTCTACAGACGCAAGCCGAATACGCTTCTGTATTGGTCGCTCGGCCTGTTGCTGATTCCCGCCGCATGGATTGCGCTTCATACTTTCGCGCCCGGGATCGTTCGATGGGGACTCCCCGAGGGGCCGTCAACGGTCGATGCCCTCCGGTTGATCCGCGACGCTAACGAGATTTACAGCAGCGGAACCTTAGAGGAGATGTTTCGACAACGGCTTCTGGATCTCTCGCATGTGCAGAACAGTTCTTTATTGACGATTCCCTTAACATTCGCTATGTTTCTCCTTGGGGCATACGCCTGGCGGAAGGGGTGGCTTCGAAATCCGGACCTTCATGCCGTTGCGATCCGTAAAATCGGGCTGTGGAGCGGCTGCATCGGACTTTTGTTTCTGGCGTTTCAGGTTTGGCTGCATCATACTGTGGATGCCGGGCAAAGCGGATTTAACAACGCGCATTGGGCAGGCATACTGATAGCCGGCCCGGCTGTCTCCGTATTCTATATGGCCAGCCTGCTGCTGCTGAGCCGGAGGCGTTTCTGGAGACTGCTTCTCGCTCCGCTGCAGGATGCGGGACGGATGGCGCTTACCAATTATTTGTTGCAGTCCGTCGTATGCACCTTCCTGTTTTACAGCTATGGTCTCGGATGGTACGGACAAGTCGCGCCTTCGTACGGAATTGCGCTATCCCTGCTCCTTTTCGCGGCTCAAGTCTGGGGAAGCCGGTTATGGCTTCGAAGGTACCGCTTCGGACCTGTCGAATGGTTATGGCGCTCATTGACGTACGGCAAGCGGCAGCCTATGAAGCATCAGACATGACCGGATTGTGCTCGATTTGCGAATAAGCTGACGCATCAGCGCCGAATGGGTAGATGGGGCGATCGCAATGTTGTCAGGTTAAGCCGTTGTCGTATGCGATCGACGGCATACGGTCGATGGGATGCGACCGATCGTATGCGATCGAAGGCGCGCAACCTGCCGGCAACGTCTAACGGTTGCAGTGGCGCTTAATCGATCGTTTTCCCGAAAAAGGAAAAGCTAACGGTTGCCACCGCGCTTATTTTGGGGTTATCGAGCGAAACGCGCGTTTTCGGCTGAAATAGCCGCTGCCGCAACCGTTACAACCTCCGTACTGCGAAAAGGGCACAATTAGCGGCGCTGGCAACCGTTACGTTAGTGGGCTGGCGGGGGCTCGCGGAGTGCGTAGGTTGGTCTGGGCTGGCGGGGGCTCGCGGGGGTTGGCGTGTGTTGGCCTGGACTGGCGGGGGTTGACGTGGGGGTTGGCGCGAGCTGGCCTTTGTTCGCGATGACTGTCGGGGCTCCGCCGGCAACTGGGACGATTCCTGCAAGGCCGCTTGTTGACCGTTTGCTTAACCTGACAACATCTCTCGTATTTAAGGGTTTCTCTCACGAATGCTCAGCCATTCGCAGGATTTCATCGATTCTGATTGGGAGGGGATCGCTATTCCGCACGCAGATGATTTTCAACGGCTTCGTCGCTTGACCCGTTCTCTGCCCGAAGTAGAGGAAGGCACCGCTTACGGAACGCCGGCCTTCCGAGTTGGCAAGAAGCTGTTGGCCAGGCTGCATGAAGATCGTGTTACACTCGTATTAAGAATAGACCTCGAGAGCCGGGATTTTCTCATGCAGGCTCACCCCGAGGTTTACTTTATCACGGATCATTACCGGAACTATCCGTACGTTCTCGTTCGTCTGGATGCGATCGGTACGGACGAACTGAAGGGGCGGCTTGAGCTGGCATGGAGAAGCTGCGCTGCGAAGCGGGTTCTGGCGATGTACGATCAACGGAAGGAGACGGAACAATGAAGGGGAAAATCTGCATGATTACCGGCGCCAACTCGGGCATCGGTTTCGCCGCCGCCCAAGGGCTTGCGGAGCAGGGGGCCCGTATCGTTATGGTTTGCCGCCATCGGGAGCGCGGCGAAGAAGCGAAGCGGAAGCTGATCGAGCTAACCGGCAACGCGCAGATCGAGCTTCTCGTCTCCGATCTGTCTTCCCAGCAATCCGTCAGAGATTTGGCCAAGGCGTTCCGCAGCCGTTGGGACAGGCTGGACGTGCTCGTCAACAACGCCGGCGGACTGTTTGGCCGACAGCAGACGAGCGTGGACGGCTTCGAGATGACGTTCGCCGTCAACTATCTGGCCCCGTTCCTGCTGACGCACCTGCTGCTCGACCAGTTGAAAGCTTCCGGCTCGGCCCGTATCGTGAACGTCGCCTCCGTCATGCAGGCCAAGCGGCTCGATCTGGAAGAAGCGGTCCGGCCGACGTCGTATTCGAGCTTCAAAGCTTACCGGACAGCCAAGCTTGCCGTCATTATGATGACGTATTTCATGGCCGAGCGGTTGGCGGGCAGCGGAATTACCGTTAACGCGCTCCATCCGGGCGTGATCTATACGCCGCAATCGACGAGAGGCGTCCCGGGCTTCATTCGCCCGCTGGCGAAGCTGTTCATGAGCTCTCCCGAGCAAGGCGCCCGGCTCATTCTGCACCTGGCCGCGTCGCCGGAAGCCGGTTCGTCAAGCGGGAAGTATTTCGCCGGCAACCGCCGCGTCGGATCCACCGTTCCGGTATCTTACGACAAGCCGCTCCAGAGAAAGCTGTATGAACGAAGCCTGCAGTGGACCGGCTTGTCCGAGAACGCGCCTGTCATCGAATAGGGCTGGCGGCGCGCCCCCTTTCATTCCGTCTCGGGATATTTCTCGCGCAGGACGTCCGCCGCTTGCTCAAGCTGCCGCGCATACTCGCGATAGGAAGGGCTTAATCGCTTCATTGCCGGTATGAAACGCTCGTGATAGCCGACGCTCTGCTGAAACTCGCGCAGCGCCCGCTGCAGCCGAAAGGCGGGGGAATGCCGATACTCCTCCGATTGCTTGAACGCCAGATAGGCGGAAATCCTTTCGTCGTGCTCGTCCATAAATGGGCCGGGGTTCCGAGCGGCGCGAATCATTTCCGCCGACAGCGCCCTCCAAGCGGAGGGCGACATCGATACCGGCTGTTCCGTCTGCCACGCCTGCCATTCCGGAGGGAGGGAGAAGCCGGCGGCGTCATCGAGAAAGCGGACGATTTCCTCGTATGCCGACTGCTGCTCTTCGGTTGTGAGCGTCTCCTGGAGAAATGGGGAAAAATGCAGGGCGATAAACTGCCCGAAATCTCCGGGAAAGGCATGCAGCAGCTTGTCGATCGCCTCGGCCTGCCGCTCCAGAGCCTGCAGCGCGCTTTCCGCTTCCTGCCAGTCCCCTCCTTCGCTTAACCGCTGCAATAGAGATTGGCGCGCGCCGTCGCGAGCCAGCCGCAGTTCATTCCGCACAAGTTTTTCCCGCAGGAACAATTCTCCCTGCTCCGCGAGCGCGTTTTTAATTTCGTCCGTGCCCAGTCCCAGCTTGCGCAAGATGCTAATTTTCCGTAAACGTTCGACATCCTCGGGGCTAAAGTCGCGATATCCGTTATCCAGCACGGCGGGGCTGACCAGTCCATGCTCCACGTAGTAGGTCACCGCTTTTTTCGTCGCGTTTAACTGCCTGCATACCTCTTGTATCCGCATCCGAATCACCTCGCCAATATCATATCGCGGACCCTAAGGGATCGGTCAACTTTCTTTTTCTATCCTTCGCTTCACTTCTTTGGAAATCGATCTCAATTATAATCGGCATACATCAGGGAATGTCGAACCGATGACAAGCCTCCATGGGCCTAGCGCTGCAGGGGGTCGGCCTTGTTGAGCTGGAGCAGACGCGGTCAAAAACAACCGGGTCCACAAAATCTCCTACTACGACTTGTTCTTCGACGATCCGATCGCTATTGAGCATCAGATCGAGATGCTGACGGATATGATCTTGAAGTAATCGGAAAAGCTCCATTCCCATCCTCCTTCTTTTCTGATACAATCAACCCAATGTTGAGAATCATTATCAAAAGCAATCGAAACAGCCTTGCTGTACGGAAGGAGAAAGGGATAACTTGATTAGACGTTTTTTCGCATATTACAGTCCTTACAAAGGCTTGTTCATGCTGGACTTCGGCTGCGCGATTATTGCCGGCTTGCTGGAGCTGGCTTTTCCTATGGTCGTCAATTCGTTCATCGACGATCTGCTGCCGGGGGGCAAATGGGATCTGATTATTTGGGCGTCGATCGGACTGGTGGTCCTGTATGCGCTGAACACCGTGCTGATGTATGTCGTTAACTACTGGGGCCATATGCTTGGCATCAATATCGAGACGGATATGCGGCGCAAGCTGTTCGCGCATATCCAGAAGCTGTCGTTCCGCTTTTTCGACAATACGAAGACGGGGCATCTGGTCGGCCGGCTGAGCAACGACATGAACATGATCGGAGAGATGGCGCACCACGGACCGGAGGATCTGTTCATTGCGGTCATGACGCTCGTGGGCTCCTTTGTCCTGATGCTGACGATTAATTGGAAGCTGGCCGTGCTGACCTTCGTCGTCGTTCCGGCGATCATCTGGGTTGTCGTGTACTTCAACGGCAAAATGACGAAGGCGATTCACCAGCTGTACCGCGACATCGGCGATTTCAACGCCCGCGTCGAGGACAACGTAGGGGGCATCCGCGTCGTCAAGGCGTTCTCCAACGAAACGTTCGAGGAACGGCGGTTTGCGGAGAATAACGGACGCTTCCGCCTGACGAAGCTCGTATCCTATAAGCTGATCGCCAAGAACGGCTCGATCAGCTATATGATGATGCGCTTCGTCACGCTGTTCGTCATGGTGTGCGGCACCTGGTTCGTCATCCAGGGGCAGCTTTCCAATGGAGAGTTTGTCGGCTTTCTGCTGCTGACCAACGTATTTTTCCGGCCGATCGAGAAGATCAATGCCATCGTGGAGAGCTACCCGCAAGGCTTCGCCGGTTTCAAGCGCTATGTGGAGCTGCTGGACACGGCTCCGGACGTAGCCGACGCTCCGAACGCGGTGGAGCTGAGCGACTTCAAGCGCGAGATCGAGTTCGACAAAGTCAGCTTCGGGTACGAAGGGGACAAGAAGGTGCTGTCGGAGGTGAGCCTGACCGTTCGCAAGGGAGAAACGATCGCCTTCGTCGGGCCGTCCGGCGCGGGCAAGACGACGCTGTGCAGCCTGCTGCCTCGATTCTACGAGGTCGACGGCGGGACAATCCGCATCGACGGAACCGACATTCGCGAAGTGACGCAGGAATCGCTGCGCCGGCAGATCGGCATCGTTCAGCAGGACGTCTTCCTGTTTAACGGGACGATCCGCGAGAACATTCTGTACGGCAAGCTCGACGCCAAGGAAGAAGAAATCTGGGAAGCGGCGAGACGGGCGCGCCTGGAGGAGTTCATCCGGTCTCAGGAGGACGGGCTGGACACCCTCATCGGCGAGCGGGGCGTCAAGCTGTCCGGCGGCCAGAAGCAGCGGCTGGCTATTGCCCGGATGTTCCTGAAAAATCCGCCCATTCTCATTCTCGACGAAGCCACTTCGGCGTTGGATACGGAGACGGAGCTGGCCATCCAGCAATCTCTCGCAGAGCTGTCCAAAGGAAGGACGACGCTCGTCATCGCTCACCGTCTGGCGACGATCAAAGATGCGGACCGCATCATCGTCGTCACCGCTCAAGGCATTACCGAGCAAGGACATCATCGGGAGCTCGTTGCCGCAGGAGGCGTATACAGCCGTCTGCATCAGGCGCAGTTCGGAAGCTAGCGCCGCGCCAGAGGAGACGGAAGACGCGTTCCCGCACGGCGTCCCGGCACCTCTATCACTCCCAGGAAAGACCTCTATATCCGTCAAACGACGGAGGATGGGGTCTTTTTTTTGATCAGAAGGCGTTGACAACTTTAGCGCGTATTATATACAATGAACATGGATTTGATACAATCTTAAAAATTATATACTGTACGGAGGGGTAGGATGAGGCCCGAGCTGGTGTTGGACGCACAGGCTACCTTGGGCGAGGGGCCGTGCTGGGATGAAGCGCTGAACGGCTTATGGTGGGTAGATATTGCAGAGAAGAGGCTTCACCTGTTCAGACCGGCGGAAAACGCGAATCAGACGTTTCAGTTGGAGCAGCAGGTCGGAACGGTTGCGCCCCGGACCGCCGGGAGCGTGGTCGTCGCTTTGCAGGACGGCCTGTACGTTCTGGATTTGCGGACGCGCGCTCTGGACCGGCTGGCGAACAATGAGGACGGGCGGACCGACAATCGGTTTAACGACGGCAAATGCGATCCGTCCGGCCGCTTGTGGGTCGGAACGCTGAATTTGAACGGGGAGCAGGGGGCAGGCTCGCTCTATCGGCTGGACGCCAGCGGCGAGCTTCGCAGAATGAAAGCCGGCGTAAGCGTATCCAACGGGCTGGGGTGGAGCCCCGATCATACCCGCATGTACTGGATCGATTCCCCGACGAGGCAGGTGACGGCCTTCGATTACGACCCGGCAACCGGCGAGATCGGTCATCCCGAGACGGTCGTCCGCTTCCGCGAGGAGGACGGCGTTCCCGACGGGATGACGACGGATGAAGAGGGGATGCTCTGGATCGCGCATTGGGACGGCGGCCAAGTCTCCAGATGGGATCCCCGCACGGGCGAACGGCTGGAGTCGATTCCGATCCCCGCTCCGCGCGTTACTTCTTGCGCGTTCGGCGGACCGGACCGGCGGGACCTGTACGTCACGACGGCCCGAATTCGGCTGGACGAGGCGACGCTGCGGCAATATCCGCATTCCGGGGGCGTCTTTCGAATTCGAACTTCAGTGACGGGCATGCGGGCTTTTCCGTTCTGCGGCTAACAAGGAGCATAAGGAGGATTGCGCATTGTTTCGACTAGACGGCAAGGTCGCGCTGGTGACCGGTTCTACGAGAGGGATCGGCGAAGGAATCGCGATAGGGCTCGCCAGAGCCGGGGCGGACGTCGTTCTCAATTCGCATGAAGCGGGCGACGAAGCGCGCGGAATCGCAGAGAAAATCGAAGGCTTGGGCAGGCAAGCAGGGTTCGTCCAGGCCGACGTCAGCCGGGAGAGCGACGTGAAGGCCATGTTCTCCCGGATCGAGGAACGCTTCGGCAGGCTGGACATTCTCGTGAATAACGCGGGAATCTCCCGGGCGGAGACGATCGCGGAGACGGACCTGGACAGCTGGCGCCAGGTGCTGGATACGAATTTGACGAGCTGCTTCCTCTGCTCGAAATATGCGATGGAGCTGATGATGAAGCGCTCCGCCGGACGAATCGTGCAGACGAGCTCGGTAGTCGCTCATCAAGGCGCCGTGTACGGGCACGTTCACTACGCCGCCTCCAAGAGCGGCATGCTCGGCCTGACGAAGTCGCTGGCCCGGACGGCGGCGCCTTACGGGATTACCGTGAACGCGGTCGCCCCGGGCATCATCGATACCGAGCTGCTGCGGCGCACGCATGGAGAGGAGCGGCTGGGAGAGCTGCGAAGCAGCGTCCCGCTAGGGCTCGGCACGGTGGACGACGTCGCGGCCGCCGTCGTGTTTCTGGCCAGCGACGAGGCGCGCTACATTACCGGGTCGACGATCGACGTTAACGGAGGCCTGTATTTCAGATAGACAAACAGAATGTGGGGGAGACCGATTGAGAATTACGGATATTAAGACATATACCGTATTTTGCTATCGAACGAACTGGATTTTCGTCAAGATCATCACGGATGAAGGAATCTCCGGGGTCGGGGAAGCGACGCTGGAATACAAGGAACAAGCGGTTGTCGGCGCGATCGAGGAGCTGAAGCGGTATTTGATCGGCAAGGACCCGACGCAAATCGAGCTCCACTACCACAACATCTACCGCGACGCCTACTGGAGAGGCGGCCCGGTGCTGATGTCGGCGCTGAGCGCGGTCGAGGCCGGTCTGTGGGACATTAACGGAAAAGCGCTCGGCGTTCCGGTCCATCGGCTGCTCGGGGGCAAGTACCACGACAAGGTAAAGGTATACGCCAACGGATGGTTCGCCGGAGCCAAACGGCCGGAGCAGTTCGCCGAGGCGGCGAAGAGGGCGGTCAAACGCGGATTTAAAGGGCTGAAATGGGACCCGTTCGGTCAAGCCTACATGACTATCACCAACGAGGAGTTGGACAACGCGCTCGCCTGCATGGCGGCCGTCCGGTCCGCTGTCGGTCCCGGCATCGATCTGTTCGTCGAAGGACACGGCCGCTTCAACGTTCCGACCGCCGTTCAGATTGCGCGGGAGATTGAAGCTTTTAAGCCGGTCTGGTTCGAAGAACCGGTTCCGCCGGACAATCTGGACGCGATGATCCAGGTCAAGCGGAAGTCCAACGTGGCGATCGCCGGAGGAGAGCGGCTGTATACGCGATACGCATTCCGCGAGGTGTTCGAGAAAAAGGCGCTGGATTACGTCCAGCCTGATGTCAGCCACGCGGGAGGGCTGCTGGAATGCCGCAAAATCGCCGCCATGGCCGAGAGCAGCTATATTCCGTTCGCGCCGCACAATCCGAGCGGTCCCGTGGCCAACGCGACGACGCTTCAGCTGGCGGCCTGCACGCCGAACTTCTTTTATCTGGAGATTATGGAGACGGACGTCCCGTGGCGCAGGGAGATGACCGACGAGCGGCTGGTGTTCGAGGACGGCTACATGAAGATTCCGGACGCGCCCGGCCTTGGCATCGAGCTTCGCGAGGAGGAGATCGGGAAATATCCGTACGTCCCGAGAGATTTGAGACATTACAGCGGAACGCTGACGGACATCCGTCCGCCGGAATCCGAACCTTACTTCTAGGAAGGGAACGCCATGATCGGGAGCAGCGTGCAACTGCAATACCGGGACTGGAGCGCCGTCGTGCTTCCCGAATTCGGAGCCAACGCCATTCGCCTTCGCGACCGGGACCGCGACGTGCTGCGCGCTCCGGACAGCGCGGAGCAGCTCAGGGAGGCGCCCTGCCTGTACGGAACTCCGATTCTGATGCCTCCCAACCGAGTCGAGGACGGAACGTTTACGTTCGACGGAGCCCTCTATCGGCTGGAGATCAACGAGCCGCGCCACCGCAACCATATTCACGGCTTTCTGGCGGATGCGCCCTTTGCGGTTGCGGCCCTAAGCGATCGACAGATCGTATGCGTGCATGAGAACGACGGCGGCCGCTACCCGTTTCCGTTCCGAATGACCGTCGCTTTCTCATTGGGAGAAGAAGGCTTCCGCCAGCAGATCGAGATCCTGAATACCTCGAGCGCCGATATTCCCGTCATGCTCGGCCTGCATACCGCTTTTGCCGAGCCCGCGACGTTCAGCGTGCCGATCGGCCAACGTTGGGAGACGAGCGACCGTCATATTCCCACGGGGAAGCTGCTGGAGCTGGACGAGCGGGAGCGCGAATTCGTTCGGGGGGGCATCCCGGGCGGCGCGCCGATCTCGGGTTTCTACACGGCTGCGGGGCATACGGCGCGCATCGGCGACTACTGCTATCGCGTGTCCGAGCGGTTCACCCAATGGGTGCTGTATAACGGGGGCGGGGATCGCGGCTTCCTGTGCGTCGAGCCCCAGAGCGGCCCCGTGAACGGGTTGAATCGACCCGACGGGTATATCCGTCTGAAGAAAAAGGAAAGCGTCCGGTTTTGGACCGTCATTTCCCGAGGAGGAGAACTAGCATGCCAAAAGTAAAGATCCATACCGACAAAGCGGTTCGCGAGTGGCCGCGCGTGGAGGGCTACCAGAACTCGACGCTGAGGTTCGCGCCTCCGGCCGACTTCCCCGAATTTTGGGCCGAGCGGCACGGCCGGCCTCGAATAATGCGATGCTGGGTGACGCTCGACGAGGTGTGGGACTACCGTACGGACGAATACGACTGGAACTACCAGATCGGCGTCAACCGCTACGAGGGCGATCCCCGGCATCATGAATACGATTGGGGATCGACGGTTCCGTCGGAGGTGCGCATTCAAGAGTATTTGTCCGCGCACAGCCGCCACAGCGACGAGATTCTCCTTAATCTTCGCCGATACGAGAGAGAGACGCTGACGGGCGTCGTCTCTCTGGAGAAATACGAGGAAGTGCTGGAGCGGGTCATCGAGCATTACAAAGATCTGTACCCGAACATCCGTTATATCGAGCCTTGCAACGAGAGCGACTACGAGGTCTTCGGAGGAATCGACACGACCCATTATTACAGGCTGTACACGAGGGCTTGCCGCGTCGTCAAAAGGCTGAACGAACGCCATCGGTACGACGTTCCCCTCGGCATCGGCGGCACCGCGATCAATGCGGTGATGGACCGTCCGCACCGTTGGCGCGAGTTTCTGCAGCACCTGGCCGACGATCGAAGCGAGAGCCGCCAGATCGACTTCTATTCCATGCACGATTATAACGGCCATCCGAATCGGATGAAGGTGTTCTACGAGATGCACCACGCCTGGATCAAGGAGCTCGGTTTGCCCGATCTGCCGATTTTCGTCGACGAGTACGGGTTTACGCAGACGACGGGCATATGGACGGACAGTCTGCGGAATGCCTCGGGCGTGCTTTCGGCCATCTTTCTGTCCACGCAGCTGCCCGGCATGCACATCTTTCCCTGGTGCACCTACCACAATCCGTCCTACCAAATGTCGTTCACCCAATATTTGCGGCTGGAGGACGGCAGGTACGCTTCGACGCCCAACGGGAACGCGATGCGAATGCTGCGCCTGCTCAAGAAAAACGAGCTGGAAATATCGGGAGAGCACCGGAACCGCATCGCCGCGACCGGGGACGAGACCGGCTATGCCGTGCTGGCCACCAACCCGAGCGACAAGCCGATGGCGGTCGATCTGATGCTGAGGCGGCTTCGCGAGGACAGCGTCACGATTACGGAATATCGCGTGGACGCCCTGAACAACAACCGGCTGACGGGTCCGGCCTGCACCGAGCTGGGATTGACCAACCGCTGGAACGGATGGACGGGCGGGGACGAGAAGGGCGTCGACATTTCCGCCGTGCTTGAGCCATACGGGTTTACGCTGTGGCTGATCGAGCCCTACAAGCTGTCCTCTCCGCTTCCGAACACGCGAGCGTTGACGCTGGCCGTGAACGGCATGGACTGACGGTCAGAACGAAAGCAAGGCCGGGGCCATGCCGGCCCCGAGTCAGAGACGGACAACAACGGCTAGGGGGACCTGCGAATGTACG
The DNA here is from genome assembly GCF_042654645.1 of Cohnella hongkongensis. Lineage (NCBI taxonomy): Bacteria > Bacillati > Bacillota > Bacilli > Caryophanales > Paenibacillaceae > Cohnella > Cohnella hongkongensis. The sequence goes on along the minus strand of NZ_JBHSEP010000001.1, from coordinate 658,256 downwards.
AATTAAGAAACGAAGAACTGTCCGCAAGCTTCGACGCTCAAGGAAGATTGATCGGACTTGCCAATCGCAAAGGCGCCTGGGGCAATGTGATCTCCACTCCCGCCGCCGATAGCTTCAAGCTCGTATTCAAACGGGGCGAGGACTGGGAAAATCCCGTATTTTCCGGCGATCAGAGCTATACGGTTACGCAAAAGGAAGACAGCCTCGAGTTTGCGGTCGACCGGCTGAAGACTCGCGGTGCGACCGCGAATATCGGAATCAAGCTTGTCGTGTCCCTGCAAGGGGAGGATTTGATCTTCCGGGCGCAGATCGACAATCGGGACGAGGTGCTGATTACCGATTTCGAATATCCGATTATCGGTACGATTCATTCGCTGGCCGGCGGGAAGCCCGCACTGCTATGGCCGCAGCAATGCGGACAGAAAATCGCCAACGTAGGCCAATATTTGGCGAACATGACGGAAACCCGGGAGAAGCATTCCAACACCTTGCATTTGAATTATCCCGGCGGTCATCCGCACGGCGGAAGCATGCAGTGGATGGCGCTTGTCGACAGAGACCAGACGCTGTATTTGTCCGGCAGGGATTCCGAGTTCTATACTTCCGAATGGCTGGTGAAGGGAAGCCCGAGCCGCCCAGGCGCGATTACGCTGGCTATAGCCAAAATGCCGTTCGTCAAAAGGGACGAAATCTGGCAGTCGCCGGAGTCGGTCCTCAAGCTCTACACGGGCACCTGGCACCGAGGCGCGCGGGAATATGCCGCATGGGCCGGGCAATGGCGGCACCGGGCGAAGACGCCGCAATGGGTCAAGGATATGAACGGCTACTTTCTCGTTATCAACAAACAGCAGTACGGAACGGAAATGTGGACGTACGACGAGCTGCCCGAATTGTTCGAGATCGCCCGGGCGCACGGCTGCGACACGCTCGGTCTGTTCGGCTGGTACGACAGCGGTCACGACAACCAGTATCCGCATGTGTACGCAAGCGAATCGCTGGGCGGCGCGGAGACGCTCAAGGCGAACATCAAGGCCGTACAGGAGGCGGGCGGCAAAGTCACGCTCTACCAGCAGGGCCATCTGATCGATATTTCGTCCGACTTCTATAAGAACGGCGGGGATCGCCTCGAATCCAAAAGCCGCTGGAACGAGCCGTACTTCGAATTTTACAACAAGTCGCACCATAGCTCCTTCCTGACCAGCTACACGAGCAAATCGTTCTCGATCTCGTGCCCCTCTTGCCCGGAGTGGCGGGAATTAATGAAGGAGAAGACGGACTTCATCGCATCGTTCGGCGCTGACGGCGTATTGTTCGATCAGATTGGCGGCATGCCCGCTTATCCTTGCTTTAACGAAGAGCACCCGCATGCGCTGGGCAAGCCCTCGCTCTCCATGTCTCAGGGCAGGAAGCGGCTGCTGGAGGATATTCAGACTCGCACGAAGGAGATCGACGGCGAGTACGCCTTCTTCACGGAGCATGTGACCGACCTGTATTCCGGGTATGCGGACTGCCTTCACGGAATGTTCGCGGAGCCGTCCAGAGAATCCAATCGCCGGGATACGGAGACGAACGAGGAGATCGCCGAGAGGATCAACTACCCGGAATTGTTCCGATACTGCTTCCCGGAGACGGCGGTCACCATCCGCAATCCGTATCCGTACATCGCGCCTCGCGTCGCGAATTACGCGCTCGCGTTCGGCTTGCGCTACGAGATCGAAATCCGCTACGACAAAGACCGCGAGGAGCTGCTGGCCGACCGGTACGCCGCCGAACGCGAGTATGCCAAACAAGTCGCGGATCTTCGCGCCAAGTATTGGGAGGTGCTCGGCAACGGCGAGTTTCAGGACACGGAAGGCTTGGTCAACCGGAATCCGGCGATCGTCGCCAAAGCGTTCGGCGGCGGCCGCAGATTTGCCGTCGTGTTGTGGAACGACACGCCCCTTGAAGCGGATATCCGGATCGAAGCGGCGGGATATCGGCTGATCGAGGTGTCCACGATCGAGGAAACCTTCTTGTCCATGCCTCATGAATTAGCGCCGCAGCAGGTTGCTGTGGCATTATACGAACAAGAGGAATCTTAAAAGTTCCAAATTGTAGAGATGAGGTGCGAATGTGACGAAAAGCTCGAAAGTAACCGCCTATTCCCAAGTGAAGGAAATGATCAAGGAAAGCATTCTGTCCGGGGAGATTCCCGCCGGGGCGCGCATTACGATCGCGGAGATTACGGAACGGTACGGGGTCAGCCAGATGCCGGTGAGGGAAGCGTTTCAGATTTTGCAGGGGGAAGGCTTTATCGAGCTGCTTCCGCATAAGGGAGCGAGCGTCAAGTCTTTGACTCCGGAATATTTGCGGAACATTTACGAAATCCGCGGCGTTATCGAGGGGCTGCTGGCCCGGCGCAGCATGCCGAATCTGACGCTGTCCGGGCTGAATCGGCTGAAGGAAATCAACGGTCAGATGGAGGCCATGATCCAGAGCGGCATTCGGGCGGACGAGATCGTTCAACTGGACCGGGAATTCCATACGGCGATCTACGCCAGCAGCAACAACCCGGAGGCGCTGCAGATTTACGAGAAGTACGTGGGACTGATCAGTTCGCTGCGCAAAAAATTCGGCTACGGCGACAATCGCGTAGACAACATCGTCAGCCAGCACTGGAAAATCATCGAAGCGCTTCAAAATCAGGACGCCGAGGCGCTGGAGAAAGTCATACATCTGCACAGCGAAGGAGCCAAGCTGGATTTGCTCGCCTTGATGTCGAGCTGATCGTTGTTTGCGGTTAAGGAGGGATCATTTTGCAAGTTTCGTCGAGCGGCTCGCCTCATGCGACTGCGGATCGGCCGTCCGTCTGGCGGTCGGTCCTCGAGCGGCTGAAGAAGGACAAGCTGCTCTATATGATGGCGGTTCCGGGAATTCTGTTTTTCCTCGTCTTCCACTACGGTCCGATGTACGGCCTGGTGGTCGCGTTTAAGCACTACAACATTTATCAAGGGATTTTCGCCAGCGACTGGGTGGGCTTCGATAACTTCCGCACCTTGTTCGACATGTCCGGCTTCCGGAGAGCGCTGGCCAATACGGTCATCATCGGATTCTATCAGCTGATCTTCGTCTTTCCGGCGCCGATCCTGCTGGCACTTCTCATTCACGAGGTGGTGCACTCCGGCTACAGGCGCTTTATTCAGACCGTCATCTACTTGCCGCACTTCGTCTCCTGGATCGTCATCGGCAGCATTTTGTACGCCATCCTGTCTCCCACGACGGGCGTCGTGAAGGAGATCGCCTCGTGGCTCGGCTACGACGGCGCTGTCGCGAACCTGATGGGCAGCACGGAGCATTTCCGCGGGGTGCTGATTCTGTCGAGCATCTGGAAGGAGGCGGGCTTCGGGACCATTCTGTACTTGGCCACGATCGTCACGATCGATCCCCACCTGTACGAGGCGGCCAAGGCGGACGGAGCCGGCAAGCTGAGACAGCTCTGGCACATTACGCTCCCGGGGCTGCGGACAACGATCGTCATCCTGCTCATCTTCCATGTGGGGAACTTCTTGAACGTCGGACTGGAGCAGGTGTATGCGCTGTATAATCCGGCCGTTTACCAGGTCAGCGAGATTCTGGACACCTATCTGTACAAGCTCGCTTTCGAAGACGCCAAATACGACTTGGCCGTCGCCTCCGGGCTGTTCAAGTCGCTGGTCGGACTGACGCTCGTCCTCCTGACCAACTATATCGCCAAAAAAATAGACAAAGACAGCGGACTAATCTAAGGGGGAACGAAAAATGACAACCGGAGGCGGCCTGAACTGGGGACGGTGGATTCTATATGCGGCGCTGCTCGTGTTTACGCTACTTACCCTGTACCCGTTCTGGCATGTGCTGATGTATTCGATCAGCGATCCGAAGAAAGCGATGAGCGGCGGCCTGTTCCTGTTTCCGAAAGGGTTTTCATTTGACTCCTACTTGATGCTGTTCAGGAATTCGATGATTTTTCAGGCCTATTCCAATTCTCTATTCCGGCTCTTCGTGGGCACGTTCGTCAATATTCTGCTAACGGCTATGCTGGCGTATCCACTCTCCATTCGCAGATTTATCGGGAGAACGCCCCTTACGCTGATCATTTTCTTCACGATGCTGTTCAGCGGCGGCATGATTCCGACGTATTTGCTGGTGAACTCGTTCGGGCTGGTCGATACGCTGTGGGCTCTGATTCTTCCGTCAGCGATCAGCGCCTGGAACTTTTTCATCATGAAAAACTACTTCCAGAGCATTCCGCCCGAATTGGAAGAGTCGGCCAACATCGACGGAGCTTCGCCGATGCGCACGCTGGTGTCGATCATTCTGCCGGTGTCGATGCCCGTCATCGCGGCGATCGCGCTGTTCTACGGCGTATGGCACTGGAACGCGTTCTTCGACGCGGTGCTGTACATCCACTCGCAAGACAAGCAAGTGCTGACCTTGTTCCTGAGGACGATGATGAACTTCAGCGCGATGGAGTCGACCCGCTCGATGAACGACGCGGCGGTCGTGACCAACATCTCGGAGGAGTCGGTCAAGATGGCGACGATCATCGCCACGATGCTTCCGATGCTGCTGACATATCCGTTCCTGCAGAAGTACTTCGTTAAGGGGGTGTTAATCGGAGCGGTAAAGGGCTAGCTTTCGATTCGAATGGAAGAGCATGAACCGAATGGAATGGATTGGTCAAACTCAAGGAGGGTTCCGCATGAAAAAAAGAAAAGTTTCTCGAATCGGCGTTCCTTTCGCCTACGTGCTTGCGACCGCGCTGCTGGTAACGGCCTGCAGCGGCTCGAACAGCAAGGAGGAGGCGGAGCCGGCGGCCTCGTCCGCTCCCCCGACCGTGACGGCGCTGCTGTCCAAGACGACCGATTTTCCGGAGGACAATCCGGTGATCGAAGAAATCCGCAAGCGCTCGGGCATTAACCTGCAAGTCCAAACGGTAGGCAACGACGATTACGAGACGCGGCTGAACACGCTGCTGGTCTCGGGTCAGGCGCCGGATATTTTCACGGTAGGCAGGACGAAAATCCAGGAATTGATTACGAACGGAGCGATTCTTCCCCTGGACGAGCTGATCGAGCAGCATGCTCCCAACATTAAAGAAAACAGAGGGGACTACCTGAAAGGCGGCGCGTACGTCGACGGCAAGGCATACGGCATTCCGGAAGGTTTCGTGCCGGGCAGCGCGCTGGCGATTCGCAAGGATTGGCTGGACCGTCTGAAGCTGCCTATGCCGACGAATCTGGAGGAGTATGAAAACGTTCTCAGAGCCTTCGTCAACGACGATCCGGACAATAACGGTCAGAAGGATACGATCGGCGTAGGGCTGGCGATCCAGGTCGATCAGACGTGGGCGCACATTTTCGGAGCCTACAACGTTCCGATGGGCAGACAGGTGCTCGTCGACGGCAAGGTGACGCCTTGGATGCTCGCTCCGGGTTATTTGGACGCCGTTAAATATCTCAACAAGCTTTATCACGAAGGTCTGATCGATCCGGAGTTCGCCACCGTTCCGACTTTGCAATCGTTCCAGAAGCTGTGGAACGGCAAGGTAGGCGCCTACAATTTCAATGCCGACGGCATTACGCAAAACTGGCTGAGCCGATACGTCGAATCGCCGGCTCCCGAATTTGAGTACGCGGTTATCAAAGGACCGGACGGGCACGGCGGATACCTGAATCCCAACGTGGCGGACAGCAATCTGTACACGGTGATCTCCAGCAAGGCCAAGGATCCGGAGGCGGCCATGAAGATGCTCGACTTCCTCGTCAGCGAAGAGGGCGACACCCTGACCTGGGCGGGAATCGAAGGCTCCCAGTACAAATACGAGAACGGCGAGTTCCAGTGGATTTCTCCTTACGAGGATGCCGTGAAGCTGAGAGACGTCGGCGGCTATATGTATTCCGTGCTTCTGAACAGAATGAACGGGATGAGAGAGGCGCTGTTTAACGACCAGACCAAGCAGGGCAGACAGTTGGCCGAAGAGCATCTTATTGAAGAGGCGCATATTTACAAGATGCCGCAGATCGAAATCGACCGGGGCACGATTCTGAAGGACATGGAAAAAGAGTTCCGCACGAAAGCGATCCTGGCGAAAGGAAATGTCGATCAGCTGTACGAGGACTTCAAGAAGAAGTACCTGGCTGAAGGCGGTAACGATTGGATCGAGCAGGCAACAAAAATATACAACGACGAACAAACGTCTCGGCAATAGGCGAGCGGCCGAGGAAGTAGACGGGTGTTCGGCCATAGCAAGCGCCGCATCCCAAGCAAGAGAGTCGGGGGCTGTCCATAAACGGAATTTCAGTTGACGGACAGCCGCTTTTTTGCGCTGCCCGCTTATCGCCTGCGCAAGCGGGGGGCGAGCGGGCAGGGCGACTTCTTCGGCGGTCTCGCGGGACGTTCATGCCGCCTCTATCGCCGAACTCGTTGCCGGTCTGCACCAACATGATTGAACGACTGTTCGTATCCACATGCTCAGAAGTCGGCGGTGCGCTCAAGGAGCCAGCCAGCCGACCTCGCACGCAGATGAACATTTTATCCGACAGAAGGAGATGAACGACTTGGTTGCTAACTGGAAGAGCGCCCTGGCAAGAGCCTGGAAGCTGCTCTTGGCTTCGTCTTTATGGCTTCCGGCTTTGTCCTGGACGGGGGAGATGCGGGCGGCAGAAGCCTCGACGGTTCAATCGGCCGCGATGGAGCTGATCATCACGGAAGCTTATATCGACGATATCGACCGCTCCCATTGGGTGCCCGCCGGCGTCTCTAATTTTGACGTCATGGAATTCGTCGAAATCTATAATCCTACCGACAACCCGGTCAATTTTTCAGCGAATTACGACCTTTACCATTTTCGAAATTCAGCCAACAGGGAATACAGCCTGCCTCTATACCAGTCGACGGGAGACGTCATCGTTCCCGCCCATGGCAGCGTCGTGCTGTGGGGGTTCCTGGCGACTCGCTACAGCAAGGCGACGTCCGGGGAGACTCCGACGATCGAGGATTTCCGCAGCGTTTTCCAACTGGACGACAGCGTTCCGGTGTACATGATCAATACGACCTCCAGCCTGGGGTTCTATAATACATATAATGGAAGCTTCCGGATCAAGGACAAGAGCGGCAATCTGGTCGCCGAAGCCGCCTTTACGCCGGCGACGGATTCCGCCGACGGCCAATGCATCGAGTTCCGGATGCCCCCCGAAGGCGTGAGCATGCTCCCCTACAAAGCCAAGGCCGATCCCTCGCCCGGAGCGGTCGCGGCGGAGCAGCATACGCCGCCCCCGATCCCGAATACGCCGGTCTTCGGCAGTCTGTCGGCCAAGGAGGAGCTTGCGGCCGGAGAGCCGTTCACACTGTCGGCAGACATCGTCGACGCGACCCGGGCGTTCCTTTTCCTCAAGCAAAGCGATGCGACCAACTACCGCAAAATTCCGATGAGCCATCAAGGCGGCACGACGTTCGGGGCGACCGTCCCGCGCGCCCAGCTCTGGGGGGGAGACGCTGAGCTGGTACATCGAAGCCCACAACGACACCAAGTCGGCGCAGTCTGCGGTTCAGACCGCCCGGGTCGACTATGTCTACGACCCGGCGAAGCAGCCCCAGGTGCTGATGACCGAGCTGAAAACCGAGGACACCGGCTACAATTACTTGGAGTTTTACAACAATTCCGACAAGACGATCAATTTTGCTTTTAATAACGTGTTTTACGAGTATCCGTCCGGGTTGTCCTACCGGCACTGGACGCTGAACGCGAGCTCGCTGCCGATCGAATCGGGGCGGACGCTGGTCGTCTGGATTAACAACGACGGCAAAACAGTCGAGCAATTCAACCAGCACTACGGCGTAAATCTGGAGGAGAACAAGTCGATTATTAAAGTCGACTATTCCGGGATGAGTCCGGATGTCGAGAGAACGATCAAGCTCGGGAACGTCTACGAGAATCCGATCGTCGTCGCGACGTACCATGAGGACGAACTGGACGATACGTCGAGAACGGCCTCGATCCATTATACGTACAGCCGGGACAACGGCATTCGCATGGCCAAAGCCGATATCGACGGCCCCCCGACCCCGGGAACGGTCGCTCCTTGGCAGGTTCCCTCCGAAAGAGTTCCGTTCGATTATTACGGAGGCTTCCCGGACGATCCGAGCACGATGGTGCTGAAGCCCAGAGACGAGATTCCGCCCTCGATCGACGAGGGAGAAGCTTTGAACGTCGCCTTCGATCTGTACGATACCGGGACGGGCGTTCATACGATTGAAACGTATTACAAGTTCGACGACGAACCGACGTACAGGGTCAAGATGGAGAAAAGGCAGCGCATTCCCAAGCAGCTGATCACCTCGATTCCGGCCAGCGAGTTTCTGGGTCATGACCGGGTGAGCTTCTACATCCGCGCCTACAATGCGTTCCGCCATTACGATACGGCGGAGTATACGGTTCTCATTCGGAGAAGTCCGGCTGCGGACGGAGTCGAGCTGAACGTCGAGACCGGCCGGATCGTAAGCGGCACGCTCAACCTGAAAGCGTCGGCTGCGGAGGACGAGAGCGCGGAGCTCCGTATTCTGATCGACGGACAGGAGCAGGCCGCAGAGCCGGCGCTGGACGGAGACGCTTTTTTCGCCTACAGGGCGGAGGGGCTGACCTCCTACTACAAAAACGCGATCACCGTCGGCGGAGACGTCATCAAGCTGCTGTCGAGCTGGGCGAACGTACATCAGAAAGCGGCTCGAATCGACAGCTCGCGCTTTACGCCGAAAGCGGACGGAGATTACGAGGTGACCGTCACGCTGCGGGCGGGCACGGAGGGAAGTCCCTTCGAGGCATCCGGCGTCTACGCTCCCTTCACGATGAGCCAGATGGCTTTGTACTTGCCGGACGGCACGTTCCTGTACCCGGACAACGGCATTGCGTACAACAATGCGTACGTCATCGGCGACAGCGCTTCGACGCTGGACGTTCATTTTACGATTCCCAAGGAAAAGCTGAAGGCGAAAGGCATGCGCTGGGATACGAGGCAGCTTGCCGACGGAGAGCATACGATAAGCGCGGTTGCCGCGTCCGGATCCAAGCATGTAGTCGTAACGGTGGACAATGCCGCTCCCGTTGTCGATCCGGGCATCGGCGAAGGGCAGACGCTGAGAAGCGGCGACGTCGTATCCCCGTCGGCTCACGATGAAGGAAGCGGGATCGACGCCGCCGGAACCGAGGCGACCCTGAACGGCAGAAGCATTCCGCTTCCGTACGCGATCTCGGGCCGAGATCTGACGAGCGGCGCGTACACGCTGGAGGTTCTTTATACGGATCATGCGGGACATGCCGCCCGGAAGTCCGTCAACTTCCACGTCGACGTCTCGGCTCCGAGCGTTACCGTCGGAGAGGCGGGGCCAAGCACAAGCACTTCGGTCAGCCTGTCGGTTCGGGCGGAGGGAACCGCGGAGCGGCACGAGAGCGTAGAGTTCAAGCAGGCGAGAAGATTGTCCGTCCAGAACGGCGGCATCCGAGTCTATTCCGGCGCCGGCGATTATCCGCTAGCGGCGGGCGGCGCCGACAGCCTGATCTCGATCAGCGGCAAGGGTTTGCCCTATCAATTGTTCGAGATCGAGACCGGGGAAGTGACGGACGAGGATCTCGTCGAGGCGGTCTGGGAAGGCGGCAGCGACGCGAACGGGACTTTGCGGATGTTCCTGCTGAATAGGGCGACGGATCGGTGGGAGCCCGTTGCCGAAGAGAGCCAGGGACGAATCGAGGTCGTCTTTAAGGCCGGGGATTACGTTCAGAACGGCAAAGCGATGCTGCTGGTGCAAAATCGCAGCGAGGGCAGTCACCCTTCCGCGGATCGACAGCGCTCGCCGGTCGGCGGAGCCGATCCGAGCGGAACCGGCGCTTACGAATGGGACGGAACGGGGGTGCCGGACCGGTACGATTTCAGCTTCGCCTGGATCACGGACCAGCAATACTATGTTGAGAGCTGGCCGTCCCATTACACGGAGATGAACCGCTGGATTCTGGACAACCGCGAACGCTTCGATATCCGCTATACGATCAACACGGGAGATCTGGTGGACGAGTGGGACCGGGACGAGCAGTGGCAGATCGCGGACGCGGCCCAGAGAATACTGGACGAAGCCGGCATGCCGAACGGCGTACTGGCCGGGAACCACGATGTGGCTTCCGGCAATGAAGAGTACGACAGCTACTGGCAGTACTTCGGCGAGCATCGTTATCGGGACAACAGTTATTACGGAGGCTCCTACCGCAACAACCTGGGACACTACGATTTGATTTCCGCAGGCGGACAGGACTTTATTATCGTGTATGCGAGCTGGGACGTCTATCAGGACGAGATCGACTGGATGAACGAGGTGCTGGCGAAATATCCCGAAAGGAAAGCTATTCTTGCCCTGCACCGCTATTTGAAGCAGGGCGGAACCTTGGATTATACCGGCGAGCTTGTCCAGAAGGAAGTCGTAGCCAAAAATCCGAACGTCTTCGCAGTTCTGAACGGCCACTACTTCGGCGCCGCCATTAAGATCGACGGCTTCGACGACGACGGGGACGGCATCCAGGAGCGCAAGGTGTATCAAATCTGTACGGACTATCAGGGAGCGGCCGAGGGCGGTCTGCAATATTTGAAAATGATCTATTTCGACCTGGACAACGACAAGGTCTATATGAACGCCTATTCTCCTTATCTGAACGATTTTAATTATTTCGACAGTCCGAAGCTGGCAGCGTACGACGTCGGCGTGACGGCCAGCTCTCAGGACATCTACGAGCTGGACGTACCGTTCGATACGAACGCGAAGACGCTGTCCACGACAAGTCTGAAGGTCGACGTCTATACGAATCTCAGTATCGGGACGGGCCGGCTTTCGTCCGGAGAAGCCGTTCACGTCTGGGAGGGCTTAACGCCCGATACGTCGTATGGGTGGTATGCGCAGCTCGTCAACGACATGGGAGAAGTAACCCGAACCTCCATCGCGGAGGCACGCACGCTTTCGGGCGGGGGAGCGGGAACGGCGCCGCTCATCACCTCGGCCGTTCCCGGGGACGGCTACGTTCGTCTGGCTTGGGCTCCGGCGGCCGAATCGGTGAGCTACTCCGTGTATGCCAGCACCGTCTCCGGCCTGTACGACCAGCCGGTCGTCACGGTCGCCAGCTCGGTGTATCGGCATGAAGTGACGGGATTGACGAACGGAACGCTCTACTACTTTACAGTTCAAGCCGAAACGCCGAACGGCGTTCCGACGGTGTCGAACGAGGCGAGCGCGACGCCGATCGGCGTCCCGGGGGCTCCGACCGGCGTAACGGCCGCGGCCGGCAACGGGATGGCGACCGTCAGCTTCGCTCCTCCACACAATGACGGCGGAAGTCCGATATTGCAATACGTGGTGACCGCAAATCCCGGAGGCATCCAGAAGACGGGCACGGGAACGACGATCTCCGTCGGAGGCTTGACGAACGGCACGGCCTACACGTTTACGGTGAGGGCGGTCAACCGGGCAGGCAGCGGACCGGAATCGGCGGTGTCCCCTTCCGTCACGCCGTACAGTCCGTCATCGGGCAGCGGCAATCCGGGACCGACTCCTCCGGCCGATCCTGCTGAGCCTGGGCCGATAGAGCCGACAGGACCGGTTCAGCCCGGGACTGCCGACTTTGCGATCGCCCTTAACGGCAAGTCCGAGGCGATCGCGACCGCGGTCACGACGGAAGAGGGCTTGCGGAGGGTCACGACGATCACGCTGGATGACGGCAAGACGGAGAGAGCGCTCGCTCTGACGGAACGCCGCGCTCAAATGATCGTTCCGTTCCCTTCCGACACCGATATCGCGGTTCTGTCCTTGAGCGGCCAGACGTTGAAGAAGCTGGAAGCCAGAGACGACGTTCTTGTCATCGAGACGGAGAAAGGCTCGTACACGCTGCCTGCGGCTCTGATCGGCTTGGAGCGGCTGGCGGCGCAGTTGGACGCGCAAGACAGCCTTCAAGACCTTAACGTCAAAATGACCGTCGCTGCGCCGTCCAAGGAAACGGAAGGCCGGATCGAGCAAGCCGCCCTTCAAGCCGGTTACCGGCCGGCAGCCAAGCCGATCAAATTTACGATCACCGCATCAAGCGGCGGCCAAACGGTGGAAGCGATCCATCTGGACGGGTATGCGGAGAAATGGATCGCCCTCCCGGCAGAAAGAGGCAGAGCCGGGATGACCGCGGTTGCGGTTCGCCCGGACGGCGCCTTCGTTCCGGTGCCGACTTCGATCGTCGTCAGGGACGGCATCGCTTACGCCCGCATCAACAGCCTGTACAACGGCACGTTCCTGGTGGTCGAAAGCGTCAGGACGTTCGCGGACACGGAAAATCACTGGGCGCGGAGCGCCATCCATGAACTGGGATCGCGGCTCGTTATCGACGGCGTCGGCGATGACCGGTTCGAGCCGAATCGCAGCATAACCCGCGCGGAGTTCGCAGCCGTCCTGGTTCGTGCGTTAGGCCTCATGCAATCCGAAGCCGGGCAGCCGGTTTTCCGGGATGTCGGCCAAGGGGCCTGGTATTCCGAAGCGGTGTCGGTCGCCTATTCGTACGGATTGGTTAACGGTGCAGGCGGCGGGAATTTCAGGCCGTCGGACCGCATCACCCGCGAGGAGGCGATGACTCTGATCGCCAGAGCGATGAGCGCAGCGGGAGTTCGGACGGACTTCGCCGCCTCCGAGATCGAACGGGAACTGGCGGACTACCGCGACTCCTCCCAAGTCGGGGCCTGGGCGCGCCCTGGCGTCGCTGCCGTGCTGAAAGCGGGCATCGTGTCCGGCAGAAGCGAGACGGAGCTGGCGCCGAAAGACGAAATCTCCAGAGCGGAGACGGCGGTGCTGCTGCTGCGACTGCTGCGGCATTCGGGACTTCTGTCATAAAAAGACGCAAAACGGCCTCGGGGCTTTCTCCGGGCCGTTTTGCGTTATCGCCGGGAAAAAATCGGTTCTCCTTCGTTCCGAGACGAAGCCGCGCTCCAGGATCGACCATCCGCAGCCGAAGCCTGGACCTTGGCGTTCCCCGTCCATTCTTTTCTGAATCACCTCCGACAAAAACGCGATTCTTCGTCTGGAGAACGCCGAAGGCGTTTTTGCTGGTGTGCCAATAAGGATGCGATTGCCCTATTAATAACCGATTAGCCCCCCTACAAATAAAGAAAAAAAGCATGCTAATCTGGAAAAAAGGCATAGAGGAGGACGGAAGAAATGACGAAACGCGAGGGGAAGAGGGACAAGCGCCCGATGGCGCTTGAGGAGGCATCAAATGAGCTTGAGACGGTATGGGAAGCGGACTGGATATGGAGGTCGCGGCGAGTCCGCGTCAACGATTTCGCTTATTTCCGCAAGGAATTCCGCGTCCGCGGTCCGCTGGAGCGGGCGATCCTGTATTACTCCGCGCACCATACAGCCAAGGTGTACGTGAACGGGACGAAGCTTGGCGGCTGCGTCTCTCCCGCGCCGACCCATCCGGAGAAGCGCAAAGCGTATTTGGCCTACAACGTCTCGGAGCTGCTGCAGACCGGCCCGAACTGCTTGACGGCGGACGCCCATTATCTGGGCGGAAGCGGCCAGAACTATTACGACGGGCTTCCTGGCTTCCGGCTGCAGCTTCATCTCGTGTACGCGGACGGCAGCGCGGAGATCGTGAAAACGAACTCGTCCTGGCAGACGATGAAGGAAATGCCCCACGCGCCGGGCACCTCCTATCAGCAAAATCGCAGAGTGTCAGCGATCGAGGCTTACGACGCGCGGAAGTGGGATCCGCGGTGGCGCTATGCGGGCTGGCGGAAGGAGGGGGCAGCGGCGAGGGCGAAGCCGGCCCGGATCGGGCGCGACGACTGGCCGATGGAGGCGCAGCGCATTCCCGAGGGCGCGATCGCGGAGGAGATCGCGTGCGTCAAGCTGCCTCGACCGCAAGGAGGGGCCGCGGAATTCGCTCAGGTCTTCGACGCGGGCGCCGTCGTATCGGGATGGCCGAAGCTGGCGCTGCGGGGAATCGCGGGCGCGACGGTCCGGCTGCGCTATTCGGAGGATCTGGACGAGAGCGGGCGGGTCAAGCACAACGTTGCGAATGAGCGCTCCGACAACTATTATGACGAATACACGATTCGCGGGGACGAGCTGGAAACGTGGCAGCCGGACTTTTCGTACAAGGCTTTCCGTTATGTGGAAGTGACGGGGTATCCGCGCGAGATCGCGGAAGGGGAAGTGACCGTCTGCTGGGCGTATACGGATATGGCGCAGGTCGGCCAATTTTCTTGCTCGGACGGCCATCTGAACGAGCTTTACGCCGCCTGCATCCGCACGCAGAAAAACAATACGCTCGGCCAGACCGTCGACTGCCCGCACCGGGAGCAGGCGCAGTACATTGCGGACACGGATCTGCAGGCGGAGACGCTTCTGTACAATTTCGACGCAGTCGGCGTCCTGGAGAAGACGCTGGCCGATTTCGCGGACGCGCAGCTTCCGGACGGCACGTTTCCGTTCGTAGCCCCGACCAACTACGGGCATCCGGACTTCCATCTGCAAATCCCGGAGTGGGATCTTCATTACGCCACGCTGATGTGGAAGACGTACGAGGCTTCCGGAGACGAAGGCGTACTGAGGGAGTTCTACGGAACGGCCCGCCGTATGGTCGACTACTTCGTCGGCATCCGGGATTCGGACGCCGGGCTGGTCCCGCTGGACAAAGGCTGGCACATTAGCGATTGGCCGTATCCTTCGGTCGAGCACAAGGGGGCCTTTCTGACGGTGCAGCAGATCAAGCTGGTTGTTGCGCTCAGGGCGGTCAGCCGGGCGGCCGGCTTAATCGGGCGCGCGGACGAGAGCGAGGCGTATGCGGCGCATGCCGACCGTCTCAGCGAGCGGATCGTTTCGCTTCTGTACGATGCGGAGAAGAAGCGTTTTCGCGACAGCTCGGAATCGTCCGAGACCCACCAGGGCGTGACGGCGCTCGCACTGCACGCGGGCCTCGTTCCGGCCGAGGATCGCGCAGCGGCTGTCGCATCCGTGGCGGAGCAACGGTGGGAGTGCCGGACGGTGCTGTCGCTGCCGCTGCTGCGCATGCTGTTCGACAACGGCCGGGAAGCCGAAGCGTTTGCGCTGCTCGACCGCAGGGAGTACCCCGGCTGGGGGCATATGATTGCCCAAGGGTCGAAAACGTTGTGGGAGGGCTGGGAAGATATCGAAAGCCATTCCCATGCTTGGAACGGATATCCGGGCAGGCTGCTTCAGGAATACGTCGTCGGCATTCGCTCCGAGGCGCCGGGATTTGCGCGCACAGTGATTCGGCCGTATTTGCCAGAAAGCCTGACGTACGCCGAAGCGCGGGTTCGGACGCCGTTCGGGCCGGTCTATGCCCGCTGGGATCGGGAAGAAGGCGGAGTGCGCGTGCGCGCGACGATTCCAGCGGGCATGAGCGCCCGGCTGTCTCTGAGGCTCGCGGAAGGACGGAGCGCCGAGCGGGAACTGACCGAAGGGGATAACGACATCCTTTTGCGAGACTGACTTGAAGAAGAGCTGCCTTCTCTCGGTTCACCGAGGAGGCAGCTCTTTTTCTTATCGCAGCCGCGACGATCATGCCGTCACGATGAAAAAGCAATTGACTTTGATAATCGTAATCATTACAATTAGATAATTATATCGTAATAATTACTATTATTGACGGAGGATCATATGAACATCGAACGTAAAAAGCGGAGAAACAGGAAGGTTTGGTCGGTCATGTCGACATCGCTGCTGCTCATGCTGCTGATGGCCGCCTGCGACTCGGGAAAGACGGGGGATGAAGGAGAGTCCTCCAAGGCGCAACAGGAGGGCGCGAAGGAGGAACTGGTGCTGGCCGTAGGAAAGGTCGATGTCGGGATGTTCGATCCGAAGAAGGGCTGGGGGACGCACGCCCAGATTCGGTTGACGCACAGCTCGCTGTTAACGATCGATGCCGAGTTGAACTTTATCGGGGATCTCGCTCAATCTTATTCCGTCAGCGAAGATGCGCTGACCTGGACGTTCCCTCTTCGGGACGATGTCAAGTTCTCCAACGGAGAGCCCGTGACGGCCGAGGATGTCAAGTTTACATACGAGATGCTGAAGGAAGACGGCATCAAATTTGATCTGTCCTTCGTTCAATCCGTCGAGATCGCGGACGGCGATACCGTCGTCATCCGGCTCAAGGAGCCGCGTTCCACCTTCGTCAGCCAGCTTACCGAGATCGGGATCGTGCCCAAGGCCCATTATGACGACCGGTATTCCAGCGACCCGATCGGCTCCGGGCCGTACAAAGTCGTTCAATACAGCGACGGCCAGCAGATCATTATGGAGGCGAACCCGTACTGGTACGGCGCCAAGCCGCAGTTCAAAAAGCTGACGTTCCTGCTGCTCGAGGAGGACGGAGCCCTTGCCGCCGCGAAGGCCGGCCAGGCCGATCTGGTCTATGTGCCGCCTACGTTCGCCGAGCAGAAGGTTCCCGGCATGAAGCTTCTCGCCTACGAAAGCATCGATTCCCGGGGAATCATGTTTCCGACCGTGCCTGGCGGAGGCAAGGGAAAAACGAACGACAAGGACGTCGAGGTCGGGAACGACGTCACGGCTGACCCGGCTATCCGGCAGGCGCTGAACATCGGACTGGATCGTCAGAAGCTGCTCGACATGGCGATTGGCGGCTACGGCAAAAAGGCGTATTGCCTGTGCGACAATATGCCATGGTTTAACGAGGAAACCGTAGTCGAGGACGGCGACGTGGAAGGAGCGAAAGCTCTGCTGGCCCGCGGCGGCTGGACGGATGCGGACGGGGACGGAGTGGTGGAAAAGAACGGTCGCAGGGCGGAATTCGACATGTACTACAGCTCCAACGATCAGCTCCGGACCGATCTGTCGCTGGCCGTTGCCGATCAGGCTCGCGAGCTCGGCATCCGGATTCACCTCATCGGCGCGACTTGGGACGAGATATACGTTAAAGGCAAAACGGCCGCCGTCGCCTGGGGAGGCGGAAGACACCATCCTCATCAGCTGTATACGATGAATTCCTCCAAGGTGATCGATACGAGCTATCATAACATGTCCAATTACCGCAACGACAAGGTCGACGAGTATTTGGACAAGGCGCTGACGGCCACGACCCAGGAAGAAGCCAACAACTATTGGAAATTGGCGCAATGGGACGGCAAGACGGGCTTCAGCGGCATCGGCGACGCGCCGATCGTCTGGCTGGTTCGCGTCGATCATTTGTATTTGGCCGATGAAAAGCTGAACCTCGGCAAGCAGCCGGTTCATTCGCACGGTCACGAGTGGGCATTGTTCGGCAATATTGCCGAATGGACCTGGGATCAATAGTTAGCTGCCGAAGGAGGATTCGCTTGGTTACTAGCCTTGCCATTCGCGTCATTCGAGTGTTGACCTTATTGTTTGGACTATCCGTCTTAACGTTTTTGCTTATCCATCTGTCCCCGATCGACCCCGTGAACGCCTACGTCGGAGGGGACGGCTCGGCTTCGCCGGAGCAGATCGAGAAGTTCAAAGCCTATTGGGGCGTCGATCAGAGCTTGACGGAGAAATACTTATCATGGGCGGGGGCGCTGCTGGAAGGCAATTTCGGCACCTCCTTGCTGTATCGCGTTCCGGTCATCGAGATCATCCAAAGCCGCTTCCTCACCTCGTTGGCATTAATGGGCACGGCCTGGGTGCTGTCGGGCGTCATCGGCTATGCGCTGGGCGCCGTTGCCGCCATGAATCGCGGAAAACGAATCGACAAATGGATCAAGTGGTACAGCTATACGCTCGTGTCCACTCCGATATTCTGGATGGGGCTTATTTTGCTGATCGTATTTGCGGTATGGCTGAAGTGGTTTCCCGTAGGCCTGGCCGCTCCGGCCGGCGTAATGGAGAGCGACGTTCGATGGATAGACCGGCTGCATCATTTCGTTCTGCCGGCCGCGACGCTAAGCATTTTGGGCGTGGCTAACGTCGCCATGCACACGCGCGAGAAAATGATCGATATTTTGAATACGGAGTATGTGCTGTTCGCCAAGGCCAGAGGAGAGAGCAGATGGCAAATCTTCAAGCATCACGGGCTGCGCAATTCGATTCTGCCGGCGGTCGCTCTTCAGTTTGCTTACTTCGGAGAATTATTCGGAGGCTCGATGCTGGCGGAGCAGGTATTCGCTTATCCGGGACTAGGCAGCACGTTGACGACGGCAGGATTGAAGGGTGATCTTCCTCTCATGGTCGGCATTATTCTGATCAGCTCCCTGTTCGTATTTGCCGGAAATCTCATAGCGGACGTGCTGGGCAAAGCCGTCGATCCGAGAACAAGGGAGGCGGCATAATTGCAAAACGTGCGGGAGGGCTGGAATGTCCGCCAAAAAATGATGTTGACGATGGCGATTTCGCTGGGCTTTCTCGGTTTGCTGCTGCTGCTCAGCTTTACGCTCAGCAACGAGAATCTTCGTCTCGGAGCCGGCGGCAAAAACATGGCGCCCAGTTTGACCCATCTGTTCGGAACGGACTGGCTCGGCAGGGATATGTTTACGAGAACGATCAAGGGACTGCGCCTATCGCTGGCGATCGGCGCGTTTACATCGCTGATCAGCGTGCTGATCGCCGTCGTGATGGGCATCTGCGCGGCCACGTTCGGGAAAGCGGTCGACGCCGTCATTTCCTGGGTAATTGACCTGTTTATCGGCATGCCTCATCTGGTTTTTATGGTTCTGATCTGCTTTATCGCCGGCGGAGGCATCTACGGCATCGTGCTTGGCATTTCGCTGACGCATTGGACGGCTCTTGCGCGAGTCGTTCGGTCGGAGGTGCTTCAAATCAGGAACGCCGAGTATATCCAGATTTCCAGAAGCTATGGCAAATCCGCCTGGTACGTGGCCAGAAAGCATATGATTCCGGCCATTATGCCGCAAGTGCTGATCGGCTTTCTGCTCATGTTTCCGCACATCATCCTGCATGAGGCGGCATTGACCTTTCTAGGCTTCGGTCTGTCTCCGCAGACGCCGGCCGTAGGCATCATTTTGTCGGAAGCGATGAACCATATTTCGACCGGAAAATGGTGGCTGGTCGTTTTCCCCGGCCTGCTGCTCGTGACAGTTGTGAAAAGCTTCGACAGCATCGGCGAACAGTTTCGGGTGTTGGCGGAGCCGGTCAGCTCCCACGAATGAGGAGGACGCTATGCGGGATATTCATAAAAACGCGCTATTAAAAGTGGAGAATCTGTCCATCGGGTTTTCCCAGTATGTGAAAGGCACGCGCAAGCGAATCGTTCAGCCGATCGCCGGCATGCATGTGGAAATCGGAGAGGGCGAAATTGTGGCCGTCGTCGGAGCCAGCGGCTCCGGGAAAAGTCTGCTCGCGCACGCGGTGCTGGGCATACTGCCGGGCAATGCGATCTGCAGCGGCAGCATCGTCTACCGCGGGGAGGAATTGACCGAGCGGCGGAAGGAGCAGCTTCGAGGGCGGGAAATATCGTTTATTCCGCAATCGGTCAATTTTCTGGATCCGTTGATGCGGGTCGGACGCCAGGTACAGATCGGATTGGATCCCAAGCGGGCGAAGGCCGATCAGGAGAAGCTGTTTGAGCAGTACGGACTCCGCATTAGCGACGGACAGCTTTTTCCGTTCGAGCTGTCGGGCGGGATGCTCCGCAGAGTGCTGTTCGCCACAAGCGTTCGGGAAGGCGTAAAGCTCGTCATCGCCGACGAGCCGACGCCCGGCATTCACCCGGAGGCGCTGGCGGAGATTTTGCGCCAGCTGAAACGGTTTGCCGCCGAAGGGGCGGGAGTGATGCTGATTACTCACGATATCGTGTCCGCTCTCGATATCGCCGACCGGGTGGCGGTCATCAAGGACGGAACGACGGTCGAGATCGCCGCCGCGGACGCATTCGAAGGCGCCGGCGAGCGGCTTCAAACCGAATATACGCGCAGATTGTGGCGAGCTTTGCCGCACAACGATTTCGATCTGGAATTTCAGACAAGGGAGGGCGGGGAGCATGGCGTTAGCGGGTGAGCAGTTGGGCTATTATTATCGCAAGGACCGCTGGATTCTGAAAGAGATCGACATCAGCCTCGCCCCGGGCGAAGTGCTGGGGTTGTCCGGCTACAGCGGATGCGGAAAAACGACGCTCGCCCGAATGCTGGCGGGATACGTGAAGCCGAGAGCCGGTCGCGTGCTGCTCGACGGCAAGCCGATGATGCAGCATGGCTTTCGTCCGGTTCAGATGATCTATCAGCACCCGGAGAAAGCGATGAATCCGAAATGGCGCATGAAGGACGTGCTGCAAGAATCCTATATCCCTTCGGAGGACGTTCTGGACGCTTTCGAGATCCGCAAGGAGTGGCTGGACCGCTGGCCCGTCGAGCTTTCGGGAGGGGAGAAGCAGCGCTTCTGCATCGTTCGCTCGCTGAATCCGGCTACCCGATATATTATCGCCGACGAGATGACGACGATGCTGGACGCCATTACGCAGGCGCAGATTTGGCATACGTTTCTGAGCATTTGCAAAAGCCGGTCCATTGGCGTCCTGGTCGTCAGCCATGAAGAGTCCCTGATCCGCCGCGTATGCGATCGCGTATACAAGGTAGGACAACAAGAGTAGACCCCTCGGCCCCTCTCCCGCATCGCGCGACTGCGCAGGACGGGGGAGGGGCTCGTCATCCCTCGCGCCAGCCGACGAATGCCGGCTCTCCCCCAAACGCCACCTCACTTTTGCTTCACCAGGACGACTCCGACCGCAATGACCCCAAGGCCCACCCAGGTTTTCCAGGTAGGGATTTCCTTCATAAACCAGTAGCCCATCCATACGGAGATGAAAACCTCCATGCATTTGGCGGCGACGAGCACGTACCCCAGCTGATGCGCAGCTTTGACTCCGAATTTGATCCCGTACCCGATGCACAGATTGGCCGCCAAAAAGAGAGGCAGCATCAGCAGTTGGAACTTGAGGGTGGAACCGAAATGGGGATCGATATGCTTGCTTTGGTACGAAAAAAGAATATTGATGCAGGTTAATCCGGCGAACAACAGCGCGAAGCCGACGGCGTAGAACATGGCAGCCTCCCGGGATCATCAGGTTGACCTTAATGTTTCCCCGTCCCAACACTTTTATCCTCATACAGGAGTCTCAGCGCCGGAAGGGAAACCGGCCGTTTCGGGACAAACCCCGGAGCCGACACGTCAGATATCGATCACGTCATTAAAAAAGTTTCCATAGGTAAACTTTAGTTACCGAAATCAAAACTCTCAATTATCCTTTATATTTCAGTCATTATTTGATTCTCTTGTGAATATTCCCGCTGGTTTCGAGGAGAAAAAATCAAAAACCTCTTGACATCCGGCCATGATTGAAACTATTTTAAACATATCCATTAGTTTTGCCTTACGGAAAAACTTTTGGTTGAGTGAATCATTATCATGGAACGGATTCGGGAGGAGAACAAGATGGAGAGAATGGCATTTCAAGCAAAAGGGTCGATTTTGGGGGCCGGGTTGCTGGCGCTTGCCGTGTGGCTGTCCGGGTGCGGCTCGGACAATCAGCCGAGCGCGCCGTCGGGCGGCAGCGAAGAGAGCGGAGAGAAGTTAAACGTGATCACAACTATCGCTCAGATCGCCGAGCCGATTTCCGTCATCGGCGGCGACCGGGTTGACGTGCAAAGCTTAATGGGACCGGGCGTCGACCCGCATCTGTACAATGCGACCCAAGGCGACATCGGCAAGCTGGAGAACGGCGACGTCATTTTCTACAGCGGGCTGCATCTGGAAGCGAACATGCTGAAGGTCTTCGAGGAGATCGGCAAATCGAGGCCGGTGCTGGCCATCAGCGAGTCGATTCCGGCGGAGAAGCTGCTGCTGGACGAGGAAGGCGCGACGGACCCGCACGTCTGGTTCGATATCGATCTGTGGAAGCAGGCGCTGAATGCCGCGACGGAAGAGCTGAAAAAAGCTGCGCCCGAGGATGCGGACTATTTCGAAACGAATAAAGAGGCGTATTTCAAAAAAATGGATGAACTGAAGGGAGAAGCCGCGGAAAAGCTGTCGCAAATTCCGAAAGAGAAGCGCGTACTGATTACGGCTCACGACGCGTTCGGGTATTTCGGCCGCATGCACGACATCGAGGTCGTCGGCCTGCAGGGGCTTAGCACGGAGGACGAAGTCGGGCTGTCCGATATCGACGACACGGTCAAGCTTCTGGTGGAGTATCAGGTTCCGGCCGTATTCGTGGAGAGCAGCATTAACCCGGCGTCAATCAACGCCGTCATCGAAGGGGCGAATAAGCAAGGCTTGGACGTCAAGGTCGGCGGAGAGCTGTTCTCCGACGCCATGGGCGATGCCGGCACGCCGGAAGGCACCTATCTGGGCATGTACAGCCACAATGTGAACACGATTTATCAAGCGTTGAGTCCGGAAGGAGAGTGACGGCGATGCTCCCGGTGTTGAGCGTGGATGGCTTGTCGGCCTCGTATCGGAAAAACAAAGTATTGGACAACGTGATTTTCGATGTTCAGCCCGGGACGATGACCAGCATTGTCGGTCCGAACGGTGCCGGAAAATCGACTCTGCTCAAGGCGATCCTCGAGCTGCATCCCCGCCTTGCCGGCAAGGTGACGTTCTTCGGCTCGCCTTACCGGCAGGTCAAATCGCGAATCGGCTATGTGCCTCAGCGCGGCTCGGTGGACTGGGATTTTCCCACCCATGCGCTTGACGTCGTTCTGATGGGGCTTTACGGCCAGATCGGATGGCTGAGGCGGCCCCGCCGCGAGCACCGCCAGAAGGCGATGGAGGCGCTGGCGGAGATGGGGATGGCCGATTACGCCTCGCGGCAGATCAGCCAGCTGTCCGGCGGCCAGCAGCAGCGGGTGTTTCTGGCCCGCGCGCTGGTCATGGACGCCGATCTGTATTTCCTGGACGAACCGCTGGCCGGGGTGGACGCCGCGACCGAAAGAGCGATTATGGCGACGCTGAACCTGCTGAAGAGCCGGGGCAGAACGGTGCTCGTCGTCCATCACGATCTGCAGACGGTGGAGGATTATTTCGACCATGTGCTGCTGCTGAATCGGACGGTCATCGCCCATGGCCCGACGGAGGCCATCTTTACCGAGGCCAATATTTATCGGACTTATGGCGGATCGCTGCGCTGGAGGGGAGGGAAGTCCGGATGATGCTCGGCTTGTCGCACAATGCGCAATGGGTGCTGCTTAGCACGCTAATTCTGGGGACGGCGGCCGGCATCGTCGGCTGCTTCGCTTACTGGAAAAGGCAGAGCCTGATGAGCGACGCGTTGTCCCACGCCGCTTTGCCGGGCGTCATTATCGGCTTTGCCTTAATGGGCGTGAAGAACTTGCCCGTCATGATCGTCGGAGCCGCCGCCAGCTCGCTGGTCGGCGCTCTGCTCATTCACTGGATCCGGTCGTCTACGCGCGTTAAGGAAGATGCGGCGATGGGCATCATCTTGTCGGTGTTTTTCGGTCTCGGCATTATGCTCCTTACCTTCGTCAACCGGATGGCCGGGGCGAGCCAGAGCGGGCTCGACAGCTTTATTTTCGGGCAGGCGGCTTCCATGGTCGGCAAGGACGTCTGGATCATGTCGGGCCTTGCGCTGCTGGTGCTAGCCATTGCCGCAGTCGGCTTTAAGGAGTGGAAGCTGTTTTTGTTCGACGCGTCCTTCGCCAAGGGGCTCGGATTGTCGAGCCGCTGGATGAACGGCCTGTACGTATTCTGCCTTGTGCTGGTCATCGTGATCGGCATTCAGGCCGTCGGCGTCATTCTGATGGCCGCTCTGTTAATTACCCCGGCGGTCAGCGCCAGATACTGGACGAACTCCTTTCGGTGGATGGTGGTTCTCTCGGCGGTCTTCGGCGGCGGCTCCGGCGTCATCGGCACCTTGCTCAGCGCTTACGGCAAAGGCTGGCCGACCGGCCCGTTCATCGTCATCGCGGCGTCCGCGCTATTCGCCGTGTCTCTGGCGTTCGGCATTCGCAAAGGGCTGCTGGTGACGGGAATTCAGCAGTATCGGCAGCGCAGACAGCTGAGCAAGCCGCCCGCTCGCCGGCAGAATGCGTTGGAAAGGGGGAATTCGGCATGAGCTATGCCGGTTGGATCCTGTTGACGGCTTCGCTAGTCGGAATTTCTTGCGGTCTGGTCGGCTCCCTGCTGGTGCTGCGCAGAATGGCCATGATGGCGGACGCCATCAGTCATACGGTATTGCTCGGCATCGTCACAGCGTATCTGGTCACGCGCGAGCTTAGCGGCGTGCACATGCTGATCGGCGCGATCGTCGCCGGCCTGCTGACGGCGGTGCTGATACAGTGGCTGCACTCGCTCGGGGTGCAGCAGGAGGCTTCCATCGGCGTCGTCTTCACTTCGCTGTTTGCGATCGGCGTCGTATTGATTGCGACCAAGGTGGGCAACGCGCACCTGGATGTCCAGCATACGCTGATGGGGGAGATTACGTTTATTCCCTGGGAGAAAATCGATTTGCCCGGGTTCGGCCAAGTGCCGGAAGCGGTATTCATGCTATCCATCGTGCTGATCTTCGTTCTGGTCGCCATCGTCGGGTTCTACAAGGAGTGGAAAATCACCTCGTTCGATCCGGCGCTTGCGGCCAGCCTCGGCATTCCGGTCGTTCTGATGCATTATGTGTTCATGGGACTCGTGTCGGTGACGACGGTTGCGGCGTTCGACGCGGTAGGCGCCATCATGGTGGTCGCTATGCTGATCACGCCCGCGGCCGCGGCTTACTTGTGGACCGACAGACTGGCCGTCATGATGGCGCTCAGCGGATTGTTCGGCGTTCTGTCCGCCGTTGCAGGCTATTACATCGCCGTGTGGCTGGATACGTCGATCTCGGGCTCGATGGCGTTCTCGACCGGACTGGTCTTTATGATCAGCTTCGTGGCTTCGCCCAAGCACGGACTGATCGCGAAGCGGATGAGACCGACCTTGACATCGAATTAAACGGAGGGGACGAGATGACAACGCCCGGCATGGAGGATCACCTGGAGCAAATCTATATTTTGTCGCGCGAAAAAGGGTATACGAGAGTGTCGGACGTGGCCGACGCGTTGTCCGTTCATCCGTCTGCCGCCTCCAAAATGGCGCAGAAGCTGGGGGAATCCGGCTATATCGAGTATGAGAAATACGGGCGGATCGCCTTGACGGGGAAGGGGGCGCGGGTCGGCAAGCAGCTTCTGGACCGGCATCGTCTGCTGGAGCGGTTTCTGCTGCGGATCGGCGTCCCCGAGCACCGCGTTCAGGAGGAGGTTGAGCAGCTGGAGCATCATTTCAGCTGGAGCACGCTGGAGCTCCTCCAACGGCTGGTGCAGTTTCTGGAGGAGGAGCTGGAAGATTCGAACGGAACTTATCGTCGAAAGAGGCTTCTATAAGCCGGGGACAGGCGTTAACCCTCTGAAGCCGGGAGAAGGCCGTGCTGGAGGAGGTAAGTCTGGCGATTCCGGATCGTTTCTTCCTGGCGCTCGTCGGGTTCTCGGCCAACGGGTCCGGGAGGCTGGGCGAGGCCTTTTTATTTGCAAAAAGGTCCGGATTCCACTACAATTTTATTGATAATGATTATCAATGATAACGAGTGGGGGAAGGAGGCGATGTGCCGTTATGAGAAGAGCTGTAACGCGTGACACGATCGAAGCCACTATCGTCTATATGAAAGGTCATCTGCAGGAGAAAATGACGAGGAACCAGCTTGCCGCTCTGGCCGGGCTGACTCCGGAGCATTATTCGCGGGTATTCAAGAAATATACGGGGCGCTCCCCCTTCGAATATATGATGGGGCTGCGCGTCGAGCGCGCGCTGGAGTTGCTGCAGCGCTCACCGATTAAAGTCAAGGAGGTGGCCAGACGAGTAGGCATAGACGATCCTTACTACTTCAGCCGAATGTTCAAGCGGCTGACCGGCGCGTCTCCCTCGGAGCGCAAAGGCAAGCCGGCGGTCGGGCAGACGCCCTGACGGAATCGGGCCGGCGGGAATCGCCCGGCGGGGCGCCGCCGGCTTGTCCGAGCCAACGGTTCGCTTGCAGGAGAAGAATGGGCATAACCGCTGGAAGAGGATATGAACTAGCGGTATAATCGGTGGGTATCGACAAACCGATTCGCAATTCCGATGGAGGTCACGATGGCGAACCTTGGAGAAATCCCGAGCTATACCTGCAAATATTCGAGCAGCAAGAACGACATATGGCAGAGCCTCCCCTCGATCGATCTCGTGGACGTCGTCACCGGAGATGACGTTCGGGAGCCGACGCAGGTGAAAGCCTGCTGGGACGACCGCGCCTTGTACGTAAGATTCGAATGTGTGGATACGTACGCCGTATCGCACTTTACGAATCGCAAGGACCCGCTGTGGGAGCAGGACGTCGTGGAGATGTTCATCGACGAAGAAGGCAAGTGCAGACGGTACATGGAGCTGGTCGTCAGCCCGAACGGCGTGCTTTGCGACCTGCTGATCGATCACGGCGACGAGAACGAACCGAATCGCTTCCAAGCGGACCGGGATTGGGAGGTTCAGGGCTTCGAGCAGAGCATCGCCGCCGACGGAGACCGGCGCACGTACACGTTTAAGCTGCCCTTCTCGAATTTCTCGAAGGCCCCGGCGCCGGGGACCGAATGGAGAATCAACTTTTTTCGCATCGACGAGCAGCCGGACGGAGCCCGCCAATATCAAGCCTGGTCGCCTACCGGGGCGGTCAACTACCATATCTCCGAGCGGTTCGGGAAGCTCGTGTTCGCCGGATAACGAGGCCTTCTGCGGCTGTATTCGCAGGAGGCTTCGGGGAAGCCGGCGATTCGGCGACTTCCTTGGCGAGTGGCGACGAGGCTCTCCAAGCAGCGCGCCGCCTCTCCGGACAGAGCCGGTCATCCTCTCAACCAGGGGATGCCGGTTCTTTTTTATATACTCTGCACAGGCGCCTCACGGCACAACGACGCCATATTGGGAGGTAACAATTGACAGTTGCATAAGGGCCATTGTATACTTCGTTTAATCGTAAATATTACGAATAAATGAGGGGGACATGATGGCACATCTTTTAATGCTTGAAAGCTGGGTAGGGGCCAGCGGGCGTCTGCTGCCGCCGCTACTGAAGGAGATGGGGCACACCTACACCTTTGTGACGCGCAAGCCCGGGCTCTACCCGAGCTCGTCCGGCGACGGTGCGCATCCGGCTCTGGGGTATGCCGACGAGGTTCTCGAAGCCGAGACGAACGACGTTCCGGGCCTGATCGACCGGTTGAAGCCGTATCGCTTCGACGGCGTCATTACGGTATGCGATTACTATATCGAGACGGCAAGAGAGATCGCTCAGGCGTTCGGCCTTCCCTGCCCGTTCCCGCGCGAGGTGAAGAAGGCGAGGCAGAAGCATCTGATGCGCCAAGCGCTGGACCTCGCGGGGGTAATCAATCCGCGCTACCGTCTTGCCTACGGATGGAACAAGGTCATCGAGGCCGCTGCCGCGATCGGGTATCCTCTCGTGCTTAAGCCGGTGGATCTGGCCTCCAGCGCTTTCGTTCGCTTGATTCGCAACGGCGGCGAGCTGGAGGAGGCCTATCGGGCGCTCGAAGCGTTCCCTCTCAATTTCAGAGACCAGCGGCGCGAGCCCGTCTATCTGCTCGAGGAGTATATGGAGGGCGAGGAGATCAGCGTGGAGAGCGTGAGCCTCCACGGCGACACGAAGATTCTCGGCGTCACGGACAAGTCGGTAACTGGCTCTCCTTACTTTATCGAGAACGGCCACATGTTCCCAGCCCGGCTGGACGAAGCGACGGAGGAGGCGGTGACGCAGTACGTTCGCAGCGCGCTTCTGGCGGTCGGTTACGATCACGGCATTGCCCATACGGAAGTGAAGCTGACTCCGCACGGGCCGCGAATCGTCGAGATCAATCCGCGGACTGCGGGCAATTACATCGTGGAACTGATCAAGCGGGTGAAGGGCGTCGATCTGCTTCGCTGCTTCGTCGAGCTTTCTCTAGGCGTCGCGCCTTCCGTTGCGCCGGCGGACACCGGCATCGCGAGCGCGGCCGTCATGTTCCTCGTTCCTCCCCAAGGCGGCACTGTGGCGGGCATTGAAGGGGTTGACGCGCTGGACGCCGACGAGCATATCGTTCGTCACACGCTGGCCGGCTTCGCAGGCAGGGCAGTCTCCGCTCCTATCGACAATGCCTGCTACCTGGGGCACGCGATCGCGGAGGACAAGACCGGCTTCAACGCCAGACGGTATGCGGAAGAGGCGCTCGGACGCCTTGCGGTCCGCTTCGTGCCCGAGGAGAGCCGCGCATAAGGGGGGATCTGCCGGCCCAGGAGGCGGCCGCATCGGCTGCCTGGCGGTGCTGCGCCGCCCCTGAGCGGTGAAGCAGCCAAAGCCATGAAGCCATGGATTTGTATTCGAAAGAGTGGAGGCTATCCTATGAGAAAACCGCTTTTTTTTCTTCTTCTAATCGTAATGATTACGTTATCGGCCTGCTCGGAAACGAACCGTAACGCGAGTCCCGTCAGCGAGACCGGCCAAGCCAGTCCAGCCGGTCAAACCGATCCGCAGACGGCAAGCCCGGAGGGATCGGCTTCGCAGCAGGAGCGGGAGCTCATCGTGGCCGGCCAAGAGATCGCGGCTACGCTCGATCCCGTTCAGCCGCTGACATCCAGCTACTTGCGCAATATCGGAGCCGCCGAGGCGCTGTTCAAGGTGGATGCGGGAGGCAAGGTGGTACCTGAGCTGGCGGACAGCGCGGCGGAGACGGATTCTCGCACCTGGGAGATCCGGCTGAAGCCCGGAATCCGCTTCTGGAGCGGCAAATCGGTGGACGCCGATGCCGTCATCGCCTCGCTGGAGCGCTCCAGAACGGAGGATCTGCAGGCCCAGCCGTTCCTGAAGGAGCTGTCGTTCGCGAAGACGGACGACTTGACGATACAGGTGCGCACCGAGCGGGAGCATCTGCCGGTGCCGCTTAACCTGTCCTACTACCAGACGATCATTCATAATTCGGAAGCCAAGCACGATTCGGTCGCTACGATGGATCTGACCGGGATGTACCGGGTTGTCGATTTTACGCCCAAGCAGAGAATGACGCTCGAGCGCCATGAGGATTATTGGGGAGCGAAGCCGCAGATCGAGCGGGTCGTCTACGAAGAGATCGCAGACGAGCAGACGAGAGTATTGTCCGCGCTCAGCGGACGAAGCCATATTGTTCTGAACGTCAGTCCGACAAGCCTGCCGCAGTTTAAGGACGGCTCGGAGGCCGAGGTCTCGGCGGAGCCGGCGGCTAACACGCAGGCGGTCTATTTGAATTTGCGCCTGCCGCAGCTTCAGGACGCGCGCGTCAGGCAGGCGCTGTCGTGGGCGCTCAATCGGGAGGAGCTGGTCCTGCTGGCTGCGGAAGGACAGAGCTTCCCCGTCGCGACCTGGCTCAGCTCCAATCCGGCTTATGCCGAAGCCCGGGGAGCGGTGTACGACAAGCACGATCCGGAGAGGGCGGCGCAACTGCTGGACGAGGCGGGCTGGAAGCTCGGCTCCGACGGCATTCGCTATAAGGACGGAGAGCCGTTGACCTTGCGGCTGATGACGTGGGGGGGAGACAAGGCTTTGGGAGAAGCGCTGCAAAACCAGTGGACGCTGGCCGGCATTAAGGCGGAGGTGCAGCACGGCGACTACAGTCTGATCGAGACGGCGCGCGAGTCCGGAGACTGGGACGCGTCGATCGAGGCGTGGAGTACGTTCGGAGAGGAATACGCCGTGCTGGCCGGGCAATATTCTCCGCAGGGAAGCGCCAATTACGGCGGATATGACGACGAAGAGACCAACGCTCTGCTGGCCGAGCTGTCGGAAGCGTCCGACGAGGAGACGCGCCGCCGGCTGGCGCTGCAGATCAACGAGCGGGTCGCATGGCAGGCTCCGATTGTCAGCCTGTTCCCGCGTCCGCAGATTTCGGCCGTCAGCAAGCGGCTGCAGGGCTTTGTCCCGCACTTCCGGCAGTTCGAGAACGTCGTGAACGCCGATCTGACTCTGGCCGCGAAATAGCATGAGACCATGCTCAGGCTGATAGTGCGGAAGCTGCTGGAGGCGCTGATCACCTTGCTGGGCGCGACATGGATTCTTTTTGTCCTGGTCAGGCTGGCCCCTGGCGATCCCGTCAAGCTGCTGCTCGGCTCCGGCGCGGAAGTCGCTCTGAGCGATTCGCAGGCGTTCGACCGCAAGGCGGCGGAGCTGCGGGAGGAGCTCGGCCTGAACGAGAACGTTGCCGTGCAGTACGTTTCCTGGCTGAAGAGGCTCGCGCAGGCCGATCTCGGTTCCTCGATCCATACGGGGATGGCGGTCGGCGCAGAGCTGGCCGACCGGCTCGGAGCCACGCTTGCGCTGTCCCTCTCCGCTTTGACGGTGCAGGTTGGACTCGGGCTGCTTCTCGGAATGGCGTCGGCGCTTAAAGCGGGCAAGCTTGCGGACAACGCAGTACGGCTGGCCTGCGTCGTGCTGGCCTCCGTTCCTGCTTTTGTCGTCGGGCTGGCGCTGCTCGGGCTGTTTGCGGTTACGCTGGGCGCATACGAGATCAGCAGCGAAGCGAGTCCGGGCAGACTGTGGCTTCCCGCGGTCGCAATGGGCTTGCTCGGAGCGGCTCAATTCGCCCGCGTCGTCCGCGCTCAACTGCTGTCCGAGCTTGGCCGAACCTATGTGCTTTCCGCGCTGGCGAGAGGACTGAGTCGCCGGCTGGTCGTCCGGCACGCGCTGCGCAACGCCCTGCTGCCCCTTGTGACGCTGATCGCGCTGTCGCTGACGGCGACGATCGGAGGGGCGGTCGTCATCGAGAGCGTCTTTTCGTGGCCGGGGATCGGCAAGTACGCGTTGGACGGCATAATGCGCAAGGATTACCCGGTCATTCAGGGATATGCGGTCGTCATGATTTCTCTGGTCGTGCTGATTCATTTCGTCGTGGAGGTCGCGTACGCGCTTCTCGATCCCCGAGTGGCCCGAAAGAAGGAGGCGGAGGCGCTATGAACAGCTTCGGTACTCAATTCCATAGACCGACGGGCAGTTTACTGGCGGGGCTTGCGCTGCTCCTTCTGCTGGCGGTTGCGGTTCTGGGCGCCCCCTGGCTTGCTCCCCACGATCCGCTGAAGCAGCAGGCGTCCGCCAGGCTGGAGAAGCCGAGCCTGCAGCATCCGCTGGGGACGGACCGATTCGGCAGGGACGTTCTGTCTCGCGCGCTGCACGGCGGGAGAACGACGCTGCTCGCCTCCGTGACCGCGCTGGTCGCCGCACTGGCGATCGGTCTGCTGATCGGCCTGCTCGCCGGGATGTTCCACGGGTCGGCGCTCGACGCCGCGCTGATGCGGCTGATCGACGTGCTGCTCGCCTTTCCGTTTATGGTGCTGGCGATGATCGTCGCGGCCTTGTTCGGCACCGGCCTGTTTCATCTTCTGCTCGCGGTCGTCTCGGTGGGCTGGGTAAGCTTCGCGCGCTTGGCTCGCAGCGCCGCGCTTCATGCCAAGAGCGAGACCTCCTATGACGCGGCCCGCGTGCTTGGCGCTTCCGGCGCCGCGCTGCTGCTGCGGGAGCTGCTGCCGAAGGCGCTCGGTCCGTCGATCGTGCTGGCGACGTTCGAGCTGGGCAGTCTGATTCTGTCCGTCGCGGCGCTCTCTTTTCTCGGACTCGGCTCGCAGCCGCCCGCTCCCGAATGGGGCAGCATGCTCGCGGACGGTCGGGATCATTTCCTTCAGGCCCCGCACATTCTGCTCGGTCCCGCTCTGTTTATCGCGCTGACGGTGCTGGCATTTAGCCTGATCGGCGAAGGCTTGCGGGACCGGCTCGATCCGTACGAAAAATCGGACCTCTAGGAGGAAGGCGGATGACGAAGCTTCATCTCCCGGCAGCGCTTCAGGTTCAAGGCCTGCAGGTTTCCTACGCTCATAACGGCCGGTTTGTTCCGGTACTGGGCGATCTCTCCTTCTCGCTGGGCCAAGGAGAAATCGTCTCCCTGCTGGGCGAAAGCGGCTCGGGGAAGTCGACGATCGCCAAAGCGTTGACCGGCATGCTGCCGCCTTCCGCCGCTATAGGCGGCGGGAGACTGACGGTCGGCGACGGCGCGCCCGTCGATCTGGCGGGAGTCAGCGTACCGTGGAGCCGGCTTCGCGGCAAGGAGATCGGCCTGCTGTTTCAAGACGCGCAGCAGGCGCTTAACCCCCTGCTCACCGTTAGGGCGCATTTTCGGGAAAGTCTGCGCTTCCATCGGCTCGTCTCCTCCGCCAAGGAAGCTGACGGCACCGCCGCGCGGCTGCTCTCGCAGCTCCGGTTTTCCGATCCGGCCGCCGTGCTGGACCGCTATCCGTTCCAATTAAGCGGGGGGATGAGCCAGCGGGTGTGTCTCGCTCTGGCGCTCAGCCTGGAGCCGGCCGTGTTGATCGCGGACGAGCCGACGTCCGCGCTCGACACGGTCAGCCAGAGGGAGGCGCTGGACGCGCTGAGGAGGGTGCGCGAGGAACTGAACGTTGCCGTTCTGTTCATCACCCACGACATTGCGGCGGCGAATGCGATCAGCGATCGGATCCTCGTGCTGAATCGCGGAGCGATCGAGGAGGAAGGCGAAGCCGGAGCCGTGCTTTCCCGGCCGCAAGCGGCGTATACGCGCAAGCTGCTCGCCTCGCGCGAGCTGGTCGCTCCTGCGGCCCGGGACTCGGGCGGAACGCCGGCTCCCGAGCCAGTGCTGGAAGTGGTGCGGCTGGAGAAGAGCTTCCGTCAGAAGCAGGTGCTCCGCCAGCTCGACTTGACGCTTCATGGCCGGGAAATCGTCGGCATTCTGGGCCAGAGCGGCTGCGGCAAGTCGACGCTGGCCAGATGCATCGCCGGGCTGGAGCGGCCGGACGGCGGGCGCATTCTGTACCGGGGGACGGACATTGACCGACTGCGAGGCAGCGCGCGGAGGGAGATGTGCAGGCGCATCCAGCTGGTGTTTCAAGATGCCAGAGCCAGCCTGAATCCCCGGCGCACTGCCGTACAGCTCGTTCAAGAGCCGCTTCGCTACCTGCGTATCGGAAGATGGCGGGAACGGGAGGCGCTGGCCCGAATGTACCTTAACGAGGCGGGCATCGCCGGTGAGCTGCAGGACAGAAGGCCGCCGCAGCTCAGCACAGGCCAATGCCAGCGGATCGCGATCGCCAGAGCGCTGGTTCTGCAGCCGGACGTGCTGATCTGCGACGAAGCGGTGTCTGCGCTGGATATGAGCGTCCAGGCGCAGATTTTGGCTCTGCTGCAGCGTCTGCATCGCCAATACGGCTTTGCCGTGATCATGATCTCGCACGACGTTCGGGTGCTTCGCTCCTTCTGCCACAGCATCGCCGTCATGAACGAAGGAAGCTTCTGCGAGGTCAAGCCGGCGAACGCGCTTCATCTCGAGAGCCGTCAGCCCTATACGCGATTGCTGCTGCAATGCGCCGGAGAGCTGGAGAGAGGCTTAGGTTAGAAGAAGGGGAAGGGGCAATTGCGGATGAAGGCCATTCTCCTTGTGGATACGGACGGAGGTGACGAGGCAGGGTGACGGACAAGGACAAGGCTTTATCGGCGCCATTCTTGCGTTTGTATGCGCTCGCTTTGTTGTTTTTTAGCGCCAATGCGATGCTGAACGTGATCATTCCCCTGCGCAGCGCGGAACTGGGGGCGAGCAACGGCCTAATCGGCTTCATTATGGGCGCCTATATGCTGACCTGCATGGTTTTCCGTCCGTGGGCCGGACATTGGATTCGCCGACTCGGTCCCGCAGCGGTGCTCCGCGTCCTGCTGTTCGTTAACGGAGCGGCCCTCGTCCTGTATACGTTTGCGGGATTGGAGGGCTATTTGACCGCCCGCGTCGTCCAGGGCGTCTGTACCGCCTTTTTTTCGATGGCGCTGCAGATCGGAATTATCGACGCCCTTCCGGACAAGCAGCGTTCTCAGGGCATATCGCTTTATTCGCTGTCCACGTATATGCCGAGCGTCATAGGTCCGCTAATTGCGGTGGCGGTATGGGACCATGGAGGCATGGACGCCTTCTCGGTCGTCCTGATCGGTCTGGCTGCAGCGGCCGCTGCGTTCGGCTATCTCTCGCCAATGCAGGCGCCCCCGCCGGGCGCGGAAGCCGAGGAGAGGCGCGTTCCGCAAGAGCGGCGCGGGAGCCGGCTTCCGCTGCTTGTAAGCTGCGGGCTTATGCTGACCGCATCGGTCGTGTTCGGATCGGTATCGACGTTCACTCCCCTGTACGCCAAGCAGATCGAGGGCGGGAATGCCGGCGTCTACTTTATGCTTCAGGCTTCGGTCATCGTCGTCTGCCGTTTTTTTCTCAGCAAGCGCATTCCGTCAGACGGCCGATGGCCCGCCGCTTTTCTGAGCGCGATATGTCTGTGCGCCGGGCTCGGGTCGTCTCTGCTCGCGCTTTCGCAGCTGGGGGGAGCCTTCGTTTTTTACATCTCGGCAGCCTTGATCGGGCTGGCGCAGGCGTTGCTGTACCCGACGCTGTTCTCGTATTTGACCTTCGTGCTGCCGGAAGCCTCCCGGAACGTGCGGATCGGGCTGTTTATTGCCGCGGCCGATCTCGGCGTCTCTCTGGGAGGGTTCGCGATGGGACCGGTGGCGGACCGGTTCTCTTACGGGTCAATGTATGCGGTCGGAGCGGGTCTGGCCGCGCTGGCGGCATGCTCGACGGCGCTGCTGAACCGTCCGGCTAGCTCCTTCAAAGGCGTTCGCGGTTCATCCGAAGCGGGGAAACCGTAGCGGTTCGGCCGATGCTAGCGCCAATCGCCGCCCTCCCTGTTCCGGTACTCGCGAGGGGTTCGGCCCGTCTTTTTGCGGAACAGCTCATAGAAAAACTTCAGGTCGCGATAGCCCGATCTGGCGGCGACCTCCTTGACGGGCAGCGCCGTCCGGCGCAGCAGCTCGCAGCTTTTGCGGATTCGCAGGTTTTGCATGTACTCGGTGAACGATTGCCCGGTAGCCCTCTTGAGCATGCGCTGCATGTAGCTGGCGCTCACCGGAAGCAGGGCGGCGGCTTCTTCCAGCGTGATCGGGCGCTCGCAGTTGCGCTCGAGGTACTCGAGCGCCGCCGCCAGCCGCGAGCCGGCCGAAGCGGAGGAAGCCGCCGCCGACTCCAGGCGATGCAGGAGAACGAGCAGTTCGGCAAGCCGAGCGTAGAGGACGGCCTCGTAGCCGGGCAGCCGCGCGCGGTATTCCCGGTAGATCGCCTCCATGCACGCTTTTCCCTCGTTGGCAGCATCCTTGAACCGGCGATAGGGCTTTTCGCCTCCGGACAGCAGCTCCAACGCCGGGGCCGGCAGCGGGTACGCGCGCGTCAGCCTCTCCGGCACCGAAGGGTCGAACAGGCAGTTGTAGACGATAAGCTCATCCTTGGGCGCTTCGGAAGCCGGACGGTAGACGTGACGGGTGCCGATCGGAATGATGAAGAAATCTCCCTTCTCCGCGTAGAGCCGCTCGTTCCCAATATAATGAAAGCCCTTTCCCTCGGCGACGAACTGAATTTCCACGAAATCGTGAATGTGGATCGGCAGCGAGAAGCGTTCCCGCTCTCGCGTCGCCGCGATCGGGAATTCGGGCGTCCAGTACAGCTTGCCTTCCAGCATAAACGTCGAAGAGGCCATGGCGATTCTCCCTTGCGAATAGGATGCGTATGCCCTATTGATAACATATGATCCCCCCATAAGCAACGGGAATTCGGAGAAAGGCAGGGGAGAAGCGGCCAAGCTTAAGGAAGGAGAGCATGCGGGCGGACATGCTCCAGGATCAGCCAGGCCCGCCCGTCCCGTTCCGCGGAGGGGCTTCGAAGAACTCTCCGTCCCGGAGTCTTTCGACGAAGCGCTGCAGCCATTCGTAATAGCTGACGGAGTGCTTCAGCTTATGCAGGTCGCTCAGGGCCAGACGTCTCTCCTCCTCTGGCGTTTCCTCCTCGAGAATGCTTTCCGCCAGCTTCGGTATGGCGGCCTCGACCGCCTCTCGCATCACGTCGATCTCCCGCTGCAGCCTGGTCGCGAAGAACGCCTGAAACGCTTTGAAGAAGTCCGTTTCGGCGGCGTACAGATCCTTCCGTTCCACTTTCTCGTCCAGCTTCGTTACCATTTTCGACTCGACCAGCGACCGGACGGCGTAGCTCATATTGCTTTTGCTCATATTCATGCTCGTTCGCATTTCCTCCAGCGTCATCGGACGATCCTCGAAAAACATGACGCCGTACAGCTGTCCGAACGTATAGTTCACCCCGTACAGATCCATCGTCTGCGCAATAGCGTCAATCACCTTTAACCGAACCTCCTCGCGCACGCAGGTCGGCTCCTTCATTTTCCCCGAAGTGGCTTTCTTCATTATATATCCGCTCCTTCTCGTCTCCGCGATACGCGGCGCCAGTCGAAATTTTACATAAAATTCATCCTCGCTTCATGCGGAAATAACCCTTCTTCTTTCGAATGAACGTACAATAATTCTTGAACGATGTTAGGAAACACCATTCATATACGTCGATTATACCAAATATTCAATCGTTATTGAACGGTTGTGAAGGAGGTAAACATGAAACGTTCCCGCCTTGCCGGAGAGCTCAAGGCGCTGCTGTTCACGCTTCCCGCGATGGTTCCGCTCACGTTGTTCTGGTTCATTCCTCTAGGCTATGTGATTTATTTGAGCTTTATGGAGTGGGATTTCATGAGTCCGGACAAGCAGTTCGTCGGCTTGGACAACTATCGCGATCTGTTCGGGAATCCGGCGTTCTACCAGGCGCTGCGGGTTACCGCTCTGTTCTGTCTCGGCAGCGTCGTTCCGGTCATCGTCATCGGCCTGTCGCTCGCCCTGCTGTTTAATCGCCGGATGAGAGCGGGCGTCTTGTATCGGATGCTGATGTTTTCCCCGTGGGTGACGCCTACCGTAGCCGTATCCATCGTATGGTCCTGGATCTACGAGCCGGAGGTCGGTCTTGCGAACAGCGTTCTGAGGGCGATCGGCCTGGACGGCCTTCGTTGGCTGCACGACCCGAACTGGGCGCTGGTCGGCGTTCTGATCGTTACGGTCTGGAAGTCGGCGGGCTGGTGCATGATTTTTTACCTCGTCGCCCTTCGCAGCATTCCGTCCGATCTGCTGGAGGCGGCCGAGCTTGACGGCGCGGGAGGGCTGCGCAAGCTGGTCAGCGTCACTCTTCCGCTGATCTCGCCGACGACGTTTTTTCTCGTTATCGTTCAGCTCGTCCAGGCTATGCAGGCCTACGACCAGATTAACGTGCTGACGCAGGGCGGACCGGCCGGTTCGACGCGAACGCTGCTGTATCTCTATTATCAATCGGCCTTCGACGCTTTCCGGATCGGGGAAGCCTCTTCGGTGGCGATCGCGCTCATCGTATGCTGCGTTCTGCTGTCCCTCGTATCGTTCTTCGTCGGAAGGCGGACCGTTCACTATTCCTGATCTGCAATCGTGGAATCGGCGGCCGGGAAGCAAGCCCGCTTCGCCGCGAAAGGAGAAGAAACTATGCGAGCCCGCAACCGGCTTGTCGCCGTCGCCCGTCATCTGCTGTTGGCGGCCGCCGCCGCCGCGATGGCGTTCCCGTTCTACTGGATGGCCACAAGCGCATTAAAAACGAACGACGAGATTTGGCGTTTCCCGCCAACCTTCTGGCCGCAAGATGCGATGTGGAGTCATTTTGCCGAGGCCTGGCAAGCCGCTCCGTTCGCCCGCTACATGTTCAACAGCGTGTTCGTGGCCGGGACGATCGTCGTCCTGCAGATTTTGAATTCCGGGATGATGGCTTACGCTTTGACCCATATGAGGTTTCGTCTGAAGGGAGCCTTGACGGCGCTTGTGCTCGTCGGCTACATGGTGCCGGCCACGGCGGTCTATCTGCCCGGCTACGTTATTCTCGGCAAGCTGGAGCTGCTGAACACGTACGCCGGTCTGATCGTGTCGAACAGCGTGAGCGTGTTCTCGATTTTCCTGATTCGGCAAGCGTTCCTGCAAGTGTCCCACGAGCTGGTGGAAGCCGGCAAAATCGACGGCGCATCGCATCTGCGCATCCTGTGGACGATTATCGTCCCGCTGACGCGCTCTTCCTTCGCCGTGCTGGCTCTCATCGCCTTTATCGAGCAGTACAACAACTACTTCTGGCCGATGCTGATCACCAAGGATCCCGACCTGCAGCTGGTGTCCGCCGGACTGAGAAGCTTCTTCGTGGAAGGGGGTGCATACGGGCTGAAGTGGCCGCTTATCATGGCCGCCAGCGCGTTCACAATCGCGCCGCTGCTGGCGCTCTTCCTGATCGGGCAGAGAACGATAATGCGGAGCGTCGACTTGGCCGCAGGCGCAAGCAAAGGGTAGAAGTCATCTGTCGAAGGTCAACTGAAAAGGGTTGAGAGTCAACGGTTCATCAAAAAAATGCGGAGGGAATACACATGCTGAATACGAAAAAAGGATTTGCCGGTTTGCTGTTGGGATCGCTGCTGCTGACGTCTGCTTGCGGGTCGACCGGAAACGGCGGGAACGAAGGGGCTTCGTCCAGCCCGGAAGGTCAGCCGTCCGCTGCCGGCGCGTCATCCCCGGCCGCTCCGTCGGAGACGCCGGCGGCGCAGGCGCCCGTAACGATCGAGTTCTGGTACGGATTGGGCGGCAAGCTTGGCGAGAATATGCAGACGCTGATCGACAAGTTCAACGCCTCGCAGCAGGAAGTCATCGTCAAGCCGGTCGTTCAGGCGGACTATTCCGAGACGGGCAAGAAGCTGCAGGCGGCCATCGCGTCCGGCGACGTTCCCGCTGCGGTGCTGTCTTCGAATATCGAATGGGCGCGCAAAGGCTACTATGCGCCGCTTGACGATCTGATCGCGAGCTCGCCGGATTTCAACGCGTCCGACGTCATTCCGACTTTCCTGGAGCAAGGGAAGGTGGACGGGAAGCAGTATTTCCTGCCGATGTACGGAACGACGCAGGTGATGTATTACAGCAAGGAAGTGCTGGAGAAAAACGGAATCAAGGCCGAGGATTTGACGACCTGGGAGGCGCTGGGAGAGGCTGCGGCCAAGATGACCGTCAAATCCGGCGGCAAAACGACGTTCTACGGCTGGGAGCCGATGTGGGGCGCGGACAATATGATCGATGCGACGCTGAGCAGAGGCGGCAGCATTCTGAGCGATGACGGCAAGACGGTGACGATCGATTCGCCGGAATGGATCGACACGTGGGAGCAGTTCCGCAAGTGGATTCATGAAGATCAAATTATGCGCATTCATTACGGCGGTCAAGGCTGGGAGTACTGGTACAAGACGATCGACGACGTCATGAAGGGCAATGCCGCCGGCTACACCGGATCGAGCGGCGATCAGGGCGACCTCGACTTTACGAAGATTGCGGCGATGGAGCAGCCGGGCTGGGAAGGCATGGGACCGGGCAAGCCGGTCGCCAGCGCGATACAAGCCGGCATTCCGGCGAAGGCGAGCCCCGAACAGCAGCAGGCCGCATTCAAATGGTTCAGCTTCTTCATGAGTCCGGAGAACACCGCCTTCTGGTCGATGAATACCGGCTATATCGCGGTTCGGCAATCTGCGCTCGAGGATCCGGCCTTCGTCGAATTCAGCAGCCGCAATCCTCAGAGCACGATACCGCTTAAGCAGGCGGCGCACGCCTCCGAGCCTTTCCAGGACCCGACCGGCGGGAAGATCAACGACGCGCTCAAGATTGCGGCGGACAAGGTGCAGATCAGCAACATTCCGGCCGCCGAAGCGCTTAAGGAAGCGCAGGAGACAGCCCAGCGCGAGCTGGACAAGCTGAAGTAGGAGGACGACGATGTCTCGGTTGATCGTGGACGGCGTCCGTTATCCGGTACGGGCGATCCTGTTCGATAAGGACGGAACGCTGCTCGATTTTATCTACACCTGGGGACACTGGAGCGAGCAGATGCTCGCCCGGTTTTCCGCCGGGCTTCGCAGCCGGGAGCTGCCGACGCTGCCGAGGGATTCGCTTGCTTGGTGGGGAGCGCTGGCGGATGTCGACGGAAGGATCGCCGATTACGATCGGAGAGGTCCGCTCGCCATGGGAACCGTTGGCGATCTTCAGACTATTCTCGCCTGGCACGGCTACCGGCTTGGACTGTCCTGGGCGGAGGCGAAGGTGCTGGCCGACGAATGCCGCCGCAGCGCCGACGAGAGTCTGGAGGAGACCCGCCCGGTTCGTGCGCTTCCCCATGCGCTCGATTTCTTGGAGCGCTGCCGCAGCGCGGGGCTTTCTCTCGCTGTCGTGACCGCGGACGAGACGGCCTCGGCCGCCCGGCAGCTGGAGTGGCTAGGCATTCGCCACTATTTCACCGCATGCATCGGCGCGGATCGGGTGGAGAGGGGCAAGCCGTATTCCGACATGGTCGAGCTGGCTTGCCGGGAGTTGAACGTGTCGTGCGGCGAAGCGGCCGTGATCGGCGATACGAACGGGGATATGAAGATGGCCAGATCGGCGGGAGCGGCCGTCGCAGTCGGCATCGCCGAACCGGGAGCTGCCGGCGCTGCCGAGCTTACGGAGGCGGATGCCGTCGTCTCTTCCTATCTGGAACTGTCTATTGAGGAGAAGGAATAAAGGAGGAAAACCGCATGGGGTGGCTGTTTCTTGGATTGGCGATCATCATGGAGCTGTTCGGCACCGTGTCCATGAAGCTGTCGGAGAGTTTTTCCCGAGTCGTCCCCTCCGTGCTGTTGTTCGTCTTCTACGGCGTCAGCTTTACGTCTCTCAACTTCGCTCTCGGCTATATGGAGGTCAGCGTCGTCTACGCGATCTGGTCGGGAGTCGGGATCGTCCTGGTCGCATTGGCAGGCTTTTTCATTTTCGAGGAACGGCTGTCGTCCGCCTCGGTCGTATGGATCGGGGTGATCGTCATCGGGGTGATCGGCTTGAGCGCCAGCCATCGGGGACATTAGCGGGGAAAATACGGCGGAAACAAGCAGAGGAGGTACGGGGACGAAGATGAGAGCAGACAGGATCGAAGGAGGGCCCGCGCGTCCGCTTCTGAGCTTCCAGGTCATTACGGACACGCACGTGACGGCCGATCCGCAGCACGTTCACAATCGCAATCTGGAACGCGCGCTGCTGGACATCTCCGAGAATGCGGAGGACAGCTGCGGCATTATGCACGTCGGCGACGTGACCGACCACGGCTTTCCCGAGGAGTACGAGGAGCTGGCGCGGATCTGGCGTTCATACGGGGAGCGGCTGCCGAGGGCGCGGTTCGCGACGGGGAATCACGATATGGCCTTAACGAATTGGGAGGCGAGACTGAGCGCCTTCCTGGCCGAACGGGCGGAAGGCGGCGGTGTCCCGAAGTTTTCCGATGCGACCGCTTCCGGGGAACGCGAGGAGCTTCAGCGGCTATGGGAGCAGTATGGGGAGCGCTTGTCCGAGATGCGGCTAGAGCCGGGAGAGCGCGGCAGCGGCCCGGAAGATTGGGAGACGAAGCTTGGCCGCTTTCTGGAAGCGACGGGCATGCCGGGGCCATATCACGCTCACCGGATAGAGGGATATCTGTTTCTTTTTCTAGGGACGGAGAAAGGGCTGGAGCTGTTCTGTTCGCTGTCGGAGGAGCAGCTGGCATGGCTGGACGCCCAACTGGTCGAGGAGACCGCCTCCGGACGGCCGGCGTTCGTCTTCCTGCATCAGCCGCTCAAAAATACGGTCGCCGGCTCCCGGGAATCGCAGCGATGGTACGGCGTCGAGCAGGACGAGCAGCTGCGCCGGTTGCTGGCCCGCCATCCTCGCGCGATCGTGTTCACCGGGCATACCCATTGGGAGCTGGAAGCGGAAGGCACCTTCTACGACGGAGAAGACGGTCTGCCGCCGATGTTCAACTCGGCGTCCGTCGGCTACCTGTGGACGGATGAAGACGAGCATAAGGACGGCAGCCAAGGCTATTATGTCGAGGTATACCCGGATCGCGTGCGGGTGAGAGGCCGGGACTTCGAACGGGGCGCCTGGATCGAGGCCGCGCAGTTCGAGGTTCTCCTCGCCTCCGGAGAGTGAAGAGTCGGACGGCGTCGGAACGCTCCCGGGAGAGCGCTTCCGCTCGGCGCTCGCCGCCGGGTCTCGACGTCATTGCATAGGGGACCCGGATCGAACAGCATGTCGCCGCGCTATTGTCGCGGTCGGCATGCTGTTGTCGTGTCGGCGAGGAAAGGTTGGCCGGGGGAGCGGGCTTCTCTCTCTGCGCTTCGATCGGTGCCTCGCTCCCGTGCCTCGCTCCGGTGTTAACCGCTCCGTC
The DNA here is from genome assembly GCF_042654645.1 of Cohnella hongkongensis. Classification (NCBI taxonomy): domain Bacteria; kingdom Bacillati; phylum Bacillota; class Bacilli; order Caryophanales; family Paenibacillaceae; genus Cohnella; species Cohnella hongkongensis. The sequence goes on along the minus strand of NZ_JBHSEP010000001.1, from coordinate 615,984 downwards.
TCTATCCAGCCTCAGCCGGCACAGAAGATTCCGGGAAGAAAGCTGCTATAATAGAGGAAAGGCGACGGGACAGAGCCCGTCGCACCGTGAAACAGAGTGGAGTGAGTCGATATGAACATGCCGTTTTATTCCAGTCCCGATATCAAAGCACACAGTCGGCTGCTGCTGGATAGCTTCCGCCGGGCGACGGGTCGACATTTGCTGGCGCCTGTCCCGGCGAGAGAAGAGACGGCCGCCGCTCTGTTCCAGGCGCCGTTCGTCCTGCTTTCTCACGGGACGGAGGCCGACCCGGTGCTGAACTACGGCAACGAGGCGGCGCTGAAGCTGTGGGAGATGACCTGGGAGCAGTTCACGCGGACGCCTTCGCGCCTGACCGCAGAGGCAGAGGAGCGCTCCGCACGGGAAAAGCTGTTGGCGGACGCCAGAGAGAAGGGGTATTCGGACGGTTACTACGGCGTTCGCGTCTCCAGCAGCGGCAGAAGGTTCGAAATCCGCAACGTGCTGCTATGGAGCGTCGTGGACGAGCAGGGAAACGACAGGGGACAGGCGGCCGTCTTCTCGAAGTGGGCCTATCAGTGAGAAGGGCGCACTCGGAGTGGGGCTAACGGTGATGAGACCGCATTTGCAGCCGGAGCCGGATCGCAAGCGCGAGGCGGGCGACCATACGGGGTTATTTCGTCGTGTTTATAATTTCTTTGTAAAACGATCCTTGGGCCCGCATCAGGTAAGAGATGCCCTTTTCTTGTAAATACAGCATAAAGTCCGCGGACGGATAGCCGCGATCGAACAGGATCAAATTACGCACCGGTCCGGTCCCCAATTGGAGCATGTGCTCGATATTCCTGTTTAGCCAGATCGCGTTCATTATCATCATAGCGGCTCAGGCAGGTGCTGATCGCCAGTTTGTTTTCCACGTCGTACAGACGGGAAGAAAGCGCCCTGGCAATCCGAAACCCGACTTTGTATGTCGTCGTGTACCCGTATTCCTTCTGTGTTTCTTTGGTGTTCGGCAACTCGATGACACTTCCGTCCATGGCCAGCAGCCGAAATCCGAGGTAGATTTTGAAATCGCCGTCCTCTTAATACGCCCTGACCAGTTCGTCCGTTTCTATCGTTTACCTCTACTATACCAATTTCTACTAACCTGACAACATTGTCCCCTCCCCTCCCGTCAATGTTGTCAGGTTAAGCCGTTGTCGTATGCGATCGACGGCATACGGTCGATGGGATGCGACCGATCGTATGCGATCGAAGGCGCGCAACCGGCCGGCAACGTCTAACGGTTGCAGTGGCGCTTAATCGATCGTTTTCCCGAAAAAGGAAAAGCTAACGGTTGCCACCGCGCTTATTTTGGGGTTATCGAGCGAAACGGGCGTTTTCGGCTGAAATAGCCGCTGCCGCAACCGTTACAACCTCCGTACTGCGAAAATGGCACAATTAGCGGCGCTGGCAACCGTTACGTTAGTGGGCTGGCGGGGGCTCGCGGGGTTGGCGTGTGTTGGCCTGGACTGGCGGGGGTTAGCGGAGTGCGTAGGTTGGCCTGGACTGGCGGGGGTTAGCGGAGTGCGTAGGTTGGTCTGGACTGGCGTGGGTTGACGTGGTGGTTGGCGCGAGCTGGCATAGGTTGGCGTGGATTGGCACGAGTTGGCCTTTGTTCGCGATGACTGTCGGGGCTCCGCCGGCAACTGGGACGATTCCTGCAAGGCCGCTTGTTGACCGTTTGCTTAACCTGACAACATTGCTCCAGCCCCACCAGCCCCTCCAGCCCCACCAGCCCCGCCGACCGCGCCGGAACCGCAGCGAGCTGTCCCTGATCATCCGAAGAGGAATCGTGGGACAGCTCGTTGCGGTTCCGTTATTGTTCCGTCAGCACGCTGCCCCCGAACAGGAAGCGGTGCTCCCATTGCGAGCCTGCGAACGATTCGACGTGCACGCCGCCGCTGGCGTTGGAGTAAGTATGCAGTATTTTTCCGTTGCCTAAGTAGAGAGCGACGTGAGTGATCCGTTCGGACGTCCGGTCGACGCCTCGATAAGCGGCTGCCGTCGACCCTTTGTAGTCCATGAAGAACATCAGGTCGCCGCGCTTCAGACTGCGCCAGTCGGAGGTGTCGGTGCCGAGCCGTTTCACGAACGCTCCCTGCTGGCGGGAGTCGGGAGGAAGCACGAGATCCGTCTGCTCCTTGTAGATCCAGCGAACGAAGTCGGAGCAGTCGAACGTCTCCGTCGTGCTGCGGTTCGAACCGAACAAGTACGGCGTTCCGATATAGGTCATGCCTTCCTCGATCACCTTCTCGATCAACTCTGCGTTCGAGCTCCCGTTGTTCCTCGCACTGCTGGCGCCGACAACTTCATTAGATCGAACGGACAGGCTTGTCGGCGAAGAGCCGCTCCCCGCGAATTCGCTTTGAGATGCTGCTGAAGCCTGGTGCGGAACGGCGCCGATTCCGCCTCCGGCCAGCAGCGCTGCCGCGCACAGGGCGGCGACTTGCTTTTTCATGCTGTGATCCCCCTATAAGCTGATATTAAAACGCTACCATAGGAAGATCGGGGAAGGAAACCCACAATTGTTGCCATTGGCGGCACCATAGGCCGATCGGGCATGACCGCAAGACCGTTGCCGCCCTCGACCACAGTCTAGGATCAAAAACGTACGCGGGTCCGTTATGCCTAACTGCCGAGAGGTTTACAATAAGGTCATGAGGTAAACGAGCTGCAGAAAAGAGGTGAAGCGATTTGAAAAGAGGAAATGGATTGGCGCTCCTGTTGATCGCATTGGGAGGATTGATCATCCTCGGCAAACTGGGCTTCGGATTGGGATGGCTGTTCGGAATTCTGGTTCCGATTCTGTTGATCCTGCTGGGCGTCGCCGTATGGAACAACGGGAACAAGCTGCTGGGAGGCGTTATCGCAGTCGTCGGAGGCTTCGTCCTGTTAGGCAAGATGAGCTTTCTGTTCGTATGGATTGCGGCGATCGGGCTGATTGTATTCGGAGTATCGATGCTGGGACGCAACAATCGCGCAACGAGATTCTAACCTTATTTATATCGAATAGCTGCCGCAATCAGGAATGAGGAGGGAAAAAGGAATGACCGTCATCAAAAGGGTGCGCGACATTACGATGGCAACGTTAAACGATCGGCTGGAAAAATCGGAAGATCCGGTCCGCGTCATCGATCAGTTTCTATGGTCGACGCATCAGGAAATTACCCAAAGCGAAGGGCTGCAGCGTCAGTATGCCGCGCATACGGACAGTTTATACCGCCAATGGAAAGACGCCGAGCAGTGGGCGGCCAAGCGCGAGGAGCAAGCGGTAACCGCCTTGAAGGCGGGCGAGGAGAACGTGGCGAAGCTGGCCCTTCAAGATAAAGTCATCCATGAGGAAAGCGCTCAGCGTTACCGCCAGCTCTACGAGCAAAGCCGGAGCGAGCTGAACGATCTGGAGCTGCTGCTCCAGGAGCTGCGCAGCGAGTACCGCGCGGTGTACGATCGCCGTCAGTTTTACGTTGCGAGAATGGAGTCGCTTCGGCTTCAGCAAAGGCTTAACGACAGGTTCTCTCCGGGCAGCGCGGATACGTCGCAGATGTTCCGCAAAATCGACGACCGCCTGACCGACATCGAGCTCGAGACCCGAAGCCTTCGCGACCTGCGCCGGATGGGCCAGGAAACGCTGCTGCACGCGGGAGAGGTCGTGAAAAATACGATCGAGAGAGAGCTCGAGGAACTGAAACGCAAACTGCAACAAGGAGGTTAAACGGAAATGCGCAAACTTTACCGTTCCACCCGGGACCGCAAGCTATTCGGGGTGTGCGGAGGATTGGCGGACTTCCTGGGCGTCGATGCGACGCTGCTGCGTATTCTGCTAATCGTCGTCGCCGTATTCTCCGCGGGTTCCGTTGTCCTCGTCTACATCATCGCAGGATTCGTAATTCCGAGAGAGCCCTACCACGGCGGCTTCGGTCCGGGTCCTTACGATCCGGGATACCGTGGACATGACTCGTCCTATTACGGCTATTCCAACGGCCCAGGCCCTCATCACGGCCCAGGCCACGGCTCGAGCTGGAACCCGAACGCTTCCGGCTACGCCGGCTATTCCTCTTCGACCGCTTCCCGCCCGGGACCTGCCGAGTCGGCTCCGCCGAACTCCGGCCGCTCGTCCCATGGGCTGGACGCGATGATGGAAGATATCGAGAAGAAATCTTTGCAAAAAGAGATTGAAGAACTGAAAGCCAGAATATCAAAATTCGAGAAGCAATCGAAAGGAGAATAACACAATGGGAGTATTTCAAAGAATTAAAGATCTGACGAAGGCGTCCGTACATGATTGGCTTGACAAGCTTGAGGATCCGATCGTGATGCTGAATCAATATTTGCGCGATATGGAAATCGAGATTCACGACGCCGAAGTTACGGTAGCCAAGCAAATGGCATCCGAGCGCCGGATGAAGCAGCGCCTGGAGGAACTGGTCAGACTGGGCGTCGATCGCGAAGGTCAAGCGGAGCACGCTCTGCGCTCCGGCAACGAGACGCTTGCCCGCAAGCTGCTCGAGGAGAAAGTGCAGTACAGCCAGCAGGCTTCCAGCCTGGCCGAGCTTCACGGGCAAGCCAGCGCACAGGTGTCCGAACTGACGGCCCAGCTTCACGAGATGAAGGAAGAATACTACAAGCTCCGCAACAAGCGCAACGAGCTCGTCGCCCGTTCCCAAATGGCGAAAGCCCGCAAGCAAATGGCCCAAGTCAGTTCTCTGCACACGATCGAGAGCGGGGCGGCTTCCCGCGGCTTCCACCGGATGGAGGAAAAAATTCTGCAGATGGAAGCGGAGGCCGAAGTGGCCAGATTGCCCGGCGTTTCTTACGGCGTAACGCCGAGCCGCATCGATCCGGAGAAGGAGTTCCGCGTCGAGCAGGAGCTGGAAGCGCTCAGAAGCCGCGTTCAACCGCAGCCGAATCTGGACAAAGAGTAAGCCGCAAGCATTCTCGCTTGGCGTAAGATATGCTATGATGTCGGATAGTGATGTCTGGCCATAAGGCAAGCCATAACGGACCTAGCGCCGTTATGGCTTTCCCTGCGACTGGGAGACGGATATGGCTGGAGGAGGTGTGACCCGACATGAGAAGATCCAATAACGCGATCGTGTTCATAGCAGCCGGCATTTACCTCGCACTTGGCGCCATGGCGGGTTACACGACGGTTAACGCGATTTTGCTTTTGCTGCTCGGCATTCATCGGTACCGGATCGATCGATCGAAGGTGTCGGTTGTCGTCATCGCGATCAGCACGCTCGTACTGATCGTCACGCAATTCGCGCTTTTCGTCGTCGTTGTGCTCGTGTCCCTGGGCATTTACTATTTTCGCGCGCGGCCTCCGGAATTCGGGACGAATGTCAGCCAGCATCGTCTGTTCGTGAACATGAGACTGGACGAACAATCCTGGGCGCTTCACTCGATGAGCCTCTGGCACGCGCTTGGGGAAATCCATATGGACATGTCGCTGGCCGTTCCCGAGGACAGGGAGACCACGATCGTCCTGCAGGGCATCGTCGGCGATCTGGATCTGATCGTTCCGGAGGATTACGGTCTTCAGGTGGACGCGTCAGTGCTCATCGGGCAAGTTTCCTTTCGGAAAACCCGGGAAGGCGGCATGATTCAGCGTCTGTCCTGGAAGTCGCCGAACTACGACCTATGCGAACAGAAGCTGAAACTTCAGCTTTTCTATCTCGTAGGAGATATCAAAATACGTACGGTATAATGTCGTTATGAGGAGGAGTCGCATGGAGTCTCGTAAGGTCACGAACATGGTATGGCGCCACATGGGCGAGGCCGTGCTGTACTCCTTGGGCGTGGGCGCTCTTGTCGTCTATTTGCTGATCCGCTACGGAGTGGACGGTTCGTTCCCGTCGGTGAACAAAGCGATTTATTTCTCGTTCACCGCGATCGGAGTGCTGACCGTCGCCGGGGCGGTTTTCGGTTTCTGGAGAAGTTACCCGATCCGCCGTCGGCTGGAGGCGCTCCGGGAGTCGATGGTCACGCTCGAGAAAGGGAACCCGTCCCCGCCGCCGCCCGATCTGGGCAAGGACGAGATCGGGCGGCTCGGAGAGCATCTCGTCAAGCTGGGCAGGAAGTGGGAGGAGCAGGTCTCCTCTCTGCAGCGGTTGTCCACCAACAACGCGGAGCTGGCCGCCCAGGCCCGCATGAGCGCGGTGGTCGAGGAACGACAGCGCCTGGCTCGCGAGCTTCACGACGCGGTCAGCCAGCAGCTGTTTGCGATCTCGATGACGGCGACCGCGGTCGGGCGGACGATGGACCACGATTTCGAGCGGGCGCGGCGGCAGGTGGAGCTGATCGAGGAGATGGCTTCCGCGGCGCAGTCCGAGATGAGAGCGCTGCTGCTGCACCTGAGGCCCGTCCATCTGGAAGGCAAGCGTCTGGCGCAGGCGATTCCGGAGCTGGTGGAAGAGATGAAAGCGAAGGTGCCGGTCGACATCTCCATCGATATCGAGCAGGACTTGCCGCTGAACAAGGGCGTGGAGAATCATCTGTTCCGCATCGTCCAGGAGGCGTTGTCCAACACGCTGCGGCATTCCAAAGCGACCAAAATGGACATCGTCCTGCAGCGTCGGGAGGAAGCCGTCCGACTGGGCATTCGGGACAACGGTATCGGCTTCGACACTCAGGTGAAGAAGCAGGCATCCTACGGGATGACGAATATGGAAGAGCGAGTGAACGAGCTCGGAGGCTCCCTGAATATTACGAGCGCCCCGGGCAAAGGAACGAGAATCGAAATTAGAGTGCCGTTGATGGCGGAAGGCGGTTGATTCGGATGGCGGCGGAACAGTCGTTGGTGCGTGTGTTGTTGGTGGACGACCATGAGATGGTCAGAATCGGCCTGGCGGCCGTGCTCGGAACGGAAGAAGGGATCGAAGTCGTCGGCGAGGCCGGCAACGGAATGGACGGGCTGCGGCTCGCGCGGGAATATTCTCCCGACGTCGTGCTGATGGATCTCGTGATGGAAGGCATGGACGGCATCGAGACGACGCGCCGGATTATGGAAGAGATGCCGGATTGCCGGGTCATCGTACTGACCAGCTTCCTGGACGACGAGAAGATGTATCCCGTGATCGAGGCCGGCGCGTTCAGCTATCTGCTCAAAACTTCGCGCGCCTCCGAAATCGCGGACGCGATTCGCGCGGCGGCGCGCGGCCAGTCGGTGCTCGAATCCCAGGTCGCTTCCAAGATGATGAATCGCTTCCGCCGTCCGCAGCAGACGGCGGCGCAGCCTCACGAGGATCTGACCGAGCGGGAGATGGAAGTGCTGAAGCTGATCGCGCTCGGCAAGTCGAATCAGGAGATTGCCGACGATCTGTTCATCGGCATCAAGACCGTCAAATATCATCTTACGAACTTATTCGGCAAACTGGGCGTGGAGGATCGCACGCAGGCGGCGATCTATGCTCACCGCAACGGGTTGGCGGACTAGATCGGCCAGACGGCCTTCACCCGCGCCAAGGAAATGACCGATTTGGCCGAGCTGACGGCCATCGGCGGTTCCAGCTCCAACCTTCCCCAATAGGCCGGCTCCGAATAGCCCGGCCCTTCCTGCTCCGAGGCGCTGATTTCGGCTTGCGGCTTCGATTTGCGTCTCCGTGTGACGGGGCGGTTCGTTCTCTCCCCGTTAAGAACGAGCGTCGAAGCACCGCACGAGGTCAAAACCCCCGTATGGCGGGCCCCGTCGTAAGTGACGACGCAAACCGCGCGGCCGAATAGCGGCCTGAGAGAGTATTCGTCTACGGAATCATCATCTTCCAGCATGCATGCCAACCTCCTGGGTCGTCGATTTTGATGCATTGTATTCCCATCGTGACAAACGTGTACGGGCGATCACCTATGCGGTGTGGAAAAGACAGTAAAAACATAGCGTTGTTCCATTAATTGTGCTACACTACAATTCATGAGATTTGACAAAAATCAGCTCATCCAATCCTGCCAATAAGAAAGATGAGGATCATGACGGACAACAAAAACGATACGATTTCCGCTCCCGCAGCGGTCTATTTCATTTTCGGGGCTACGGGCGATCTGGCCCGCCGCAAACTGTTCCCGGCTTTATACAGCTTGTACCGCGAAGGCAAGCTCGGAGAGAAATTCGCCGTCGTCGGCCTGGCTCGCAGGCCGCGGACGAACGAGCAGTTCCGGGACGACGTCTTCTCGTCCATCGGCGAGTTCTGCCGTTACAAGCCCGAGGAGAACGAGGTTTGGAGCGCTTTTGCCGATCATTTTACATACATGTCGCTCGATACCGGGAACGTCGACGCCTTTAAGCAATTGAAGGAGCATACGGAGCAGCTTGAAGCCGACTACGGCATTCCCGGCAATCGGCTGTTCTATCTGGCGCTTGCGCCGGAGCTGTTCGGCAGCGTCTCGCGCAATCTGCGCGACGGCGGCATGCTGGAGAGCGCCGGCTGGCACAGGCTGGTCATCGAGAAGCCGTTCGGCTACGACTACCCTTCCGCGGAGAAGCTGAACGAAGAGATTCGTCAGGCGTTCCGGGAGGAGGAAGTGTTCCGGATCGACCACTATCTGGGCAAGGAAATGGTGCAGAACATCGAGGTGATCCGGTTCGCCAACGCTTTCTTCGAGCCTCTATGGAACAAAAACCATATCGCCAACGTACAGATCACGCTCTCGGAGACGGTCGGAGTCGAAGATCGCGGGGCGTATTACAACAAGTCCGGAGCGCTCCGGGACATGGTGCAGAACCATATGCTGCAGATGCTGACGATGATCGCGATGGAGCCCCCCGCCCGCCTCGACCCGGAGAGCATTCGGGACGAGAAGGTGAAGGTGCTTCGTTCGGTCAGAAGATACGCCGCCGAGGAGGAGGTTCGCGCCAACATCGTGCGCGGTCAATACTCGAGCGGCTCGCTTAAGGGCAAAGCGCTCAAGGGCTATCGGGAAGAGGATAACGTCGACTCCGAATCGGTGACCGAGACGTTCTTCGCGGCCAAGCTGTTCGTCGAGAATTTCCGCTGGGCGGGCATTCCGTTCTACGTGCGTACGGGCAAGCGCCTTCCGGTCAAATCGACGGAGATCGTCGTCGAGTTCAAGAACGTGCCGGGCAACGTCCTGTTCGCCCGGAAGCAGAATCTGCAGCCGAATCTGCTCGTCATCCGCGTCAACCCGATGGAGGGCATCTACTTCCGGATCAACGCCAAGACGCCCGGCAACGATATGAAGATTCAACCGGTCGCGATGGAGTTCTGCCAGAGCTGCCAGGTCGGCATCAATACGCCGGAAGCATACGAACGGCTTCTGTTCGACGCTGCCCGGGGCGAAGGCACGTACTTCACCCGTTGGGACGAGCTCGCGGCCGCCTGGAAGATCATCGACCCGATCGCGGCGGCGTGGAAGGAATATGCGATCGAGCCCGATTTGTACCCGGCAGGCTCCTGGGGACCGGAGAAGGCGGAACGGCTGCTCGGCGACGACGGCTATCACTGGTGGCCGGTGAACGGACAGGACGAGGACAACGTCGTGTGGGTGTCGAATACCGGCAAGTAAACGGCGGGAGGAGAAGACCATACCTACCATCTACGATATCAGCATGACGATTACGGAGAGCATGCCGTCATGGGACAACGAGCAGGCGAAGAAGCCCCGAATCGAGAACGTGCAAAATCACGAGCAGGGCGTTCCGTATGAAAGCCTGCTGGCGATGAACTTGCATACGGGGACGCATGTGGATGCGCCTCTGCATATGCTCGCCGGGGGAGAGACGATCGATACGATCGCGCTGGAGCGTCTCGTCGGTCCGGCTCGGGTGCTGGATCTGACCGGCGTTAAGGAGCATATTACGAAGGAGGATCTCGTGCCGTTCGCGATCGCGAAGGGCGAACGCATCCTTCTGAAGACGTCCAGCTCGTACAGCGAGCAATTTTTGACGGATTTCGTGTATTTGCGCGAGGACGGAGCCCGATATTTGGCCGACGTCGGCGTCGGTCTGGTGGCGACGGACGCGCTTGGCATCGAACGCGCCCAGGCGGAATTTCCGACGCATCGCACGCTAATGCGAAGCGGCGTCATTATCGTGGAGGGGCTTCGTCTGAAGGACGTGCCTCCGGGCAACTACTCGCTCGTCATCGCGCCGCTTAAGCTGCGCGGCGTCGAAGCGGCCCCCGCTCGCGCGTTTTTGCTGGGCGATTGAATAAGGATAACGGAGAAAACTTCTCGGCCTACCTAAAAGGCCGTTTTTTTGTTGTTTAACGTAACAGTGTTATGTTACGATTTAGGCGGAGGGGTCATCATGGAACGCGATTTGATATCGAAGAAGGAGTTGCTGGAGGAGAAAGGAATCTCCTACGGACAGCTGTACCGGTGGAAGCGCAAGCAGCTTATACCCGAAGAATGGTTCATCCGCAAGTCTACGTTCACGGGACAAGAGACGTTTTTTCCCCGGGATCTCATTGTGGCGCGCATCGACAAAATTATGAGCATGAAGGACGACCTGTCGCTCGACGAGCTGGCCGACAAGCTGTCTCCGGCGCTGCCCGACTACGAAATGCGCAAGTCCGACGCAGAGAAGCGAAACATTGTTTCGAGCATTGTGCTGCAGCGCTTTGCCGCAGACGATGACGGGGCACACGTCTATTCATTCGACAAGCTGCTTTACTTATTTATCGTCGATAAGCTGCTCCAGTCGGGAGAGATGAGCCTGGAGGAAGGGGAACGGCTGCTGGAGACGCTGCGGGAGCATTTTCCGAAGCTCGCGGGCCAGCCCTGCGATCTCTTGTTTGTACGCAAGATGGGCGTCTCTGCGTTCGCTCTTCTGTCCGGTTCGTCCGAGCTGTATTTCGAGAATGGCGTTAAACGGGTTGCGCGGATTTCCGTGACGGAATGCATCGAGCAGCTTAAAGGACAATGGGGGTAGGGGGACATCGCATGAACCGATCCCTGATGGCGGATGTCGGCGTTCGCAAAGGCAATATCTTTGCGCGTTTTCGTTGTGCTATAATGGAAGCTGTTATTTTATCGTGAAGGGACTATCCGAGGATGAGCCAAAAGACAAGCGAGGAATTGCGGCAGGAAGTCGAGAAGCGCCGCACTTTCGCGATTATTTCCCACCCCGATGCGGGGAAGACGACGTTGACCGAAAAGCTGCTGCTGTACGGGGGAGCGATTCATATCGCCGGTTCCGTCAAGGCGCGCAAAGCGGCGCGCCACGCGACAAGCGACTGGATGGAGATTGAGAAGCAGCGGGGAATTTCCGTCACATCTTCCGTCATGCAATTCCAATATCAGGGCAAGCAAGTGAACATTCTGGATACGCCGGGTCACCAGGACTTCAGCGAGGACACTTACCGGACGCTGACGGCGGCGGACAGCGCAGTCATGCTCATCGACGTCGCCAAAGGCGTCGAGGCGCAGACGATCAAGCTGTTCCAGGTATGCAGCAAGCGCGGCATTCCGATTTTCACGTTTATTAATAAGCTGGACCGGGAAGGGCAGGATCCGTTCGAGCTGCTCGAGGAAATCGAGCGCGTGCTTGGCATCCGCTCGGTGCCGATGAACTGGCCGATCGGCATGGGCCGGGAGCTGTGCGGCGTATACGACCGGATGAAAAACCAGGTCGAGCTGTTCCAAGGGAAGGACCACAGCGAGATCGAAGTCCGCAAAACCGCCGACTACCACGATCCGGTCATCCAGGAGATGGCTGGGGCGTATTTGGCCGACAAGCTGGCGCAGGAGCTCGAGCTGCTCGACGTCGCCGGAGACTCGTTCGATTACGAGAAGGTGCGCACGGGCCAGCTGACGCCTGTGTTTTTCGGCAGCGCCGTCAACAACTTCGGGGTTCAGACGTTCCTGGAGAACTTCCTGGAGCTGGCGCCGAAGCCGACCGAACGCAAGACGACCGAAGGCGCGGTCGCTCCGGAGGAAGAGAAGTTCTCCGGTTACATTTTCAAGATTCAGGCGAATATGAATCCGGCGCATCGCGACCGGATCGCGTTCTTGCGAATTTGCTCGGGAAAATTCCAGCGGGGGATGAGCGTTCGCCACGTGCGCGCCGGCAAGGAAATCAAGCTGTCGCAGCCGCAGCAATTTCTCGCCCAGGACCGCGACATCGTCGAGACGGCATACCCGGGCGACATTATCGGCTTGTTCGATCCCGGCATCTTCCGGATCGGGGACAGCCTGAGCGAAGGCCGGGACGTCGTGTTCAACGAACTGCCGACGTTCTCTCCCGAAATTTTCTCGAAGGTGTCGATCAAAAATGCGCTGAAGCAGAAGCAGTATTTGAAAGGGCTTGATCAATTAACCGAAGAGGGCATGGTGCAAGTTTTCCGCTCGGTAGGCACGTTCGAGGACACGTATCTCGGCGTCGTCGGCCAGCTTCAGTTCGAGGTGTTCGAGTACCGGATGAAAAACGAGTACGGCGTCGATATTCAGCTGTTCCGCACGCCTTTCCAGTTCGCGCGCTGGGTTGTCGGGGGCAAGGTGGATCCGGCGAAGTTCCGCATCAATTCGGTTCTCGTGAAGGACAAGAACGATGTGGACGTCGCACTGTTCGAGAACGAGTACGCGATGCGCACCGCGATGGAGAGAATGCCCGAGCTGCAGTTTCTGGAGGTTGCCCCGTAAAGGACTTCACCGGAAAGGAGGACGGATGTGCGATGGGCAGACGGTATACGATCCGGGGCGGAAGCGTCGTCCGTCCGGATGGCGTAGACATTGGAGATTTGACAATTGAGGACGGAGCGATCTCCGGGATCGGCGGAGCAGGAAGCGGAGGGCGAGGCGAAGACCTCGATGCGGAGGGCTGCTGGGTGCTGCCCGGCCTGATCGATCTGCACTGCGATGCGATCGAGAAGGAGGTCGAGCCGCGACCGAACACGCTGTTCCCGATGGAGATGGCGTTCCTTCAATTCGAGCGCAAGCTTGCCGGGCACGGCATTACGACGATGCTGCATTCCTTGTCGCTTGGCGTAGGCTTAAGCCTGAGAGGAGAGCATCTCGTCGGAGAGATGATCGAATTGATCGCGTCCATGCGCAGGGAAAGGGCGATGATTCGCCATGGCGTGCATCTCCGCTACGAGGTGTCGCATCTGACGGGATTCGAGCTGGCTCGGCGGCTGCTGGACGACGGGCTGCTCGATTATTTGTCGTTGATGGATCATGCTCCGGGACAGGGACAATATCACCGGCCCGGCGCGTTCGAGAGATATGTAATGAAAAATCAGGGGGTCAGCGCCGACGAAGTCGCGGCGATCGTGGAGGAGCTGCAGACGAGGCGAAGCCGGGTCGACTGGAACAAGCTGAAAGCGCTGACCGCGCAGGCGCGCGCAGCCGGCATCGCCGTCGCTTCGCACGACGACGATACGGTCGAGGCGGTTCGCCGTTCGCTCGAGTTCGGGGCGACGGTATCCGAATTTCCGCTGAACCTGGAGACGGCCAGATTCGCTTTCGAGCGCGGGATGGGGGTGTGCGTCGGCGCGCCCAACATCGTGCGCGGCGGCTCGCATGGCGGCAATCTGAAGGCAAGCGATGCCGTTCGCGTGGGCGTGGCGGATCTGCTCTGCTCGGATTATCACCCGGCGTCGCTGCTTCATGCGATCTTCGGGCTGGAGGCGGAAGGCGTCCCGCTGCCTCATGCGGTGAATATGGCCTCCCGGAATCCGGCTATCGCTTTAGGCCGCGCTGCGGAGATCGGCTCGCTGGAGATCGGCAAGCGGGCGGACGTCCTCGTCGTGGCCAAGATTCGCGGCATCCCGGTCGTTCGCTATACGATCGTCGACGGAACGGTCGTGTACGCGGCCAGAGACATCGGTTAAGCGTGCCGGGGCGGCAGCTGCTTCTGCAGGACGGACACCATCTTTTTCCTGGCGGCTTCGGTGCTGTTCTTCCAGATAATCTCGAACAGGACGCCGAGGCCGGGCAAAGCCATCTCCTCCGCTCCGATCGAGCTCTCGATGATGTCGGTCAATTCGCTGTCTTCCTTGCCTTGCACGCGTTGAACGATCGCTTGTCTGAGGTCCATTTCCACGAGACTAACCTCCTGTAGGGAACAGATTCCCGAATAGGGTGTCCCGGCGGCTCGGCGCTTATGCCGCGAACGGGTGTGATATAATGAGCGCATGGATTGCGTACGAAGGAGGTACGGACGTTGGCCAAGAAGCCGCACGGTAAAAAACAGTTCGCCATTATCGGCATGGGCCGGTTCGGCTCGAGCGTGGCGAAATATTTGGCGGAGATGGGGTACGAGGTGCTGGCCGTCGACGACAACGCCCAGCGCGTGCAGGATGTGGCGCATTCCGTCACGCACGCCGTTGCGGCGGATTCGACCGACGAGGAAGCGATGAGCTCGCTCGGCGTCCGCAACTTTGACGTCGTCGTCGTCGCGATCGGACAGGATATTCAATCGAGCATATTGACGACGCTCATTCTGAAGGACCTCGGCGTGCCCTGCATTATTGTGAAGGCGCAGAACGAGCTTCACGGCAAGGTGCTTCACAAGATCGGCGCCGACAAGGTCGTCTTCCCCGAGAGGGATATGGGGCTGCGGGTCGCCCACCATCTGATTTCCCCGAATATTCTGGAGCATATCGAGCTTTCCCCGGATTTCAGCATCGTGGAGATGAAGCTTCCATCGTCCATGGTCGGCAAAAATCTCAAGCAGCTGGACATTCGGCAGAAGTACAACTGCAACGTGCTGGCGGTCAAGCGCAACGAAGAGATGAACATTACCCCGAGTGCGGACGAGCCGCTCATTCGCGACGACATTCTCGTCATCGTCGGCAAGAACGATCGATTAACGAAGCTGGAGCAGGCTTATGCGGAACCTTGAGCCCTACTTGAGCTCGGTTGCCAACCCCCGGGTGAAGGAATGGGCCAGGCTGTCGGAGCGGAAATACAGGGAGCGCGAGGGAAAGTTTCTGCTCGAGGGCATTCATCTCGTCCAGGAGGCGCTGGAGGCGGGCTGGCCGGTGGAGGCGATCGCCTTCGACGAAGGCTCGGGCGTGCTGGAGCAATTCCGGGATGATTTGGACGACGGCGTCGAAGGGAAGCGGCCGGACTGGATCCCGGTATCGCCCGAAATTATCGCCAAGTGCAGCGCGACGGGGACGCCGCAGCCGATCTTCGCCGTCGCTCGCAAGCGGCCGCCGGACGACGAGCGGCTGTACGGGACGGAGCGAGCGCTGGTCGCGGTGCTGGACGGCGTGCAGGATCCCGGCAACGTCGGCACGATCGTCAGAAGCGCCGCCGCCAGCGGGGCGACGGCCGTCGTGCTGGGCAAGGGGACGGCGGACCTCTACAATCCGAAGACGATCCGGGCGACGATGGGGGCGCTGTTTCACGTTCCCGTGCTGGAGGCGGATTTGGCAGAGGCGCTTCCGAAGGCGGCAGAGCGCGGCGCCGCTATCATAGGAACGAGTCTGCAGGCGGCGTCCTCCTGCTATGAACACGACTTTGCGGACGGCAGCGTGTGGCTCGTCTTCGGCAACGAAGGGGCAGGCTTGTCCGCTTCAGTCCGTCAATTCGTACATAAGAATGTGCTTATTCCGATGACCGGCCGCGCGGAATCCCTTAACGTCGCCATGGCGGCCACCGTGCTTCTGTTCGAGGCTCAGCGCCAGCGGATGAATCGCTCTCGGATGCCCGGGATTCCGGGCACATAAAATTTCCGGTATGAAAGGGATGCCATCCTTTCCTTAGGCTTGAGTACGTTGTCAAGGACCGGGCCTTCAATCTTCAGCGAGTAGGACGACTCGGGCGCATTCGTCGAATTCCATAACGGGCAACTGCCCGTTTTTTCTTTCTACCCCACTTATCGTGACTCCTTAAAGTAACGGTTCGCCGGCCGCTCTCTGATAATGATTCTCAATATGAATGCCATATGCTATACTAAATTCCACAGCTAATAGACGCGGAAGCTTTGCGGAGAACGACAGCTAAGAGGCGGAAGCTTTGCGGAGAGGGATCGAACGGAATGAAACGGATTTTATTCATCGAAGACGAGCCGCATCTTTCGCGGTTCGTCGAAATGGAGCTGCGGCGAGAAGGAAACGAAGTGGTTTTAGCTTATGACGGGGCGACGGGGCTTCATCTTGCGCTTGGCGAGCGATGGGATTTTATTTTGCTCGACTTGATGCTGCCGAAGCTGGACGGGCTGGAGGTATGCCGGAAAATTCGCGCGCTGAAAAAAACGCCCGTCATCATGCTGACAGCCAGAGACAGCATCTCGGACCGCGTAGCGGGACTGGATTGCGGCGCCGACGACTATATGCCCAAGCCTTTTGCCATGGAAGAATTAAAAGCCCGGATGAGAGTGATTTCAAGAAGACAGGAGGACGGTCCGGAATCCTCGCAAGCCTCCCTGACCTTCCGGGATCTGTCCGTCAACGTCGATTTGAGGGTCGCCAAGCGGGGAGGGGTCGAAATCGGGCTAACCAAGCGGGAGTTCGATCTGTTGGTCGCGCTGATGGAAAACGCCAATCGCGCGATGAGCAGGGAGACGCTCCTCAATAAGGTGTGGGGCTTCGAAGCGGTGGTGGACACGAATGTCGTCGATGTGTACGTCCGATATTTGCGCAATAAAATCGACGATCCGGACAAGCCCAGCTATATTCAAACCTTGCGCGGCATCGGCTACGCGATGAAATCATGATCAGCCGAGCCTGGAAGCGAACGTTGTCGCGCATGCCGGTTAAGTGGAAGTTGACCTTATGGTCGGCTTTCCTCATTTTCGTGCTGTTCATCGCCTACAATACCGTGCAGTACGTGTATGTCGAGAAATGGATGATGGCCCAGGAGAAGAAGCAGGCGCGGCAAAACATGAACGAGATTCTGAACGGGCTGCTGGAACAGGAAGCCGGCTTTACCGAAGACGAGCTGCTGCGGAATCGGAGCTATCTCGATAAGAAAAACCGGAGCGGTCAGCTGATTCGGATCGTCGACCAGCAAGGGAATAAAGTCATCGCCGTTTCCGACGGCATTCCGGAAGAGTGGATCGCTCCCGAAGGCAGATCGGAGACCGAAATCGCCGTTACCCGTCGTGCAGGCCACTCCTTGCTGGTCATAAGGAGTCCGATTACGATTCATTCGTTCAAGGGTACGGTCGAAATCGTGAAGAACATAGACCAGTTCCACAGGCTGACGGAAGCGATTTTGCGGGTGTTCCTTTTTTCCGGACTGGGGGCCGTCGTTCTGAGCGGTTTGGCAGGCGGATGGCTCGCCCGGCAACTGCTCAAGCCGCTTCAATTGATGGCTCGGACGATGAGGAACGTCGAACGCAATGGGCTGCAGGAACGGATCGCCGTCCCGGATAAAGAGGATGAGATTTCAACCCTGATGAAAATTTTCAACGAGATGATGGATCAAGTCGAGCGCTCTTTTTCCCGGCAGAGCCAGTTCGTCGAGGACGCTTCGCATGAATTGCGTACGCCGATTGCCATCATGGACGGGCATTTGTCCCTGCTGCTGAGCTGGGGCAAGCATGATCCCGAAACTTTGGAGGAATCGTTGAACATTTCCTATCAAGAGCTCACCCGGCTTAAAGCGCTCGTTCAGGATTTGCTTACGCTTACCCGAGCGGAGAAGGACGGGGGGGCTGCGTATGAAGCGACGCCGCGAGCGGATCGGGTAATTCTCGACGTTGTCGGGCAATGGGAGCAGCTGCATCCGCAGTATCTGTTCGAGACGAGGACGGCCGGCTTTGAGAATCGGGAGGTCGTCGTTTCGGAAAGGCATCTGGAGCAGTTGGCCATGATTCTGCTCGACAACGCGGTTAAGTACTCCGAGCCCGGCTCTTCTATCCGAGTTACGGCTTCTGTGCGCGACGACGTCGCGGTGTTCGAGATTGCCGACAACGGAGCAGGCATTCCCGAGAAAGACCTGCCGTTCGTGACGGACCGTTTTTACCGGGTGGACAAGGCGCGAAGCCGCAAGCAGGGGGGAACGGGGCTCGGCTTGGCGATCGCCAAGCGGCTGATCGAGCGCTACAACGGCCATATGACGATCCAAAGCCGGGAGTTCGAAGGAACGACCGTCACGTTCTCGTTCGCCTGCCGTGCTTATGAGGATCGTCGGGAGGGGAGATCCAATGAAACAAAAGGTTAACCGCGGAGCGCTGCTGGCGGCCGTATCTGCCCTGCTCGTAACGGTGTGCATGTCCTGCGCGGACAAGGGGCAGAAGGAATTCGCGGGCAATCGGCAGATCGTCAACGTCTTCACGGCGAGGCATTATCAGGTGGATACCGCGATCTATCAGGAATTCACGCGGCGGACAGGCATTCATGTTCAAGAGATCAAGGGAACGGCGGAGGAGCTTATCGAGCGGATGGAACGGGAGGGAGAACACACGCCCGCGGATCTGTTCGTCTCCGTCGACGGCGGAATCCTTCATTTTGCGAAGCAAAGAGGGGTGCTTCAACCGATAGCGTCCGAAGCCGTGAACCGGAGCGTGCCTGCGGAATGGCGCGATCCGGACGGCTATTGGACGGGAATTTCCACCCGTTCCAGGGTGCTTGTGTATGCCAAAGATCGCGTAAACCCGGAGGACTTGTCGTCCTATGAAGCCTTGACGAGCGAGCGCTGGAGAGGGAAGGTGCTGGTTCGGTCGGCATCGAGTCTGTACAACCAGGCTCTGCTGGCCTCATTTATCGGTCTGCATGGAGAGCGGGAGGCCGCCAAGTGGGCGGAGGAGATCGTCCGGAATTTTGCCCGCGCTCCGGAAGGGGGAGACAAAGATCAGGTCATGGCAATCGCGGCGAAGGTTGGGGATGTGGCTATTATGAATACGTACTACATTGGGCAAATGCTCAGTTCGAAAGATCTGGCCGAGCGGGAGGCCGCCGAGAAGCTCGGTATAGTGTTCCCTAACCAGCAAACGACGGGAACCCATGTGAACATTAGCGGAATCGGCTTGGCCAAGCATGCTCCCCATAAAGAGAACGCGCTGAAGCTGATCGAATTTCTGACAGGCGCGGAAGGGCAAACGATGCTTGCGATGACGAGCTACGAGTTCCCGGTAAACGCCGAAGCCGATAGGCCCGAGTGGTTGAGGAACTGGCAGGGCTTCAAGCGGCAGCCGGTGGATATCGCGGGCCTCGGCCAGTTTTATGAGCAGGCGAAGGAAATTTTCCAGAGAGCCGGTTGGGAATAAGGAAGCGGATCGTCGAATCGCTGCATTTGCGAACAAAAGATTTTCTTTCACAGTATTTTCTCATTTTCGGTTGTTAAAATGAGAAATAGGCAGATCGACTAATAATGATATTCATTATCATAGCCCAAGGGCGTTTTATTTGACAGTTTGATGAGAATGAATATCGTTGTCGTTTATGGCGATTACGAGGAGGAAAATAAAGATGTTCAGCAAACGCAATTCGATGTATGTCCTTGTTTCAATGATGATCGTAATGGCGGTTTTGGCGGGGTGCGGAGCTAATCCGTCCAACTCAAGCCAGGCCGGCGGCGCCGCTCCCAGCCAAACGCAGGAGGCTTCCGAGTCGGCCAGCCCGGAGCCGGCCCAAACGGGCGGCGAGGTTAATATTTATTCGGCTCGCCATTACGATGTGGATAAAGAACTCTATGACGCGTTTACGAAGCAAACGGGCATTCAAGTCAATGTGGTGGAAGGAAAAGCTCCTGAGCTGATCGAGCGCATCAAGCGCGAAGGCTCGAGCACGCCTGCGGACCTGTTTATTACGGTAGACGGCGGCATTTTGAACTCGGCCAAAGCAGGGGAGATTCTGCAGCCGGTCGAATCCGGCGTGATCGACGAACAAGTGCCTTCCGAGCTGCGCGACCGGGACAATCACTGGATCGGCTTATCCACGCGGGCGCGCGTGATCGT
Organism: Cohnella hongkongensis; assembly: GCF_042654645.1. Taxonomy (NCBI): domain Bacteria; kingdom Bacillati; phylum Bacillota; class Bacilli; order Caryophanales; family Paenibacillaceae; genus Cohnella; species Cohnella hongkongensis. The sequence goes on along the minus strand of NZ_JBHSEP010000001.1, from coordinate 596,144 downwards.
ATATGCCAAGGACCGTGTCGATCCCAGCCAGCTTTCCACTTACGAAGATCTCGCCGAGGATAAATGGAAGGGCAAGGTTCTCGTAAGATCGGCGACAAACCTGTACAACCAGTCGATGCTGGCTTCCTTTATCGCGATCATGGGCGAGAAAGAAGCGGAAGCCTGGGCGGCCGGCATTGCGGCGAACCTGGCGCGCGAGCCGGAGGGCGGCGACCGGGATCAGGCGAAGGCGATCGTTGCCGGCGTTGGCGATGTCGGGATTATGAACACTTACTACGTTGGACAGCTGGCAGCTTCGCAGGACGCCGAAGAAGTGAAGGTTGCCGGGCAAGTGGGGGTATTTTTCCCGAACCAGCAAACGACGGGAACCCACATCAACATAAGCGGAGCAGGGCTTGTCAAGCACAGCAAAAATAAAGACAACGCCGTGAAGCTGCTGGAGTTTCTGACCGCGGCGGAAGCGCAAACGAAAATTTCGCAGGCCAATTTCGAATTTCCGGTCAACCGCCAAGCGGAAGTTCCGGAGCTGCTGAAAAGCTGGGGAGAGTTCAAGACCCAGGACATCGATTTCGCGAAATACGGCGAATTGAATCCGAAAGCCGTGGAGATCGCCAATAAGGTCGGCTGGAAGTAAGCGATGAAGACTCTGCTTCCAAGATCGGCGGGAAGGCACGTCAACGGATGGACGATGACAAGCGCGGTCGGGGCGGCAGTCGTCCTGCTGCCCGTCCTTTACGTGCTTTCCGCCCTGTTCAGCCCGCCCAACGAGAATTGGGTCAAGGTCAAACAATTTTTGCTGACGGATTACATGCTGGGATCGGCGAAGCTGGTGTTTTTTACCGGCTTTTTTGCCGCTTTTATCGGAGTCGCGCTCGCATGGCTTGTGGCGGGCTTTACGTTTCCGCTGCGAAACTTTTACAAGTGGGCGCTCGTACTGCCGCTTGCCGTTCCCCCCTATATCGCCGCCTACACGTACAGCTCGATGACCGGCTATACCGGCATTATCCAGGCGACGCTGCGCAATCGCTTCGACATCGCGCTGGCGCCCGGGACCATCGAGATCATGTCGGATCGCGGAGCCGTTTTCGTACTGACACTGTTTCTGTTTCCCTACGTCTATATGATTACCCGAGTCTTTCTGGAGCGCCAGAGCGCCTCGTTTATTGAAAATGCGAGGATGCTGGGGCATCCGCCGGTTTCCGTGTTTTTCCGGGTGGTGCTGCCGCTCTCCAGGCCCGCCGTCATGGGCGGCGTCATGCTGGTCGTCTTCGAAGTGCTCAGCGATTACGGGGTGGCGAATTATTTCGGCGTCCAGACGGTATCGACGGCCATTTTCCAAACCTGGTTCGGGATGTACGACGTGGAATCGGCTATGAGATTAGCGGCTTGGCTGATGCTCGGCGTTATCGGCCTGTTCATGCTCGAACGCTGGCTTCGGCGAAGCCGGCGTTACGCGAGCACGACAAGCCGCAGCCGTCCCCTCGAGCCGAAGCGGTTGAAGGGGGCTGCGGCATGGGGAGCTTCGGCATGCTGCACGGTTGTTTTTTTGCTTGCCTTTCTGGCTCCGCTCGCCCAGCTGACGGCTTGGTCGGTTCAGTACGGCAGTACGGTATGGCGTTCCGATTTTGCCGATTTGATCGCGAATACGTTAAAAGGCGCCGGGATCGGTACGGCAATCGTATTGCTGATCGCGCTTGTCGCCTCCCGGGCCGCTCGAATGCTCGACTCGCCTTTCATGCAGGTTCTGGCGCGCCTGTTGTCGGCCGGATATTCCGTGCCGGGAGCGATTGTGGCCGTTGGCGTGCTGGCCGTATTTATCGCGCTGGACGAACGGCTCGCTCCGCTCTATAGGGCGATGGGCAAAGAAGACGGGGCTCTCGTGCTCAGCTTGTCGCTGGCGATGCTGTTGACTGGTTACGTCATCCGCTTTATGGCAACGGGGTACGGCGCCTTGGAAGCAGGGTACGAGAAGATGCCCAAATCCTATTCCGAGGCGGCGCAGACGCTGGGCAGGAGCAGTCGGGTCACCTTCCTCCGGGTGGAGCTTCCGTTCATCAAAGGCGCGCTCCTTAGCGGCTTCGTGCTGACCTTCGTGGAAATCGTCAAGGAGCTGCCGCTTACGCTGCTGCTCAGACCGTTCAATTACGATACGTTATCGACTCGCGCCTATCAATACGCCACGGACGAACGCGTATTCGACGCCGCTCTGCCGTCGCTGCTGCTCGTGCTGATTGGACTGGTTTCCGTCCTGATCCTACTAAGACCGGAAAGGAAATGAATCGCATGGCTTATGTCGAGGTTGATCGTATCACGTTCCGCTTTGCCTCCAGACAGCAGGCTGTGATTGACAAGCTGTCGTTCGCGGCCTCCCAAGGAGAAATCGTTGGCGTCCTGGGGGCCAGCGGCAGCGGGAAGAGCACGCTTCTCCGGCTGATCGCGGGACTTGAAATGCCGGAGAGCGGCAGCATTTCCGTCGGCGGCCGCCTGCTGGCGAACGAGCGCATCTTCATTGAACCGGAGAAGCGCGGCGTAGGCATGGTTTTTCAAGATTACGCCTTATTCCCGAATATGACGGTCGCCGACAATATCGTCTTCGGCCTGCACAAGCTGAAGAGATCGATGCGCCGCCTGCGGTTGGAGCAGATGCTGGAGCTTGTGCACATGACCGAATACGCGAAGCGTTATCCGCATGAGCTTAGCGGCGGCCAGCAGCAGCGGGTCGCATTGGCCAGGGCGCTTGCTCCGCAGCCTTCGGTGCTGCTGATGGATGAGCCGTTCAGCAGCTTGGACGCTCATCTGAAAGCGGCGATTCGCAGCGAGCTTAGGCAAATTTTGCGGAAGGCGAACATCACCTGCCTGCTCGTATCCCATGATCATGCGGATGTCGATGCGATATGCGATCGCGCCCTGCGCCTCAAGGAAGGCGGTCGCGAGAACGCGCTCGAAGGAACCGCGGTGGGCTAACGGCGGTCAGCGCGTCTGACCCCGCGCAGTTTCTCGTTCACGCTTCTGTCCAACGTATTGCCTTTCTCCTCAGTCAGATGCAGCCAGGCTTGGCAGAGCCATTCAAACCTGTCTTCCATCCAACATTAGGCAAAGCTCGCTCGTCTAATCAGATATCAACGAAATTGGAGTGATATCATGAAATGGAGACTGTTGTTTGTTGCCGCCGCGATTCTGTTGTCGGGCACGGCTTGCAGTAACGCGGCGGAGCGAGGAAATCACGTTGGCGCGAAGGCGATCGGAAGCTCCGGGGCCGCGCATGCGGCGACCGTCGCCGCGCCGCTGGCCGAAGCCGATGACGCCGGCGCGGAGGGAGACGTACCGCTGCACTGGGAGAGCTATTCGAATTCCGACTCGGTTCGGCTGCTGGCGGGGGGATTGAAGCAGGCGGAACGGGTTGTAAAGGAGACGAGCGTAGTTGCGGCGGGAGGCTCCCGCGAATCGAAAATCGTCGTCTACGCCCGAAAAGACGATACGGACCATCTCTACGGAGCCTTGGTGAACGGGGACAAATCTTACGATCTTGGGGAGGTCGCGGGATATGCTTATGCCGGGGACGATCAAGTGACGGTTCGCAGCTTGCGGCTATTCGGGAAGGAGGTCGTCAAAATCCAGGGCCCCGTCGGAGCGGCCGCTTCGATCAGCCGTTACTTCGAGCTCGTCGGCGACGTTCCGAAGCCGCTGCTGACCGTGACGGACGGACATGCTTCGGAGGCGGACGTCGATCATGACGGATGGCCGGAGGTCGTATCGAGCTCGGGGACGAGTCCCTATACGGTGGTGTACCGTTGGCGCGACGGTCGGATCGAACGCTGCGCGCTTAACGATGCTTTGAAGGCCGAAGCCGTCTATTTTAACGACGAGGGAGCGGTTACGGCCGCGTTCGGGCAGGATCAGTCCCGGCTGCGGCTGTATTGGCTGGAGGAGAAGGGTTTAACGCATATTCAGTCGTACTCGCGGAAGGAAGACGATTTCGAACGTTTCATTACGATCCCCTATACGAGAGAGGAAGCGCTGCGCATCCGAGAGCAGGCCGACGGCGCGCGCGTGTACGATCCGTATGTCCCGCGCAAAGGCCTTGCGAGCGATTACGTCGTGGATGCGAAGAAGGCAGAGGACGGAACGTTAAAGCTGACGTTCCCGCACTTCGCGATCTACCAGTCCAGGACGGACATGCGGCCGCTGGATCAAGACGATGTCGTCGGCGAAAAGCGGTATTTTCCCGATTTTACGGCGGAATGGATTCCGCTTCCCGACAGCGAAGCGAGCGGCAGCTGGTATTTTGCGCGCGGATCGACCTATTTTTCCATCAGCTCGGCCAAGTCGGTCAGCAAGGATGAGCTGCTGTTCGTCGCCGCGTCGCTGGCGCCTCTCGATGAGCTGAAGCTGCCCGACGGAACCGTTCCGGCCGCCGACCTGCCGCCGCAAATCACGCGGGAATATCTGTTCGCTCTGAAGGCAGTGAACGAGTTTGCCTCGGCTTGGTCCCGCCGGGATCCGGCCGCAGGGCTGAAATGGGTAAGCGACGAGTGGAAAGCGGGGAAAAAAGCGGAGGAACTGGACGCCTACTTCCGCGGGACGTCCAATCCGCACCATCTGACCTTCGAATTGTCCGGCAAGCGCCAGGTCGACGAGCGTACGTATTTGTTCAGCCTAAGGCTGTACGAATACTATACCGCCCAGCCGGATTCCGTTCTCGGATTCCCGCAGGATTACGGCCGGGGCTGGATCGTCGAGGCGGTCAGAGTGGGGGAAAACGATTGGGGAGAGGGCGTCTGGAGAGTGAACCCTTAGCGCTGCGCGCTTGAATTCGATCGACGAAGGATTGACCGGGAACGGCAAGAAACGCTATAATTTCCTTGTTGTGCAAAAAATTGCGCAGGTTTGGAGGGAAGCGTCTATCAAGCTCAAGGAAATCGCAAAAAAGGCAAACGTTTCGATCAGCACGGTGTCCAGGATCATCAACAATCAGGGCAATTTCAGCGAGGAGACCCGCAGAAAAGTGTTGGAAATCGCAAACGAGCATCTGAAGCCGGGCGTCGCTCCCTCCAAGCTGACCGGCGTTTCCTATACCATCGTCGTCATCGTTCCAGGCAGCAGCGACTTCTTCGATAACGATCCGTCTACCTCTGCCGATTTGAATCACTTAAAGGAAGAATTCGAAGCCTACGGCCATCGGATTCATATTGCGAAGCACAGTCCGGACCTGCATTCCTCTCCGGCCTACAAGCTTCTGGGCGAGGAAAAAGCGGACGCGGCCATCGTATTCGACCCGTTCGTCAACGACAGGATGTTCGAAGAGCTGGAGAGGCATGGAATCCCGTATTTGCTTACGAACGGAAGAACCTATAAGAGCGGCCAGAACTATATCGATTACGATAACCGCAAAGGCGCCTACGAGGTCATTCGCTATTTGCATGGCTTGGGACACCGGAAAATCGGGATTATTGCAGGGCCTAAAAACCACCTGGTCAGTTTAAACCGGCTGGACGGATGCAAGGACGCGTTTCGCGACTTTAAAATGCCCTGGTCCGACGACCATGTCGTCATGGGAGCGTTCGATCCTTCTCACGGGTACGAGGCGGTCAAGCAATTGATGGGCGCCGAGCCGTCCGTATCCGCGATTTTTGCGTTTAACGACATCATGGCTTTCGGGGCCATGAAGGGCTTGGCCGAGTTGAACGTCCGCATTCCGAACGACGTCTCCTTGGTCGGTTTCGATGATTTGAAGCTGTCGGAGTTCATGGTCCCGCCGTTAACGACCGTTCGAAGATTCAAGTACGACATTAGCTCCATCATCGCAAAAGTGCTGACAGAATTAATCGCGAACCCCAATATCGCGGAAGTCCACATTAGCCTGAAGACCGAGCTGATCGAGCGGGAATCGTGTTCGCCGCCGGCGGACGAGGGGTAGCGGATGCTACTCGGAGCGATGCAAATCCACAATAATTGCGCAAGTTATTTGCATCCGGATCTCCTCAAGGCCCGAGCAAAGTTCAGGGGATTCAAATATCCAATGAAGTGCATAGGTTAACAAGAATGATGACAGATGGTTGTCGTCATTTTTATTTTATAATGGTCCCAATGCCCCCTGACAGAAGGAGAACAGATCATGCCCATGAAAATTGAAAATCTGCTAGACGTAAGGTCGAGAGAGGATTTGAGGGACTGGCTGCAGGCAAACAGCAAAACCGAGAAATGCTGCTGGGTGATCGTCGGCATGAAGCCTGCCCCGGGAAGGCTGTTGTACTTGGATGCGGTCGAAGAGGCGTTATGCGTGGGATGGATCGACGGGATCAAAAAGAAAGTGACCGAAACCGAACTGGCGCAGAGACTGTCTCCGAGAACCAAAACAAGCTCATGGACGGAATTGAATAAAGAGCGCGCGCGCCGCCTTGAAAGGCTGGGATTCATGCGGGAAGAGGGGAGAAAGTCGCTTCCCGATATGGCGTACGATTCGTTTAAGATAAACCCGGAAATCGAACAAAGGCTTAAAGAGGACAGCGAGACGTATCAAAATTTCCTGGGATTTCCGTCGCTGTATCAAAGGGTTCGGATCGATACGATCCAGAGTGTCGCCCATCAGCCGGAGCTGTATAAAAGCAGATTGGACAAATTTATAGCCTATACCAGAGAAAATAAAATGTACGGCCAATGGAACGACAACGGGCGTCTGCTTCAGCCGGACGTCTAGGCGGGATGACCGTAAGCCGCTTGCAAGGCGGAAGAGAGTAGGACGCGGCGAAGGAAGCGCCTCCTGATGGGTAAAAAATGGAATTCGTTCCTGTTCCCATCGTGCGAGGCGCTTCTTTTTTGCCCGTGTTCAGCCTGCTTGAAAATGACGAGGCTTTACATTTTTCTGTACCAGGGAAGCCGAGAAAGGGGAGCGTCGACCTCCAACGCGGTCGGGCCTTCGACCACGCTGCCGTCATCCCCCAGCCATCGGCCTTGCGGGAAGCGGATCGTTCGCGTCGTCTGCCCCTTGTTCAAGACCGGGGCGACCAGAATCGAATCTCCGATCATGAACTGGTCCTGAACGGAGTGGAAGCCTTGATGCGGGTAGACGAATTCCAGACTGCGCAGAATCGGAAGTCCGTCTTCCGCGGCTTGATCAGCGAGCTCCAGGAGCAGAGGCCCCAGCTCTGTCCGGATTTTGACCGCGTCCATGCACCAGCTCAGCTCGTCGCCGCCGAGCACTCGCCATGGAGCCATGGAAAACTGCATCACGGGAAATAAAGCCGAGCATTGCACGTAACGGACGAACAGCTCGGAATCGAAGCGGAAATCCGGCGAATTAATGTCTCCGTCCATTCCCCCTCCGACCATGTCTGGACAATTAAAGGCGTACCCCAGCAGCCCCTGGACGATCGCGTTGGGGATCAAGCCGCCAAGTCCGGTCGCGTCCCAGGTGTGCGTCTTGTCGCGCTGCCGCTGAATGAGCGCCTGTCCGCCGAGCTTCCAGCACATCCGCAATTCGCTGAGCGCGTATCCGATCCCCAATCGGGCGTAAGCTTCGCAATCCTCCATCGGCCGAATCGGCCGCGACCAGGCGATGTCGCTCGCAACGTCGTCGATCAGACCGGGCAGCAGGGGCTCTCCCGCGTCCATCTTGAAGCCGTCCACCCCGTAATCTTCGATCAGCCTGTCCAACTGCCGCTTAAACCAGGCGGCTCCTTCCGCGCTCGTATAGTCGACGACCGCGCTGTACCCGTTCCACCATCTTCTTAAGAGCGGCGCGCCGTCGCCATGCTTCATCAAAATCCCGAGATCGCGCAATTGCCGAAAGACGAGACTGTCAGGACTTACGTACGGGCATACCCAAAGCATGACCTTAAAGCCCATCTCGTGCAAAGCATCGACCATTCCGGCGGGGTCGGGAAAACGATGCTTGTCGAAATCCCAGGTTCCGTAGTCCTGCATCCAGTTGTCGTCAATGATCAACGCGCCTGGCGGAAAGCCTTGCCGAATAATAGATCTGGCGTAATCGAGCAGCTTCTCCTGCGTCGGTTCGTAAAACATCTCCACCCATGTGCAGTATTGCGGCGCCAAGAAGGCGAGCTTGTCTGGCGTAACGCCGGAAGGGGGGAAATGGCTGCGGCAGGCATGCCGGTATGCGCCCTGAAGGGTTTCATGTCCTTCTTCGATCCGGATCTCATGGGCGTGATCGAGAGTAAGGGCGCTCTCGTCAATCGAAAAGGCAAACGGTTCTTCGCACCAAATATACCTTCCCAGGCTGGAGAGCAATAAGGGGGAAGCTTGATTGTCGTCCGTCAAACGCAGATCGCGCGAATGCGGACGATCGCCGAACGGCATGGAATGCCCCTCGTTGACGACGCCTCCCCACCAATATTCCCCGGGTTCTCTTTGCAATACGGTAATCGTCATGACAGACACTCCCAACTCATTTGATGAAAATAATTTGCGCAACTATTCAAACACTATTATGGGGAAAACCATTTTCAAATGCAAATCTTTTTATCTTAATAATAAGGCATGCGATCTTAAAAATGAGGCATATCAAACGATTGCGGCGTTCAACTAAAATGAAGAATGTAACGAGGCAAAAGTGTTTGCGGCGTTAATGACGCAAAAATTTGCCTAAACAATCAACCAGGGGGATATAAGATGGTAAAGCGAAACCCGTTTTCATTCCGTGTTGCAGTTGTTTTCCTCGTATTGGCTTTGGTCTCGTCCGCATGCGGCAACAGCTCGAATGGCGCATCGGACAGCAGCCCGGGCAGCAGCGCCGGGGGAACGGCGAACGAGACCAAAAAGAACGTCACGATAACCTATTCCATCTGGGATAAAATCCAGCAGCCGGCAATGGAAGCCATTGCGGAGGAGTTCACGGCGCAAAATCCGCATATCAAGGTCAAGGTCGAAGTTATCCCGTGGGGCGATTACTGGACGAAAATGTCCGCCGCCGCACCCGCCGGAACGCTGCCCGACGTGTTCTGGATGCATGGAGGCCAATTCGTCAAATACGCAACGGGCCATTTCCTGGAACCGATCACGAGCAAGGTGCAGGCCGGAGAAATCGATCTGAACCAATACGCGGCGGATCTCGCTTCCATCTACACGCTGGACGGCGAAAATTATGGCATACCGAAGGATTTCGACACGATCGGCTTGGCTTACAACAAAGAGCTGTTCGATCAAGCGAACATTCCTTATCCAGACGACACGTGGGACTATGCGAAGCTTGCCGAGGCGGCCAAGCAATTGAGCCAGCCGGACAAAGGCATCTACGGCTTCGGAGCGAAGCTGGACACGCAGACCGGATATTGGAACGACATGCTGGCTAACGGCGGGTACATTTTGTCCGACGACATGAGCAAATCGGGCTACGACGACCCGGCTTCGATCGAAGCGCTGCAGGCCCGTTATCAAATGACGCTCGACGGCGCTTCTCCGACCCATCAGCAAATGACGGACACGGAAGCGACCGAAATGTTCAAGTCCGGAAGATTGGCGATGATCTTCGACGGATCCTGGCGGATCAGCGACATCGACGGAAGCGACATTATCAAGGGGAAATGGGATTGGGCGAAGCTGCCTAAAGGCAAGGTCAAAAGAGGCAACATCATTAACGGCCTGGGCAACGTCATGTCGGCAAGCGGCAAGCATAAGGAAGAAGCCTGGCTGTTCCTCAAGTTCCTTGGATCGCAGAGAGCGGCGGAAATTACGGCGGAGATGGGCGCCGCCATCCCGGCATTCAACGGAACTCAGGAAGCGTGGTTGACGTCGAGACCTCACTTGAATCTGCAAATCTTCATTGATCAAGTGGCCGATGCGATTCCGTATCCGAGCGGCTCCAAGGCGTACCCGGTATGGTTTGCCAAAGAGCCTGAGATCATGTCGCAAGCGTGGGGCGGAGCCGTGCCGGTAGAGGAAGCCGCCAAGGAGGTCGCCGAAATGATGAATCAAGCGATCGAGGAAACGAAATAAGCCTGTCGTCCAAAATATAGCGATTCGGGAGACGTTCTGGAATACCGGGAACGTCTCCCCTGAATAGGGAGTGGTCAGATTGAATTCCAGAAGCAGATATGTGTGGGCTTATTTCATGATCGCGCCGACTCTTCTGGGCACATTGGTTTTCTGGGGTTGGCCGGTTCTCCATTCGATTTTGCTCGGATTTCAGCAGTCCGAGAATTTCGGGCTCGTTAATCATTGGGTCGGCTTCGACAACTACGCGAAGCTGTTCCGGGATCCGGAGTTTTGGCAAAATCTGCGCAACACCTTGTACTACGTCGTTCTGTTCGTGCCGCTTACGCTGGCGCTTTCCACCTTTTTTGCGGTGCTGCTGAATTCGAAGATCAAAGCGCTGTCCGTGTATCGCGTCGTGTTCTTCCTGCCTCAAGTCACGATGCCGGCAGCGGCGGCAATGGTGTGGGTCGTCCTGTTTGCCAAAGACTTCGGACTCGTCAATCATCTCCTTGGAACTCGCGTAGCCTGGTTGTCCGATCCCAATTACGCCATGTTCGTGCTGGTCATTGTCGGCGTGTGGGGGGCGATCGGCTTGAACATGCTGCTCATTCTCGCAGGACTGCAAGGGATTCCGAAATCGCTCTACGAAGCCGCGGAAATCGACGGAGCCAGGAGATTCAATAAATTCCGCTATATTACGGTGCCGCTGCTGACGCCGACGCTCTTCTTCACGAGCATCATCCTGCTGATCGGAGCGACGCAGATTTTCGACTCTATCTACCTGATTATCGGGAAGACGAATGTGGCGCTTCCGTCGGTTCGCTCGCTCGTATACGCTTACTACCAGAACAGCTTCGTTTATTTTAATCCTAATTACGGCGCCGCTATCGTCAATGTTTTGCTGCTGATCAATCTTTTGCTCACGGGCATTCAATTTGCGTTTCAGAAAAAATGGGTCGTCTACGACTAAGGAAAGGGGGGACGGAGGTGCCTGTCTCATCGGCGAGGAAAATCAACCTTATCGTGCATATCATTCTTATCGTCAGTTCCGTGGCTATGCTCGTTCCATTCGTATGGATGGTGCTGACTTCGCTGAAAACGACGACGGAAGCGACGCAAATTCCGATCCGTTATTTTCCCGAGGCCCCCAGTTTAAGAGGATACATCGAGGCGATCAAGCAGTCCGCGTTCCCGTATTATTATTTGAATACGGTGATCGCGGCGGCCATGAAGACCGCATTCCCGGTCCTATTCAGCTCGATGGCGGCCTACGCCTTCGCCCGGATCAAGTTTCCGGGAAGCTCGGTTCTTTTTATTCTGATCATCTCGGTCATGATGGTGCCTAATCCCGTATTTTATACGCCGCAATATATGATGATGAGCGACCTGGGATTGGTCAATACGGTTACCGCGCTGTGGATTGCCTCGTTGGTCAGTCCTTTCGCCACGTTTCTGCTCAGGCAGTTTTTTCTGACTATATCCAAGGAATTGGAGGAAGCGGCCGTGCTTGACGGCTGCAATCCGTTTCAGATTTATTGGCATATCATGCTTCCTCTGGTCAAGTCGGCTTTGGTCGCCATCGTCATAATTCAATTGCAGTGGTCGTGGAACGAGCTGCAATGGCCGCTCATCATTAACAGCTCGCCCGAGAAGATGACCTTGTCGTCGGGGATCGCGACGCTGGTGTCCATGTTCGGGACCGATTATCCGGTGCTGATGGCAGGCGCCTTCATGGCGGTCGTTCCGATGATCGTCCTCTTCTTCATCTTCCAGAAGCAATTCATCGAAGGGATCGCATTCAGCGCGCATAAAGGCTGATCGGCTGCTGCGCGATAAAAAGGAGGATTTCGATGGATCCGTTACACTTACGCAATATGGGGAAAGCATCGTTCAAAGTATTTCTCATCGTATGTTTGCTGTCGAGCATGCTCTGGACGAATTCCGCAAACCGGGCATACGCCGAGCCGGCTTCGGACAAACCGGGACTGATCGAGGATTTCGAGTCTTATGCGGACGATGATGCGCTTAGGCAGGCGTGGACCGAAGCGTGGTCGGACAAACCCGGCTCGGTGGCAAGGGCGCTCGGCCATTCGAGCGGAAGCCAGGGGCTGGAGCTTGCGGCGGCCATCGCCAATTCGGAGTGGGCGAATATCGCCTATTCGATCCCTTCTGACAAGAGGGACTGGTCCCTTTTCGACGGGCTGAGCTTCTGGGTGGACAATACGACGAACGACAATAAAAATTTCAGCTTAAACGTCGCGCTTCAAACGCCTGCGGCGAAAGGGGAATTCGGTTTAAAGGAAGGCGGGACGGCCTTGACGATCGCCGAAGACGGAAGCTGGCAGCTCGCGGCGTTTAGCGGAAGTTCGCTGCTTATTCCTGCGGGGTTCCAGGGAGTCGTGAGAATGGCTTGGGATCAATTCGTTCAATCCGCATGGCAGTGCGACGGCGTTCAAGCAGACTGCGCGGCCGTGCTGGATGCCAGCGAAGTCGCCGGGCTTCAGTTCGGATACTCGCCGTCGGGCTACGTTCATAACGTGATCACGATTGACGACATCGCGCTCTATCGCGCCGATAAAGTATTGGAAGATTTCGAAGCATACGCCGACGATGCCGCCTTGCAGAACGTCTGGAGGGTGGATTGGGAGTCGGGCCAGCCGTCCGCGCTGCGAACGATTGACCGGACGAATTACGCGGATGGCGGACAAGCGATGAAGTTGTCGGTGTCCCCTCCTTCGGGCGGCCCCGCATCCGACTGGGCCAACATTAAGCGCACGGCGTTTACCGGGACGGATACGGACTGGTCCGCGTTCGACGGGCTCGTCTTCTGGGTCAACAATGCGTCGCCGAGCAGCAAGGCGATGGATCTGAACCTTTCGCTGGTTACGGGTGCGCCTAAAGGAGAATTCTCCTTAAAACAAGGAGGAGCCGTGGCGTTCTACGATGCAGCCGACGGCTGGAAGACAACCTTCCTCGAAGGAGGCTCCCTCTCCATCGCCGCGGGGTACAAAGGAATGGTCAGAATTCCGTGGAGCGCCCTCTCCCAATCCGAATGGCAAGGCTGCGACGCTTGCGACGCGCCATTCGATGCGAGCAAGGTGCTGCAAATTCAGTTTGGTTTTGCTCCGATCCAGCAGCTTGACAATGTCCTGAGTATTGATCGGATCGGATTGTATGCGTTGTCGGGCAGATCGAGCGAATCCGGAGGCGGCCCGACGACGGAACCTGTCGACCATCCTGGCCCTCCGGCGTGGGCGACAGCGGCCGGAACGCATGCGCTCGAGTATCGGAATGCGCCGGCGGACAATCCGTTGAAGGGTTTCCTTCCGTTTTACGATGCGTCCGAGGAGGCTTATTTCACGGAAGGCGACGACTGGAGAGACCGGCCTTCGCAGCTTCCCTACAGCCTGGAATTTTTCTACTTGCCGCTTAGCAAGCTGATGAACAATCTGAACGATTTTAGCTGGACCGAACTGGACCGGCGGCTTGAAGCGGTAGCCTCCAGAGGCAACCACGCCGTGTTCAGGGTGTACCTGGATTATCCGAACAAACCTTCGGGAATCCCGCAATTTCTTCTGGACGAGGGGCTGCAAACCTACGAATACACGGAATACAACAACGGCAAGGATGCCACGAGCCTGGCCCCCGACTACAACGACGAGAAGCTGATGGGAGCTTTGGAAAATTTCATTCAGGCTCTGGGAGCGCGCTACGACGGCGATCCCCGCGTCGGGTTTATTATGATCGGATTGATCGGATTCTGGGGCGAATGGCATACGTATCCCTATGACGGGAACATCCAATCGCCGAACCTGATGCCTTCCGACGCCAATCTGAAGCGGGTTCTCGCCGCAATGGACGATGCGTTCGACCGCACGCAGCTTGTCTTAAGGTATCCGATGGACAACAGCGTGCTGAAAACGAAAAATTTCGATGTCGGCTATCATGACGATTCGTTTGCGTTCCAGACGCTCCCTCCGAGCCTGGGCGGACAGGGCTGGCATTTCTGGGGCAGAGTGAACGACGCGGGGGTCACCGAGTTCTGGAAGAAAAACAGCATGGGCGGAGAAATGAGACCTGAAATTCAGGTGAAGATGTGGGATAACGATCCGCCAATATACAATGAGCCATCGACGCCGATTGAGGGGGCGCAGGGCGAAGACTACTACACAAGTCTGAACTTGACCCATGCTTCCTGGCTGATTGCGCAGGGAATTTTCCAAACGCCGCTGGCCCCCGTTCCGCTGGCGAGAGCCGCTGAAGGCTCCCGTAGAATGGGGTACGAATACTATGTGCCCGCCGCTTATCTGGAGGCGTCGGATGGCGCTCTGAAAGTAGGCGTGGAACTTGAAAACAGAGGAGTGGCGCCGTTCTACTACGATTGGAAGGTCGAGCTTGCGGCCAAGTCGGGAGAAGGCATCGTCAGCATATGGGAGCCGGGTTGGGATCTGAAAGGCATTCTCCCGAATACGAACGGCTTTGACAACAACAAGCTGTTCGAATCGACCGACAATCCGGCATTAAGCAACGGCAGCTATGAGATATGGATGCGCTACGTCAATCCGCTGGAGACAGTCAACGCGGACGCCAACAAGTTCCGCTTCGCCAATGTCGAGCAGAATGGCGACGGATGGCTGAGGCTGGGGAGCGTAGAGGTGGCGGATAGCGCTGCTCAAGCCCCGGTAAGGGTAACGGGGTTAACGGCGAATTCGCCGAACCGCCTGCAGCTGTCCCCAGGTTCAAGCGCTCAAATCGAGGTAAGCGTGGAACCCGCGGAGGCCGGGAATAAGCGGGTCGTATGGTCCTCGGCAGACTCTAAAGTTGCCTATGTATCTGCAACGGGTTTGGTCAAGGCCGTAGGCGCTGGTCAGACCGTGATTACGGCCAAATCCTCGGACGGGAATCTGGAAAAGCGCTTTGACGTGACGGTGCCGGCCGGCGCCGGTTCGGGTTCGTCCTCCGGCGGTTCGTCGACTGCGCCTGCAACGCCGGTTCCGGAGCCGCAGCCGGAGCTTACGGACAGAGGAGTCAAGCTGGGCGCGGATGCGGTCACAACCGTTCAGTCCAAAAACGAGGACGGCGTAAACGTGACCACGGCGACTTTGGATGCGAAGAAGCTTCGGGACGCTTTCCGTCTTCTTCAAAACCGTTCAACCGACGTCAGTTCGGATTCGCCGGTCATCCTCGAGTTGAACAACGACGGCGGAAGCGTGAGGGTCGATGTTCCGTCCTCAGCGTTAGCAGAGGCGATGACCGAGCTCCCGGACGCGTCGATAACGGTGCGGACGGACTACGGAAGCTACAACGTCCCTGTCAAAGTTTTAGGCTTGACGGCTTTGGCGGAGAAGCTCGGCGCGAGTCTCGAAGAGATGACCCTGAGCATTCGAATGAACCGGGTCGCAGGCCGCACGGCGGAGCTGCTGTCCGAACAAGCGGAGCGAGAAGGATTAAAGCTGCTTGCTCCTGCCCTGGATTACGGAATTGCGGTTCAAGCGAACGGGCGGTCGATCGAGTTGACCGACTTCGGCGGCGCTTACCTCGAACGAACGATGATTCTCCAGGGAACATGGGATCCGTCGACGACGACCGCGTTCCTCTTCGATCCGAATGCGGCTGCATTTCGTTTTGTTCCGTCCCTGCTTCTGAGCAGCGGCGGAAATACGGAGGTCGTCATCAAAAGGAACGGAAACAGCCTATATGTCGTAGCTTCGGGGAGCAAAGCTTTCGCCGACGTTCGCGGCCATCGGGCCGAATCGGATATCGAACTGCTGGCCTCCAAGCGAATTATAAACGGGGTTAAGCCTGACGAATTTTCGCCGGATAGACCGATTACCCGCGCGGAGTTCGCGGCCATGCTCGTTCGTTCCCTTGGCTTGAATTCTCCGGACGCGGCTGCCCCTTATCGCGACGTCGCCGACGAAGACTGGTTTGCGGATGCGATCGCGCGAGCGGCCGATGCGGGGATCGTGAACGGCTATCCGGGCGGTTCTTTCAAACCGAATGAACGAATCAGCCGCGAGCAGATGGATGCTATACTGTCCAGAGCTCTGTACTATGTAAGCGGCAGCCTTGACGGAGAAGACGCGGCCGGCAATTCAGACACCGCGGCCGATTCCGCCGCCTATGCAAGCCGAGCCGAAGCGGTTGTCGCCATCAAACGGTTTTTGCAGTCCGTACGATTTATGAATTAAAGGAGATTGAACGAGAGGCTTGTCCCATAAGTCAGGCAAGAGGTATTATCAAGATAAAAATAGGGGTATATATCTCCCGGAGAGCGAAGCGCCTACCTTATACGGTCATGGAATTACCCTTCCACGGGTTAATCTGTGACCCTATAAGCAGCGTAGGGAGATATATACCCCGTTCATATTCATCGATAATACAATTATTGCTCCTGACCTCTTAGGATACAGCCCCATTCTATCTAACCGCGACAGATTTGGTGTAGACTTGCATTAAGGAGCAAGGCCGAAGGAGGCGATGCCCGATGAAATCTGCCGTGATCGGCGGAGTTGCGATCCTGTTCGCGTCTCTGGCCTACATCCTGTACAGCCAATTTATCGGTTCCGGCTCATCCGATTCTCCGGGTGCGCAAAGTGCCGAATTGGCGAATCCGCAAGCGGAAGGCGTACCGGAATCGTTCGTCACCTTGAAAGTGATTATGCCGGGCGATTTGTCGGCGCGCATGGGCGATTTCGTGGAAAACGAATTGAACGACCGGCTCGTCCGAGATTTAAATATGAAGCTGGAATTGACGTATATCCCGTGGTCCAGTTACCAGCAAAAGCTGGAGCTGGCTCTGTCGACCGGAGCGAAGTACGACTTGTTCTGGTACGGGGCGCCGTTCGTCTCCGTGTACTACACGAAAGGCTATATCCAGCCTTTGGACGAGCTGCTCGACCGATACGGACGGGATCTCGTCAAGCATATTCCCGACGAGAACTTCAAGATGAACCGGATCGACGGGAAGCTGTGGGCGATCCCGTCCCAGGCGTTCACTTCCGCGGGGAAGTTCTCCTCCGTCATGGTCCGCCAGGATCTGCTGGAGAAGGCCGGCATGACGGACATTCAGACGATCGCCGATCTGGAGCGATTCTACGAAAGCGTGCAGGCTCTGGATCCGAGCTATTACGGCTATTTGGAAACGGATCGGGGTCATGAAATGCTGTGGCGCGAATTGACGGATCGCAACTACTCTTCGCTGGACGAGCGTATGCTGTTCATCGTCGATGAAGATTCCGGGGAGATGCTCAGCTACGTGGAGTCCGATCTGTACAAAAAGGTCGTTCAGTTGCGCGAGTCGTGGGTGGAGAAGGGGATCATCGACAAAAATTTGGTGGGCAATCCGTCGGCCAAGATCGATCAGGAAAATGCGGGCAAGCTCCTTTTTCGCGTAGGCGCGGTGTCCCGGGCGATGGAAAATCTGCAGACGGCCCGAAACGCCGATCCGAAGGCCAGACTCCGAGAATATTATTTGGCCAAGGAGAAGCCCAAGTTTATCGTTACCCCGAGCAATGAAGCGTTTATGATCGCGGCCGCATCGGAAAATCCCGAACGCGCGATGATGTTCATGAACTGGATTTTGCAGAGCGAGGAGAATTATCGTTTTATCATTTACGGGGTGGAAGGTAAGGACTACGAGCTGGAAAAAGGCAAAATCAAGCTGCTCACCAACGACCAGCTGATGTACGAGTGGATGTGGCGCAATAAGGATTTCTTCGTAGCGCCAGCCGGCGTAGAGGATGACATGATCCGGGACATGCTCGCGAACGACGAGAATTCCCGCGTCTCCAAGCTGTTCGGGTTCCACTTCAACGAGGCGTCCGTCAAAAACGAGATGGCGCAGGTGACGGCTGTCTACAAGGAAAAATTCGAGCCGATCAATTTCGGCCTGGCCGGCTACGAGGAGCATTACGAGGATGCGCTCGCGGCGCTCAAGAGGGCGGGCTTCGACCGGGTGTTCGCCGAATTGCAAAGGCAGTTCTCGGAATTCCGTCTGCAACGCTAGAGGCTAAGCCCCGAGAGGACGATAACATGAACAGATTCAGCATCTTCACCAAGCTGATCGCGACTTTGCTTGTATTGCTGATCCCGATTCTTCTCCTGTTTGTCGCGTCGAACCGAACGAGCACGCGCGTCTTGACCGATGAAATCATCAAGGTCAAGCGGTACCAGATCGAGACGTTCGCCAGCCAATTGGATCAGTTGTTTTTCCAGCTCGATACGTATCAGAAAATGCTGTACGAAAGCACGGACGTGCGCAACTTGGCTTATCCGGATCTGCTTGACGACATCCTGAGCAAATATAGAATCAACCGAACCGTCTCCGAGGAAATCAACCGGCTTGCCGGCTACGGCGACTGGAAAGCGGTCATTGCGGTCGTCTATCCTCGAACCGGAATCGTCATCAAAAGCAGCTCCAGCTTGAATGCGCTTCCGCAAGAGCTTCCCGAGCAGGACACGTTCTGGCGGTATTACACCGATCCGGGCGGCGATTATTTCATGGAAATTCTGTCTTATCCCGAAAATTTGGCGGAGACGGACGAGGCGCATATGAGAGTCGTGCTTAAGTTCGGCGCAGCCGCGCTGCGAAGCTCTCTGACCAAATTCAAGGCGAACGGTTCGGGAGATCCGTTTCTGTATCACCCGGAATACAGCCCGATTTACAATTATTCCGTCAATTATGAGCAAATCGACGAGTTTCTTCCCGGGCTCGGGGGGATCGATTCTTCAACGGACAGCGGCTACATGCTGCTGGAATCCGACGATACGAAGTTTCAGGTTCATTATCAGAAGCTGGATTCGTTAGGCTGGTATCTGGTCGACTATGTCCCTATCAGTCAGGTTATGGCGCCGATCAGCCGGAACCAGATCATGTTTTATATCATCAGCGGCATGCTGCTGTTTATGGGGGCGTATCTGGCCTTCGTCATGTATCGCAATATTCAGATTCCGTTCCGCAAGCTGATCCAGAACATGAATTTGATCGAGAAGGGCATTTATTCGATAAGAATGGCGAATACGGCCAAGGGGGAGTACCGGTTTCTCTATGAGCGGTTCAATTCCATGGCTTCCAAAATAGAGGAACTGATCGAGGACGTGTACAAGGAGCAGCTCCGTTCGAAGGAAGCGACGCTGAAGCAGCTTCAATCGCAGATCAACCCGCACTTCCTGTACAATACGCTTGCTTATATCAAGAGCATGATCGAGCTGAACGAGAACAAGGCCGCGATCTCGATGACGATGAATTTGAGCAAATACTACCGGTACACGACGAAAACGGGAAGCAAGACGGTGCGGCTGAAAGAGGAGCTGGACTTGGTCCATTTCTACCTGGAAATCCACTGCATGCTAAGAGACGATTTCGAATTCGAAATCGAGATCGAGCCGCAGATGGAGGATTTGCAAGTTCCGCGGCTCATCGTACAGCCGCTGGTCGAGAACGTTATTCTTCATGCGTTCCAAAATCATTCGGAATACGGGATGATTCGAATCCGATGCTGGAGGGACGAAGGCGCGTACCATGTGGCGGTCGAGGATACGGGCGCTGGAATCGAGGATTCGGCGATCGAGTCCATTAGAAAAAAGAGCTATACGAACAACGAGGAAGAGGAGTCCGGGCTGACCAACGTTCACCAACGTCTGCGGTTGACGTACGGCGGCGGCTCGGGCTTGCGGCTCAGCAAATCGAAATTGGGCGGGCTTTGCGCCGAATTGTGCTGGAGCGACAGAGAAGACGCGTCTTGACCGAGGGGGACAACCATGTACGAAATTTTGATCGTGGACGATCACACGCACTTGGTCGACAGTCTGGCCATCGGACTTCCGTGGGAGCAGATGGGGATCTCCAGCGTCTATAAGGCTTATTCCGGCGAAGAGGCGCTGGAGCTGCTGAATTACCGTTCCGTCGATATCGTCGTCACGGATATCCAGATGAACGGAATGAGCGGACTCGAACTGATCGCCCGAATGAACGAGAAATGGAAAAACACGAAGGCCGTCATCCTTACCGGATACGACGAGTTTCAGTACGCGAAGGAAGCAATCCAGCAGCAGGTTTGCGATTATTTGCTGAAGCCGGTTTCGAACGAGGAGCTGGAACGGACCATTCGCAGCCTTATCGGCAAAATTGCGGAAGAAGGAAAGGCGCTGCTGGACCAGCAGCAATTTTATTACCGTTTTCGCGAAAGCCTGCCCAAGTTGAGGGAGATGTTCTTGTTCGATCTGTTATCCGCCAAAAAGTATCCCGCACCCGTCTTAAAGGACAAGCTTCAGCTGTACGAGCTTCCTTTTGAAGTCGATAAGGAAGCCGTCCTCTTGTGCATGAGGGTGGAGGAGAATTCGAAGACGGACCTCTACAGCCTGTCTTTGATCGAATATGCCATGTTCAACATCGTGGAAGAAGTTTTCTCGAATCGATTCCATGTGATCTACTGCAAAGATTCGTACGACTATTTGATTTTCCTCGTTCAACCCAAACCGGCGGATGATCGGGCCCGGGACGGCTCCGATCGGATAGAAGATTTGGCGAGGCTCTCCCAGCATCAAATCAAATTGTATTTGAAATCCAAGGTGTCCATCGTGCTAAGCAACCGGGGCGGGTTTCCGAAGGACGTTCCGTCCATGTACCACTCCGCATTGTCAATCTACACCGACTATATCGGCTATCAGACGGAAAGCTTTTTTCATGCGAAGCAGAAGAAGGAAGCTTTGGAGATCCGGCCGCTTGCGGAGCTTTATCGTTCCCAGACTTTAATGGAGCTGATCGATCTCGAGCAGTGGGGGGCTTTCGAGAGCAAGCTGGGTCTAATCTTCGACGAGCTTGAGGAGGCGGGAGCCGGAGCCCGCGAGTATGGGGTCGAAGTCTACGTGACTTTATTGCAGGCTTATTCGTATTACTTGCATAAGAAGGGCAAACGGATCTTCGACGTGTTCGGAAGGGATATCGAGAAGATGCTGAAGCTCGATGCGAGCTGGAGCGCAGAGCCGTTAAAGGAGTGGGCCTTCGGCAGTTATGTCCGGATCAAAGCTTACAGCGACAGCTATTCGGACAATATGCGGTCCGATCTGATGCATAGAATCCGGCAGTTTATTCAAGGCAATCTCCAAGAGATTACCCTTCAAGCGGTGGCCGATCACGTCAACCTGCATCCCGTATACGTATCCAACCTGTTCAAGCAGGAGACGGGGGAGAACTTCTCGAACTACGTGCTTCGCCTGCGTATGGAGAAGGCGGTTCAGCTGCTGAAGATCAAGGATTTGAAGATCAGCCAGATTGCGCACGAGGTCGGCTACCAGAAGCCGCAGTATTTTATCAAGCTGTTCAAATCCCAGTACGGGATGACGCCGCAAGAATATAAGAACAATAGGCTGTAAACCGGTAGAGACCGGAGCTCGCCAAGCCGCCGCTTGAACGCCGCTCCGGTTTCTTCTGTTTACTGGACGACACGATTTCTGCAGCACTATAATGATTGTTGGCGTTAAAAAATAGGCAAGCATGATCGACTGGGGGATTGAGATGAGCGGCTGGCATATCAGCAAAGAACAATACGAGACTCTTCTAACGTACTTTGGCTGCGGGGATTTTGAGAAAGCAAAAATCGTCGTATTCGGCATAGAAGAGGGCACAGGCGGCTACGAGATTGAAGAGAATGTTATGGCTAGAGTCCACAGCTTTGGTTCGTTCGATTCAAACGGTAAGCTGATTTCTGCGATCAACGCTCCGTCGCGCGATCAAGGCTACTGGGAGCCGAACGGCCAATCCGGCGGCCGGAAGGTAAGGGAATATATCGCCCAACGCGACGGAGTTATGCCCAAGAAGAAAGCTGTAAAAGGCGGATTTAACGAAATCGTAGCCCGAATTTGCCTGGAGCTTGAGCAACCGAATTTTGCGCCCAATTACTGGTTTCAATTCATGGGTCATAACAAAAAAGCGGCCGAAATGATCAGAAAACGCCGAGAGTCCCTGTTTCAAACCGATTCAGACGATGCGATCCATACGGCGCTTACGGATTTAAAGCCGCTTCCGAGGAAGGACATGAAAAAGTGGTGTTCGGAGTATGAGCCTTCGGCAACGCAATTCGGAATAGATCACGGTTTGTATGAAAAAGCATTTTCGCTGAAATATGATGAAGAGTACGCCGACCCAAACACGAACTATACGGAAGATGTAAAGAAACGCCTTGCGATTTTAAGGAATGTTTTTAACCGGATAGAGGCACCGATCGTTGTGGGGCTGGGCGAGATTCCCGTTAAAAAGCGAATTCTGGAAAAGATATTTCCGGAAGCATGCTTTGAATCGTTTGCTTCGAACGTGTCCCCGAGACATTCGGGCTTAAAAGCGGACATGCGGTTGCCGAATCGAACCGTAACGGTCCTCTTGCTTCCATTCCCCGACAGAACGTCTTCGGAATGGAGCAAAAGAGAGGACGAACGGGAAACGGCCGGAGCATTTATGCTGAGATATTTTCAGGAGATCACGCAAAATCTCATTAAACCTGCATTGGGACTTTAAAGTGGCGGCCCCGATGGGACCGGCGGCGCGCCAGTCCCGGCTTCGTTGTAGTAAGGGACCCCATATCCCTCCGCTTGGAGGGGGATGGGGTCTTTTTGCGCGCGATTCTGCGTCTAGAGGACGCCGACGGCGTTTTTGCTTGGCTTCGAAAGCGAGAGCAGCCGAATCAAGTCGAGCTGCGCTCCACCAGACTCGCCGGAAGGCTCACCCGCTTGGCCAGCATCGTGCTTCCCTTAATTCTTTCCAGCAGCAGCTCCGCGCCGACGATTCCGATTTCTTTGGTCGGGACGTGGATCGTCGTGAGCGGCGGATTGGAATATTTGGACATCTCGATATTGGACAGGCCGATTACCGCGACCTGATCGGGAACGGAGACGCTGTTGCCGTACAGGCTGTTCAATGTCGCCATCGCCATCAGGTCGCTGGCTGCGAAGAAGGCGGTCGGCAGGTTGCCGCTCTTGCACAGCGCGTTCACTTTATCGATGCAGGTGACCTCGTCCCACTGGCAGTCGATGATCCAATCGGGGTTAACCGTCAACCCGGCGGCGTGCATCGTGGCGTAATAGCCCCGGTAACGCTGGCTCTCCCGAATATTTCCCTTCAGCCCGCTTCCTCCGATAAAGCCGATCTGCGAATGGCCCTTATCGATCAGATGGCGCACAGCCATGGAAGCCACATGATGATGGTCGTACCCCACGTTGTCGATTTCCCATCTCTCCGTATCGATCCCCACAATATAAGGCACTTTTTTCCGCAAATAGTCATACGTCTCGTGGTTTAAAGTTTCCATCAGAATGAGGCCGGTAATCGGTTCGTTAAACGTGTTCAGCAGAATTTGTCTGTCCTCCAGCTCCGCTCCCGTGCGAATAAATGCGATGTCCATTCCTTCGGAAAGAAGACGCTCCTCCACGCCGGACATAATCGACATGAAGTAAGGATCGTTATATTTGTTCTTGGTGACGCTTAGCACGCACCCGATCTTCATATTCGCCAATTCCCGGGAGGGCCGCTTTCCGTTCGGCGCGATCCGGTAGTTCAACTGGCTCACCGCCTGCAATACCCGGGCGCGGGTTTCCTCCGTAATTTTATAGGTCGTATCTTTATTCAAAACCCGCGAGACGGTGGCGGTCGATACGTTCGCTAACTTGGCGACCTCTCTGATGGTGCTCATAATTACGATCTCCTTTGGCAAGTGGCGTATGTTTCCATTTTAGCATGACTTTTCGTAAATCACGACCCTGAATGAGATTCATTTACGTAAAATTGAGAACTTGTTTTCGTTAAAATGTTACATAATCTTCTTTTGTTACGTAAACAAATGAAACGGAAAAATCTTGCGGAATTAAAGGGGAAAAACCCAATTATCGCGGCGATTTTATGAACATGTAACTAAGAATGTCGATTCATTTTCGTAAACAAAATCTTGAAAAATCAGGTTGCAAGATCCGTTTTCGATGATATAATGACAACAAGAAGATTACTAAACAAGTGTATCACATAAAGTAACAAAAAGGCTATAGTTACGTTGAGAATGCGAGAAATTCAGAATCGGGAGTGGTCGAACATGAGACAGGCCGTATCCGTGTATCCGAAGAAGCTGGAAGGGATGCTTGCCAATCCGGGAATCGGATTTACGGCGGCCCCGGCACTGATGGGCGAACTGGACGAAGTATTCGACCATCGGGGCAACCGGGTCGGGAAATATAAGTTTACGGAAGACAGCCGCACGTGGAATCATCCCGATACCAAGGTGATTTATATCGGAGTCAGATGGAAGGATGCGGAGCCAGAGAAGGGCGTCTTCCGCTGGGAGGCGCTGGAGGAGAAGCTGGCCCAGGCCAAGTCGCTCGGCTGCTCCGCGATCGTTCGCTGCTCTCCTTACGCGCTGCGGGAGGACGAGGACGTCCCCGGATGGTTTCGGGCGGAGGCGCCGGAGATGCCGGAATTTCCGTTCTGGAAGGTCGACCCGAACCAGACCCGCTACGCGGAATATTGGTCGTCTTTCGTCCAACAATTCGCGGCGCGCTTCGACGGCCATCCCGTCATCAGTTCGGTGGATATGGCCGTCGTGGGCGCATGGGGCGAAGGCGGCGGCACGGAGTTTATGGAGCCGGAGGGCATAAGGCGAATCGTGAACGCCTACACGGACGGATTTAAGCTCACGCCGCTTCAGGCGCTGCTGCACGATCCGCAGTCCGTTCAGATCATCAAGGCCAGCAAGGCCGGAATCGGATTTCGCGTTGATTGCCTTGGAGATATGGGCGGCTTTCACGGTAGGGAGTGGTCGCATATGACCGACTTTTACCCGCAGAACATTTTCAATTTTAACATGAGCGACGCCTGGGAGAAGGGGCCGGTGCTGTTCGAAGCCTGCTGGCATATGACCGACTGGTACGAACGGGGCTGGGACATCGACTACATTATCGAAGAGTCGCTGAAGTGGCATATCTCTTCCTTCAATAATAAGGGGACCGTCGTTCCCGAGCCCTGGAAAGACAAGATCGAGCGATGGGTCAACAAGATGGGGTACCGTTTCGAGCTGCGCAAGCTGACCTACGACGCCAAGGCGCGAGCGGGAGAAGGGCTGCAGATCGAGGCGCTGTGGGCGAACGTAGGCGTAGCGCCGATCTACAACCGTTATCCGCTTGTCGTCCGGCTCGTCTGCCCGGACCGCACCGTTACGCTGCAGAGCCGCGAGGACATTCGCGAATGGCTGCCCGATCAAGATATCGCGTGGAAGGAGCGGTTCGAGCTTCCGGCCGATCTTCCTGAAGGCGAATATGAGCTTGAGATTGGCGTCGAGACGGGCGTGGAGGAAATCGGGAACGTCAGGCTGGCGATTGAGGGCTGCCGGAACGGCTATTATCCGATGGGCGCGCTTACAGTAGAGAGGGGATGAGCAGATGACGGAACCGAGACCCGATTTTCACCAATGCGTCGCCTATTGCCGGTTCGATCATTTGCCGGAAGGGCTTGAGGAGAAGTACGCTTCCTTCGAAGCCGACGGAGAGACGGCGCTCATTCCGCGCGATTTTCTCGAGGAGCTGCTGAAGCGATACGAGCTTCCCGCAGCGGTAAGGGAACAGATGGAGGAAGCGCTGAAAGAAATCGAGCAAGACCGGATTTTGTTTCGCTTCACCCGGTTTCTCTCCAGCGCAATGACCGTTGCGCGCAATCGGTGCGATCCGGTTTTCTACAACGCCATGACGCCGGGCTGCATGAAGAGGCATGGGGCATGGTATTCCTTCCTGCTTTTGCTGTCCTGCATCGGCCCTGCGATGAAGCTTCTGGAGCGCCGGGGCGTGCCGGCCTCCCGTTACGAGGACGTCCCGCACCAGCCTCTGAAGACGCAGCTCGAGAAAATCGTATCGTCCGGCGATCCCGGAGTGCACGACTTTCCGTGGGTGATGAATTTTTATACTTGCTCGATCTTCCTGTTCGATCGGTTTCTGTTCATTCCTCATGGCTTTGACAGCGCATTCTCGATGTACAGAAGCAGCGTCACGAACCGGGTCGTCGCCCTGCGGCATGCCGGAGAGACGTTCCGGTCGGACGGACAGCCGGACGGCATGAACGGCGTATTCGATGAAGAGAGCCGATTCGAATCGGTGTGGGAGGAAGACGACGCAGGCATAACGGCCAACCGGATCAATCCGCTGGGCTTCGTCGAGCGGGAGACGACCCGGATCGACAAGAAGGTGTGGGCGCCGGCGCTGAGGAAGGGCGATTGGCTGCTCGCGCTTCATATTCCTTCCGGTCCCGGCTACACGCCGGAGAGGCTGAAAACCTCGATGGAGATGGCGATCGATTTCTATGACCGGTATTTCCCGGAGATGCCGATCAAAGGCTTCTGGAGCGAAAGCTGGCTTTACGATACGAGGCTGTCGCTCGTCCTCGACCCCGAAAGGAGCCGGATCGTTCAAGTGCAGCGGCAGCTGTACAACTATCCGGTCGGCGACGGGGACGGCATGCTCCGCTACGAGCTGTTCGGCGACCGGTCCGCCGATCCGCTTCAGGACGGCCGGCCGCTGAAGACGTCGCTGCAGAAGGCGGCCGCCGACTACATGAAGACGGGAGCCCGCTTTAACACGCTCGGCATGATCGTCTTGAAAGAGGACGTTCCCGCTATCGGCAGCATGCCCTATATTACCTCGAAGGATATCGACCTATTTCGGGCGACCGTTGACAGCCATTTGCGGGGGAGGGTAGCGAATGGGTAAATATTCGTTGGAAAACTACGAACGGTACAGGACGGTGAAAATTCGGCCGGAGCCTCTGGTCGAAGCGCATCTGAACGACGGCCGCTTCAATTATGTCGAAGTGTCATGGAGGCGGCTGGAGCCCGGCCGCGGAGAATATCGTCCCGAGCCGATGCTCGAGGCGATCCGTTCGGCGGTCAACCCCGTGCTCGTGCTCGTCCCGGACGTGCCGGCATGGGTCGATCGGGACGTCTCAGCCTATTACGGCGCGATGATTCGCAAGGTCGGAAGTCTCGTCGATTCGGACCGTCGTCTGTTCGGGGTTCTCGTGAGGACGCTGACGGACGGCGAGGAAGAATGGAACGCGTATACGGAAGCGTTCGAGCGTACGACCTTGGTCGCGGATCTGCATCAGGAGCGGCTGATCCGCCGCCTGCGGGAACGGGGCCGGGAATTCGGGCTGAGAATCGTCTGCGGCGAGGACAGCTGGCTGTCCAGCTGCGAAGCGATTGCCAATCAACGGCTGAGCGGTCTGTGGAAGCGCAGTCCGGTTCTCCTGCATGTGACCGATCCGGAGTGCGGGCCGAACGTCCGGCGGGAGGCGAGGCGGTGGCATGCGGCGCTCTCGAACGTAGAGGCCGGGCTCGGCTGGAACGCCGAGCTGCGGAGGCTGACCTATCCGCATACGGTCGCCAGCGGAGGGAGTCTGCCCGTCCGGTTATGGCTGGTCAACTCCGGAACGGCCCGCCTCTACGCCGATTACCGTCTGAAGCTGCGGCTTGCCGGCCGCGACGGCGCAAGCGTCGTCATCCCGTTAAGCGCGAGAACGCGGGAGTGGACGGTCGGAGACATCGTGCACAACGAGATGGCGAAGCTGCCGGAGATGGCGGCCGGGGTATACGGCATCGGCATCGGGCTGTTCGACGGGGAGGATCGTCCGCTGCGGTTAAGCATCCGAGGCCCGGCGACGGAAGGCTACTACGAGCTCGGCGACGTGACCGTCGAGCGAACGGACCGGGATCCGCTGGAGAACGTCTGGGACACTTATTATCCGGACGGCTATTATCCGCTAGAAGATCCTCAGGCTCCCCAGGAATAAGGAACGAGCGGGAATGGCAGGCAAGCACGGAAACGACACCAGGGGGGAATGACATTGAAATTGGCTTTAATCGGAGCGGGACAGCGTGGTATGATCTACTCCTCATCCGCTTCCCGCCGCGCGGAGATCGTTGCGGTCGTGGAGCCGGACGAGAAGAGAAGACAAGCGGCGGCGGAGAAATTCCGCATCGCCTCGGAGCGGCAGTACGCTACGGTAGAAGAGTTCTTCCTTCCAGGCAAAATCGCGGATGCCGTCATCATTTCTTCGATGGACAGAGATCATTTCGAACAGACGATGCGGGCGCTGGATCTGGGATACGACATTCTGCTGGAGAAGCCGATCTCCCCCAGCCCGCAGGAATGCGTGCAGATTCAGCAGAAAGCCAACGAAAAAGGCTGCAAGGTGACGGTGTGCCACGTGCTCCGTTACACGAATTTCTTCTCGGAGCTCAAGAGCATCATCGACAGCGGCGAGCTGGGCAAGGTCGTCACGATCCAGCATAACGAAAATATCGGAAATTTCCACATGGCCCATTCGTTCGTCCGGGGAAACTGGAGGAGGAGCGATCTGTCGAGCCCGCTCATTATGCAGAAGTCCTGTCACGACATGGACATTCTGGCCTGGCTGGCGGGCAGCGACGCCAAGCGGATCTCCTCTTACGGGGAGCTGGTCTTCTTCAAGGAGGAGAACGCGCCTGCGGGCAGCTCGGACAGATGCCTGACCTGCGCCGCCGCTCCCGATTGCAGATTCGACGTCAGGAAGACGTACTTGCCGATCGCCGGCAGCTGGCCTGCGACCGTCGTGTCCGAGGATCAGTCGGAGGAAGGGCTACTGAAGGCGCTGGAGACCGGGCCCTACGGCAAATGCGTCTTCCGCAGCGACAACGACGTCTGCGACCACCAGGTATCGATCATCGAATTCAAGAACGGCGTGAAGGTGACGTTCCATCTCAGCGCCTTCACGAACAAGATGCACCGTACGATCAAGATCATGTGCGAGCATGGAGAGATTCGCGGCGACGACAGTCAGAATTTGATTGAGGTGACAAGATTCGCGTCCAATATGGCGGAGGCGGTCGAGCAGAGGGTCATTCGTCCGGCGTCCGTCTCCGGAGGCCATAACGGCGGGGACGAAGGGCTGATCAACGATTTTCTGAACGAGCTGGAGCGAGGGGGCAGCGACAGCAAGTCCTCCATAGACCAGTCGGTGGAAAGCCACATTATGGCTTACGCCGCCGAGAAGGCCAGAGTGACCGGAACCGTGGTGGACATGGACCGGCTGAAGCAAGAGCTGCGCGAGGCCGTGCTGGCGTAAGGCATGGCGGACGAGGAAGGGGAGACGGACAATGATTGCGTCAAGCGAAGCGGCAGAAACGAAAAAGAACCGTCAAGGCGCTCTCCATGAACTGAAGAAGCACCGGATGTTGTACCTGATGTGCGTGCCGGGCCTGGTGGTTTTGATCATGTTCAGCTACGTGCCCTTTGCGGGAATCTGGATGGCTTTCACCGATTTTAACGTCGTCGACGGCATCTTCGGAAGCAAGTTTGTCGGCCTGGACAACTTCAAATACTTCTTTTCCAGCAGCATGGGATGGAGAGTGACCTACAATACGCTGGTCATCAATTTCTTCGGCATCATCCTCGGCATTATCTTTCCGATTACGATCGCCATTCTGCTGAACGAGATTCGCGGCAAGGCGTTCAAGAAGCTGACGCAAAGCATGATGTTTTTCCCTTACTTTATTTCCTGGGTCGTCGTGGGAGCGATTATCTACGGAATTTTCTCCACGGACGTCGGCGTCGCCAACGGCATACTCGCATGGTTCGGGATCGAGCCGATTCGCTGGTACTCGGAGCCGAAGTACTGGAAGGAGATCATCATTCTCGCGAACGTGTGGAAGTGGAGCGGCTATAACTCGATCATCTACTTGGCGGCGATGTCCAACTTCGACTCCAGCCTGTACGAGGCGGCGAAGGTTGACGGCGCCAACCGGCTGCAGCAGATCATGCGCCTGACGGTGCCGATGCTGAAGCCGACTGTGATCGTGCTGACGCTGCTAAGCGTCGGCCGCATCTTCTACGGCGATTTCGGCATGATCTACGGGATCGTCGGCAACAACCCGGTGCTGATCGACGAGGTGACCGTCATCGACACATACGTCTATCAATCGATGCGGACACTCGGCTTCTCCTATTCGACGGCGATCGGCCTGTTTCAATCCGTCATGGGTCTGATCCTGATCACGATGGCCAATGGCGTCGCCAAGAAGGTCAATGACGGGGAGGGGCTGTTCTGATGCTGAGAAACGCGGGGCTGAACGACCGGCTCGTGTCGGTCTTCGCCTATGGCTTCATTTCGCTGTTCGCCGTCCTGTGCCTGTATCCGCTTCTGCTGACCTTAAGCGTTTCCTTCTCGTCGGAGCAGGCGATCGCCCGGAACGGATATTCGATTTTCCCCCAGGATTTCAGCCTGGACACCTATCGCTATATCTTTGCCAACAGCGGCAGCAGAATCGCGAGATCCTATGTCGTCACGATCTTCGTGACGATCGCGGGCACGCTGGGCGCCCTGCTGCTGACGAGCATGGTTGCCTACGCCATCTCGATCAAGAAGCTCAGGTATCGCAACGTCATTGCGTTTATATGCAACTTTACGATTATCTTTTCCGCCGGCCTGATTCCCTGGTACATCGTCAGCGTTAACTATTACGGCTTGAAGAACAGCTTGCTGGCGCTGATCGTGCCTTCGATCTTTAACGTGTGGAACATGTTTTTGCTGCGGACCTACTTCGCGCACATCTCTCCTTCGCTCTATGAAGCGGCGGAGGTCGACGGCGCCAATCATTTCACGATCTACTGGAAGGTCGCGCTTCCGCTCAGCAAGACCGCGCTGCTCACGGTCGGGCTCATGTATGCGCTGCAGTATTGGAACGATTGGTGGCACGCGCTTATTTTTATCAACGACAGAGACTTGTTCCCGCTGCAGTATTTTCTGTACAACATTTTGTCGAACGTCAACGCGATCAGCTCCGGACGAATTCCCGCGGGAGCCTCCGGCAGCATTACGCTTCCAGCTGAAACGGTCAAAATGGCCGTCACGATCATTACGATCGGTCCGATTCTGTTTCTGTACCCGTTCGTGCAGAAGTACTTCGTTCAAGGGATTATGACCGGAGCGGTTAAGGAATAGCATGCTAGCCTTATAGGCTTTTATATAGATGCTTGGACAAAGACCGAGGAGGGTTATGAAAATGAACTTGAAGAGAATGCTTGTCTTATCGGTATTGTTGGCGATGGTTGTATCCGTCGTGTCGGCATGCAGCGGCGGCAAGGAAGAGACGGCGGACGGAGGGAAGCTCGAAAAGGTGACCTTCTTGTACCCCGGAGACGAAACCGACCGTTTCAGCGAATTTATCGATAACGAATTGGCCGAGAAGCTCGCCAAGGACATCGGAATCGAGCTGGATGTCGTATTCGTTCCCTGGTCGCAATACTGGGAGCAGAAGGACATTATGCTTGCGGCGAACGAGCCGATCGACCTGTTCTGGGACGGTCTGCCGGACCTCTCCACGATCGTCAACAAGAAGCAGGCTCAGCCTCTGGACGATCTGATCTCGGAGCACGGACAGGATCTGCTGAAGGTGCTGCCGATGGAGCATCTGCAGGGAGCGAAGATTAACGGGCAAATCTACGGCATTCCTTCCGCCTACGCGCCGTCCTCCGCAATGTATCAGCTCGTGGCCGTGCGCCAGGATATCATGGATGCCGTCGGGATGACGGACTTGAATACGCCTGAGGATTTGAAGGAGTTCGCGACCAAGGCGAAGGACAAATTCCCGCAGATGAAAGGTCCGGCCGACATTATCTTCAAGCCGTTGACGCGTTATTTCGCAGACGAGCAGTACAACTGGATCGCGTCCGAGGATCTGGTCGTGTTTGGGGAAGATTCCAAGAAGGCGTACAGCTATTTCGAGACGCAGGCGTTCCAGGAAGTCGCCAAGTTTAACCGGACGATGAATCAGGACGGTCTGTACTCCGAAGATCTGACGATCAAATACAACGAAAGAGATACCCGCATGCAGACCGGTCTTTATTTGTGGGTGGAAGGCTCGCTCGGCAAGGAAATGGAAATCATCCATTCGGTACAGTCGAACGCTCCGGAGGCTCAGCTCAAATCGTATTTGCTTGCGGAGGAGAAGCCGCGCTATATTATCGCGACGGGCGGCGAAGTGATCGGCATTCCGGTAACCGCTCCGAATCCGACGGGCGCGATGAAGTTCCTGAACTGGCTGTATTCGTCCCAGGAAAACTATCTGTTCGCCCTGTACGGAGTGGAAGGGAAGGATTACGAGGTTACGGACGGCAGAATTACGAAGCTGACTTCCAGCGAGTTTTTCTATGAATGGATGTTCCGCAACCAGAACTACCAGCTGTTCACGCCGGATGTGTCGCAGGAAGCGATCGATCAATACAAGAGCTGGGACAACGAAGCGATCATTTCCGACTCGCTCGGCTTCCGGTTCAACAACGAGAAGGTGAAGCATCTCGAAACGGCTTTGAAGGAAGTGGCCGGCAAGCAATTCGCCGCAATCCGTTCGGGCTTCGTGGACTTCGACAAGGAATATCCGAAGGCGGTTCAGCAGCTGAAGGCTGCGGGAATCGACGAGTACGTGGCCGAAGTTCAGCGACAGCTGGACGAGTTCTTGGCCGATAAATCGTAGAAGGCTGATGAAAAACGCTGGTCGGCGGTTTCCGCCGATCAGCGTTTTGTCTTGCGAAAAAAGGAGCCGACGAACAGCAGCGCGGTAATGCCGCCTTCTACCGATAAGGCGACGACGGGAAACCAGAAGTCCAGGAAGGGCTGCCATTGACCGAACCGCTGCATCACGTCGAGCACCGGGAGGACGACGAGCAGCGGGGCGAACGCATAGATCCAGGGCTTGTAGCTTTTCGTGCCGAACAGCTGGCGGCAGCCTTGTGCGATGCAGTAGTAGAGCGTGGCGTACGTAATGAAGGAGCCGCATACGAAGACGAGCACGGCCAGCACTTCGATCCGTTCGAAGATGAGAAACTGGGCCACTCTCGTGTACACGAAGATCGGGTTTTTCATCTGGCTCGCCATGTTGGCCCCCAGCACCGCAATGCTGTACATCATGTACCCGGTCATGATGAATGCGCCGAGCAGCACCGCGTACGCCTTGATCGGAAGGGTGCGCTCCGGTCTGGACAGGTGGGGCATCAGCATGCCCATCATAATGCAGACGCCGAACCAGCTTGCGGGATACGCGGCTCCTCTGACGGCGGGCCAGGCGCCGTGCTCGAACTGAGGGAGCAGGTGGCTAGCCTCGAAGATCGGGATGGAGGAGGCGAACAAGATCAGCGTCGAGAGAAGAATGATCGTCCCCAGAATCTGGCTGAGCCGGGCGATCGTCTCGATTCCCTTAAAGGCCGCCCAGCCGGAGCAGAGGGTTAACGTGCCCGAGAAGGAGACGAGCGGCGAATCGGGCAGCAGCGAGCTGGATAGAAAATCGCTGTAGATCCAGATGGTCGTGATGCATACGCCCAAGAAGAACAGCAGCAGCAGGAGGCTGATCAGATGGCCTGCCGGCCCGAGAATCGACCGCGAATATTGCACGATCGACTGACCGGGATAACGAAGGCCGAGGCGGTACAGCAGGAAGGCGACGAACACGTCGATCGTAATGCCCAAGCACATGGACAGCCACAGATCCTGATTAACCTTGGGAATCAGTTGAGAGGGCACGGAAAGGAAGGTCAGGGATGCGATGGACACGAAGATCATAAAGAAAAATTGAAGCTCCGATATGAACGGCTTGCGCAAGGCTCTCATTCCTTTGGCTGGTCGGGACGCTCCTAGTGGAGCAGTCCCGATTTTCTGATCCGGAAGGAGACGGAGACGCGCGCATTCGCTCCGCGAAGCTCCTCTTCCCACCGGGGCTTTCGTTTCGTCCATTCCGCCGGATGACTTCTGTGCAGGGCTTCGCCCAGCCCGACCACGTCGCTCCCGTACTGACGGAACAGCTTGTCGATCGTTTCCTCCACCGCCAGCTGCAGCTGCTTATTCAGAGTGTCCCGCAGCATTTCGTGCTCGTCGCCGAAGTGCAGCGGCAAGGTGGCGGTCAGCACCTCCGCTTCGCCTCGGATCCGAACGTTCACGGACAGCCGTCCGTCTCGGAGAACCGGCGTCATTCGGGCGCGAACGGCGCTCAGATTAAAGCTGACGCTTTCCTCCTTCGCCAGATCGGTGTGGAAGCTGCCGTTGCGGCTTGAGCCCGTCAGCCAGTTCACGATCTGGCTCTCCTCGCCGCTCAGCCAGCCGACCATGCGGTCGTTCTTGAATATGGCCGTATCCCCGATCTCCATAATGTCGCTCTTCCCGCTTCTATTGAACGGGCCGATGCCCGGACTTACGGCCTGGAAGCCGGTCTGGTTCAACCGGGGAAGAAACTGGTACATCTGGATGTCCACCTGGAGCGGCCGTTTCCAGTCGCCCTTCAAGTATTTCATCCACTCCTCGGCGGGAACCGACTCGAGCTCCATTGCCTTGTCCAGCACATGGCGAGCGGGCAGCGTCGAGACAAGAACCCAGCTGTTCAGGTTTTGGTTCGTCTCTCTCCAGAAATAGTCAAGCGTGTCGTCAAGCCCGCGGCGGGCGAACGGCTCGCTGATCAGCACGACTTTGGTTTGGGGGAAGAAGAGGCTTTTCTTCGCCTGGTGCTGAATGCGCTCAACCGCTTCCTGGATCGTGACCCCGACGGCGTCGTAATTGACGAACGGTCTGCGGGCCTGGCTTCCGCCGCCGGCGGTGACCGGGAGCGTCGGGTTGGACAGCTGGAGGGTGACTCTGACCCTTCCGTTCTTCGCCGGATCGAGGCCGATCGCCGACACGACGGTCAGCTGGTCGAAGTTGATCTGGCCCCAGCAGCCGCTGGTCAACACGGCCGCCAGAAGGCCAATGCCGGCTTTGGCCGCCTTCATAATCATGCAGCTCCTTCGCGCTCGACGCCGTTATTTTCGATTTCGGTTCTGGATGAACCAGGGAATGCGAACCGCAAATTTAATGAACTGCTTCTTCCGGAACGGAGCGAACGGGGCCAAGTACGGAACGCCCAGAGACTTGAGCGAGGCCAGGTGGATGCCAAGCAGGAACAGCCCGATCATTATGCCGTATAGGCCGAACATCGAGGCCAGAAGCACCATTCCGAACCGTAGAATACGCACTGTTCCGGACAGAGAGGTGGACGGAATCGTGAACGAAGCGATCGCGGTGGCCGCCACGACGATGATGGCGGGGGAGGAGATGATGCCGGCCTGAACGGCCGATTCTCCGATGACCAGCGCGCCGACGATGCTGATGGCGGAGCCGATCGTACGCGGCATCCGGACGCTGGCCTCTCTCAGCACCTCGAAGGTGACCTCCATCAGCAGCGTTTCGAGAAGCACGGGGAAGGGCACGCCTTCCCGTGCGGTCAGAATGCTGCTGAGCAACTGGGGCGGCACCATCTCCGGATGGAAGGTCAGCGTTCCGACGTATACGGACGGAAGCAGCAGGTTCATCAGGCAGCCTACGTAGCGGAGCCAGCGAATAAATGTGGCTACCGGGTAAGCCAAATACAGATCCTCGGTCGTTTTCAGCAGATGAGCCAGCGTGCAGGGCAGCGCCAGCGCGAACGGCGAGCCGTCCACGAGGATGGCAATGCGGCCCTCCAGCAGTATGCCGGCGATGTCGTCCGGGCGTTCCGTGCTGTATACGGTCGGGAAGATGGAAGCCGGACTGTCCTTGACCAACTCCTCGACATATTGGGATTCCAGCACGCCGTCGATCTGGAGCTTGCGGACTCGGCTTTTGACCTCCTCCACCATCGCCGGCTTCGCGATTTGGTGAATGTACATGATCGCAATGTCGGTGTGCGAGACCGAGCCGGCCTTGAGCTTGTCGACGCGTACGTTCTCGCTGCGGATTCGGCGCCGGACAAGCGAGACGTTAACGTCCAGCGATTCCACGAAGCCGTCGCGCGGTCCGCGAACGACGGTGGAGGAGGGCGCTTCCTCGATGCCCCTCTTTTCCAGGCCCCGGGTTTGGATGGCGGCGATGTCCGGGGCGCCGTCCAGCAGCAGCGCCGTCCAGCCGTCCAGCAGCAGCGGGATCGCGTCGTCCTCCGAACGCACCAGCTTCGTCTCCGGGGCGGTAATGACGGAGCGGCACAGAAAATCCAGACCTTCGGAGCGTGCCTTCCCGGCCTCCGGCATTCCGTGCAAGGATAACAATGGCGTGAGCGTCGTCAGCTGAAGCGTTCGCTTGTCCACAATGCTGTCGATCCACATCAGCAAAGCCGGAACGGCTTCCTGGCCGATGCTGCATTCCCGTACGATGAGATCGGCGCTTTCCCCGAGGCGCTGCTCCAGCTGCCGCCGTCGTTCGGACAGGGAGTTCCGGTGTAGTTTGGTCATGTCGTGTCGCCTTTTCAATGGGATGGGTAGAGCGGGCTGACGCCTATTCTCTGTATCTCCATTCTGAGAGGGTCTAATTCGTTAGGGGGGGGAAGAAGGTCATGGAGTTGGGGGGGCGCAAGTCGCATTCGGTTCGCTCCGAGGAACGGCCAAGAAACCGGAAGGGTTCCTTGGCCGTTCGGCGCCTCTTGGCTATGCGGATTAAGCAAGCTAGGTTAAGCGGATTGGAGGAGGGAAGTCATCCGGCGTTCACGAGGGTATGGCAGTAGCTGCATTCCTTGCTCTCCCCCGGCCGCACTACCGTTCTTGCTCCGCAGCTTGGACAATTTACGGTTCTTGGGGGCGATGGCTCCGCTGCGTTCTCCGTCCGTTCCGAGATCGGCAGCACCGTGTCGGACGCCCGATCGATATGTACGTTTGGCAGCAATCTCAAATAGGCCATTCTCTCCAGTTCGTTGCCGGCAATTACCGGTTTCATGCCCGCGTTGGATGCGATCTGAACAATGGAAGTCAGCCCTTGCTCGTAGATCATGGAACGATAATGTTCGAATCGCAGACGCATTGCTTTTTTAATGCCGTTTGCCCTTGCGTACAGCAAGATTCCGGGAAGCAGAGAGAGCGATGTGGCGATGAGATAGACCGAAAAAATCGGGCTTTCTCCGCTTCCCATACTGTAAATATAAGAAACGGTGCTTAATAGGAAGAGTGTGATAAGCGTATTGGCGCAAATCTTATAATCGAGAAGTTTCAAATGGGTGTAATCCCTATGTTTGTGGATTCGTATAAAAATAAGAACGATCCCTACGGGGAAAAAGACGAACAGAACGAGAAAAATAATCCACCCCGGATAAAAAGGTCTTCCGCCGGCAGCCATGAATCTCTCTCCTTAGCACAGGTTTTCCTCTATTTAACATCAATCGACTTTATTATACCATTCTGCCAGCGCCCGGCAAC
Source organism: Cohnella hongkongensis (assembly GCF_042654645.1). Taxonomy (NCBI): domain Bacteria; kingdom Bacillati; phylum Bacillota; class Bacilli; order Caryophanales; family Paenibacillaceae; genus Cohnella; species Cohnella hongkongensis. Next base: position 558,977 of record NZ_JBHSEP010000001.1, on the reverse strand, counting down.
TGCGATCGCGCTTTTCCCCAACACGCATATGGTTACGGCTCAAAGCCTTCTCGGCTGATCCGGACGCGGTCGGCGGGGAATGTGCGGTTTAACCGCTCAAGTACGATGCGGTGAGCGGAGGGATCGTTCCATTCCGCCAGATTCAGCTCGTCGTACAGCGTATGGATGCGCAGATTGCGCGTACGCTTGCCGCCGCTGCCGTCGCCCATGAAGTAATCGTCCACGCACACGCGATCCGTGACTTGGGCGAGCCATTCGGGGAGTCGCTCGGTGCTGGGCAGGACGGGAGCGACAGCCGCCTGGGTCGGAATTCCGGCTTCGGAGAGCTCACGCAGCGCCTTTAAGCGGGCCGGAATCGGAGGGGCGTAAGGGGTGAAAGCTTTGCGGATGTCCTCACGGTCGGTCTCGATCGTCATGCTGATCCGGACGCGATCGCCCAGGCGGCGAAACAGATCGATATCCCTCGTGACGAGGGAGCTTCGCGTCTGCACGAGCAGGAAGTCGGGCGGCTCGTCGGCCATCACCTCCAGCAGCGCTCTCGTCACCCGTTCCCGGTGTTCGACGGGCTGGTACGGATCTGTGCTGGAGGACATGAAGATCGTGACCGGGCCTTTCGCCTTGGCTTTGCCAAGCTCCTTGCGAAGCAGGGCGTCCGCTTCCCTCTTCACGTCTACCCATGAGCCCCACTCGTCTTCCCGGAACAAGGACACCGGCATTTGCCGAACATAGCAATAGGAGCAGCCGAAGGCGCACCCGGCGTACGGGTTCAGCGTATGCGTGTATCCGCCCAGGAAGCCGGTGCCCTTATTCAACAGCGTCTTCGGAAGCCTGAACTGCACCGTCGTCCTCATCGAACCTTCACCGGGGCGTCCGCTTCTCCGAGCTCCATCTCGAGCAGCTTCCTTTTCATTTCGAGACCGCCTCTAAAGCCTGTTAGCGCCCCGTTCTTGCCAACGATGCGGTGGCACGGGATTGCGATCAGAACGGGATTGGCTCCGATCGCCGCGCCTACGGCCCGAACGGCCGACGGTTTGCCGACCGCTTCGGCGATATCCGAGTAGGAGCGCGTGCTGCCGTAGGAAACGGAACGCAGCGCCTCCCACACCGCGCGCTGAAACGGCGTGCCCTGAACGTCGAGGGGGAGGTCGAACGCGGTTCTTTCCCCGCGCAAATACTCCAGCAGCTGCCGGGCGTACGGACGCATCCGTTCGTCGTCGCGGATGAACGGGCTGGCCGGGTAACGGGCGGCCGCCCATTCGGCCAAATCCGATACGGATTGGTTCTGTCCGCCTACGTATCGCAGGCCGCCGGGGCCTGCGGCAATCGGAAGCTGCCAGCCGTCGCAGGAAACGACGGTCCAATAGACCGGATGTTGCGCCGCCGAGGCGGCAGGGGGACGGGACGGATTTAAAGTTCGTTTACGGGAGGGAATGCTCATCGGTAGATCCTCCTTGACAGGTTTGTTCGGTGTTCGGGCCGTGCGAGCGGCGATAACCGGCGGGAGTCGATCCGGTCGTCCGTTTGAACAGGGTGATGAAATACGGCGTGTGTGCCAGGCCGACCTTGGAGCCGACGTCGGCGACCGGCAGCTCCGTCGACAGCAGCAGCAGCTTGGCCTTGTCGATGCGGAGCTGCCGAATGTACTCGAGCGGCGTCACGCCTTTGATTTTCTTGAACGTTCGATGCAGGTGATAAGGGCTCCCGTGGCTGATCTCCGCGAGAACGCCAAGCGACAGAGGCTCCTTGTAATGACGCTCCGCGTAGTCGGTCACATGCGCAATCCAATCGGCGTCCGGCAGGCGCTCGCCGGTCGGCTTGCATCGCTTGCACGGTCTGAAGCCGGCCTGTAACGCCTGTTCGGCCGTTCGGAACAGGCGGATGTTCTCCCTGCGAGGCGGTCTGGACTTGCACGAGGGGCGGCAGAAGATGCCTGTCGTCTTCACGGCGTAATACAGCTTCCCGTTCAGCGAGCCGTCGTTGCCGACGATCACGCGCCAAACGTCGTCCGTCAGCGCGATGCCCGGATTCAGCATGTCGTTCACCTCTCTTATGGACAGTATAACTCGAAACGTGAACGTATGTACGCTTTTTTGGATGGAAAAGCAAGATTGAGTAATTCGGATTCGTCTTTCATTTTTCTGGAGGCGGAATACGGCAAGATCTGCTATGATACCTTTAAGGCCCTTTCGCAGGGTCTATTTTCTTATTTGGGAGGACTGAATCCATGAAATCTTTATTGAAGCTGCTGACGGAGTATGTATCTGCAGGCAAGGAGGGGGAAACGCTGTATGAGCCCTAGTTTCGAGCAGGCTTTTCGCGAGGATTTGCTGAGGCAGTTGGCTTATTTCGAGAAGGAAGCGTCCGAGCTGCTGAGAAAAGCGTATCCCGACCTAACGAGAAGGGACGCGACTCGCGATCGGATCTCCGAATACTGCGATCATATTCACGCCTACTTAAACGGAGAGATCATCGGAGAGACCGACGCCTGCGTATGGATCGGCTCCTCCGTTACGATCGTCGACGAGATCGACGGGACGGAGGAACGGTACAAGGTCGTGCTGCCGCACGAGATCGACGCCGACCTGGGGCATATTTCTTTTCTGTCGCCGCTGGGCAGCCGCCTGCTGCTGGCCCGCAAGGGCGACCGGATCGAGGTGGATTCCCCGTCGGGCAGTTACGCCGTGCTCTTGTTCGAGACGGTCTACGAGCGTTAGAGGCCGCTGCCGCTGAATTCGCGACAGTCGAGACTGTCTCGTCAGCAGGCTGGAGCTTGACTGAGATCGTTGCTGGAGAGAAAAGGTGAATCGTTAAAATGGCGGTGCAGGGGGGGGGGGCTGTCCCTGCGCCGTCATAGCATTGCTATGCTATGCTTTGTTCTGCTGCCGCCTTCTTGATACGCGCAACGCATCGGCAGGCAAAAACTGCCCGACCCCAAGACGGAACCCCTGGAATCCCCGGTTTATTGTTCATTTAGCTTGACTCTCCCCTCTTTGCTTCCCGTCGCTGCGGAGAAAGGCCAGCAGGCACGGGGGCTCGCCAATTTTATTGACTTTGGCTTAGCGGCTATACAATTTTGCATAAACGATTGCTTTCTCGATTGAAAGCGCTTAAAATGAACAATGTTTCTCTTTGATAACGTTTCAATCGCGAAGTTATATGTTATTATACATCACATAAAGAGAACGTTTCGTTCATTTGCGTTAGATATTCTAACGCAACTGAGATTGACGTGCGCTGCTTACAGGGGAGGGGACGAGGCCATGGTTTTGAAGAAACGGCTGGGACAAAAAACGTTGTTCGTTCATCTGATGCTGCCTTACTTTTTGTTCATGCTGCTGGCGCTCTTTCTCGGCTGGTTGTTCTACAATCAGTCCTATCATGCGGTCAAAGGCGAAGTGATGCGCAACAACATGCAGATGCTGGAGCAAGTGAAGGAGACGATGGACAGCCGCATGTCCGAGATGAACACGATCGCGATGCAGCTGTCGAGCAATCCGAGAGTTCAGAGCTTTCAGCGGGTGAGCGATCCGTTCAGCAGCACGACGACCTACAAGGTGCTGGAGACGCAAAGAAACCTGTACAGCTACAACGCCTCCAACAATTTCGTGCTCGACTACTACCTGCTGTTCAAGAACAGCAATCTGGCGCTTTCGTCCAATACGACCTATGAGCTTCCCGCTTTCTACAAGCATGTGCTGTCCTACGAGAACATGGACTACGACGTCTGGCGGAAGGAGCTGTTCGAGACGTACCGCAACCGCGAGATCATGCCGACGGGGGTGGCGTCGTTCGAGGGCCGTCCCTATGAAATGCTGACCTACGTTCAGTCGCTCGGCAGTCCGGGACATATTCAAGGCGCCCTGATCGTGCTCGTGGACGGCCGCAATCTGAAGTCGCTGCTGTCCGGCATCGACCTGTCCGACGGCGGCTGGGTATCCATCGTCGACGATAAGGGGCGGCTCGTCAGCTCGCTGTCGTCCGACGGCTCCGTCCCGTCCGTCGATCTGAGCGCTTTTCCCGGCGAGTCGGGCACGATCGAGCCTTCCTCCGGAACGGGCAACCGGATGCTCACCTACACGAAGTCGAGCTACAACGGCTGGTCTTACATCGTCGCGCAGCCTCCGCATATCGTGCTCGGCAAGGTGCTGTCGCTGAAGCAGCTGACGTGGACGATTCTGCTCGTCTTCGTGGCGATCGGCCTCGTGCTGGCCTACATGTTCGCCAACCGAAGCGGCAAGCCGCTGGCCCGCATCGTATCCACGCTGAAGGAAGGCCAGGGCGGCGTGCAGGCGAAGCGGCCGATGGATATGTACGGCTTTATCCAGCATTCGCTGAACCATCTGATCGATAACAACAACGAGCTTCAGCGCGAGATCGAGCGTCAGGCTCCGCTGCTGTGGGAAACGTTTTTCCAGCGTCTGCTGAAGGGCGAATTCATGACGATGAACGAGATCAATACGCTGCTGAGACATCAGCGCATCGAGATTAACGGCGCCGGCTACGCGGTCGGCATCGTCCACTTTCCGGTGCCCGGTCACGATATGAGCGGAGATGCGCTGCAGAGGCTGGACGTCGAGCGCGTGCTGATCAAGGAGGCGCTAAGCCGGTATTTGGGAGACGACCGGTACGCCCACAACCTGGCGGAGGATAAGATCGCGCTGCTGTTCGTCGACTACAGCGGCGACGAATCCTTGTTCCGGCAGCGGATTGAGCGCAGTCTGGCGGCGATTACGGACAGCTTGGCGGACCGGGTTCAGCTGAATTTGTACTTTGCCGTCGGGGGCTTCCGTTCGTCCCTGCTCGATGTGTCGGGCTCGTACGAGGAAGCGCGGCAGTCTCTTTCCTCCGTCCAATACGAGGAGGACGCCCGGATCGTCTGGTACGCCGATCTGCCCAACGAGCATGCCGGATTCTATTTCCCGGCCGAGGCGGAAAGCCGGCTAATCAACTACACGAAGGCGGGCGAAACCGCCGAGGTCCGCCAACTGCTGCAGTCGCTGTATTTGGAAAACTTCCAGCGCCGGCATCTACCGCTGGCGATGCAGCAGCTGTTTTACTTCGAGATCGTGAGCTGTCTGGTGAAGCTTCAGGACGAGCTGCTGCTGAAGCGGAGCTTCGACATCAAGCATCTGTTCCAGCAGCTGGTCGCCGGGGAAAGCCCCAAGCTCGCATACCGAATCGTCACGGAGCGCTTTCTGGCCGTCAGCGAGGAGGCGGACGGCCGCAAGAAAAGCCGAAACGTCAAGCTGATCGAAGACATTCTCGCATACGTCAACGAGCGGTTCGGCGAATCCGGGCTGAATCTGGACGCCGTCGCGGACGCGATGAACATCTCCAAAGGGTACATGTCCCAGTTTTTCAAGGAACAGACGGGAATCAACTTTTCGGACTATGTGGAGAAGCGGCGCATGGACGAAGCCAAGCAGCTGCTGGCCGACACCTCCCTGCCGATCGGATATATCGCCGAACAGGTGGGCTATCAGTCGGCAAGCACCTTTTGCCGGGCGTTTAAGCGGGGAAGCGGCTTAAGCGCGACGTCCTTCCGCGAATTTGCCCAGAAGAAAGTGGCGGTCGGCTCCACGGGAGGATAAAGAACGCCGCAGCTTGGTCAAGGCGACTTGCCTTGGCCTTTTTTCGTGTTGCATAAAGCATAAAATTCTCAACGTGATCCCGCCGATCCCGGGGACGGCGCAAGCCTTACGCTTGATGGGCGCGCAAGGCTGCCGCAGAGGCTTGGCGTCCGATGCCGAAGCCGCGAAAGGGCCGTCCGGCAAGGCTTCGCGGCCCTCGTCTGAACGAATGCCTATCGTCTGAACAAACGACAAGACCGGTTTCTGCATATTTGAATACGATTCGGGCTCTTTACAATTTACGAAAGGGTCGATCGCCTCCTATGCTGGGTGTACGCCGTTCGGCCGACTCCAGGCCGCAGGGATCGCGGCAGCATTTCAACCCAGGGAGGTGAATCGAGAAGTGAACGCAACGAACGCAACGGAAATCCGGCTGCCGGCCCCATCGGCGCCGCAGCCTGCCGCGCGGTCGCCCTTCGTTAAGCAGCTGCTCAAGAGCTGGCAGCTGTACGTACTGATGGCGCTGCCTTTTCTGTACTTGATCGTGTTCAAGTACGTGCCGATGTACGGAGCGCAGATCGCCTTCAAAAATTTTGTCGTCACCAAGGGCATCTGGGGCAGCGAATGGGTCGGACTCAAGCAGTTCGAGCGGTTTGTGAATTCCTACGATTTCTGGCGAATTCTGAAAAACACGCTTATTCTCAGCTTCTACAATCTGATCGCGGGATTTCCGTTTCCGATTTTGCTGGCGCTCGGATTGAATTACCTGAGAAGCAACGTGTTCAGAAAAGCGGTTCAGATGGTCACCTACGCGCCTCATTTTATTTCGATCGTCGTTGTGGTCGGCATCATCAAGGAGCTGCTCGACCCGCGCATCGGCATCGTCAACAAGGCGCTTGGCCTGTTCGGCGTCGATCCGATCAATTTTATGGGCGAGATCTCGATGTTCTCTTCCATCTATGTCTGGTCGGACGTCTGGCAGCATGTCGGCTTCAACTGCATCATCTTTATCGCGGCGCTGGCGGCGATCGATCCGGCGCTTCACGAGGCTGCGGTCATGGACGGAGCCAGCAAGTTCCGCCGAATGTGGCATATCGACTTGCCCGGCATTATGCCGATGGCGATTATTCTGCTCATTCTCAACACCGGACATATTCTGGACGTCGGCTTCGAGAAGGTGCTGCTGCTGCAAAATCCGATCAATCTGAAAGCCTCGGAAATTGTCGACACCTACGTGTATAAAGTGGGGCTAACCGCGCAAGTGGCCAACTATTCTTATTCGACGGCGATCGGGCTTTTCAAATCCGTCATTAACTTGGCGCTGCTGCTGGCCGTGAACAAGCTTGCGCAAAAGACGAGACAGGCTAGCCTGTGGTAGGGAGGTGAGGAATTGAACATCTCGTTTCGCAACGAATCTTTGCCGGATAAAGTTTTTACGATTTTGAACGCTTTATTCATCACCTTGCTGTTTCTGAGCGTGCTGTATCCGATCATCTATATCGTCAGCGCCTCGTTCAGCGACTCCCAGGCCGTCGTGTCGGGCGAAGTATGGCTGTGGCCGGTGCGGCCGAACCTGGAAGGGTATACGGCGGTGTTCCAGTACGGACAAGTATGGACCGGATTTAAAAATTCGCTGATCTACACCGTCGTCGGGACGGCGATCAATATCGTGATGACGGTCCTCGCGGCCTATCCGCTGTCTCGCAAAGATTTTTTCGGTAAAAACTTCTTTATGATCGCCTTTATGTTCACGACGATGTTTACCGGCGGTCTGATTCCGAATTTTTTGCTCGTGCGCGAGCTCGGCATGATCGATTCGGTTTGGGCGATGGTGATTCCCAGCGCTTTGACCGTATGGAACGTGATCATCGCGCGGACTTACTTCCAGATGTCGATTCCGGACGAGCTGCTCGAGGCGGCGCAGCTGGACGGCTGCAACGATTTTCAATTCGTCTGGAAAATCGTCGTTCGTCTGTCGGGGCCGATTCTGGCCGTCATTACGCTGTATTACGCCGCCGCCAACTGGAACCAATATTTTAACGCCATGATTTACTTGAAGTCGCAGTCGATGTATCCGCTGCAGCTTGTGCTCAAGGATATTCTCGTCAAGAACGACGTCGACGTCGCGATGCTCTCCGGGGATCCGCTGGACGCGGCGAAGCGCGAAGCGCTGAAGACGCTGCTGAAATTTTCGTTGATTGTCCTATCCACCATCCCTTTGCTTTTGTTCTATCCGTTCGTGCAAAAATATTTGGTCAAGGGCGTTATGATCGGCTCACTAAAAGGATAAGGGGAAGATTGCGCATGAAAATCAAAGGATTCGTATGGACGATGATCTGTTGTCTGGCATTGACCGGGGCGCTGTCGGCGTGCAGCGGCAATTCGAGCTCGAACGGGCCTCAAGCCTCCGGCGCGGCTCCGTCCGGCGGAGCGGGAGGCGCCGTGAACGAGGCGGGCGCATTCCCGATCGTAGACGAGAAGATTACGCTGAAGGTGATGACGGTGGCCAATCCGGCCGTCGAAAACTTCGAGACGAACGAGTTTACGACCTATTTCGAGGAGCTGACGAACATTCACGTCGACTGGGAGCTCGTCCCGGTCAGCATGGCGGCCGAGAAGCTGAACTTGACGCTGGCCAGCGGCGATCTGCCGGACGTGATCATGATGATGGACGTCACTCCGGAGCAGCAGGCGCTGTACGGCGAGCAAGGCATTCTGCTGCCGCTGAACGATTACATCGAGAAGTACGGCGTCAACACGAAAAAGATGTTCGAGGAAAGCCCGCTGATCAAGCCGACCATTACGTCGGCCGACGGCAACATCTACGCGCTTCCGGCGCCGAACGAGTGCTACCACTGCTCGATGCGTCAGAAGCTGTGGATCTACGAGCCGTGGCTGACCGAGCTTGGCCTGGACATGCCGACGACGATCGACGAGTTCTACGAGGTGCTGAAGGCGTTCAAGACCCGGGATCCGAACAAAAACGGATTGGCGGACGAAATTCCGCTGTCCGGCGCGCCGCAAACGGCGCAAACTTCGACGCTTACGACTAGCGTGGACCATTTCCTGATGAACTCCTTTACTTACGCGCCGTATACCCGAATTTACGTCAACGAGGAAGATAAAGTCGACGTACCGTTCAACAAGGCCGGCTGGAAGGAAGGACTCGCGTTTCTGCACAAGCTGTACGCCGAAGGACTGATGGATCCGCAGGCGCTGACCCGCGACGCCGCCCAGCTCGTGCAATTGGGCGAGAATCCGGGCGTCGCCGTGCTGGGAGCCGCTCCGGGACCGAACATGAGCGCGGTGTCGCAGCTGAACGGCGCAAGCGGCAGATGGAAGGAATATGTGGCCGTGCCTCCGCTGAAAGGGCCGAACGGCGTTCAGCTGACGCAATACGATCCGTATCAGGTCGCTCCGGGCAAATTCGTCATTACGAGCGAAGCGAAAAATCCCGAAGCCGCGTTCCGCTTCGCCGACGCGCTGTACGATCGGGAGATGACGCTTCGCTCCACGATCGGCGAGCCGGGCGTGGACTGGAGATGGGCCGAGCCGGGCGAGATCGGCTTAAACGGGGAACCCGCCGTCTACAAGGACGAATCGAAGTTCGGCGTAACGCAGAACAAGCATTGGTCGCAGACGGGCATCGCCTACCGTCCGAACTCGCTTCGCCTGGGCGCGGTGGCGGATCCGGAAAATCCGCTGGAGTCGATTCTGTACGCAGAGACGAAGGACAAGTACGAGCCTTATCGCGTCGACGTCGAGACGGTGCTGCCGCCGCTTAATTTCACGGTGGACCAGTCGCAGGAAATCGCGGATCTGTCCAAGACGATCTACGACTATACGAACGAAATGATGGCCCGCTTTATTATCGGCGACGCCGATCTGGACGAGGAATGGGACAAATATGTGCAGACGCTGGATAGCATGAACCTCTCCCGCTATCTGGAGATCTATCAAGAGGCGTACGAGGCTCGCAAAGCTGCGGCGGCAAAATGATCGGCAGACAGGAGGAAATCTCGAGATGACGAGCGCACCATTTGAAGTTCCGGACAAGTGGAAATGGTTTACGGAAAGCCGGTACGGCCTGTTTATTCATTGGGGCCCTTATGCGGAGCACGGGCGCGGAGAACAGGTGCTCTTCCGGGAGCATCTGGATCAGAAGGCGTACGCGGAGCAAGCGTGCCGATGGAACCCGCAGCACTTCGACCCCGAGCTGTGGGCGCATCAAGCGAAGAAGGGCGGGTTCAAATACGCCTGCCTGACGACGAGACACCATGACGGCTATTGTCTGTGGGACAGCGCCTATACCGATTACACCAGCGCCAAGCAGGCGCCGAAGCGGGATTTCGTGCGCGAGTACGTCGAGGCGTTCCGCAAGGCGGGATTGCGCATCGGCCTCTATTACTCCTGGATCGATTGGCGGCTGCCGGCTTATTTCGAAGGTCCGCAGACCAATCCGGAAGGCTGGGCCAAGGTGAAAACGTATTTGCACAATCAGGTGAAGGAGCTGCTGACCGAATACGGGCAGATCGACCACTTTTTCTTCGACGGCGTCTGGCCGCGCAATGCCGACGATCTGGGCAGCGTTGAGCTGGTTGAGGAGATGCGCCGGCTGCAGCCGAACATTCTGATCAACAACCGGCTCGGCTATTCGGCCGCCCACGACGGATACCGGGCGGACGGAGGAATGGGCGCCGGAGACTCGGAGACGCTCGGGGATTTCGGCACGCCGGAGCATCTGATCGTCACCGACAGCAAGCGCTTGTGGGAGTCCTGCCAGGTGACGACCTGGCGGCTGTGGAGCCACGTGTTCGGCGAACGCTGGCGGTCTGCGGACTACCTGCTCGACATGCTGTGCGAGTGCGCGGAGAAGGGCGGCGCGCGCGGCGGCAACCTGCTGCTGAACGTCGGTCCGACCGCTGACGGGCTGCTGCCGCCGGAGTTTCTGGAGCGCTCCGAGGAGATCGGACGCTGGCTGGAGGTTCACGGCGAAGCGATATACGGCAGCGACGGAGGCTCCGTGACGGAATTCATTACGAGGGGTCGCCAGACGACCCGAGGCCATCATCTGTATTTGATTATCCGTTTCTGGGACGGACGGCCCGAGCTTCGGCTGGCCGACCTGACCTCGAAGGTGAGCGACGTCACGCTGCTGACGACCGGTCAGAAGCTGCCGTTTCGCCAGTCCGGCGACGAGTTGATCGTCGGCGGTCTGCCCAAGGAAGCGCCGAGCCGGCTGTTTCCGGTCATTCGCATCACCTGCGAGGGCCGGCCGGAAGCGAACCAGTGGGGCAGGGAGCGGCTGTGGGAGGGCGATCCCGCCCGCGTCGCCGAATGGGCACGCCTTCAGCGAGGCGAATCCGTGTATGCGGACGGGGTGGAGAGATGAGGACCGGCAGCGTCGAACGCAGGCTGGAGGAGCTTGGCATTCAGCTGGGGCCCGTGCCGCCGGCGGTGGCGACCTACGTGTCGGCCAAGACAGTTGGGAATCTGGTGTACACGTCGGGCAACGATTGCCGGATCGACGGGGTGCTGATGATGACGGGCAAGGTCGGATCGGACCTGACCGTGGAGCAGGGCTACGCTGCGGCCAGACAAGTGGCGATCAATTTGCTGGCGGTGCTGAAGGAGCATCTCGGAGAGCTGGATCGAATTAAGCAGGTCGTGAAAATGCTGGCGTTCGTGAACAGCGCGGACGGATTTACGCAGCAGCCCTACGTTATCAACGGCGCGTCCGATCTTCTGGTGGAGGCGCTCGGCGACAAGGGCAAGCATGCGCGATCCGCCATCTCGGCGAACGAGCTGCCCTTCGACACTCCGGTCGAGATCGAGCTGATCGTCGAGGTGTCGGAGCCGTGAGTTCGTTGGCGGAGCTTCCTACGCCGGCGGTATACATCGATCTGGACGTTATGGAAGCGAATATCTCGGCGATGGCCGAACGGCTGAAGGCCCGGGGCATCGCTCACCGTCCCCACCTGAAGTCGCACAAATCGATCGCCGTCGCCCAGAGGCAGCTGGCCGCCGGAGCGATCGGCGTCACGGCCGCCAAGCTCTCCGAAGCGGAGGTGTTCGCCGGGGGAGGCATTCCGAACATTCTTCTGGCCTACCCGATCGTCGGAGCGGACAAGCTCGCGCGTCTGGCGGCTTTGCACCTGCGGACCGAACTGCTCGTCACCGCGGACAGCCTGGAGGGCGCCGCCGGCTTGTCCGGGGTCGGCGTCTCGACCGGCAAGCCCGTCCGGGTGCTGATCGAGATCGACGGAGGGCTTCATCGGGGAGGCCGTCAGCCGGGAGAGGACGCGCTGCAATTCGCCCGTGCCGTCGATGCGCTGCCTGGCATCGAAGTCCGGGGACTGATGGGCTACTTCGGCACCGTCTACAAGCACAGGAACGGTCGAGATCTGGCGGAAGCCGTGAAGAAAGAGGCGGAGACGATGGCGGCTGTCGCCGCGCTGTTCCGCGCGCACGGCCTCTCCGCAGAGATCGTCAGCACCGGCTCGTCCCCGGCGGGGCTGCTCGCCGAGCTTCTGGAAGGGGTGACCGAGGTTCGCTCCGGCAACTATGCGTTTTTCGACGCTTCCGGGGTCGGCATGGGGCTGGCGACGGAGGCGGACTGCGCGCTGCGCGTCGTCGCTACCGTCGTCAGCACGCCGCTGCCCGGAAGGGCGACGATCGACGCCGGCACGAAGACGCTGACCAGCGACAGGGCGCATCATCGCGAGGGCTTCGGCATCGTGGTCGGTTATCCCGAGATTTCCGTAACGGCGCTGAACGAGGAGCACGGCTTTCTGGCCTACGATCCCGATCGCGTGCGGCTGCGGATCGGGGATCGCGTGGAGCTGATCCCGAACCACGCCTGCGTCCTCCCGAATTTGCTGGATCGCGTCGCCGGCGTTCGGAAGGGAAGAGTGACGGAATGGATCTCCGTCGACGCCCGCGGCTGCAGCACGTAGAGCGCAGGCGGGACGGCCGGACAGAACCGTTCCGGGAAGAGAAAAAGGCGGGCGGCGGGGTTTTGGGAACCCGCCGCTTTGGCGAATGAAGGAGGCGCGCAAGGTGCTGTTAACCGATTTGACGATCGACGGCGGAGAAGTCGCTGCGGTGCTGCGGGATCTGGTGGCGATCCCGAGCGTGAATCCCGCGTTTCCCGGCGGGACAGGCGAAGCGGGGGTGGCCGCTTATGTCGCCTCCTATATGCGCCGCAACGGCGTCGACGTCCGGGAGCAGCCGGTGCATCCGGGACGCGGCAACGTGCTGGGGATGCTTCCAGCCGCCAAGGGCGGACCGACGCTTCTGCTCGAGGCGCATATGGATACGGTTCAAACGACGGGCATGTCCGTCGACCCGTTCGCCGGGGAAGTCCGGGACGGTCGGCTGTACGGCCGCGGCGCCTGCGACACCAAGGCGTCTCTGGCCGCGATGCTTGTCGTCGCCGGCACGCTGGGCAGAAGCGGAGCGCCGCTGCCGTGCGGCGTTCATCTGGCGGCCGTCATCGACGAGGAGTACGCCTACAGCGGCGTATCGGCGATCGCCGAGGAGATTGCCTCCGGGAAGCTGCGCTATGACGCGGCTGTCGTCGGCGAGCCGACCAGCCTGCACCGCGTCGTGGCGCACAAAGGCTGCGTCCGGTTCCATATCGAGGTTCAGGGAGCGGCCGGGCACAGCTCGGAGCCGGCTGCGGGCGTGAACGCCATCGAGCGGATGGCCGAGGTGATCGCCTACTTGCGAGATGAAGTGGAGCCGGGCTACGAGGCGCTTCGCCATCCGCTGGTCGGACCGCCCACCCATTGCATCAGCGAGATTGCCGGCGGGGACGCGCCCAATACGATTCCGGACATGTGCCGGATTACGATCGACCGCAGAACGGTTCCGGGAGAGGAGCCGCTAGCCGTCTGGGCGGAGCTGAGAGAACGGCTCGATCGGCTGCGCCGGGCTTCGCCCGGGCTTGCTCTGACGGTGGGCTCCCCTTTTATCGTCGATTACGCGATGGAAGCGCCCTTGCGTGCGCCGATCGTCCGGCGTCTGTCGCAATCGACCGCCAAGTTCGCCGCGGACAGGCGGAATCTGGGCGCGGCCTACGGCACCGACGCGAGCAAGCTGGCCCGCGTCGGCGTTCCGACCGTCGTCTTCGGTCCGGGCTCGATCGCGCAGGCGCATAAGCCCGACGAGTGGGTGCCGCTGCGGGAAGTGGCCGCCGCCGCTTCGGCGCTGCTGGATTTGGTCGTTCACTACGGAGAGGATGAAGAGTAGATGGAGAAAGTCAGAATCGGAATCGTCGGTGTCGGCACCATCTCGGAGCTGCACCTGAACGCGTACCGGAACAACGCCAAGGCGGCGATCAGCGCCGTCTGCGATCTGAACGCCGAGCGGGCGCGGGCGACGGCCGCCCGCTACGGAGCTTCTCGGGTATTTACGGACTACAACGAGATGTTCGCTTCCGGCGCTGTCGACGCCGTCAGCATTTGCACCTGGAACAATATGCACGAGCCGATCGCCGTCGCTGCGCTGAAGGCCGGCGTCGACGTCCTGCTCGAGAAGCCGCTCAGCACCACCGTGGAAGAGGCGCTGAGAATCCAGGAGGCCGTTGCCGCCAGCGGACGCAAGCTGATGGTCGGCTATGTTCGGAGGTATGACGGCAACGCGCAACTGGTCAAGCAGTTCGCCGACAACGGAGAGTTCGGAGGGTTCTACTACGCCCACGCCTCCAGTCTGCGGAGAATCGGCAATCCCGGCGGCTGGTTCGCGGACAAAAGCCGCTCCGGGGGCGGACCGGTGATCGATATCGGCGTGCACGTGATCGATCTGTGCTGGTATTTGATGGGGAAGCCGAAGGTGAAGTCGATCTCCGCGAATACGTACAGCAGACTCGGCAGCCGCTCGAACGTTCGGCGCTTGTCCTCCTATCGGGCGGCCGATTACGAAGCTTCGCGCAATACGGTGGAGGATATGGCGAATGCGATGATCCGTTTCGAGAACGGAGCTTCGCTGCTGCTTGAAGCAAGCTTTACGCTGCATGCCAAAGAGAACCAAACGACGATTCGCCTGCACGGGGACAAGGGGGGCGTTGAGATCGATCCGCGGCTCGTTCTGACGACCGAGAAGCACGATACGATTCTGAACGCGCTGCCGCAAACCGATCATCCCGGCTTCCATCTGGAAAGCGCGTTCCAGAACGAGATCGACCATTTCGTCGATTGCGTGCTGAACGACCGGGAGCCTCTCAGTCCCGTGTCCGACGGCGTGGAAATGATGCGGATCTTGTGCGGCGTCTACGAATCCGCGGACAAGGGCGAGGAGATCCGCTTCTAGTCCGCTTCCGGGCGGCATTCGGCATTCGGCGGCATTCCGTTGACATGTTCGGGAGATCAGGTATACTCTTGGGCGAAGGCAACGAATGCCGCCCGTTTGCGTTTCGGCAGCGCATTCCGGCGCAACGGGCGGCGGGCTTGAGACGGTTCGACATTTCTAATTGCGGGGAGCGATAAGCGAATGAACGTCCGTTTTCTGGGAACCGCCGCTTTCGAAGGAGTGCCCGCCTTGTTCTGCGGCTGCGAGCTGTGTATGAAGGCAAAGAAGCTTGGGGGCAAAGAGTTCCGCACGCGAACGTCCGTCATGCTGGACGACGATCTGAAAATCGATTTTCCGCCGGATACGCTGCTTCATATGCATCGTTACGGCCTCGATCTGGATCGGGTGCAGGATATTTTGTTTACGCATTCCCACTCCGATCATCTGTATGCGGAGGATCTGGTCGCTAGATTTCCCGGATTCGCCCAAGCCCAGGACCGACCGATCCATCTGTACGGCAGCGACTTGACGCTCGCCAACATCCGGCAGCAGTTCGACGCGAACCGAGGGGCGCCCGGCGTCTACGAGCTCCACCGGCTGCGCCCGTTCGCGAAGGCGGAGCTGCAGACGGCGACGGCCGTTCCTCTGCTGGCCGCGCACGACCCGAATGAGACCTGCTTGCTCTATTACATCGAGAAGAACGGAAAAAAGGTGCTGTACGGCCACGACTCCGGCAAGTTCCCCGAGGAGACCTGGGAATGGCTGAAAGGCAAACCGCTCGATCTGGCCGTTCTCGAATGCACGATGGGGAACGCCGACTATTGGCAAACGCATATGAACGTAGACGCCGTGCTGGAGACGAAGGCGAGATTCGAACAGTACGGAATGCTGAAGACCGGGGCCCGCGTCGTCGTCACCCACTTCTCTCACAACAATCGGCTTCTCCATACCGATCTGTGCGAGATTTTCGAGCCGCACGGGATTGAGGTGGCGTACGACGGGCTTGCGTTCGAGCTGTAAAGCGGCGAGGACGAGAAAGGATGAACCCCGTCAAGCTTCGGCTTAGCGCGCCGGATCTGGTTCCCGCCGCGACGACGATCGCGGATTGCCGGACCCGGCGCCGTGATTGCGGGCCGCCCGGACGGGCCGTCCCGAACGAATAGGCGGCGGCTGCCGCATTCGGCAGACAGGACGGCTTCTTTTTGCCCGGCCCCCAGCATAAGCTTGAACCATGGCATCCCAAGGACGACCCTGCTCGTACAGGGCCAGCATGGGGAGGTTGAAGCGATGCGAAAAAAATGGGGCAGAGGCTTCCAGTGGAGCGGATTCGGGAACGGGTCGCCGTTTAAGCCGCTACCTCGACGATGGGGGCGGAAGGCGCTTTCTCCGCGAATCGGAGCGCCTCCTTCCCGGCCCGTGCCGCGCAAATGGGGAACGACGAGGCGCTTTTCCGTCGGGACCGGCGGCGCCGGTCCGAGCTATACGCCGGTCAAGCGGTGGACGCCCAAGCGGCAGAGACCGAGAATGAGGCGAAGCCACATATGGATCATCGCGCTGCTGCTGGTCGTCTTGGCGGCCATTCAGGCGATGATGTTTCTGGACCGGGAACTGAGAGGCCCTCTGATGTTTCTGGCCAAGGTAAAGGTTAACCAACTGGCGACCGACGCGATCAATTCGGCGATTAAAGCCGAATTCGCCCGTGCGGCCGAGTCGGATAAAATGATTATGTGGCGGACGAACGGGGACGGGAAAATTACCGGCTTCGAGCTTGACTACAAGCAGCAGATGGCCATCACCTCCAAGACGATCGAAGTCGTCGAGCAATCTCTGAGAGCGCACGAGGACGTTCCGGAGCGCATCCCGATCGGCCACGCGCTGAACAGTCCGCTCATCTCGTCCATCGGTCCGAGCGTCGCCGTCAAGTTCCATCCGGCCAGCGTCATTAAAGCGGAGGTCGGGCTGCAGCAGACAGAGGCCGGCATCAATATGCTGCTGGTCGAAGTGTACGTGCATATCCGCACGGAGGTTGCCGTCGTCATCCCCTTCGACCGGGAGCCGGAAATCGTGGAGACGAAAATTCCGCTCTCCTACGCTCTCGTCGTCGGAGACGTTCCTTCCTATTACTACGACGGCAGCGGCAACCCGGTCGGCAGCGGCGCGGCCCAGGCGCCCGCGCTCGCGCTTCCGCTGCCCGACGCCGCCGGCGCGGCCCCCTCCCCGCAAGCGGGAACGGGAGCGGGGCATTAGAGGTTGCAGCGCGGCAAGCGGCCGCGGTCGAACGAACCCCTTCAAGCGAGCAGACCTGCTCTGGGGACAGCCTCTTCCTCTACTTATCGATACAGCCGGATGCCGGCAACGGTCATGACCGCGGGCAGAGAGGCGTCGTCGACCGGAACGGCGTCGAACCAGCCGCCCACAGCGAGATTGAGCACCAGATAGAAAGGCTGGTCGAAGGGGGTTACCCCCGGCTCCAGGCGGCGCTCGGCGAAGATGTGCCCGTCGGCCAGCCAGCGGATGGAGCCGGCGTCCCATTCCAACCCGTAGTCGCGAAACTGGGCGATCGTGCCTTCCTCGAATTCGTAAGAGAACTCGTCGGTTACTTTATGGTCCATATCCTTGCCGTGATGCAGCGTGCCGTAAATGCGCCGAGGCAGGCGGCCCTTCGCCTCCATGACGTCGATCTCGCCCGAGGCAGGCCACGGGCCGTAAGCCGAATGCTGCGGCATGAGCCAGACGGCGGGCCACAATCCTTGTCCGACCGGCAGCTTCGCGCGTACGACCAGCTTGCCGTAGCGGTAGGAAAAGCGATCCCTGGTGTCCAGCCGGGCGGAAGTATAGGCGAACGTCCGCCCGTCCTCCGTCTCGACGGTTTCCTTGCGCGCGCACAGATTCAAGCCGTTGCCGTCGATATACAGGTTGCCGGCGTGGCCCGTGTAATACTGCTGCTCGTTGTTGCCCCAGCCCGGACAGACGGCCTGACCGTCGTCGTCCAGCAAATCGTTGCCGAGCCGAACGTTCCATTGGCTCAGATCGGCGTCGCTTCGCAGGAAGTCCTGCTGCCAGATCAGCTCGCTCATTCTCCTTCTCCTCCTTTAACTTATTCCCAGAATACTTCATTTTTCCGACCGGTCAATCAAATCTAAAAAAATGGGATAAGGCCAAAAACGGTGGCCTTTTTTTTGTCGTCCGCTTTTTTTACGATAAGAACGAAAGGGGCAGGGAAGATGTTCCATCACAAAACAGGACAAATGAAAGCGTTTTTGAGGCAGTGGCAGCTGCAGAGCATGGTCGTGCCGGGAATCGTCTGGATGTTTATATTTTGCTATCTCCCGATGTTTTGGCTGATTATCGCATTTATGGACTACAGCATTGCCAGGCCGATGCTGGAGTCGCCTTTTGTCGGACTGAAGCATTTTCAGGACTTTATGACCGACGATCGCTTCTGGCGTTCGATCCGCAATACGCTGGGGATGAGCTCGATCAAGCTGGCGCTGGGCTTTCCCATCCCGATTATCTTCGCCCTGCTGCTTAACGAGATTCGCCATATTCGCTTTAAGCGCACCGTGCAGACTCTATCGTACCTGCCCCACTTTATTGCCTGGACGATCTTCGGCGGCATTATGCTCAACTGGCTGGGCGAGGGCGGCGTCATTAATCAAGTGACGATGGCGCTCGGCATCCAGGATCGCGAAATTCTGTATAACAGCGATCCCAAATACTTCTGGTGGATCGTCTATTTCTCCGATACGCTCAAGGAAACCGGCTGGAGCGCCATCATCTACATTGCCGCCATAGCCGGCATCGATCCGGGGCTGTACGAGGCGGCCGAGCTGGACGGCGCGAACCGCTGGCAGCGCATGTGGCATATTACCGTTCAGAGCATACGTCCGACGATCGCGATTTTGTTTATCCTCGCCGTCAGCGGGATGCTCGGCAGCAACTTCGAGCAGATCTTTATGCTCAAGAACAACATGAACATGAAGATGGCGGAAAGTCTGGACCTGTACATCTATAACATGGGGCTGGTCTCCGGACGCCACTCCTTCTCGACAGCCGTTCTGTTCGTCCGCTCGATCGTTGCGCTGGGGCTGCTGCTCATGGCGAACTACGCCTCCAAAAAACTGACGGGCGACAGCATTTTCTGAGGAAGGAGGGAGGGAGCGCATGAAAAGACGAGGAACGCTTCGGCGAATCGGCGCATTCGAGATTTGGAATACCTTGCTGATGCTGGCGGTTTGCTTTATTACGCTGTACCCGATGTGGTTTGTGCTGGTCAACTCGCTGAATGCGCCGCAGCAAGCGCTGCTGGGGACGGTCAACTGGTTTCCGAAGGAGCTTTCGCTGGCCAGCTACAGCGTCGTGTTCAATGACAAAGGTCTGATGAACGGATTTTATATCACCACACTGCGCACGGTGATCGGAACGACGGTGCACGTGCTGTTCACCGCCATCGTCGCCTACGGAATGAGCAAGTCCAATCTGATCGGACGCAAGGTGTATATGAAAATCGCCCTCATTACGATGCTGTTCTCGGGCGGGCTGATCCCTACGTTCATTTTGATGACGAAGCTGGGGCTGTACGACCATTTCCTGGTCTTCATCATTCCCGCCATGTACACCTTTTTCAATATGGTCATCTTCATGAGCTTCTTTCGCACGATTCCCGACAGCCTGGAGGAATCCGCGAAGGTGGACGGCGCTTCGGATTACGGCGTTCTGTTCAAGATCGTACTGCCCAACAGCATGGCCGTCATCGCCACTATCGCGCTTTTCTCGGCCGTCTATCATTGGAACGATTATTACCAGGGCGTGATCTACATTCGTTCGCAGGATCAGCTGCCTCTGCAGACGATGCTGTACAAAATCATCGCAGAGAACTCGATGTCCTTCATGCAGCAGCAGGCGATGGCGCAGTTCGGCGCCAGGCTGCCCGGCAACTCGATCAAGTTCGCCTCCATGATGGTGGCCACGCTGCCTATTCTGGTGTTCTACCCCTTTATTCAGCGCTATCTGGTCAAAGGCGTAATGATCGGCGCAATTAAAGGGTGAATATAATAGAGAAGATAGAAAGGATGAGCGTGAAAATGAAGGGGATGCCGATTCAAAAGGGCGGGGCGCTCGTGCTGGCTGTCATGCTGACGCTGAGCCTGGCCGCGTGCACCGGATCCGACAAAGGGGAAAGCAAGCCGTCGGCCCAGCCGTCGGCCAGCCAGCCGTCCGAGACCGCTGCCGGGGAGGCGGCGCCTAACCCCGACGAGCCCGCTTGGAAGCTGGATACCAGCCCGGTGGATTTGACCTGGTTCGTAGGCGCCAATTGGTACGGTCACAGCTGGGGAGAAAGCTTGGCCTCCAAGTATGTGACGGAGAAAACGGGCGTCAACGTCAAAATCGAGGTGCCGTCCGGCGAAGCCAACGAGCATATTACGCTGATGATGACCTCGGGCAAGCTGCCGGATTTGATTTCCATGGGGTCGTGGGAAACCGCTGTCAAGAAGCTGTGGGAAGGCGACCACGTCTATGCGCTGAACGAGTTGGCCGAGCAGTACGATCCTTACTTCTTCAAGGTGGCGGGCGACGGCACGCTGAAGTGGTATCGTCAGGAAAACGGCAATACCTACGGCGTGCCTAACGATTCCTATAGTCCCAACCTGATGCATGAGACCGGCATGACGGCCGCCAATCAGACGTTCCTTGTGCGCAAGGATTTGTACGAGGAGATGGGCCGCCCGGATTTGACGACGCCGGAGGGCTTTCTGAACGCGCTGCAGCTGCTGAAGGATCAATATTCCCAATATAAAGGGCAGCCGATGAGCCCGTTCTTCGCGCAGGGCAACGTTCCCTACGGGATGACCGAGTATTTGCAAAACCTGCTGGCCGTTCCGTACGAGAAGGACGGCAAAGTCTACGACCGTCTTACCGATTCCGATTATATCGCCTGGCTGAAGACGTTCCGCACCGCTTACGAGCGCGGATTGATCAACGTCGATTTCCTGGTCGATTCCGATACCCAGGTGGAGGAGAAGACGAACAATGCCCGTTATTTCATGATGATCCGCGAATGGACGGGGATGACCGCGGTCAATCCGATGCTCGCCGCAAGCGCCAATCCGGACTCGTACTATATCGCGGTGGACGGACCCCGGAACGCGAACGGAGACAGCGCCAAGCTGTTCCCCGGCAACATGGACGGCTGGATGGTGACGATGATCAGCAAATCGGCCAAAAATCCCGAACGAGCCATCCGCTTCCTGACCTATTTGGCCAGCGAAGAGGGCCAGCGGGATCTGTTCCTCGGCAAGGAAGGCGAAACGTGGGAGATGGCGGACGGCAAGCCGCAGCTGAAGGCCGAGCTGGTGCAGCTGATCGAAACCGATATCGAGAAGCTGGAGAAGGAATACGGCGTTCTGGACACGTACTGGATGATGCGCAACCCCGTCATCGTCAACCAGTGGAGACCGGAGAAGGCGCCCGTCATCAAGCAGATGGAGGACTTCGCCAACGCGCAGGCCGATATCGACAGCGGCATCTACAAGGGGCTGGACCCGCTCGGCGATTCCGACGTCGCAGTCGCCTGGTCGCGTATAGCCCAAAATTGGGAGGAAGTGCTGCCCGAGCTGATTACGGCCAAGGATGAAGCCGCCTTCGACAAGATCTTCGAAAGCTTCCTGGCCCGCCGCGCGAGCTACGGCTTCGACCAGGTGATGGAGTACCGCCAGACCGAGCTGGACGCGCGCAAAGCCAAAATGGCGCAGTAACCGCGCTCCCCGGCCACAACCGCTGCCGGCCGCCGACAAGGCGGTCGGCATTCTCCGGTGAAGCCCGAGCTTCCCGACCGTCTGACGCCCGGGGAACGAATATGGTATATTACGGAGGTGGGGGAGGGCATCGACGTGAAGGTTCTGCCGAATCAAATGAGGAAGATTTACCGCAACGCCCGCATCTCTCAGAAGCTGTTCCTGGCGTTCAGCCTGTTGATCGCCGTTCCTGCCATTCTGGTGTCCTTCCTGTTTATCCGCCTTCAGGAGCATCAGCTGTACAAGGACGCCATGGCTGCCGGGAGCAGTCATATTTCCCGGCTTAACGAGCAGCTGCGCGGCAGAATGGACATGATTGAAAACGCTTCCTCTACCGCCTTGACGCAGAAAGCGTTCGTGGACTTTATTCATACCCACATGCGCGCGGACGGTCTTCGTCTGGTGAAATTCAGGCAAAACCAGTACGAGCAGATGCATAACATCATTCAGAGCAACGAGATGATCAGCCAGCTTAGCTTTTATGTCGATAACCCGAATTTGTATGAAATTTGGCCCGAAATCTACCATTACGACAGATTCTGGCCGCAGGATTACTGGGTCTCGCTTCGGGACGAGGGCGGCTCGGCTTACCGGCTGTTCGCCTTCAAGGACGGCGAACATACGCTTTCCTACTATCGGCTGGTGCGCTTGCAGGGACAGCAGCACAAACGTCCCAGCATTATGGAAATTCGGGTAGATCATGACGTGTTTTTCCGCGATCTGCTGGAGGGGGGCGGCGGGGATTTCTTCTCCGTCGTTATGGAGGGGACGAACGCTCCCCGATACGTCTACGATTCGGAGCATTCGTTCGTGCGCCATGCCGGGGAGGCGCTGGACGATATACTCGGCAGCGTTCACCGGCAGCTGGACGCGCTGCAGCAGACCGACCCGGTCAAGGTCGAATCCGGAGACCAGACCTATTACGCGCTCTACCGTTACATCGCTCCGCTTAACGCCTACGTGGTGGATATCGCATCTCACCAGGCGCTGATGAAGGGGCCGCGCAGCTGGTACGTCGCCGTCGTCGCGGTTGCGCTGTGCGTGCTGCTGCTGATGCTGCTGCTCGTCTCGCATACGACCCGGCGCATTTTCCGCCGGATGAACAGCGTGCTCATCTCCATGCGCAAGGTGCGCAAGGGGCAGCTGGACGCGAAGATCGACACCGGCCTGGGCGAGAACGAGACCGGCGACGAGATCGACGAGATGGCGGTCAGCTACAACAATATGCTGGACGAGATTCAGCGGCTGATGACGCAGGTGGTGGATAAGCAGCTGATTGCCAAAAACGCGCAGCTGCATTCGCTGCATTCTCAGATCAACTCGCATTTTCTGTATAACGCGCTGGAATCCATTCGCATGCAGGCGGAGGTGCAGAAGCAGCCCGCGATCGCCAATGCGCTTGTGTCGCTCGGGTCGCTTCTGCGCTACAGCATGAATTGGCGCAGCGACTCCGTCGCCCTCGGCGAGGAGCTGGCCAACATCCGAAGCTACATCCAGTTCATCAACTTTATGGAGGGCGGCAGCTTCGAACTGACGGCCGATCTCCCCCAGGAGGTGCTTCGCTATGCCATCCCCAAAATGTGCATGCAGCCGATCGTCGAAAATGTCGTGCACCATGCGGCCCCCTCGGGCGGCAGCGTGCGTATTGGAATTACCGTCACGGTGGAGAACGACCGGCTGCTGCTCATCGAGATCCGCGACGACGGAGCGGGCGTCGACCCTCAGACGCTGTCCGGTCTGCAGGCCGGGCTGCAGGGCAACCCGGACTCGCCGATCGTCGCCGGCAACAACGGGCTTGGCCTGGAAAACGTGCATAAGCGCTTGCAGCTTCATTACGGCAAAGGAAGCGGGCTGTGGATCGACAGCACGCAGGGCGCCTATACGTGCGTAACGATTCGTCTGCCATGGGAAAATGCAAATCTTGGGGGGTGGTAGAAACGATGAACATTCTGATTGTGGACGATCAGAAGCATATCCGCGACGGCTTGCAGGCGATGCTGCGGCAGTTTCCGCTGCCGTTCGGCGATATCCGCTGCGCGGGCAACGGGATCGAGGCGCTGGAAATATTGCGGCAGGCCCGCATTCAGCTGGTGATTACCGATATCAGAATGCCGGATATGGACGGATTGGCGTTGATGGCGCAGGCCAAAGAGGAGCGAATCCAGGCCGATTATCTGATTATTAGCGGTTATAGCGACTTCGCCTACGCCCAGAAAGCGATCGGCCTCGGGGCCAAGGGCTATCTGCTCAAGCCGGTGAAGAGAGAGGATCTGCAGGCTTCGGTGGAGCATGTCGAGCAGGAGGTTCGAACGCGGCAGGCGCTCTCGCGCAATCTGGAGCATCTGTCCCGCCGGGCCCGGGAGACGGAGCGGAAGGAGCTTTGCATGTTTATGCAGGGGGCGCCGAGCGACGAGGAATGGATCGGCCAGGTTCAGCGGCAAAATCCGGAGCTGTGGCGAAGCTACCGTCTATGTCTGGTGAAGGAGGAAAGGCGGATTCATCAGCCTGGGGCGGACAGCGCCCATGCCATCGAATCCATCGCCTACCGCGTCTACGGCAGGCAGGGGTGCGTCTGTCTGCAGCATCGCCCGCATCTGATTTTGGCGGTCGACGCCGCCGTGGATCCGAAGGCTTTGCCCGCCGCGCTTCAGGCGGAGCAGATCGGGGCTTCTGCGGCCATGACCGATCCGCGGCAGGGGCTGAAGGCGCTGCCGGGAAGCTACGAGCAAGTCATGGAGCTGCATCGCCACAGCTACCTGTTCCCGGATAAACGCTGCATTCTGCCGGACGATATCGGGGGACTGGAGCGGCAGTGGGCGGTTCCCCACGAGCAGCTGTACGCCCTGTTCCGGTTAATCGGCACCCATAACAGCGGCAAGATCGCCGAAGGGCTGTCGGCGATCTTCCACAAGAGAGAGCTGCAGCGCTATCCTATTCGCTACACGGAGCAGCTGTGCCGCGCCGCGGTGCAGCTGCTGGAGGAATACGAGCGCGTGATCCGCCCCTATATGGGAGAAGAAGCGCTGGACATCGAATGCTTGCGGGAGCTATACGATTATCCGGGTATTCGCGACTATATTCAGGCGCTGCAGCAGCAGCTGCTTCGGCTGGACCAGTTCTATTACGAATTCAAGTGCAGCTATCGCAACTCGCAGGACTTGAACGAGGCGGTTCGCTTTATCCACGCAAACTACGATAAGCCGCTCGATCTGGCGATGGTGTCCAACCATGTCTCCCTGAACTACGCTTACTTTTCCAATCTGTTCAAGAAAAATATCGGCAAAGGCTTCGCGGAATACTTGCGCGACGTGCGTCTGGATAAAGCCCGGCGGCTGCTGGCCGACACCGAGCATAAAATCGTCGAGGTGGCCGCCATGGTCGGTTATGAAAGCTACAAAAGCTTTATCCGGGCCTTCCGCGAGACGACGGGCATGCAGCCGACGGAGTACCGGCAGACGATGCGGCGGAAGGCCGACCGGGAAGGGAAATATCGGGAGACGGCGCTCTGACGGCAGTTCGATCGGCGGCGAGGTGCGCGGCCTCTAGCAAAAGTCGACAACTTGCTGCTATACGTCAACGGCCACCGTCGAACGCTTCCTTACCTATAACCCGGGGGAAGGCGCTCCGGGTACGTCTTGGCAGACGTACATCCTCGGGGACGAGGAGATAAGGCGAAAGGGCAGCGATCGGATAGCGGCTTCGGTTGAGTTCCATAGCGAGTAAAGCTTAAGAGAAGAAGGCGGAGGGAAGGGCAACGCGGCCTGCCCCTTTTTGTCCCGTGTTGGTGGCGACGCGCATTCGGGCGGGCTTTCGGGACTCTCGAGCAGAGAAGGCTGCGGCAGTTTATTGAGCTCGGAAGCCATGGAAATCCGTAGGGACAGCTTGATAGCGAATCGTCCTGACAGGTTTATCTTTGGATTTGGCAGCGAGCGGGATCATCATTCCTTTCTCACTAAGCTTGCGTAAATGCTTGGCAGCCGTCTTGCGATGGATGCCCAGGCGTGTTGCTGCCTGTAAGGGAGTGACCGGACTGCTGCTAACGCAGGCCAAATCGTAGAGAACTTTCTCCATCGGTGTGAGCTGAACGAGACTCAGACCGCTTAATTTGCCAAGCAATTGCTGAATAATTTGCTGGCAGCGCCTAGGTTTGTCTCGAACGTCGTCATAGGAAAACCGTAACACGATCCAACCGTCCAGCACCAAGTGGTTCTGTCGGATCAGATGGGCGGAGAATTTGTGTTGGTCGATGTTTTTCCAATGCGTCCCAAGGCCGTCGATTTCTATGCAGATTTTATAACCTGCTGTATGGTAGGCAAAGTCTAAATAGCGACGGCCGTCCTTGAAATCGCTCACCTCGTATTCCGCGCTCAAACCGACGAAGTGCTTGAACGAGGGCCACCATACTTTTTCGAGAAACATTTTCTCCGCATGATGATCGATATCCGCAAGTCGATTCTTTCGCTCGTTTGTACCGCTTGCTAGTTGATCCGCCATCCACCTTTCATAAGCCGCCCCGAATTTTTCATCAACTGCAATAGTCTCTTTTTCCTCCACCAGTATCAACATCCTTTCACATTGAAAACAAAAAGCCGCCCAGACCGGCGATTTCCCGGTAAGAGCGGCGTGTGCTTCACGGCCGAGTATATGAATATGTTCTAACATAACACTTATTTATTTGATGTGCAACAGTATTTTGCTAAAAAATGAAGCAGAAACGGAGGCAAGACGCGCCGGAAGAAGCCGAAGACCAAAAAAGTGCCCCGAGTTGCGGAGATCGGAGCGGTGAGAGTCGCCCGAGGCCCAAAAGTGCCTCGGAGTTGCGGAGAGCGGAGCGGTGAGAGTCGTCCAAGGCCAAAAAAGTGCCTCGAGTTGCGGAGATCGGAGCGGTGAGAGTCGCCCGAGGCCAAAAAAGTGCCTCGAGTTGCGGAGAGCGGAGCGGTGAGAGTCGCCCAAGGCCAAAAAAGTGCCCCGAGTTGCGGAGAGCGGAGCGGTGAGAGTCGTCCAAGGCCAAAAAAGTGCCTCGGGGTTGCGAAGATCGGAGCGGTGAGAGTCGCCCAAGGCCAAAAAAGTGCCTCGGAGTTGCGGAGATCGGAGCGGTGAGAGTCGCCCAAGGCCAAAAAAGTGCCCCGAGTTGCGGAGATCGGAGCGGTGAGAGTCGCCCAAGGCCAAAAAAGTGCCTCGGAGTTGCGGAGATCGGAGCGGTGAGAGTCGCCCAAGGCCAAAAAAGTGCCTCGGAGTTGCGGAGAGCGGAGTGGTTAGTGTCGCTCGAGGCCAAGAAAGTGCCCCGAGTTGCGGAGAGCGGAGTGGTTAGTGTCGCTCGAGGCCAAGAAAATCCCTTTGTGGTGGCGGGACGGGAGCGAGGAGGGAGTTCGATGTTCAAATTGGTTCACTAAAGTTCGAAAAAGTGTGATATACTGATTTCGAACGAAAACGAACCTAAACGGAGGGGATCCCTGTGGAAATCAGACATTCGACGAATCCGGCCGACGCCAAGCATTACGATACGGCGAGGCTGCGCCGGCAATACTTGATCGAGAACCTGTTCCAGCCCGACGAAATCAAAATGGTGTACGCGCACGACGACCGTTTGATTATCGGCGGAGCGTTTCCCGTTAACGCCGCTTTGACGGTGGAGGCGGCCGACGTGTTGAAGACGGACTATTTTTTGGAGCGGAGGGAGGTCGGTTTCATTCACATCGGCGGCGGAGAAGCGGTCATCGAGGCGGACGGCGAACGCTACGCGCTCGGCAAGCTGGACACGCTGTACGTCGGCAAAGGCACTCGCAATCTGACGCTGTCCAGCGCCAACCCGTCCGATCCGGCGAAAATTTACTTCACTTCGGCGCTCGCCCATGCGACGCTCCCGACGCGCAAGGTGTCGGTGCAGGAGGCGAACACGCTGAATCTCGGCTCGCTCGAATCGTCCAACGAACGGACGATCCATCAGATCATTCACGAGAACGGCGTGCAGAGCTGCCAGCTTATGCTTGGCGTAACGCTGTTCAAGCCCGGCAGCGTCTGGAACACGATGCCTGCGCATCTGCACGACCGCCGCATGGAAGCGTATTTGTATTTCGACATGAATGCCGACGCAAGGGTGTTTCATTTTATGGGCGAGCCGAACGAAACCCGCCATATCGTCATCGCCAACGAGCAGGCGGTCATTTCTCCGAGCTGGTCGATCCATTCGGGAGCGGGAACGAGCAGCTATGCGTTCGTGTGGGCGATGGCCGGGGAAAATTATACGTTCAAGGATATGGATGTCGTTGCGATGGATGCGCTAAAATAGCAGCAACTGCCAAGTCGGGAGGAACGACCCCTACATGCTTGCGATTACACGGCATCAATTGATTCTGGAATGGCTGCAAGAGAACGGAACGGTGCAGGTGTCCGAGCTAAGCGACAGGTTTTCGGTGACGCCCAAGACGATTCGCGAGGATCTGGAGAAGCTGGAGGAGAAGGGGCTGCTGACGCGGATTCACGGCGGAGCGGTCAGTCGCGGAGACGCAGCCGACCCGCTGCTTCCGCTGCAGATTCCGAATACAAAGCGCGCTGCCGAGAAGGAAGCGATCGCCGCGCAGGCGCTGCGCTACATTCGCCAGGACGATGTGATCGCCCTGGATGCGGGCAGCACGACGCTCGAGATCGCGAGGAAGCTGCCCGATATGCCGCTGACCGTGCTGACCAACGATTTGCTGATCATGCGCGAGCTGATGGCGAAAGAGCGAATCCGGCTCGTCGTCCCCGGCGGTTACCGTCACCGTAACGTGCTCGTCGGCAACGACGCGCTGGAGTGGCTGGCGCGACTGAACGTGCAGAAGCTGTTCCTGTCGGCCACAGGCGTGCACGACAAGTTCGGCTTGTCCGTGTTCACCGGCGAGCTGCTCGATCTGAAGCGGGCCTATTTGAACGGAGCGAAGGAAATCTACGGAGTAGCCGATCACAGCAAGTTCGACCGGGCCGCCCTGCAGACGTTCGCAGCGCTGGAGGATCTAGACCTGTTGATCACGGACGACGGACTTCCTGAGGAGGTTAGGCGCCGCTACGAAGAAGGAGGAAGAGTGAAAATTGAACTCGCAACCACGCAATCGATTTGATCTGTCCGGCCGAACGGCCATCGTTACCGGAGCGGGCAGAGGGCTGGGACAAGCGATCGCGGCCGGTCTGGCCGAAGCCGGGGCGAACCTGGTGCTCGTCACCAACCGCACGTCCGCCGAGGAAACGAAGGCGAAGGCGGAGGCGTACGGCCGCCAAGCGATTATCGTACAGGCGGACGTGGCCGACCGGAGCAAGCTTCCGTCTGTCGTCGACGCGGCCGTCAAAACGTTTGGCGGCGTCGACATCCTGGTGAACAATGCGGGCATCATCCGCCGCACGCCGGCGGCGGAGCACGCTTATTCCGATTGGCAGGAAGTGCTGGACGTGAATTTGAACTCCGTTTTCGTTCTGTGCCAGCTCGCCGGCAAACGGATGATCGACCAGGGGCGCGGCAAAATTGTCAACATCGCGTCGATGCTCAGCTTCCAGGGCGGGATCAACGTCCCGGGATACACGGCCAGCAAGCACGCGGTCGCCGGACTGACCAAGGCGCTCGCCAATGAGTGGGCGTCCAAGGGCGTTCAGGTGAACGCGATAGCGCCGGGCTACATGGCGACGGACAATACGGAGGCGCTCCGCAACGATCCGGTCCGCAGCCGGCAAATTCTCGAGCGCATTCCGGCCGGTCGCTGGGGCGCGGACGAGGACCTCGTCGGTCCGGCCATATTCCTCGCTTCGGAGGCATCCGATTACATGAGCGGACACGTGCTTTGCGTAGACGGCGGCTGGATGAACCGCTAGCAACGTGATCTGAGCGAGCGGGATACCGACGAAGGAGGGTTCGTACAGCGCCTGATCCAACGGGATACCGACGAAGGCAGATTCGTACCGGGCCTGATCCAACGGGATACCGACGAAGGCGGGTTCGTACAGCGCCTGATCCAACGGGATACCGACGAAGGCGGGTTCGTACAGCGCCTGATCCAACGGGATACCGACGAAGGCAGATTCGTACCGGGCCTGATCCAACGGGATACCGGCAAAGGTCTGCACGACGCCGAGAAAAGGGAGACGGTAGAGCCGCAGGGAAAGACGCGGTCTACCGTTTTCTTTTTAATGCTTTGTATTCCTCGCTTTCCCAGCGGCGCAGCAGCGGATAAGGGTCGAACGCCCACTCCACCAGCCCTCTGTCCCGGTAAATACCGTAGTGCAGATGGGGAGGAAACTTGCCCTGCGTGCCCGGACGACCGTAGCCGGAGCTGCCTACCCAACCGATGACTTGGCCGGGACGCACGATGTCTCCGGTCTTGAGAGCTTTATCGAAGCCGGACAGATGCGCGTAATAATGATACAGATTGTTCAGGTCGCGAATGCCGATTCTCCAACCTCCGTAGGCGTTCCAGCCTTTGATCTCGATGACTCCGTAACAGGTGCTTCTGACGGGTACGCCGTATCCGGCGAATATGTCCGTTCCTTCGTGAATTCGCCTACCGCCCCAGCCGCGTTTGTTCCCCCAGGTGCTGCGGTACGAGTAGGTGCTTTGCAGCGGGAGCGGGAAGGCGTGGCCGGACAGGTCGAGTCGCTCGAAATGACGATACAGCTTGGAGAACTGCATAATGCGCTGGACGGCGCGCGTGTTGTGATAGTACTCCCACAGTCCGATGCTGAAATCGTCCTCCGAGCTGCCGTACCGCAGCGCCTGCAGCGTAACCGAATAAAGCAGATCCTCGTCCTGGCCCCGATCGGCGATCCGGTCTCCCGAGCCGTCCCGGCCGATTCCGTGGAAAAAACGGATGGATACCGGGTTCGTATCCTCCTCGGTCGGATTCAAATCTCCGCTCCATCGCTTCGCGGGAATGTATATGCCGGACACCGCATCCTTGCGAATCGGCCTCGTCTTCGGATGGGCCTGGGACATCGTCCGCTCATACTGATCGATGGCCGCGATGTAGGGCCATTCCAGACCGGTGCGCAGGCTGATCGACTCGTACAGCTTGCGCCGTTTCGCGTATTCGTCGGCCTTGGACGACGGATCCTGACCTGCGCCGTGAACGGCGGCGCCGGACTCTCCCGCTCCCAACAGCGCGAGACAAGCGAGAACCGCCATGACGGCGCCCCTGAAGGCTGGCCCCATTTTCCGCCAATCGTGTCGCAACGTGACTCCTCCTCGAGCTCGGTATGTAGGAGTAGGGTTTTACAGATCATTGGTTTTTATCCGAATCGTGCTATAATAAGGAGGACAGAAAGAGGGGAATGACGATGACGACTGGCGCTAAACCGCGCAAACCCGAATGGCTGAAAATCAAGCTGACGACTGGGGAGCCTTATCAGGAACTGAAGCAAGTGATGCGGAGCAAGACGCTCCATACGGTTTGCGAAGAAGCGCGCTGTCCGAACATATATGAATGCTGGGCCAACCGTACGGCGACTTTTATGATTCTCGGGGACATCTGCACGAGGGCGTGCCGGTTCTGCGCGGTCAAAACCGGACTGCCCACGGAGCTCGACCTGCAGGAGCCCGAACGGGTGGCGGAAGCGGCCGAGCAGATGGGCTTGAAGCATTGCGTCGTCACCTCGGTAGCGAGGGACGATCTGAAGGACGGGGGGGCATCCATTTTCGCGGCCACGATCAAGGCGATTCGCAAGAGAATGCCGTTCTGCAGCGTCGAAGTGCTCATTCCGGATTTTCTCGGCAACCCGGATTCCTTGAAGATCGTCATGGACGCGAAACCGGACATTCTCAACCACAATATCGAGACCGTTGCCCGGCTGTCCGACCGCGTGCGCGCGAAAGCGAAGTATCCGCGCTCGCTGGAGCTCATTCGAAGAGCGAAGGAGATGCAGCCGAACATTCCGACAAAGTCGAGCATTATGCTCGGCCTGGGGGAAACGTTCGAGGAAGTGCTGCAGGCGATGGACGACCTGCGGGCGGTGGACTGCAACATTCTGACTCTCGGCCAATACTTGCAGCCTTCACCGTCGCACCTCGACGTCGTTCGGTACGTACATCCGGACGAGTTCGCGGCGTTAAAGGAGGAAGGGCTCAAACGGGGGTTCTCTCACGTGGAGTCCGCGCCTTTCGTCCGCAGCTCGTATCATGCGCATGAGCAGGTTAAATCCGCGGAGGCAAGATCGAACGGTCTCCAGAAGGAGAGCGTAACATGATTTTTATGGCGGGAGGCAACGCTTACTCGCTGGTCCACGAATACAAGAACGGATGGAATCCCGAAGCTTTTCGCGAGAGGTACAGCGACGTCCTGGACCGTTTCGATTATATCGTCGGGGATTGGGGCTACAATCAGCTTCGTCTCCGGGGTTTCTATCGGGACGGACATCCGCGGGCGGGCAAAGATTCGGCGATCTCCAATTTCGTCGATTACATTAACGAATACTGCAATTTCGGCTGCGCCCATTTCGTTCTGGCTAAGCTCGACGTGAATGCTCTTCCGCCGGATGCGGTCATCGTGCCGGAGGAGCCTTCGGAGACGGCCGCCGCGTTGAACGAGACGGAGGGCCAAGCGGCTGAGACGGCCGCAGCCTTAAGCGGGCCGATCATGAGATGGCCGCTTAAGGAAAGAGCGGGAGGCCCTGTTCGCGTGCCGAACGTAACGGTATCCGCGGTCGCTCGCGCCGCGGCGGATGCGGAGCGCCGGGAGGCCGAGAGACGCTCTTCGAACCAGTCGGAGCGGGAGCACAGAGGCTTCGGAGGTTCTTCTTCGGGCCGTGGAAATCAGGCGAGGAACGGTCAGGATTCCGGAGGCTCCCACCGGCAAGGCCGCTCCCATTCTCATGAGCGCAGACCGGGGGGCGGACAAGCGTCGGGGAAGACGCGGGGAGGTCACCGGAACGGCGGCAATTCAGATCAGGCGCCTAGAACGCAAGAAGCGGGAGCTCATGCGGGACAAAGGCAAGAAGGCCCGCGTCATGACGGGGGCCGCAAGGATGCTCACCGGCAGGAAGGCGCGCGCGCGGACGCTCCCCGCAAGGAATCCCGCAGCGACGGGGCGCGCGGCGAGGGAGGGCGCAACGACAATCGCTGGCAAGGCCGGAACCGTCGCCGCAAAGGCTTCGGAGGCAAGCCGGACAACCGTCCGGAAGGCGCTGTCCGGCCGGAGCCGGGCGCTTCCAAGTCCAGCGAATAAGCTCCTCGGTTAGAGGAAGATGAAAACAGGGGTAGGCAGCGCGTTGCTGCTTATCCCTGTTTTTATGAGTGATTCAGAAAGTATAAAATTCGTTATCCTTATCTGAATCACCTCCGACATAAACGTTATCCCGCCGATCCTAAGGACGGCGTAAGCCGTTTATGCTTGTCTGCTTCAGAAGGGAGCGTCCGTTGGCGGGGAAAATGGGGCGCTAACGATGCGGTAGGCCGTAAGCGGGCCTGACGGCGGAGAAAATGGCGCGCTTACGGCTGGCTGGCTTATACCGATCCGATGAACGCCTCGCGGACGCGATTCCAGAACGTGAAGGGCCGGTATCTGGAGAAGGTGACCTTCTTCTCGGCGACTCTGCACATAATCGAACGGACTCCGGATTTGGCCATGAGCAGATGGTCGACGCCGATGATCAGCTCTTCCTCGAGATCGGGAGGAACGATGTCGCAGTGGTGGTGCTTGGGCAGGATGACCGAGGAACCGAGCGTCCGGTACACGCGGTTGTTGATCGAAGCGATCTCGGCGATCTGCAGCGCCTCCAGCGACGGGTGAATGACCGCGCCTCCGAGACTTTTGTTATAGCCGGTGCTGCCTGTCGGGGTCGAGATGACGATGCCGTCGCCGCGAAACATCTCGAACGGCTCGTCATTAATATGGATTGCCGATACGAGCGTGCCGTCGGCGCTTTTTAACGTGAATTCGTTCAGCACGAGGTGAGCCTCTGTCCCTTCTGTCGTATCGATCTCGACATGCAGCAGAGGATAATGGATATTGCGGGGCTCGGTAGTCGCCATCAGGTCGAGCAGCTCGGTGAGCTCGTTTTTTTGCCAATCGGCATAAAAGCCCAGATGCCCCGTATGAATCCCGATGAAAGCGACGCTCTCCAGCTGATCTTTGTAACGGTGGAACGCTTGGAGCATCGTGCCGTCGCCGCCGATCGAGACGACGCTCTCCGGCGCTTCCTCGTCGTAGACGAAGCCTCTGGCTTTCGCCTGGGCTTTGAATTGTTCCTTT
This sequence comes from Cohnella hongkongensis, assembly GCF_042654645.1. Classification (NCBI taxonomy): domain Bacteria; kingdom Bacillati; phylum Bacillota; class Bacilli; order Caryophanales; family Paenibacillaceae; genus Cohnella; species Cohnella hongkongensis. The sequence goes on along the minus strand of NZ_JBHSEP010000001.1, from coordinate 525,116 downwards.
AGTTCCCGGGATAACGGGTCGCCCCGGTCCAGCAATGCGTATTTCAAACGTCTGCCGCTCCTTCCGAAATAAACCCTGTTACTCGATGCCTTCTTCGAGATTCGAAAGGGATCGTTGTCTTGATCATAACCAATAACTTGGCCGAATTCAATCTTTCGGGCGCGGAGAAACGAAACGGGACCAGCCATACCGAAGGCCGATCGCGATCGAGCCCGCTGCGACGATCATGACGATGGCCAAGACGAGCAGAATCGGGAGCCAGACGACAGCGGCCGCCCACCCGAACGGGACACCGGCGGTATCCGGAACGCCGTTCGTCCAAGCGAGTATGGCGGAAGTCGCCGCCGCTTCGCCCCGATAAAGAAGAGGCCAGAACGCATAGACGAGAAGCATCGCCAGCAGTCCGTGCAGGAACCGCATTCGCGCGAACGGAAGGTACCTCCACCCGGTCCCGCTCATGAGGCCGGCCACCTGCGCGTGGACGGAGAAGCCCGCCCAGGAAAGCACGAAGGCGGCGACGGCGACGCGGTCGACGAGGGGGATGGCCGGGTCCGCGGCGGCGGCCTTGTTGCCGAGGGTCACCTCGAAGGCGCCGTGCATGTACGCCTCCGACAGATGCGGCGACAGGCCGAACCAAGGCAGAAGCTGGGCGGCCAGCTGCCGCAGAGGCGTCAGCATGCCTCCGTTGACCAGCAGATCGAGCGCCGCGGAGAAAAAGACGACCAGCCCGCCGACGATCATCATCAGCGAGAGAGACGATTGCAGCGCCTGCTGCAGCAGAACGCCCAAAGGACGTCCGTCCTCGATTCTCGCCCGATGCATGGCGGAGAACGCCGCGCGCCATCGGCCAGGAGGGGCCGCTTCCTTCCGCGCGGAGATTTCGACAGCGTCGCGGCGCCGGCCGAAGCGGGAGGCGACCCCGAGCAGAAGAGCGCCGCTGTAATGAGCGGCCGCCAGAACGGGAGCGGTCTGCAGATGGCCGAAGAAGCCGATGCAGACGGCGCCGATCAAGAAAATGGGGTCCGACGTCGTCGTCATCGCGACGAGCCGCTCCCCCTGGTCCCTCGTCACCAGCTTCTGCTCCATCAGGCGCGACGTCAGCCGCGCGCCAACCGGATAGCCCGATACGAAGCCCATCGAGACGATAAACCCGCCTACTCCCGGCAAGCGAAACAGCGGGCGCATAAAAGGGTCCAGAAGCGTGCCCATAAAATGAACGATTCCAAAGCCGAGCAGCAGCTCGGACAGGACAAAAAAAGGGAACAGGGCGGGGAACAGCACCTCCCACCACACCGCCACGCCTCTTAGCGAGGCGTTCAGCGCGCTTGCGCCGTCTCCCAGCGCCAGGCCGCCGATCAGCAGCGCGGCTCCGCCGATGACCAGCGCGCTCGCCAGCGCGAAGCGGGAGCTCGCACGTTCCGGACTTGCGCCCGATGGAACCACGGTCATTCCTCCATTCGTTGACGTGCCTTGTCCCAATATATGATCGAGGCCGGACAATCTTGCCGATCGTCTTTCCCGTCACGTCTTTCCCCGATTCCGTCCGCCCTGGCTTATAGACGCGGAGCCCGGAGCAGAACCGGTTATTTCCTGCTGAAATCGCTTACTTAAAGGATTCAAAAAAGCGCGAACCTATGATACAATCGAACTAGAATCCGTTAAGGAAATCCTACCCGCGCACCACAAATTCATCGAGGCTGGAGTGATGAGTATGGCGGCCGTCGTCGCAGGTTTGATTGTATGCGCTTTCGTTTATGTCATTCGGGAATCTTTAGCTCCAGCGGAAGAGGAAGGATAAGAGCTTCGAGCAGCGATCGGCGGCATGCCGATTTCTATCGCCCCCTGCGGGCGATTTTTATTTTTTGTGCGAGGAGAAACGGAGCGGTATGCTATAATGAAGAGGAGTTGCGGAAGTCGAAAAAGGACTTTCCGCCCATTACATCCATCGCGAGCAGGCAGATGCCCGCGATGCCGCTCAGGAGGCGCAACTTGTCCAGCTACGCGACGATTTACGAGGCCATTGGAGGAGCAGACGCTATCCGCGAGATCGTGACACGGTTCTATCCGAAGGTTCAGGCGCATCCGCTGCTCGCTCCTCTGTTTCCGGAAGATATTCAGCCCGTCATGGAGAAGCAGTTTTTGTTTTTGACGCAGTTCTTGGGCGGTCCGCCGCTGTATTCCGACCAATACGGACATCCGATGATGAGAGCCCGTCATCTGCCGTTTCCGATTACGCCCGAACGCGCAGCGGCCTGGCTGGCCTGCATGGCCGAAGCGTTGTCCGAAACTTCGATTCCCGAACCGCTGCAGAAGCTGACGATCGAACGATTGTCCGGACCGGCGAACCATTTTATCAATACGGAATCCGATTCCGATCATCAATAGGGGGCTCACTATGGAACCGTTATTCCAGATCAAAGTAACCTGCATCTGCTGCGAGCAACTGTTTCAGACGTCCAGAGTTCGGCCAAGCCTCAAAAAAGCGGTCAAGACGGACACCGATTTCTGCTCGTACTTCAAAACGGTAAATCCGGACTTCTACGTCGTGCGCGTATGTCCCTACTGCGGCTTCGCCTCGACGGAAAACTTCTCGGAGAGGATCAGCGAGAAGCAGAAGGCGGCTTTTTACGATAAAATCGGGGGCCAGTGGAAGCATCGCGACTACGGGGGAGAGAGAAGCACCGACGACGCGATGGAGTGCTACAAGCTCAGCCTGCTGACGGCGCAGGTGATCGGAGAGAAGGATCGCGTCATTGCGGCTCTGCTGCACCATATCGCCTGGCTGTACCGGTACGAAGGGAAGAAGGAGCAGGAGACCCGTTTTCTTCAATTCGCCCTGGAAGCCTATATTCGCGTGTACGAGACGGAAAGCGGCTCGGTCAGCAGCGCCCGCCTTATGTACTTGATCGGCGAGCTGAACAGACGAACCGGCCAATACAACGAAGCCGTCCGATGGTTCGGAAGAGTCATCCAGGATAAAAAGATTGTCGACGCTGCGATGATTCGCGCTTCCCGCGAGCAGTGGCAGGCGATTCGCGAGGAAATGACCGGGAAAGGGCTGGAGCTTCCGGAGGAAATGGTGGAGAACGGGGCGTAAAGCGCCGGCGATCAGCGGATCGCCCGGTTGGCGAGCAGGTAGTCCCGGTCCGCGTCGATGAAGCGCAGCGAGCTTTGGCAGCAGGGGAACACGATCGTTCTTTTGCGGGCGCCGCCGTACATCGCCTGCACGTCCTCGGGGGTGAGCGGAAGCCGAACGTTGGCGCTTTTGCAGAATGGGCATTCCAGAGCGACGACGTCCTGCATGAGCACGTCATAGGGCAAACTGTTTCTTAAAGGAATCAAGACGGCTGATCTCTCCTTGCTTGTACGTTGACTTAAAGATAACGCAAGCGATTGGCCGAAAGCAACAGGATAGGAGATGTGAATCATGGCACAACCGATATGGAACCTGGAGTCGCTCTTCGCGGGCGGCTCCTCTTCGCTTGAGTTTGCGGCTTTCGTCGCCGAGGCGGAGGCCGGCTGCGACGCGCTGCTGAACGAGCTGCGGGAAAGCGGAGATTCGGCGCCGAATGCGGAGCGGCTGTCCGCCTGGACCGCGAAGCTTCAGGACGCGCTCGCCCGGCTGAAGGAAGCCGATTCCTTCGTCGCCTGCCTGACGGCGCAAAACGTCGGCGACAAACGCGCGGTAGGCTGGACGGAGCGGATTCAGACGCTGTCTTCCCGCTACAGGCAGGCATCCGACCTGTTCGACGCGAAGCTGGCTCTCGCGGCGGATTCGGATTGGCGCTCGTGGACGGCCGATCGGCCCGATCTGGCTGCGGTCGCGTTCTCACTGAACGAGAAGCGCGGCTTCGCCAAGGAAAAGCTGCCGCCCGCGTTGGAGGCGGTAGCCAGCGAGCTGGCGGTGGACGGCTATCACGGCTGGGGCGAGCATTATAACACGATCGTCGGGCGAATCTCCATTCCGTGGGAGGAGGGGGGCGAGACGATCCCCCTCTCTGCGGGCCAGGCGGCCAACAAGCTGGACGATCCGTCGCAGGCCGTCCGCGACGTCATGGCCGCCAAGTGGGAGAAGGCCTGGGGAGCGCAGGCGGATCTGGGAGCGGACGCGCTCAATCGGATTGCCGGCTTCCGTCTGAAGCTGTACCGGCTTCGCGGCTGGGGCGATCCGCTGAAGGAGCCGCTGGCGATCAATCGCATGACTCGCCGGACGCTGGACGCGATGTGGACGGCCGTCGAAGGCAGCATCTCTCCGCTTCAGCGGTATTTGGCTCTCAAGGCGCGCTTGCTGGGCAAGATGAGGCTGGGCTGGCACGATGTCGGCGCGCCGGTCGCTTCCGCATCTTCCCGAATCGGTTACGAGGAAGCGGCCGGACTGATTACGGAGGCTTTCTCGCGGTTCTCGCCGGAGATGGCGGAGCTGGCCCGGACCGCCTTCACCGACCGCTGGATCGAGGCGGAGGATCGACCCGGGAAGAGACCGGGCGGCTTCTGCACGAGTTTTCCGATCGGACGCCAGAGCCGAATTTTCATGACGTACTCGGGCACCCCCGGCAACGTATCGACGCTGGCCCACGAGTTGGGCCACGCCTACCATGCCCGGCTCGTTCAGCAGCTGCCTCCGCTGGCTCAGGAGTATGCGATGAACGTCGCGGAAACCGCTTCGACGTTCGCGGAGGAGATTGTCAGCGACGCGCTGCTGCGGAGAGCCGGGAGCGACGGGGAGAAGCTCGCCTTGCTGGACGAACGGCTGCAGCGGGCCGTCGCCTTCTGCATGAACATTCGGGCCCGGTTTCTGTTCGAGACCCGCTTCTATGCGCGCAGAGCTTCGGGTATGCTCGAAGCCGCGGAATTGAGCGAGCTAATGGAGGGAGCGCAGAAAGAAGCGTTCGGCGGCGCTCTTGGAAGCTGGCATCCGCATTTCTGGGCGTCCAAGCTGCATTTTTATTTGACGGACGTGCCGTTTTACAACTTTCCGTATACGTTCGGATATTTGTTCAGCACGGGCCTTGCGGCCGCTGCGGAGCGGGAAGGTCCCTCGTTCGGAAGGCGCTACGACGATCTGCTGCGGGACACCGCCGCAATGACCGTTGAAGAGCTGGCCCTGCGTCATCTGAATGTCCGCTTGGACGAGCCGCACTTCTGGGAAAGCGCGGTCGCCCGAGCGGTCGCCGACGTCGACGCCTTCGCCGCGCTGTGCCAAAGCTAGAGGTCCCCGGCACAATTCGCTCCGCGAGCGGAGCCGGCTCCGGATCGGCGATCGGCGACTCCTAATTCCATTCAGGCGTAAAGGTCCTCGTGCGAGGAGGTTTACGCCTTTTTTAACCAAAAGACTCTGATTTTTGACAAAATCATTGAAATATTCAAAAAATTCAATTATACTGAGTCCGAAGTCTCATATGGAATACATTGGGTTTGCCGGAAGTATTAGAGAAACTGAGTCCGAAGGAGGAGAATAATGACTTCCAATCACATTTCTTTGGCCCGTCAGATCGACTTGGCTTTGGAGAAGCTGGGAGGAGAGCTGAAGGGAATGACCGCCGGTACGATCGTGCTGCAGATTCGGGAGGACTCGGTCGGCCGGTTCGGCATTCGCCACCTGCCCGTCGATTGCGGCGATCAAGCCCCCGCCGCCCCGGGCTTGACGGCAGACCAGGTGCTGGAATTGCGGCATCTGGCAGTTGAAGCGCTCAAGCGCAAGAACGGGTGGACGCACGGGGAGATTTCGTACGATTTCTTGCTGAAGCAGGGGCGGGTGCTGGTCAGCGTTCAATTCGAATCCAATTATAATATGGCGAATCTGATGTTCCGCTATTCTCCGAAAAATCGGGATCGAAGAGAAGCGTCCAACGGATAATGAACAGATCTTATACATACCCAGCGTTGAGGGGCTGACCGAGCAAACGGCATGTTGCCGACTTGCCGGGCAGCCCCTCGTCGTGTCCATACTCGCGGCGGCGAACCGCCGCTTTGGTCACCCGAACCGTTCAGCGAAATCGTTCGGCGGACAGGGTCCTGCCGTACGTCACTCGAACGCCTCGATTCCGAAGTCGAAGTCCGGAGAAACGTATGGGTCGTCCGGGGCCGGGATTTTGACGGTTTCGGCGACGTCGATCTGAATGATCTCGATGCCGTTGTACATCGTCGTGCCCAGTGTGCCGGTGACGGAGATCCATTCGTCGGTCGCCAGCTTATCCGCTTCGTCGAAGGCGGCCATCAAGCCGTACGGAGAAGCGTCCGCCGAACAGCACGTGACGGCGAACCGGCTGACGCCGAACTGCTGGGGGCCCATATCGTCCTCGCGGTAGACGAAGCCGCTGACTTCCACCGTTTTGCCGAGAAAAGCGTCGCGATACAGATCGATCGTAGTTAACGTTTCGATAAACTGCTTGGGAGAGACGTGAATGACGTCCTGTCGGTACAGCTTTTTGCCGAAGGCGGCGTAGCTCTCGGTGAACGTGTCGGAAGGGAACAGCTCGTCGAGATTGCCGGACGGCGCTGTTCGTTCCCGCTCGGCGACGGAGCCCGCTTCGTCGGCCGGTTCCGGCGGCGGCGAAGCCTTCCCGGCGTCAACGGCGCTTGTCGGCTCGGGCGCGGGAGCGTCGGCGGAAGGGTCCGGGGACTGCACGGACGCCGAAGGCAGACTGGCCGATAGGGACGTCTTCGTCTGGCTTCCGACGGCCGTCTGATGCGGCGCGAACTGGACGCCTTTGGCGGACGCCATGCTGCTGCCGAGCAGACCGTCCGGCACGGCGTAGCCGATGACGAGCGGAATCGCAAACCAGCCGTAAAACAGCAGGCTCTTGCCCCATGTCGCGGGCATCTCGTGCAGGCAATCGCAGTTCGGACCGTCGTGCTCCTTGTCGAAGAAGGCGCGCATCGCCGAATAGAGCTGCTGGGCTGCGACTGCGTAAAGCCCCAGCGCGGACAGCTTGACGATCAGCTGCATCCGTTCGGCGATATACAGATTCAGGTTGCCCGAACGGACGAGATGAACGATCAGGAACGCGAACCCGGCGAGCACGATCGCCCGCGCGGCGTAATGGAAGGCGAGAACGGCGGATTTGGACAATGGAAACAGCTCCTTTAGACGAGGCCCAGCCGATCGAAGGCGATCGATCCGATGAGAACGAGCGCGGCGATCAGCAGGCTGAATTTCAGTACGAATTTTTTACGGAAAACGGCCAGCATCATCAGCGTATTTTTCAAGTCGAGCATCGGTCCGAGCACGAGGAAGGACAGAAGCGCCGCCGGCGGGAACAGATTGTTGAACGAAGCGGCGACGAACGCGTCCGAAGTCGAGCACAGCGAGAGCACGTAAGCGAACGCCATCATGAACAGATGGGACAGCAGCTCGTGATCGGCCACTGCGGCGAATGACGAGCGCGTGATGAACGTCTGCATCAGCCCGGTTATCAGCGAACCGAGGATCAAATACTTGCCCATCTCGAAAAACTCTTCAGCGATATGGGACGGCGTCGAGGCCAGCTTCCGGAAGAACGGCGTCCGACCGCCCTTCGAATGATGGTGGTCATGTCCATGGTCATGTCCATGGTGATGGCCGTGGTGGTGGTCATCATGGTGGTCATGATGGTGGTCATGATGGTGGCCATGGTGTGCATGCTGTCCGTGAAGAGAGTCGTGATCGGAAGCATGCCCGTTCTGGCCGCGTTGGGCTTGGGCGGCGTACCCGTGCGCGATCTCGCCGGCGGACGGCTTGGACCGGTCGGATTTCAACGGGGATTGCTTCAGACGATCGTACAGGATCAAGCCGAGCGCGACGGATACGACAAACGCCAGATAAAAACGAGAATAGGCCAAGCTTTCATTCATGCGGAAAGCCTGAAACGTGGCGCCGAATACGACCGGGTTAATGATCGGACCTGCGACGATGTAGATCAGGCCTATGTAGGCGGGCAAGCCTTTGCGGATAAGACGCCGAACGATCGGAATCATGCCGCATTCGCAGAGCGGCAGCACGATGCCGAGGAGACTGCCGAACAGCACTCCCGGGATCGGATGGCGCGGTGTGATCTTGCGTACGAGCTCGTCCGACACGAACGCCTGAAGAAGCGCCGATACGACGACGCCGATCAGCAGAAACGGCAGCGCTTCGAGAATGATGCTGATGAAAATAATTTTAAAATTTTGCAGCCTGGCGTTGTCCAGCGTCCAATCGCCGAGATCTCGGCCGAAAAAAATGAGCACGAGGAGCACGGCGCATACGACTGAAGCCGCAGCGGTAGCCAGCTTCATCCAACCGTTGGGCACGATTTCACTTCCTCCCGGATAGTAATTATTACGGTTATTATACAACAGGGTTGCGGGTTTGGCACTCGGGATTGTCCGGCGCCGCCTCGATCCGCGTTTCGCAGCCGTTGCACCGGTTGACAACGCGGCCCGGCAGGGTATAATGGGTACAACTCATGTATATTCGGCGATGAAGAGAACAAGTACGCTTGGATGAGGCGCTCACAGAGAGCCGGTGATGGGCTGGAAGCCGGTACGCACGCCTAGCGGAATGGATCTTGGAGCCGGAAGCGTAAAGACGAAGCCGCGCCGGACGAATGCGCCGGTCAGCCTCTGTCCCATGCTTTCCCGACTGTTCCCCGTTACAGGAACCGAAGGCGTCGCGACCGGTTTCGGCCGCAGCGATGCGAATTAGGGTGGCACCACGGCTTTCCTCGTCCCTAACGGAGGAAGGTCTTTTTTTATTTTCCGAAAAAGGAGCGATTCGAAAATGTCCAAGCAACAACGCGTATTATCGGGAATTCAGTCCAGCGGCAAGCTGACGATCGGCAACTACATCGGCGCGATGAAAAACTTCGTCGCCTTGCAGCACGAGCACGAATGCTTTTTTATGATCGCCGATCTTCATGCGGTTACCGTTCCGCAGGAGCCGGCGGCGCTGCGGGAGCAGACCGAATCGGTGGCGGCGCTGTACGTGGCCGCCGGTCTCGATCCGGCCGAGGCGGCGATCTTCATCCAATCCCACATCCCGGCGCATGCCGAGCTCGGCTGGCTGCTGACGACGATGTCTTACATGGGCGAGCTGGAGCGGATGACGCAATTCAAGGACAAATCGGAAGGCAAGGAGGCGGTGGGAGCAGGGCTGTTCGTCTATCCCGCGCTGATGGCCGCCGACATTCTGCTCTATAACCCGACACTCGTTCCCGTTGGCGACGATCAGAAGCAGCATCTGGAGCTGACGAGGGATTTGGCGGGCAGATTCAATTACAGATACGGAGACACTTTCGTCGTGCCGGAGCCGTTCATTCCGAAGCAGGGGGCGCGCATTATGTCGCTGGAGGACGGAACGAAAAAGATGAGCAAGAGCAATCCGAGCGCGGGAAGCTATATTTCCATGCTCGACGCTCCGGACGAAATCCGCAAAAAAATAGCCCGGGCCAAGACGGACATGGGCCGGGAAATCGTGTACGACGTGCAGAACAAGCCGGAGGTCAGCAACCTGATGACGATCTACGCCCAATGCTCCGGCAAGTCGATCGAGGAGGTTCAGACCGCGTACGAAGGATTGGGCTACGGCGCTTTCAAAAAGGATCTGGCGGAAGTGGTCGTCGAGGCGCTCGAGCCGATGCAGCGCGTCTACGCGGACATCCGGTCCTCCGGGGAAATACACCGCATTCTGCGCGACGGCGCGGAACGCGCCAATGCCGCGGCGGAGCGGACGCTGACGGCGGTGAAGGAAGCGATGGGCTTCCTCCCGAAAGCCCGTTAAGCCGATTTTTTTCTCAGCTTCGCCTTGATGACGAACCCGAGTCCCATGACGGCGATCGACACGACGCCGAACAGAAGCGCCAGCCAACCGTTGTAGCTGATCGAGAAAGCCGTGGCCAGCATGAAAATGACGGACAGCACGGCGAACAGCAGTGACAATGTTTTACTCACGATCTCACCTCGAATATTTTTCTTTGTATCTAGCATACTAAGTTGGCAAGCTTGCAAACCAATCATCAAGGCGAAGGGAGATTTCAATCATGGCATCAAGCAACAACCAACTTGTTGTACCGCAAGCCAGAGCGGCACTGCAAAGCATGAAGATGGAAGCTGCTCAATCCCTGGGCGTCCAAATTCCGGCAGACGGATATTACGGCAACGTAACGTCCCGCGAAACGGGTTCCCTTGGCGGCTACATCACCAAGAAGCTTGTCCAAATTGCCGAGCAGCAACTTTCCGGTCGCTAATAACCTGCGGTTCGAACCGAAAGCCCGAGGAAACCCCTCGGGCTTTTCATATTGTGCGCTTCCGGCGCTCAAACGTCAAGAGGCCGTTCCCCTTCGCCTCAATCGGGGACGGCCTTGCGATGCGCGAGGCGCATTCAGTACGTGTTCATTCGCAGCCTCTTCTCCAGCCGATCGTCGCTCAGCCAGCCGACGTACGATTGCAGCGGCGTCAGCTGCAGATCCATCAGAACGACGGCCACGAACGGATACTGCTTCCGGTAGCGGTATCTGACGTCGACCCAGCGCACCTCGTACCCCCATGTACGCGGCGTGACCTGGCCGCACGGGAAGGGAGTTACGCTCAGGAAGGCTTGAACGTCCGCCTCTTGCCTGGAGGCTTCGAGGGCAGGATGCTCGTCGCACTTCAGCACGTCCTGCCATTGGACTTTCCCGTGATTCCATTCCCCGATCCCGTAGGTGCCGTCCGCCGATACCCGGACGAGATTCCAGCGGTACAAGGAGACGGTCGGCAGCAGCGTGTAGCGGTCGCCGGGCCGGCCTTCGGGATCCAGGCCGGCGATTCCGGCCGACAGCCTTCGGCGCACGAGCGTTCGCCAGCCGTAATATATGCCGAGAAGGACGTACAGCGCGGGGAAAATCGCCTGCGGAGCGGCGACGCCCGAAATCCACAGCAGCAGAGCGAGCAGATGGGCGGAAAAAATAAACGGATCGAAAATATGAATGATGCTCCAGGCGACCCATTGCTTGCTGATCGGGCGGTATGCCTGCGTGCCGTAAGAATTAAACAGATCGGTCACGACATGGACGACGACGGCGAGCAGCACCCAGAACGCGATATGCCACCAGGGAAGGGTTCGGAACGCAAGCGCGACGGCGGCGGTAATGAGCGCGGTCCAGCCGGCGATTGCAGGAAAAGAATGAGACAAACCGCGATGGTTTTTGATATAATCGGCATTGCTCTTGAATCTCAGCAGCCCGTCCAGATCGGGCGCGTTAGAGCCGGCTACGGTCCCGATCAGAATGGCGATCGGTCCGTAAGGGTGCGAAGCGATAACGGGATCGGTCATCGCAAGCCCCCCCAAGCCAAGTCCAAAGACGAAATGCGTGCCGGTGTCCATAACGTGACCCCCCTTATGTGCTTCAGTATGGACGATACGGCTATAAAATATGAAGGGAGGCGCAGCGGCGCCTTGATTGTGTTCTGCGAATATGTCGTGCCGGCGGAAAATCGCGATCGTTTTCTCAAGTGGGCGGATGCCCATCCGGAATTATGGAAGGACGCCGAGCTGGCCGAGAATACGGCGCAGCCCGGCGTGTTCGTCGAAATCCGCAGAGCCGGGACGGAAGACGAAGCGATGCGAACGGCAAAGGAACGCCGCGAAGGGCGTTCCTGGAAAGAGATGGAGCAGTGGGTGAAGGGAGGCCCGGACGGCTTGCGGGTATGGACGTTTCGTCAGCGGCCGCTTCCGAAGGGCAGCGTATAGTTCAGCGGCCCGTCGAACGTAATGTAGTCCAGATTCAGCGTGAGCAGCAAAAACCGCTTGCCCGTCGCCGGGTCGCTAATGATAATGTGGTCGCGTCCGGCGGCCTCCAGCACGCCTTTGAAGATTTTGGCGTTCCATTCGGAGTTGTTTTCGTACGTCATGTACAGGGTGGCGACCTTGCCCAGGTTCATGCGAAGAATGTTCTCGACGTAGGATTCCTCTTGCATACCGGGCATGCCGGGCACGGCGACGCCGGACGGCGTGATCGCGGCGCCCGAAGGCACGGGCGGAGGCGTCACCGGTCCCTGAATGACCGTATTGGGGATGGGCATCATCGTTGTCGTCATCCCGGTTCCGGGCGTATTCATCGGCATCGTGCCGGCATGGGGCGCAAAACCGCTCCAGGGCATTTTGTTGTTCAACATTCGCGAATCCTCCTTAAAATGTTAATACACGTTCGGACAATCCTCGCGGGACGGCGCGAAGAAGCAGTGGGCTTTGAACCTTCCGGTATTCGGCTGGTCGTACCAGGTGCCCGGGCAGCCTCCCGACGGCCGGAAAAACCAGAGGGCGTTGCTGGCCGGATGCTGCCGCTCTCCGTTAACGACCCGTTCGGCCAGCCGTACGTCCCTTTCGCGCGCTCTCTGATAAAAATACGATTTCTGCACCGCCTCGAAGCCCCCGGGAGACTGGTACACCATGTTGGGGATCGAGCGGATGTTTCTGAAGTCCATGCAGTCGCCTCGAACTCGGTTCACGCCTACATTGCCGACCATAAGCATGCCCAGCTCGCCTTCGCCCTCGGCTTCGGCCCGCATGAGACGGGCCAGCATTCGAATGTCGTCGCTGCTTGCTTTAATAACGGCCAATCCACACGTCACCCTCTCTGATTCAGGTCGCCCACGCCGACCGCAAAGGCGATGGGCGATTGTCGCAATACAGTGTATTTAGGCGAACCCTATTGTGTGACTGGGCGAATCGGATTTTTCCCGGGCGTCTTCGAGGGCGTTTCCATGTAATGGCGATTTGATGAACTCGCCCGGGCGAACATTGTCAAGGCTTGAAGATTTGCGGTATCATTGAACAGACATCAGGTCCCCAAGGACGGCGTCTGCCGTAACGCTTGGCAGGAATGAGGAGGAGCTTCGTGCTTAAAGATCTTGTGGCTCTCACCAAGCCGCGCATTATCCGCTTGAACTTGATCGCCGCTTTCGGCGGCTATTGGGTCGCATCCAAGTGGGACCCGGATATATGGATTTTGATCTGGATGCTGCTCGGTTCCACGTTAACGATGGCTTCGTCCTGCGTCATCAACAATTATTGGGATCGGGATCTCGATTTGAAAATGGAGCGGACGAGAGACCGGGCTCTTCCGCAGAAGCGGCTCTCTCCGGGCTTCGTGCTCGCGTACGGCATCGCGCTAGGCCTCGCCGGTCTCGCCGTTCTGTTCCTGCTGGTAAATCCTCTAACGGGGTGGCTCGGCTTGCTGGGCATGTTCGTCTACATCGTCATCTACACGATGTGGCTGAAGCGAAGCTCGACCTGGAGCACGTCGGTCGGCGGAATATCGGGGGCGATGCCGCCCGTCATCGGTTATTGCGCCGTGACGGACCGCGTCGACGAAGGAGCCTGGATTCTGTTCGCGCTGCTGTTTCTTTGGCAGCCCGCTCATTTCTGGTCGCTGGCCATTCGCCGCATGGAAGAATACAAAGCGGCCGGCTTTCCGCTGCTGCCGGTCGTCAAGGGCGTCACGCGGACGAAGTGGCAGATGCTTCCGTATATTCTTCTGCTCATTCCTGCGTCCATCCTGATGTACTCCTACGGCTACGTGGGCATTTATTTTTTGGTTCTGTCCGTCGGAATCGCCGCGGTCTGGTTCGTCCATGCGCTGGGCGGACTGCGGGCCAAGGATGACGAGAAGTGGGCCAAGATGGACTTCATGATCTCGATCAATTATTTGATGGTTATGTTTTTTGTGATGATCTTGAATACGACGGGGGGATAAAGGTGGATTTGTCAAAAGAAAAGAAGCAAGGCGAGGAGCAGCAGTCGGCCGCGCCGGCCGAAGAGGTCGTCGTCGAGCCGGTGAAGGCCGACAGGCCGCAGAAGCCCTGGCTTCAGCGCTACGGTTTTTCGCTCGTCGTGCTTGCCCTGTGCATCGTGATGGGGTACTTTATTTTGGAGCAGCAGAACAAGAAGGACGAGCTGCCCGTCCAAGGACCAGGGGTCGAGTTTTCCTATGCCGATATGTACGGCGAGAACGTCTCGCTGAGCGGAACGAACGGCAAAGTCAGACTGCTCTACTTTTTCTTCGCGAATTGCCCGGACGTCTGTCCGCCGACGACGTTCGTCATGTCTGAAGTGCAGGACGAGCTGATGGAGCAGGGACTGTTCGGAACGGAAGTGCAGTTTCTGTCCGTGACGATCGATCCGGAGCGCGATACGCCGGAGATGCTGCAGGATTACGCGAAACGGTTCGAAGCGGACCGGGAAGGCTGGAAATTCCTGCGCGGAGACGAGCAGGAGACGGCGGCGCTGGCTCGGGAATACGGCGTTTTCGTGCAGAAGGACAACGAAGGCAATTTCGGCCATATGAACGTTATCGTGCTGCTCGACAAGCAGGGCCAGATTCGCGACTGGATATCGGCCAACGACTACATCGACCTCGAAGCCGGCGCGGAGAAGCTCAGCCCGAGCGAGCTGACCCGGTTGATCAAGAGCCTGTTATAAGCCGGCCGGAGGGCCGCATCGAACGGATAATGGCGGGACAGGAGAGAGAAGCTCCTGCCCGCCATTTTTCCGTTCCTAGCGGTCGCCGGAGAGCTCAATCCGGCAGCGCGCCGGGCTCCGGGTAGCGGATATAATCCTCCAGCCCGGCCTTCTCAAGCTGCTGGATCAGATATTCCTCGGGGGTGCCTTCGACCCCCTTGTAGCCTTTGCGCGTGTAGAGGTGCTCGGCGTCCGGGAACACGTCGCGAAGAATGCCTCGAATGCGCCGGCCGGAGGCGTCGTGGTCGGTGAACAGGTAGACGTGACGGCTTCCTACCGCCTTGCGGAGCGCTTCGATCCGGTTCGTGCTCAACGTGCCGAACGTGCAATGGATCGGCACCGCCGGATCGAGAACGCGGGAAAGTCGGCTTTTGTCGTTTTTTCCTTCGACGATAATCGCGATATCCAAGGGGCGGGTTCCTCCGTGATGATAGCTATGTCTGTTATTGTACCATGTCCTGCGCGTTTGTTGCGCCGGACCTTGTCCGGCCGACGATCGGCGGTCGGCCGCCGCAGCGGCTTCCGGCCGAAGCGGCGGCTCCCGTCTCTGATTTACGGGGCGCGAAGCACGAGGACGAGAAGAATGAACAGGACGAGCACGATCGTCGTCGTCGCCCCGCTGCCGGCGGCGAATGCGGTCATGGAGATCACCTCGCTCCTTTAGCCCCCGACTCCGCCCGAGAGGTTGCGCGCGGCCGGAGCGGGCATGGGCTGTCATACAGAATATGCGAGCGGGCCGGTTGCGAAGCGGGCGAGTACCCAGGCGAATGCGGATCAATGCACGCCGGGCGGGATGGCCGCGTTCGGATTCCAGTTCGACTTGAACGAGGCCCGGGGGAACAGGAAGGTGAGCGCGATCATCAGCGCGACGAAAGAAAGAAAATAAGGAGAGAAGTGTTCCCGGACGGCCCCGGCTGCGACCGGACCGAGGAACGAGCCGATCGACAGCGAGATCGACAGAATCGAGAACGTTCTGCCGTATCGGGACGGACCGCTCAGCTGAAGCAGAAACGACGTCATCGCCGGGAATATGATGCCCTTGGCCATGCCGATGATGAAGAGCAGCGCGAGCAGGGAGACGGGCCAATTCGAGGCGAGGCCGTAATAGCAGACGGCCAGCAGCATCACCCCGATCACCGTTCGGAAGTAAGGCAAATACCGGTTCAGAAACAGCAGACCGAGCGTGACGAGGGAGCCGAGGCTGATGATGGAGAACAAGATGCCGGTGCTCATGATTGTCGCGGCGTCCGTTCCTCGCAGGGGCAGCTCGAAGGCCAGGATGCCCTGGGCGCAAGCCATGCCGATCGGCAGGATAAATACGGCCCAGGGGAAGCCGGCGGGAGCCGGCTCCCCGGGGGGGACGTCGGCGGCAGGCTTCCCGCCGGGCCCGGATTCGCGCGGGGCCGGCGAAGACTCCGGCTCGTCCCGGACCGGGTGCGGCATGACGGCAGGCTCCTTGATGAACCAGATCGACAGAATGCCGGTCGCCAGAAGCACCCATCCGAGCAAGGCGAAGGAGCGGCTGAAGCCGATGGAGGCGGCAAGAAAAGCGCCTGCCGCCGGAGAGACTACGGAGGCGACCGTATGGACGAGGCCGTTGCCGGCCATCAGCTTGCCCTGCTGGATATGGTTTTTCGCCAGTCTGGCCAGCAGAGACATGCAGGCGGGAGACAGGAAGGCCAGCACGAAGCCGCTAATGGAACGGATATAGAGCAGCTGCCAAGGATCGGTGACCCGAGCCTGGAAGAGCAGCAGAATGCCTGCGCCGATAAGGCTGAAGGAGATGAACAGCCGGCTGCCGCGGCGATCCACCGCGATTCCGGCGATCAGGTTGCCCGGCAGATGAGTCAAGGAGTACATCCCCATCACGAGGCCGATGAACGACGGGGCCGCCCCGAGCGACACGGCGAACGGAGTGAGCATCGGGTATTGGGCGTGCAGATCGAAGAATGCGACGAATAAAAATAAGTAAAGCCATATGGCGGTTTTCATTTCCGCGACCTCCTAGTCGATATGGGGACGAGGCTCCCCTTGTCCGCAACCGCGGCTTATCCTACATTTACGTTCGACCTGCCGCGGATATGCCCGTCGTTTACTGAGGCCGAGCGATTACGGTATAATAGGAATTATGTGAGTTTGAGAGAAGATTCTTTTTGTTCATGGGGGGGCATCGGATGAATCTGGATATGGATGCTTGGCTGACGTTTGTACAGGAAAACTGGATTGTGATCGCGGTGGCGATCGCAGCCATTCTGATCGTCATCAAGGTGGTCAAGACGGTGCTGAAGTGGGTGCTTGTCGCCGCGATCGTTATCGGCATCGTCACCTATGGCGGCTTCACGATCGACGACATCAAGGAAGTCGGAACGAAGGTGACCGAGGAGGCCAAGGATCAGGCGATCAAGGCGATGGCAGGCGAAGCGAGCGAGGCCGACTATACGGTGAACGAGGACGGCACCTATACGATCAAGACGGAGAACCTCGAACTGACCGGAGTGCCGAACTCCGGCGAGGTGAGCGTCAAGTTCAGGGGCATTTCCCTGGGCACCTGGCAGATGGAAGGCGAGGTTCGCGACTTCGTCACGAAGGCGCGGGCTGCGGCGAAGTAACCCGAGATGAAGGGCTGGGGGACGGTTGTCGACGCCAATCTCGTCACCTGGGGGCTGCTCGCGATTGTCGCACTATCCTTATATCAGGGCGTTCGCCGGGGGGCTTCGGGCTCCGCCAGGCGGCTCGTCCAGTTTCTCGGGGAAGCGCTGCTGACGGTGGCCGCCGTCGTTCTGGCGGCGATGGCCGCATCGGAGCTGTCGCCGCGCCTGCAGGAATGGCTGGCCGGGCGGAGCCTGTCCCGCCCCGCACCGGACTCGTCGGCCGCTTCGCAGTTTTTCTATACTGCGCTGACCGGGCTGAGGGATCTGCCCTTGCTCCGGTTCGCCGCTCTGTTTCTGCTCGCGCACACGCTGATCCGGCTGTTGGCGGGCCTGGGCGCCAGAGCGCTCCTGCCCCGCGGGGGCGGCTCCTCGGTCTTCGGCTCCTCGTCGGGGGGCGCGGCCAGCCGGACGGCCGGAGGCGCGATCGGGACGGCGCTCGGGGCCGGAAGGGCGCTGCTAATCACGGCGATGCTGTTCGCCTACTGCGCGCTGTTCCCGCAAGGGCCGATGACCGATTATATCCAGCAGTCCGGGCTATACCGGGAATTGGCGGCGCAGATCATTCGCCCGGCCGCCGGCGGCGTGCTGGAAGATCGGCTTCCCGTGTTCGCCAGGGCGATGTCCGGCGAGTTGGATCAGCTCTGGCAGAAGCGGTACGACGTCATCGACGCCGAGCTGCCCGACGATATCGTGCAGGCGGCGCTTTCCGTCACGGAAAACAAGGACGGAGACAGAGCCAAAGCCCGGGCGCTGTACGACTGGGTCGGCACGAGAATCGCCTACGACGACGACAAGGTGACGGCTTACGAGGAGAGGGGCGAGTGGCGGGAGCAAAATCCCGAGGTAACGTTCGCCACCCGCAAAGGCGTATGCATCGATTACGCCCGACTGTACGCGGCGATGGCGCGCGCGGTCGGCCTGGACGTTCGCGTCGTGACGGGGCTCGGCTACGACGGCCGAGGCGGTTACGGGGCGCATGCCTGGAACGAGGTGTATACGGCTGAGGACGGCAGATGGATTCCGCTGGATTCGACTTGGGCAAAGACGGGCAATTGGTTCGATTCTCCCGGATTTGCCGATACGCATATACGGCAAGGAGGGGTAACCGGGTGAGCAGCAGCATGACGGAAGAGGCGCAGAAGCGGGAAATCCGCAACAGAAGGCATTTCAGCTTTCGTCTGAACGTGTTTTTCTTCCTTACTTTTTTCGTGTTTTCCGTATTGATCGTCAGACTGGCTTACTTGCAGTTCGTCGAAAGCGACAACCTGAAGGCGAAAGAGCATCAGATCGGCTCCAGAAGCGTGCCGGTTCCTCCGATCCGGGGCAATATTTACGACTCGACCGGCAAGGAGATCGCTTACTCGGTATCCACGCAATCGTTGTATTACACGCTGGATATGAAAATGAAAACCGACGAAGCGATGGCGCTGGCCGCAAGGCTCGTCGAGGTGTTCGACCGCCTGGGCGACAAGAGCGCCCCTCCCCTCACGGTTCAGGACGTCTTCGACGACATGGACCTGTCCGGCAAGGTGCATTACGCGCACCAGCCGAGACGGATCAAGGCCGGCTTGACGAAGGAGGAGATCGCTTATTTCTCCGAGCATCGCCAGGAGTTCAAGGGCATCGACATCGTCGAGGAGAGCATTCGCCAGTACAGCGAGGACCGCGTCGCCGTCCAGCTCGTCGGCTATATGAAGAAGCTCAGCGGAGCGAAGGATCTCGACAAGTACAAGGAGATCGACAAGGAGCAGACCGACAAGGCGCTTCGGTACATCGAGACGGAGGAGGTCGGCTTTGACGGACTGGAGCTGATGTACCAGGACGAATTGAGGGGCAGCAACGGCGTCAAGGAGTACCCCGTTAACAATCAGGGAGAGATCGTCGGCCCGATGAAGCTGACGAAGCCGGTCAAAGGCGAAAATCTGTACCTGACGATCAACCGGAACGTCCAGCTGAAGACGCAGCAGGCGATCATGGAGCATATCGAATTCGTCAGAAATGCGAAAGGAAAGCAGTACGAGAGCGCGCATCCGACGACCGGCTACGCTGTCGCCATGGAGGTGGACACCGGCAAGGTGATCGCGATGGCCAGCATGCCCGATTACGATCCGAGCGTGTGGCAGGGCGGCATCAGCCAGAAGGATCTGGACGCGATCCAGTTTTTCCAGTATAACGGAACGATCCGCGAGGTTCAGCCTCCGTATGAGGAGTACGAGCAGCGCAAAAACCACCCGTCCTCGCTCGTGTATCTCGGCTCTACGCAAAAGCCCCTGTCCGTTCTGCTCGGGCTGAACGAGAAGCTGTTTACGCCCACTACGGTTTTTAACGATCCGGGCTATTTCGAATTCGGACGCAAGGGCCACGAAGTTCGCATCTGGAACGCCAGTAACGCGGCCAACGGGAAGATTACGGCATGGCAGGCGATCTCCAAGTCATCCAACGCCTTCATGTCCGCGATGATCGGCAATAAGCTGTTCTTGAATTATAAAGGCGACGAAGGTTTGCAAATATGGGATAATTACTTAAAACAGTTCGGACTGGGCGTCACGACGGGAAGCGGACTTTACGGCGAGTCGGCCGGCGTTCTCGATTATCTCAAAAATGTTAAGGTGGAAGGCCTGCAGTCCGTATTGATCCGGTCTTCCTGGGGCCAGCAGGCGAAATATACGGCGTTGCAGCTCGCGCAATACGCGGCGACGCTCGCCAGCCATGGCAAGCGGATGAAGCCGCAATTCGTGCAGGAAATCCGCGACGTCGACGGCAACGTCACCGTGGGCTTCCAGCCGGAAATGCTCAATTCGATTGACATTCCAGAGCAGTACTGGAAGGAAATCGAAAAGGGGATGTCCCAAGTTTCGGTCAAAGGCTTCGACGGCGTGCCATACACATTCCTGCGGAAAACCGGAACGTCCCAGCAGGACGTCGGCAACCGCCGCAAGGTGGAGAACGCGGTGTTTATCGCCTACGCTCCGGCCGACAAGCCGAAGCTGGCGGTCGCGGTCGTCGTTCCGGACGGCGGTTACGGCGGATGGGGAGCGGCTCCGATCGCCCGCCAAATTTTCGACGCGTACGATGCGGAGATCGGGCTGTACGGCACTCCGCGTCCGCAGCTGTACGGCGTTCAACAGGTCTCGGGCTCTCCCGACGCCAACGCGGGAGAACCGCAGCAGGATGGAGCGAACGCCGTCAATGCGGAAGTGGTTTTGCCGGTCGAGGGTATACGGGAAGAATAATAAGGTAGGGGTCTTCCCGCCAAGTTGCTCCCCATACAGAGACAGGTGATATAAAAACTCCTGCTTCTCTTCTATAGGGGAGCATTTTCATGTCTATAAAAGAACAATCCAATTCTCGAGCTGGATTATGAAGTATAATGATGGTAGTAACCTATGTGTTAGCACGGGGGGACAACTATGACTAGGGGGCGTTCGACTATACTAAGACAGGCTGCAACTTCGCCGAACAGCTAGCGACTGCCATCGCCTCAACGTGTCGATCAAGTCGCACCGGTGGGGACATGGTAGAGCATACAATCAGTTTGCAACTTTAACGCGTTATCGTAATGGAATGTAAAGATATAAAAAGACTGCCGAGATTCGACAGTCTTTTACGTTTTTTCATAGACAATGGTGCCATTGAATCTATAGTTGTTTAGCCATAAGCGTCTGTAAGAGCTTAAACGACAATTAATTCTCAATCAGCTTACTGTGCTCAGTGCTGCATATAAATATCCCTTTTCATCAAAATGTATAGGATCTAACGATGACGTAACCCTATACTTAACACCATCTTCTAAGGTAATACCACCGTATGTAATAGAATGAGAACTACCAGCATTCCCGGTTTCATCCACAAATAGCGTCTTTATGGGTATGTACTCTCCATTCGATAGTTTTTCAAGACTACAGTCCCCCCAAGAGGTTGTGTTACTATCATTGGGCGTAGTGTTTCTGTTTTTTATTTTGCACTCAAAAAGGACATATTGACCTTTTCCGGTAGTTGAAGAGCTTGCTTTGTAAGGCGTTGTTACATTTGCAGTTGCCGAAACATAGGTAGCAGCGTGAGCAGTCAAAGCAAGAGAAAGAGATGCGATGATAGAAGCAATTGTAACCAGTACCTTTTTCATATAAAAATCCTCCTATTCAAAATTAAAATTGGTGAGTATACTAGGATAATACATCATTAGTTGGAAAATGTAAATAATTTTAATTGTACTGGAAAATCATTGGTTATATAGAAATAAGTGACTTCCTGTTCGATACAAATTATCCGAAATGGTTTTCCGAAAAATAATAGACTGACCGGTTGCTGTGAAAACTCAATAAATCATTTTATTTAGAAATGAACCCGGGTTCATTGGGAAGAGCAAGTTCGGAAATTGCTGGTGGCCATTATCCAGAGGCATCATTCGTTAACTTGATGATGGACGATATAGAACACATTCCAATGACTTTTTGTATCAGGCTTGATTGCTTTGATCCGCAAATGACTCGTCGTCTTGCAGAGCGATTGGACCATGCCCAGACAAGGCAGTTGAACAACGCGGAGATTGAACTGAGCCAATGGTTGAGACGTCGCATCCCTTCTACCGAACGAATTGAACTGAACTGTCATATTTGGAGATTTCTACCAGTCTCAGAAGGGTTTAATTGGAAATTTATCATCGATGATGCACAAATTAAGTTGGAGTGTCTTAATAACTCTTTAAGAGCTGATGGGATACTAGTCAATTTGAAAGTACTTGAAGCCACTTACAATTTGAATGATTACTTCATTTGATAACCCCACTTGTTCATTCACATCCATGTTGTCTACAGTCTGATGCGATCCTCCTTTTGTTAAGTAATATGCTCCTTCTCTTTCTTCAACTAATTTTCTATCGTCCTCAAAATAAATTTCAACCTGTACCTCTTGCTGTTTACTATCTGGATATGGAAATTTACCGGCTGCCTTATAGTATTTTACAATTTCACTTTTGGGTAAGTTTGTATGTAACTTCATAAATGCAACCACATTCCAAAACCCTCCGCTACCTCCGCTATCAACCCAATTCCGCCCATTATATTGTTTTTTTTCTATCAGGGTAGTTTCTTTAGGCAGAGGATAATCGAAAAGGTTTCCTGCAAATTTATTCGAAATTCTGTCTGGTTTTCCTAGATAAAACACAAACAAACAGATAAGAAGCACGAAAATAGCAAGTAAAGAAAATACTTTATAGGGTATCCTTTTCATATTCTCCTCCCGTTCTGCGATGCATTCTTACAGTCTAATACAACTAATGATTACTGTGTACAAATAAGGACTGACAATACTGTTTCTCATTAATATATTAACGTTTAAGGCACCGGTAATGTTCCAAGATTTGTTACTTCCCAAATGAGCAAAAGCCTTTGCCATAGAGACAAAGGCTTTTTGAATCAGACAAATAATTATAGATCTTCCCGAACAAGCTTATTATACTTCTCGAAAACTTTGTACAATTCATAAGTTTCATTTCCATAGTTCGTAGCTGCAGGACCTGTACCATTATATCTGGAAAGTACTGTTTTAATTTCCGACTCCGTGTAGTTGTAGAAGTCTCGATCTTGTTGAACATAATCCGATGCTTGAATCAATACCATTGCACACATGTAGATATTATATACTTGATCATCATGAAGGAGGAACCAAACTTCCTTCATATCAGAGCGTACGGTCTTATCATAGAGCCTGCCCGGATTGATTCCATTTTGAATAGCAAAATTAATGGCATCAATAGCAGTGGCTGCAAAGATTTGACCGTATCCTGTGCTGGAATCTTCAGCCATTAGGATTGGTGGTTGCGGTACTGGTGTAATAAGCTTCAAAGCTGGAGGCAGTGCTTCCCACGCGTCCAATGCATCCCAGTAAGCATATGTCGATATGACTACCCCATCTTTCGCGGAGTCTTCCAAACCTTCGCAGAACAGTTCTCTATACAAGATGGCCTGTAACATTGCCTTTCTCATCGAATAGGTTTGGCTTAGCAGTGTAATTTGTGCATCATTTGCAAAAATAATATCAAGCGCACTTTGTGGACTACGAACGGCTTTTAAGTCGGTAATACCAGAGCGCTGTTCATCTGCAAGAGGAATCAATTCGTTATAAAGGCTCGTTTGGTAGCTGGTATCGAAGTTGATGTCGTCCAGAATGGTTAGCACTTCAGGAGTGACAACAGCACTGACACCTGGGTTTCTACCTGACTTAATATTATTATCAATTTCGATGGCCGCACTTCCGGATCCGACCGTGATCGTTTTAATTTGATCGAACGCCCAGTCGCTTGGTAATGGGAACCCGATATTGCCTTGGAATCCTGTCGACATATCACTGACAAAACTAGATGTAGAGTACCCCGCAACTGCTACACGACTACATACATTACGTGGTCCATAGATACCAATCTTGTACTTCGCTCCGAGCGCCTTCATCTTGGCATGCAATGCTTGGAAATACGGAATGATGTTTGATGTTACTTGACCATCAACTGCATCAAAATCGACAGCAAAGTAAATCGTGGTTCCGGTAGGGAAACCGTAATTATTTGCAGCAATCAATGCAGAAATTGCATCTTTAGAGCCTTGTTGAGAGTTGAAGTAGTAAACACCGTTACCGGAAGACTGGTAGATTGGGAACACAGTTAGACCTGCGTTGAATATAGTCGCCAATTCTCCATCCTTAATTTTCTTCCAATCTCCTACAAGATAGCGGCCAACAGTTTGGTACCCGTTACTAACCAAAGTCTGTGCCAGTACAGGTGTGATGGTTGTAACACAGTCACATGCCGTTCCTTTCCGGCTGCTGTCGCCTGAGCTTACCATTAGAGAAGCCCACGTTTGTTTGCCGGCGATACCATCCGCTGTAAGCATACAGAATGCTTGGAAATTTGTAACGACCTGTTTAACGCCACTACCAAAGATACCATCAAAGCCATTAGGGTCAAATCCATTGACGTACAGGGCGTATTGGAGCAAACGTACAAAGTTGGTTTTTGTGCTTCCTTGTGAAAGAGTTGGCAAAAGAGACATTGTATTTGGGCCCCATACACCATCTGGGGAAGCATTACCTTGTTCAATCTGGATAGCTGTAATCATTGCTTTATTAGTCGTTTTCGAGTAAACACCATCGCAAGGTATGAGGCCAATGGTATTCGAATAGCTGCGGTTAAGGCTCTGCTGGATCGTTCTAATTTTAGGATTACCAATATTTACATATGCATCCATGCTTAAAAGGGCCTTCATAACCATAGGGCTTGCAATGCCATTCGGATTAATTAGGCCGGCATCAGATTGGAAATTGATAATAGCATTCTTATTGCCTTGACCATATACGCCATCGAATCCACCAGGGCTATACCCTTTGCAATACAGCGAACCTTGAAGAATTCGAATCTGTCTATTTACAACAGGATCGTTAGAGTTCGAACCCATTGATAAGGTTGGGCAAAGTGAACTTGTCGTTGGTCCAAACACTCCATCGGGGGAAGAAATACCGATCTCGATTTGTAGCGCAATAGTTAATGCTTTTACAGTGGTTGTACCAGTAATACCATCCTCAGCGATTTGCGAATAGCCTGTTTTACCCGAGTAATTATTATTCAACCATTTCTGCACTTCCAATACCATTTGATCCATTTAGATTACCTTCTTTCGTTCTTTTTGTAATTTTGATGCTGGTTAAATTGTGAAGGCCCCATTATGCAAGGTTTTGCTTAGCCGGTTTTGGATGATGAATGCCAATACCTGTAACGATCACCATATGGGATCGTCAACGTAGCATACGTCATCGCGCTAAGTACCGTTACGCAGAACACAGCCAACATGAGCAATTTCCACTGGTTTTTGACAGTATCTTGCCTCTCATTTAATTTCTATTGAAGTTATTGTTTCTTCGATCCCTCCTTTTCCTCAGTGATAAAAGAACTTAATGCAGAGAAAGCTTAATTTACTACTGAGAGGCAGCTAATCAAAAATGACTAGTTATAACTCGGTGGCATTCGTGCGACAAAGTAGCAGGTTAAAGTAAAACTTTTTGTGAATGCCCCCTATTTTCACTGGTCGAGAACTCAACCGTTGCCTGATGGGCTGGATAGGATAGGGCTTTTCTTGATTGGCGTCTGCAAAAAAAGCACCGTGGACGCTTGGGCGAATAGATTTTTCGGAAACTCCTTGTGTGCCAGTGGAAACATTAGAAACTCGTTGACGAGAACTTCTGAAGATCAATCGGAACGAAGATAAAAAATAAATGTTGCATAAGGTAAACTTAATTGTATAATATAAACAAAGAGTCCTATGGGAAATTATTCGTCGTACTAGCAAAACAGTTGTTAAAGAGAAAGAAACACCGGGAGGAGTGCTGCATCATGAAGAGGCGTATGCCATCGTCGATTAAACGTTTAATCCTGACCTTGATTTTCCTGATCTTGACAGCTGCGATCGCTGTCGGCTGCGGCCAGGGAGCCGGGGCGTTCAAGGAGGAAGGCAAGCTGCATGTAACGGCGACAATCGGGATGATCAGCGACGTCGTCAAGGAAGTCGGAGGAGAACGCGTCGAAGTGATCGGCCTCATGGGGCCGGGAGTCGACCCGCACTTATACAAGGCGTCGCAAGGCGATATCGCCAAGCTGGAGGACGCGAAGGTCATTCTGTACGGCGGACTTCACCTGGAAGGCAAGATGACGGAAATTTTCGAGAAGATGAGCAAAACCAAGTCGGTCGTTCCCGTCACGAAAAACATTCCGGAGTCGTCGCTGCTAACGACGGGAGACGGAACGTTCGATCCGCACGTCTGGTTTGACGTGAAGCTGTGGATGAGCGCGACGGAGACGATCCGCGACACGCTGATCGAGAACGATCCGGAGCATGAAGCCGAATATCGGGAGCGTACGGACGCGTACCTCGCGAAGCTCGAGGAGTTGGACCGGTACACCAGAGAGCAGATCGCGACGATCCCCGAGCAGGGACGGGTAATAGTGACGGCGCACGACGCCTTCGGCTATTTCGGCAATGCATACGCGATCGAGGTCGTCGGCCTGCAGGGCATCAGCACGGCGGCCGAATACGGCTCCAAGGACGTGACCGCGCTGCGGGATATGCTCGTGGAGCGGGGCATCAAAGCGGTGTTCGTGGAATCGAGCGTGCCGAAGAAGTCGATCGAAGCGGTTATCGAGGGTGCCAAGAAGATGGGCCACGAGGTCAGGATCGGCGGAGAACTGTTCTCCGACGCGATGGGCGAGGACGGAACCGAGGAAGGCACCTATATCGGAATGGTCCGGCATAATGTCGATACGATTGTCAAATCGCTGAAATAGCAGGAAAGGGGAGAGCAACGATGGCACCAACGGCGCAAGGAAGCTCCGGAACCGCCCCGCTGATCGTCTCGAATATGACGGTCGCTTATCAGAAGAAGCCCGTCGTTCGCAACGTGTCGTTCGAAGCGACGGAAGGAGAGCTAATCGGCATAATCGGGCCGAACGGGGCCGGCAAATCGACGCTGATCAAAGCGATCCTCGGCTTGCAGCCGACGCTCGGCGGGGAGACGCTCGTTTACGGCAAAGCCTACAAGGCGCAGAGAAAGCTCGTCGGCTACGTTCCGCAACGGGAATCGGTCGATTGGGATTTTCCGACGAACGCGCTGGACGTCGTCATGATGGGCACTTACGGGCGGCTCGGTCTGTTCCGAAGGCCCGGCGCCAAGGAGAAAGCGATCGCGGCGGAAGCTCTGGCGAAGGTCGGCATGAGCGACTTTGCAGGCCGCCAGATCAGCCAGCTGTCCGGAGGACAGCAGCAGAGAGTGTTTCTGGCTCGGGCGCTGGCCCAGGACGCGACGCTGTATTTCATGGATGAGCCGTTCGCGGGCGTCGACGCCGCCACGGAGAAGGCGATTATCCAGCTGCTGAACGAGCTGAAAAGGCAGGGAAAAACGGTGCTCGTCGTCCACCACGACCTGGCGACGGTAGAGCAGTATTTCGACTCGGTCATGCTGCTGAACGGCGAGCTGATCGCTTACGGGCCGACGGCTTCGACCTTCACGGAAGAGAATCTTCAGAAGGCGTACGGCGGAAGATTGACCTTCCTTAAAGGGGCTAAAGCCGAGGAGCCCGTCCTGATCGCAGGAAGGGGGTGACGGTCATGCCGAACCTGTTGACCGATCCGAATTTGCAATGGATTTTGCTGGGGAGCGTGCTGCTCGGCATCAGTACCGGAGTCGTCGGGACGTTCGCCTACTTGCGCAAGCAGAGCCTGATCGGGGATACGCTCGCCCACGCGGCTCTTCCCGGCATCTGCATCGCCTTCATGCTGACCGAGATCAAGTCGGTCGGACTGTTCATGATCGGAGCGATCGCCGCCGGCATGATCGCCACGGTGGGCATCAGCTGGATCACGAGATTTTCCCGAATCAAGCAGGATGCGGCGATGGGCATCGTGCTGTCGGTGTTTTTCGGACTCGGCATCGTGCTGATGACGCAAATTCAGCACAGCTCCTACGGCAACCAAAGCGGACTCGACAAGTTTCTGTTCGGGCAGGCGGCGTCGATGACGGCCAAGGACGTCTACACGATGACGAGCGTCGCAGCCGTGCTGATCGTCGTCTGCGCGCTGCTGTTCAAGGAGTTCAAGCTGCTCAGCTTCGACCCCGGCTATGCGCGCGGGCTAGGCTTCTCCGTCGGGACGCTGGAGCAGCTGCTGCTCTGGCTCGTTACGATCGCCGTCGTCGTCGGCATTCAGGCGGTCGGCGTCGTGCTCGTCGCGGCTCTGCTGATTACGCCGGCGGTGTCCGCCCGCTATTGGACCGACCGGCTTGGCGTCATGACCGTGCTGTCCGGGCTGTTCGGAGCGCTGAGCGGGGCGATCGGCACCTGGGTGAGCGCGGGGACGGCGCAGCTTCCGACCGGTCCGCTTAGCGTGCTGACGGCGACGGCCGTATTCGTCGGCTCGGTGCTGCTCGGTCCTCGCCGCGGCGTGATCGCCAAGCTCGTGCGTCGGCATACCGCCAAGCGGGAGTGGATCGCCGAGAACGCCGGGCAAGCATCGGGCGCAGACGCGGCCCGCTCCGAACGGGGGGTGTCGGCATGAGCGGATTTTGGATTATGCTGACGGGCGCCTTGGTCGCGGCTTGCTGCGGCATTTTGGGCTGCTTCCTCATTTTGCGCCGAATGGCGCTCGTGGGCGACGCGATCAGCCACTCCGTGCTGCCGGGCATCGTGATCGCTTTTCTGGTCAGCGGCTCGAGGGATTCGTTCTTTATGCTGTTCGGGGCGGCGATCCTCGGTTTCCTGACCGTATTTCTCATCCAGATGTTCCAGCAGAGCGGCGTGCAGAACGACGCCTCGATCGGAGTCGTCTTCACCTCGCTGTTCGCGGCCGGCGTGCTTCTCGTCAGTCTTAACGCCCAGAACGTCGATCTGGATCTGGATTGCGTGCTGTATGGAGAAAT
This sequence comes from Cohnella hongkongensis, assembly GCF_042654645.1. Lineage (NCBI taxonomy): Bacteria > Bacillati > Bacillota > Bacilli > Caryophanales > Paenibacillaceae > Cohnella > Cohnella hongkongensis. Next base: position 496,556 of record NZ_JBHSEP010000001.1, on the reverse strand, counting down.
CGCCTACGTGCAGTGGAATACGCTGGTGCTCGGCGGAGTCGATCTCGGTCCGAAGGCGGTATGGCTGCTGGGGATTACGCTGTTTATCATCGTGGCGTTAATCACCTTGTTTTACAAGCAGTTCAAGCTGTGCGCCTTCGATCCCGCGCTGGCGGCGGCCATCGGCATCCCGGTCGCCCTCTTCCACTACGTGCTGATGGGGCTCGTCTCCATGGCGACGGTCAGCTCGTTCGAAAGCGTCGGGGCGATTCTCGTCGTCGGCTTGCTGATCGTGCCGCCGGCGACGGCCTATCTGCTGACCGACCGGCTGGGAGCGATGATCGGGTGGAGCCTCTCCGTCGGAGTCGTCAGCTCGGTAGGGGGGTATTATACTGCCGCCGCGCTGGACGCGTCGATCGCAGGCTGCATGGTCTGCGTCGCAGGCGGGCTGTTCGTGCTGGCCTTTCTATTTTCTCCGTCCCACGGGTTTGTCGTGCGCAAGCTGAGGCAGCGCGCGTCGGCGGCTCGCCAGGCGTTCTGAAGGCCGATAAAGGGAAGAGCTGCTCGTCCTCCGTCCGAGACGGTGGAGGGCGGCTCTTATTCTTTTCTTATCGAGGAGCGAATTGAAGCGCGAATTATGTTAAAATAAACGGTATACGACAGGCAGAACGCAAGAGGAAGCAGGTAGAAAATGTGGCATACGAGATGAAGCAGTACCGGCTGCTGGCCCTGGATTTGGACGGCACGCTGCTGAACGAGCAGAGCGAAGTGAGCGAGACGAACGCCCGATGGATCCGCCATGCGGTCGAGGCGGGCGTCACGGTGATGGCTTCCACGGGAAGGGGGTTCCAGAGCACGCTTTCGATCGTTGAGCAGCTGGGCCTCGATTCGCCGATGATTACGGTGAACGGAGGGGAGATTTGGGAGAGACCCCACCAGCTTCACAAGAGAACGATTCTGGACGCCGACAAGGTGATCCGTCTGCATGAGCTGGCGCTGCAGTATCCGGACGTCTGGTTCTGGGCGTACTCGACGGAGGGCATCTTCAACAAGGAGATCTGGACCGAGGACGCCGCCGGGCACGAGTGGATGAAATTCGGTTTTTACACGGAGGATCTTGCGCAGCTCGGCAGCATTTTGCAAGAAATCCGCGCGTGGGACGGCCTGGAGATCAGCAATTCTTCTCCGAACAATATTGAGATCAACCCGCTGGGCATCTCGAAAGCGACGGCGCTGATGGAAGTGTGCCGGATGACGGGCATCGACATGTCCGAAGTCGTGGCGGTCGGCGACAGCTTGAACGACATTGCCGCCATTCGGGCTTCGGGGCTCGGCGTGGCGATGGGCAACGCCCAGCAAGAGGTGAAGCTGGCGGCGGACGCCGTGACGGCCACGAACCAACAGGACGGTGTCGCCCAAGTCATTCAACAATATGTGCTGAGGACGTGATCCGGTGGACATTCTCGGCTGGATTCTTATTGTAGCGTTGTTTGCCGTCGGCATGGCCGGAGCGATCTATCCGATCCTGCCGGGCGCTCTGGCGATTTATGCGGCGTTTTTCGTATACGGCTTGTTTTTCTCTTTCGAGCCGTTCGGCTGGTGGTTCTGGATCATCCAGACGCTCATCGTCGTCGTGCTGTTCGTTGCCGATTACATGGTGAACGCCTGGGGAGTCAAGAAGTTCGGAGGGTCCAAGGCCTCGGTTGTCGGCAGCACGATCGGCATTCTGATCGGACCGTTCGTCATTCCGGTTTTCGGCTTGATCATCGGACCGCTGGCCGGCGCGATTCTGGGCGAGCTGATTCACGGCTCGGAATTCAATCGCGCGCTGAAGGTCGGCTGGGGCTCGCTCGTCGGGCTGTTCACGAGCACCGTCGTGAAAGTGCTGCTCCAGGGGGCGATGATCGTCCTGTTCGTCGTCTGGCTCGTTTTTAATTAACTCTTAAGCGGAAGAGGTTCCCTTGAAAAAAGACACTTTACTCAAAAGCACGCTCATTCTGGCGGCCGCCGCTCTCGTGGCGCGCGCGCTTGGCATTTTCCAGCGGGTGCCGCTCGATTATTTGATGGACGATCTCGGCGTCATCTATTACAACAACGCCAATTCCATCTACTTGCTCATGCTGATTGTGGCGACTGCGGGCATTCCGAGCGCCGTCAGCAAAATGGTGTCCGGCCGTTACGCGGTCGGGCGCGTTAAGGAAGCGCAGCAGGTGTACCGGGCCGCGATGCTGTTCGGCGCGCTCGCAGGCATCGTCATTACGATCGGGTTGTGGGCGGTCGCGCCTTATATCGCGACATCGATTCTGGAGGAGCCGGAAGCGGCGACCGCGATTCGGGGCATTGCGCCTTCGCTGCTGCTGTTCCCGATGATCGCGATGATGCGCGGCTATTTTCAAGGTCGGCAGTTCGTCACCGCGGGCGGCATCTCGCAGATCGTCGAACAGATCGCGCGGGTCGTGGCGGCGGTCGGAATCGCTTACGCCTTCTATGCCGTCAATCCCGCCAACGAGGAGGGCATCGCTTCCGGAGCGGCCTTCGGCAGCGTATTCGGCAGCGTCGGGGCTTTTGCCGTTATGCTCTTCTATTCCCGCAAGCTGAAAGCAAGCGACCGTCTGGAGCCCCGGCAGCGGCCGGATTCCTCCCGGCCGCTGCGCCTGCGCGCGATCTACAAGGAGCTGTTCAATCTGTCCATTCCGGTCGTCATGACCGGCATCACGGTACAGCTTCTCTACACGATGGACAACTTGATGATCAAGTCGCTGACGGTCGGCCATTTCGATGCGGAGACGATCAATCACTGGGCGGCAGTGTACGGGATGAACGCGCAATCGATCGCGGGCATTCCGATTATTCTGGCCGTGGCGCTCAGCCAGTCGATCATTCCTCATATCTCGTCGGCCCATGCGCTGCGGGACGCCGATCGTGTCGGCCAGCAATCGTCGCTGGCGGTGCGGATCGCGCTGTTCAGCGGCATGCCGGTCGTGCTGATGCTAGGCGTCGGGGCGTACAGCGTGAACGGGCTGCTGTTCGAGAAGCCGGTCGGCAGCCCGATCGTCGCGATGCTGACGCTCGGCACCATTTTCCAGATCGGGATGATGGTGACGAACTCGATCCTGCTCGGCATCTCCGAGCCGAAAAAGGCGACGATGCATGCGCTGACCGGCATCCTGCTCAAAGTCGTCCTCAGCTTCGCTCTCGCGCCGTTTTTTGGCGTGTACGGGATTATTGCGGCTACGACGGTATGCTTTGTCTGGGCGCTCGCCTTTAACGTTCTCAGTCTGCGGAAGCGGTCGCGCTTTAAGCTGCTCGGCAAGCGCTGGCTGCCGTTCCTGCTGACGGTGGCGATCGCCGCGGCCGCAGTCGGATTGGCGGAATGGGGCGTGCTGGCGCTCGCAGGCGGGCTGCCGGAGAAGCTGGCGCTGCTACTCTCCTGCGCAGTGATGGGAGGCGTGCTGGCGGTGCTGTATCCGGCGCTGCTCGTCTATCTCGGCGTCGTCTCGACGGAGGAGATCTCCACCTACCCCAAGCCGGTGCGGCGGCTTTTGGCGCCCTTCATGAAGCTGCGGGCGAGAAGAACGGCCGTCTGAAGCTTGTATTGGGCGAGCAGATGCTCGTGCGTCAGATCGATTCTGCGCGGGGGGCGAATCGGGCCAATATAGGCCAGCGCTTCGCGATCGCGATACCAGTCCCGCTCCTCTGAGCGGGGCAGAGCTTTGTCCGGCCAGGCTTCGGCCAGAACCGGACTGAACCACGGCGAATTCCCGGCGGCTTCGGCCGCTCCGGCGAATTCGCCGTTTTTGCCGTACGCGCGGCTGGCGAAGCGGTGAGGCCAGTAGTCCGCTCTCGAACCGCTATGGGGCACATGGCGGGCGAACGCGGTCGCCGCCCTAAGCACTCGCGGATAGCCGAAAAGCAAGCCGTACAGGGAGATGCCGAACTCGATTCTCTCGCGTAAATCCGCGAACCGTTCCAGCACTCTTCCCGCCAGCCGGATGGGCCTGGCGCCTCCTGCCGCCTCGCCCCGCCACAGGGGGATGACGATCTGGTTCGTCTGCAGATAGGGCTGGCTGCGGAAGGCGGCCGAGTCCAGAACGTTCTTGCGGAAATAAGAGTCTTCGACGACGCGGAGCTGAATGAAGTGCTGCTCGTTGACGACGAGCGCCTCGGTCAGCGGCACCGGATTGCCGTCGGACAGGAACCGGTCCCAGAACGGCTCCATAAAGCGGGACACTCCGAATTCGGGAAGCAGGCCGAACAGACTGCGTCCGGCGCTTCTGCTCTCCGCATATAACCGCAGCTGCGGATAAGCGTCCCCGAAGATGAGCGCGTTGCAGGCTTCCAGCAGCTCGAACATCGCGCCGGACAACCGTTCGTCCAGCAGACGCGGGAGCCATTCTCCCTTCAGATCGGTCATGCTCCAGCCCCCGTTGCGCGACACCATGTGGGCCAGGAACGCCCAATGAAGCTCGGGATATGCGCGATAGACGTCCCAATAGGCGGCCGTGCGCGTGACGTTATTGCGGTTGAGCGAGCGCGTCTCTTGGCGGATGCGGGCGATCAGCGCCCGGTCTTCCTCCGTGAGGAGAGGCCGGGAAGCGGCGGACGGAGCCGGATCGGCCTGCGGCGGGCATGCCGGGCAGTCGAGCGGCAGCACGTCCCGGGTCAGGCGCCGGGAATGCCACAGGCTGTCGGCTTTGCCGGCCCATGCGGCGAGAAGATGCTGGATCGTGCCGATAGCACATCCCTCCTTCGAACGACATCGAGAACTCGGGGAGGATTTTCCAAATCGGGCGTCGAAGTAAATGAAGCCGAAAAACTTGACCTAAGCCGCCGGCAAGCACTTTTTACAGGAGGGAAATCATTCGTGAACATCAAAGCGTTAAAGAAATTGAGATGGGTAGTATGCGCATTAATCTTGTCCGTTATCGTCGGCTGCCAATCGGTCGGGGGACTTAACCTGAACGATATGCTGATGAAGCAGCTGGACGTTTCTCATCAGGAGCAGTCGATGTCTCTGGAGCTGGAAATCGAGTTGAACGAGGAATTGCTCGAGCTCGAAGACGAGCAGGTCAGAAAAGCGGTCGAGCTTCTGCGCGCCGTCAAGCTGGAGGTCTCCCATTCCAAAGTGGACGAGAAGGGCCATCAGTGGATGGAGGGAGCGCTGACGCTCGGCAAGGGAAGCATTCCGTTTACGCTTCACGCGGACAGGCAGACGTTCCGGCTCGACGTCGCCGGCGCGAAGAGGCCGTTCGTCCTGTCGCTTGCGGAGCTGCAAAGCTCGCTCGGGGAAGAAGCGATGCCGAGCTTGGAGCTGCAGCAGGAGCTGACCGAATCGGTGCGGGAGCTCGCCAAGAAGGTCGGCGCCTATTTCGTCCAGGGACTGCCGAATCCTCCCGTCGTTACCGTGAACCAGGTGAACGAGACGATTAACGGCGTGCCGGAAAGCTTGACGAAGGTTCACGCGGAGCTTAACGGCGAGCAGCTGGGACAGCTGATCCCCGTCTATCTGGAAAATCTGATTCAGGACAAGGAAGGCTTCCGGGCGGCCGTCGTCGCCGTGTTCGAATGGCTGAGCGAGCACGCTTCCGAATTGCAGCTCGGGCTGCCGCCGTCGGGCGAGATCGACGCCGAGGAGTTCGCCGACTTTGCCGTGGAGAGCCTGATTCCCGAGCTGGAGGATGTGCTGGCGGACTTGAAGGAATATCAGGAAGAGGAAGAATGGAAGCAAATCTTCGACAAGGGCATTACGATTCAGGCCGATCTGTATTTGGACGGCTCGCTCCAGCTTCGGAAGTCCGACTTCGCGGCGACGATCGCCCCGGCCGCATTCGCAGAGGAGGGCAGCCCGATTCGCGCCGTGAAGGTTCGGGCGAGCAGCGAAATGTGGAACGTCAACGGCGCGGTGGAAATCCCGGACGTGCAAGTGCCGGCCAACGCGTTGGGGCTGCAGGAGCTGGACGGCTACGAGGCTTACCGTGTCGTCCAGCTGTTCGAATCGGATTCGCTGATCTACGATCTGCTGAAGAACGACTTCGAGATCGACGATCAGAGCTTCGAGCTGAGCAGCGAGTGGGGGATTCCGTTCTACGTGGAGGACGGCCAAGCTTTCGTTCCTCTTCGCGAGTCGCTTAGAAAGCTCGGCATCCGCCCGAACCTGAGCTTGCCTGCCGAAGGCAGCCTGGAAGTCCAGTTTTACGACCGCGCGACGGGGACGTCGATTACGCTTCGCAAAGGCTCCGACCAGGCGATCGTTAACGGAGAGGCCGTCAAGCTGTCGCACCCGGTCGTGAACGACGCAGATTTCATGTACGTCTCGGCCGACGACCTGTTCGGCTTGCTTGGGGCCGAATACGGGATCTCGGAGCTGGAGGACGGAGAACTGATTTTGGCGGTGGAGCGGGATTTGTAAGCATTCGGCAAGGTCTCTTTTGTCCTGGAAGCTTAAAGCCGCTATAATAAACACCAAGGCAGGCAACAGGAGGGACCTATGCAAAAAATATCGAACGAGCAAGCGTTCCGCGAGCTGATCGCCGAAGACCGGCTGACGGTAGCGGTTTTCAAGACGACGTGGTGCAAGGACTGCCATTTCATCGATCCGTTCATCGGCGACGTGGAGGCGGCCTACTCGGATCGGCTGAGGCTGATCGAGATCGACCGCGACGATCTGCCGGATCTGTGCGGAGAGTTGAACATTCTGGGCATTCCGAGCTTTATCGCTTTCCGCCAAGGCCGCGAGCTGGTCCGGTTCGTCAGCAAGCTGCGCAAGACGCGCGAGGAGATCGAGCAATTTCTCGACCGCGCGGTACAGACGTCCGACGCGATCGCAGGCTGATCGATGGGCCGTCCCGAGAGGGGCGGCCTTTTCCAATGTTCACATTATGAACATGGTTTTACCCTGGGAGGTTCGGTATAATGGGAACGGGCACCTTGAGCCAACATTCACATGAAATCGGGGATACGGATGACCTTCAAAAGATATCGATTATTCGCTTTATGGACCTGTATCGGCATGTTTCTCGTTCTAATCGCGGGCGTGCTCGTGACCAATACCGATTCCGGACGCGGATGCGGCACCGACTGGCCGCTCTGCAACGGTAAATTCGTACCCGCCTACACGGTCGAATCGATGGTGGAGTACAGCCATCGCATGGTTAGCGGCATCGTCGGCCTGCTCGTCGGGGCCACCTACCTGATCACGCGCTTCTGGCAGCCGGCCCGCCAGCGCGAGAATCTGCTCTACGCGGGCGGGGCGCTGCTGTTTACCGTCATTCAGGCCATTCTCGGCGCTATGGCGGTCAAGTGGGAGCAGTCTTCGATCGTCATGGCGCTGCACTTCGGCATTTCGCTGTTCGCCTTTACCTGCACCTGGCTGCTGTACAAGCTCGTCAAGAGGCAATCCGCCGAGTCGTCCGGCCCAGCCGCCGGTCCGGTCGGACGAGGCTCGGCCCTTTCCATTCCCGCAGCGCTGTACAAGGGCATGATCGCCTTGATCGTTTACTGCTACGGCGTCGTCTATCTCGGCGCTTATATTCGCCACACGAGCTCCGGAGGGGCGTGCGAAGGCTGGCCGCTCTGCAACGGCGAGATCGTGCCCGAATTGTCCGGGGCGACGGCGGTCGCTTTCGCGCATCGGCTGGCCGCGCTTCTGCTGTTCGTGCTCATCGCCATCGTCGTCTATCGGGTTCGCAAGGCGGCCGGTCCGTCGTCGGAGCTGGCTTCGATCGGGCATAAAGCGCTGATCCTCGTCGTTCTGCAGATTTTGAGCGGCGGTCTGCTTTCGTTCACGTTCACCGACGAGAACACTTATGTGTTTACGGGTCTTCTGCATACGATTATCATTTCGGCGCTGTTCAGCATGCTCGTGCTGCTGGCGATTCGAATGAGGCAATCGATGAAATAACGTCGGAAGACAAAGCTCTCCAAGCGGCTTTAGGGCTGCGGAGAGCTTTTTTTATTTTTATTGCAGCAGGTCCGTTAGCAGTACTTCCGGTCTGATCCAGAGTGAACAGCTTAAATACATTTCCGTTGCTCGAACCCTATTGACCGATCGTAAAAAAATCGAAGTCCCGTTAAATTTCCTGACACAACGGTTTACATTCTCTTTGAGTTCGTGGTAATATAGACCTGTTGATATATCAACAGGTCTAATGGGAGGTGAAACAATGTCCAAAATCAATCATTCCAGTTATATGCCCTTGTACGCGCAGGTCATCGATTATTTAACGGAGATGATTGATTCAGGCCGTTATAAGACCGGCGAGCAGATTCCGTCCGAGATGCTTCTGGCCAAAGATCTCGGGGTCAGCCGAATCACGATTACGAACGCCATCCAGCGCATGGTGCAGGAAGGCACGCTCTATCGCATTCAAGGAAAAGGAACGTTCGTGGCGGAGAAGAAAAGCGTAGAGCACCGGTTAACGACGCTGATCAGCTTCACGGAGGACATGGTCAGTCGAGGCTACCGGACGCGCACCGAGCTGATCGGAATCGAGCTTGTCGTTCCCAACGAGAAAATCATGCAGAGCCTGGAGCTGTCGGAAGGCGACATGACCTGGAAAATCAAAAGAATCCGCTATGCGGACGAGGAACCGATGGCGGTGCAGTACGCCTATTTGCCCGAAAAAATATTTCCCGAGCTGGACAAGAAGGGCTTGGGAAACAATTCGCTCTACGAATTGCTCCGGGACGAGTATCAGGCGGAGATGGCCGAAGCGGAGGAGCACTACCGCGTCATGGTGCTTCGCAAGGAGGAAGAGGTTCGGATGCTGAACGTCTCTCCGGAATTTCCGGCTCTATTCAGCGTCAGAGTGTCCAGCCTCGCCAACAAGCAGAAGTTCGAATATACGGAGTCCGTTCTTCGCGGCGACAGATATGTGCTCTCGGTAAAGTTAAGCAAGTAATGCGGCGCCTCTAGCGGCACCGATCATGCCATAATGAAGCCCACACCTTAGGAGGAATTCGAAGATGTCATCGACGACTTACTTAAACGAAGTTCAAAGCTTGCTCGGACGTTTGAACGGTCAACAGGACGCGATCAAAAAAGCGGCGGAAAAATGCGCCGAGGCGATTAAGAGCGGCAACTGGGTGCGGATGTTCGGGAGCGGCCACTCGGTCATCCCGACGATGGATTGTTTCCCCCGTTACGGCGGTTATGTCGGCTGGTACCCGATCATGGATCCCCGCTTGATGTGGACGACGGTCAGCGGGTTCGGCGGCGCCGAGGAGTTGATCTGGCTGGAGCGCCAAGAAGGCTATGCCGACATCTTTCTGCGTCACAATCAGTGGAATCCCCAAGACGTATGCATCGTATTCTCCCATGGCGGCCAGAACGCGGCCCCTGTCGAAGTCGCGCAAGCGGCCAAGAGGGACGGTCTGTTCGTGATCGCCGTGACAAGCCTGGACAACCATAACAATCGCCCCGCTACGCATTCTTCCGGACAGAAAATCGGCGATGTGGCGGATATCGTCATCGACAACTGCGTATCGTCCGAGGATGCCGTCGTTCCGATCGAAGGCGTCGTCGGCAAAGTCGGCGGCACCTCCACCGTATCGGTCGTCTTGATCGTCCAATCGCTGGTGGCCGAGACGGCCGCGATTTTGTCCCAACAGGGCTATTTCGTCAAGCCGTTCGCTTCTCCGAACGTCCAGGGCATTTCGAAGACGCACAACGACGAAGTCAATATCGAGTTCCGAGCCCGAGTGAAGGAGACCAACTCCAGAACCTAGATCCTATCCACGAGAGGTGAACGTTCGATGAAGAAATCATGGCTAGCGATGCTTGCTTTTCTAACGGTGCTGGCAGGGTGCTCCTCCGGATCCGACAGCAGCGACAGTTCGCCCGCGAATAGCGAATCGACCTCCAAGACCAACTCTGCCGGGACAACGACTTTGAAAATTCTGACGCACTGGGATGCGGCGAACTCGAAAGCTTACCTTGACCAAGTCAAAGCTTATGAGCAGATCCATCCGAACGTCAAGATCGAGCTTCAGAACGTTCCGTTCGGAGAGCTGCTCAAGAAGATTACGGTATCCAACATTTCCGGGGAAGGCGCGGACATCTATCATATCTACAGCGCCTGGCTCCCCGAGCTGACGAGCAGCCAATCGATCGATCCGGCCGCCGGCGACTACCTTGCCGACATCCAGGCGGGATACGGCCAGAACATTCAGGACTCGGTCAGCATCGACGGCAAAATCTACGGGTATCCCACCGAGCTGACCGCCTATGCGCTGAACTACAACAAGCGTCTGTTCGAAGAGGCGGGGATTGCGGCGCCGCCGAAAACATGGGACGAGCTGCTCGATTACGCCAAGCGGCTGACGAAAATCGAAAACGGCCAAATCGTGCAGCAGGGGTTCGGCGTCATTACGGGTTGGGATTCGGGAACGGTTCATCCGTTTCTAACGCTGCTCCACTCTAACGGCGGCAATTTTCTTGCAGCGGACGGCAAAGCCGCGGAGCTGGACAGCCCCCAAGCGCTGCAAACGTTCGAGCTCTACAGCCAGCTGATCGACTCCCAGTCGACGAACCGGGAAATGAGTCCGGCCAACGCAAGCACGACCGGCGCCTACATGAACAACTTCGAGCTGGAAAAAACGGCAATGATCATTATGGCGAACTGGTGGAAGAGCAGTCTTCAAGCGACGATGGGCGACAAATACGCGAACGTGGCCACCGCTCCGATCCCTGTCGGCCCGTCGGGCACAGACTCCGTATCGGTATTCTATTCGTGGCTGTACTCGGTAAGCTCTCACAGCAAGAACAAAGAGGAAGCCTGGAAGTTTCTCCAATGGGTGAACTCGCCGGAGGCCGAAGGCAAGTCCTCCGTACAGGGGGATTGGCTGCTCTCCCAGGGCATTATCCCAAGCCGGAGCAGCGACCAGGAGGCGAACCGGGAGGCGCTGGGGGACGATTTCATGAAGACGTACATCGAACTTCTGCACCAAGCGAAGCCGTTCCCGATCGTGAAGGGCGCTTCGGAAATAACGACTGCCCTGCAGAAAAAAATCGAAGGCTTGATCTTCAGCGCTTCAAGCCCTGAGGATGCTTCCAAAGGAGCCGTCGCGGAGATCAACAGCATTCTGGGAAGATAAGGTGACCTCAAGCGTACGGATGGAGCAAGCTGCATTCCGTACGCTTGATCTTTAAATACGACTTGGAGGGGACAGGATGGAACTCACGATCGAAGAACCTAGAAGGCGCGGCAGGAAGCTCAAGGAAACGAACGGAGCCGCCGTGCTGCTGTTTCTCGGTCCGACCTTGCTCTTTTTCGCCATTTTTTTTGTGTTCCCGCTGCTCGCCACGGTGTATTTAAGCTTTCATCAATGGGATCTTCTCGGCCCCGCGATCGAAGCTCCCTTCTCGGGACTGAGCAATTATGCGGTTCTGATGAGCGACGACCGATTCCTGAAGGCGCTGACCAACACGTTTCTTTTCGTCTTGGCCAATCTGATCTTCATGCCAGCTTTGGCGCTGGGCGCCGCTTATTTGTTAAACGAGGTTAAAGTCGTGCCCTGGTTCTGGCGGCTGTTGTTTTTTCTTCCCGTCATTACTTCCGCGGTCGCCATGTCGCTCGTCTGGCAGTACATATTCGACCCGACTTACGGGCCGTTGAACGAGCTTCTGAAAGCGCTTGGCTTCGCTCCGCAGGGCTGGATCATGAGCACCAGGCTGTCGCTTGTGTCCATCGTCATCGTCTCCTTGTGGCAGGGAATCGGGTACCATGCGATCATTTATCTGGCCGGCCTGCAAGGCATCTCGGAGGATTACTACGAGGCGGCGAAGATCGACGGAGCGGGGGCGTGGAGAAGATTGATCTCGATTACGATTCCGCTGCTCAAGCCGACATCGGTGTTCGTCTTTGTCATGGTGGCGATTAATGCGTTTCAGGCTTTTACCCAATTTTACGTCATGACCAACGGAGGGCCGATGGATTCGAGCAACGTGCTTGGACTTTATATTTACCAGACGGCTTTCGAGTTTCTGAACATGGGCAAAGCGGCTTCGATGTCCGTCATTATGTTCATTCTGGTCATCGCGTTCTCGATCGTTCAGCTTAAAATGATGCGGCAGCAACAAGAATAGGAGGGGAAGACGTGAGACCGGCGCTTAAGCAAACTTTGATTTGTATTCCCTTGGCCGTTTTCGGTTGTTTTATGGCGTTCCCTTTCGTATGGATGCTTCTTTCCTCCATCAAGTCGGCCGAGGAAATTATTCACGTCCCGATTACGTGGTTTCCCGAAAACCCTCAATGGCATAACTACAAGGACATTTGGTCGGTCATTCCGCTCGGGAATATGTACGTCAACAGTTTGATCGTCACCGTCCTGATCGTCATTGGCGTGCTTCTCACCAGCTCGATGGCGGGCTTCGCCTTGGCCAAATACCGGTTCAAGGGCCGAGAGGTGCTGTTCATGCTCATTTTGGCGACGATGATGATCCCGTTTTTCGTTCTGTTTGTTCCGCTGTTTTTTATCATTAAAGAACTCGGATGGGTGAACACCTACGCAGGCCTCATCGTGCCTAACATCGTAACGGGCTTCGGCATCTTCCTCATGCGGCAGTTTACGTCGGGCATCCCGGACGAGATGATTCAGGCCGCGCGAATCGACGGAGCTTCCGAATGGAGAGTGTACTGGTCGATGATTCTTCCCTTGCAGAAGCAGGCGCTTGCCGCTCTGGCCATCTTCTCGTTCGTCTACCAATGGGACAGCTTCCTCTGGCCGCTGGTCGTCGTGAGCGACGAAGGGATGAATACGCTGCCGCTGGGCATCAACATGCTGCGCAACGCTTACAGCTCCCAAGCCAACATGAATATGATGATGACCGGCTCGACGATCATTGTCATTCCTTCGCTGATCGTATTCGTCCTGCTTCAGCGGTATTTCATCAAAGGCATTACGATGACGGGAATGAAGGGATAGGGATGGAAGTGTTGAAAACGGGCATCGGAATCGATATCGGCGGAACGAAAATATGGGCCGTTCTGGCCACGGAGCAGGGAACGATCATCGAAGAGGTCAAGCTCGACACGGAAAAAACGCGCAGCGGCCTGCTCCGTCAGTTGGACGAGCTGGTCGGGCATTTCGCCGCTGCTTCGTTCAGGCAGGGCATGGGCACTCCTTACGGAGTCGGAATCGGACTGCCCGGGAGAGTGTCGGAGAAGCTCGTTCAATGGGTTCCCAATCTTCCGGAGCTGAACGGCCTGGATCTGGGGGCGCATGCCGACGAGCGCTGGGCGATTCCTGCGCGGCTGCAGAACGACGGTCAGCTGGCGCTCTACGGAGAGCAGTGGCTCGGGGCCGCACGGAGCCGCCAATCCGTCGTCATGCTGACGCTGGGCACAGGGATCGGCGGCGGCATTATGGTGGACGGCAAAGTGCTGAGAGGGGCGAACGGGACGGCGGGCTCGATGGGCTGGCTGACGATGGATATGACCGATTCGGGCGATCCGGAGCAGGGCTGGCTGGAGCGCATGGTGTCCGGAACGGGCATTCACCGGCGCGCTTCCCGGCTGTCCGTGCCGCTGAGCGGCAGAGAGCTGTTCGACAGAGCGGCCGCCGGGCATCCCGAGGCGCTGGAGCTGGTCCATCAGATCGGTTATTGCATCGGAGGAGCGGTAGCCAACCTGGCGAGCGTATTCGATCCCGAGCTGGTGCTGATCGGCGGCGGCGTATCGCTGCAGCTCGACAGGATGATGCCTTCCCTGCGCAGCGCGATGGAACGGTACGGATCTCCGTCGGCGAGAGACGTTCCCGTAGCGGCGGCGAAGTTATCGGAGAAAGCCGGCGTGCTGGGCGCGCTGAGACTGGTCTTTCTCTAGCGATGGAAGCATCTCTTACGGAAAGGAACGAACACGATGGAGAATGAACTGAGAGGGCACTTCTTGACGCCCGAAGGACAGGTGAAGAGAGGCGTCGTTGCGATTGCGGACGGCACGATCGTTCGATGCGAGTTCCATGCGCTTTCGAACCGCGAAGAGCAGGAGGCTGAAGGCGTCATTTTTCCGGGATTTATTGACGTTCATGTTCACGGCGGCGGGGGTGCGGATGTGATGGACGCCTCTTCCGACGCGTTGGATACCATCTCTCGTACGCACGGGGCTAGAGGAACGACGGGGTGGTTGGCTACGACGGTTACCCAATCGGCGGACGCTACGGATCGCGCGATCGACGCGGTCGTTGAATATATGAAATCCGGTCGCAACGGCAAAGTCGGGGCGGCGGCGCTGGGCATTCACTTGGAGGGGCCCTTCCTCAACCCTAAGCTTCGGGGCGCGCATCGCGAGGATGGCGTCCGGCTGCCGGACATGGAGCAGTTCGTCCGCTGGTGCGAGAGAGCGGAAGGCGCGGTTAAGATGATTACGCTCGCCCCGGAGCTGGAAGGAGCGCAAGAGCTTATCCAGGAGGCCGTTCGGAGGGGCGTTGTCGTCTCGGCGGGACATAGCGACGCCACGTGGCGCGATATGGAGAAAGCGACGGAGTGGGGCGTGTCTCACGTGACGCATCTGTTTAACGCGATGCGCCCGCTGCATCACCGGGAACCGGGAATTGTCGCTTTCGCTCTGGGCAGCGCGGCGGTAACGGCCGATCTCATCGTGGACGGCATCCATCTTCATCCGGGCGTCGTCGATTTGGCGCTCGCCAGCAAAGGGGCCGGCAAGCTGCTGCTGATCACCGACGCGATGCGAGCCGCCTGTCTGGGCGACGGGGAGTACGATATCGGCGGACTTCCCGTTCAGGTCGTGAAAGGGGAGGCCAGACTTCAAGACGGAACGCTGGCCGGCAGTCTGCTAACGTTGGACGAGGCGTTCCGCAGAATGGTGGCGCATCATCGGGTATCGCTGGCCGACGCCTCCGGCATGGCTTCCGCCAATCCGGCCGCCCTGCTTCGACTTGATCCGCACACGGGCCGGATCGCCGAGGAAATGAAGGCGGATTTGGTCCAGCTGCGCCCGAACCGCTCGGTCGGCTGGACGATGGTGAACGGGAATTTCGTTTACGGCCGTCCGGAAGCCGAGATTGCTTCCGCACGGAGGAAGCGGGACTGACAAGTTCGGCATGTTGCGGTTGGCCGAACGCAAGCTCTTATTTCGCTAACCTTGCCTATGCGAGCGTTAGCGTTTTTTTATAGCAATCGGTTTTTTTCCATGACTTGCCCGTCGGAGCTGTCGCATAACCGTCCGCCAGACCGCTGCAGGCAGCCATCCGCTCCGATCCGGGGAAGACCATTCCATGGGGGGACATCAATGTTGTCAGGCTAGGCAACGGTTAAAAAGCGGCCTTGCAGGAATCGTCCCAGTTGCCGGCGGAGTCCCGACGGCCATCGCGAACAAAGGCCAACTCGCGCCAACCACCAACCCTCGCCAACCTAGGCCAGTCAACTACCCCCGCCAACCACCGCCAGTCCAGGCCAACCTACGCTTGCCCACCAACTTACGCTTGCCCACCATCCTACGCTGCCCACCAACTTACTCTTGCCCACCAACTTACTCTTGCTCACCAACTTACGCTTGCCCACCAGCTAACCCACCAACCTACGCTGCCCACCAACTTACGCTTGCCCACCAGCTAGCCCACCAACCTAAGCTTGCCCACCAACCCCCGCTAGCCCACCATCCTACGCTGCCCACCAACCCGCGCCTACGCCACCCCACTAACGTAACGGTTGCCAGAGCCGCTAATTGTGCCATTTTCGCAGTACGGAGGTTGTAACGGTTGCAGCAGCGGCTATTTCCGCCGAAAACGCGCCGTTTCGCTCGATCACCCCCAAATAAGCGCGGTGGCAACCGTTAGCTTTTCCTTTTTCGGGAAAACGATCGATTAAGCGCCACTGCAACCGTTAGACGTTGCCGAGAGGATGGGCGCCACCGATCGCATGCCACCGATCGCATGCCACCGATCGCATACCACCGATCGCATACCACCGATCGCATACCCAATAACGCTGCAAACAGGATAAGGAACAACAAGAGCGCCCAAATTCCAAGTTGATCGATACTTCTAAGGCTGACCGATGGGATCTGCAGGCGTGAGGCGAAACAGGGAAGCCTTCCGCGTTCGGTTGAGCGAGTCGTCTCTTTTGCGTTACAATGGGACAAGATGCGAGATGCTGGGGGGAGCGCCGATGCTTAGAGTTCTATTCGGGGAAACACCTCGCGAGTGGACGGGCAGGTCGCTGGAGACGGTCCGTTCCATCGAAGCGTTCGCCCGCCGCTGCTCCGAGCTTGCGGATCGCCGGCCGGAACATGCGAAGAAATGCCGGACGTTCGAGATTTGGGCGGAAGGTCTGCTGCGCTCGATGAACGAGCTGGAGCAAAGCTGCTACGCCGCCAAGAAGTACGCTTTGCAAATCGG
Organism: Cohnella hongkongensis; assembly: GCF_042654645.1. Taxonomy (NCBI): domain Bacteria; kingdom Bacillati; phylum Bacillota; class Bacilli; order Caryophanales; family Paenibacillaceae; genus Cohnella; species Cohnella hongkongensis. The sequence continues at coordinate 480,221 of NZ_JBHSEP010000001.1, read as the reverse complement.
GCATTCCCGGCTTGAGGCGTTCACGCCGGAGGAGAGAACCAGCTACGAAAGGCATGTATATTTCGACAAAAACGCCTACATTCGTTTTTTCGCCGTGCTGGATAAGCTGGGAACGCTGTTGAATCAGCTGCTGGCCCTACGGACGGAGCGAATCAAGTCCCGCTATTCCTATTTTACGGTGCTGAGGAATATGCGTCAGAATGGGCTCCATACGGAGCTGATGAAGCCGCTGAACGAAATCAAGGAGCGGCATCAGGCGGCGATGAGCCGTCTGCGCAGCCGAAGGAACACGGAGATTCACCAGATGAACGCCGAGTTGAGAGACGATCTGCAGCAAAGCCTGGCCTACGACGGCGAGCGAAGAACGCTCGAGGATCTCGGCTCCAATATGGAGGATCTGGACCAAGGCTGGGCTATGGTTCGGGACTCGCTGCATGTCGCCTTTCGATATGCGTGCGGCGAATTGCGCCGTATGGAGTAAGCGGACAACGGGACGGAGGGAAACCGAGTGAAGCTGTTGGGCAGAACGGCGCTGGTGACCGGCAGCGCCAAGGGACTGGGGCGCCGGACGGCGCTTGAGCTGGCAAGCCATGGCTGCGACGTGGCCATCAACTACGTGAACAGCCGGGACGAAGCCGAGCGGCTTGTCGAAGAGATCGAAGCTTTGGGCCGCAAGGCGTACGCGATTCAGGCGAATATCGCGATCGCTGCCGACTCGGAGCGCCTCGTGTCAGAAGCGGAGAGACGGTTCGGAAGCGTCGACATTCTCGTCAACAACGCCGGACCTTTCATTCGGGAACGGCGCTTGTTTGCGGATTATTCCTCGGACGATATCCATTATTTGATGAACGGCAACCTTGTCGGCACGATGCTGATGGACCATCGGGTGCTGCCGGGCATGCGGGCCAGACAGTGGGGGAGAATTATCCATTTTGGCTTCGGCCACGCCTCCGAGGCGAGGTCTTGGCCTCATCGAGCCGTATATGCGGCGGCCAAGGTCGGTCTCGTCTCGTTTACGAAGACGCTCGCGGTGGAGGAAGCGGCCAGCGGCATTACGGTGAACATGATCTGTCCCGGAGACATTCGCGGCGACAACAAGGAGAAAAGCATCGCCGACGTCGTCCATCTGATGGACGACGAGTCGCCCCGGGGAAGACCGGGCAGCGGCGAGGACGTCGCCCGAATGATCGCGTTTCTGTGCATGCCCGAATCGGACTTCATCACGGGCAACACGATCGACGTGTCCGGCGGGCTGGATCCGATCCGGACGATGCTGAAGCGATGACAAAAGGTCCTGCCGGACGGCAGGACCTTCTACGCTTCCCTATGAAGGAAAATCAGAACACTTGAACGACTTCCTGAATGCCTTCGACTTCTTCCAGCAATGCGCGCTCGATCCCGGCTTTGAGCGTGATCGTGGAGCTTGGGCAGCTGCCGCAAGCGCCCATAAGACGCAGCTTGACGACGCCGTCTTCGATGTCGACGAGCTCGACGTCTCCTCCGTCGCGCTGCAAGAACGGACGCAGCTTGTCGAGAACGTCGCTCACTTCATCGTACATGCTTGGAGCATTTGTACTCATGATCATCCACTCCTTTCTAACGTCTATTATAGTACAAATAGATCCATTTTCAAACCGACCAACTTTAGCATTTTTCACAACCGGAAAGGAAATGAAACGAATGAACGTCGTGGAGTATTGCGTCAGCAACGCCCAACACGGGACGGACGAAGCGTTGAAGAAGCTCGAAGAGCTGCCGGATACCGAAGTCATCGAGTACGGATGCCTCGGCAACTGCGGCGAGTGCTTCCTGTCTCCGTACGCGCTGGTGAACGGAGAGAGCGTCGTGGCCGAGACGGCCGAACAGCTGTACGAGCTGGTGCTGGAAGAAATTCGCAAGCAGGAGCAGGAACGGATCGCCCTGGATAAGCTGCTGGACGATCTCTGATCCGCGGACCGACCGCCATCAGCCGAAATGCCGTTTGCTTTTCCAGAGCACCCCGCTCTTGAGCATGCGGGGAATGCGGCCGAGCAGCGGCGTTGCCCCCATCAGTCCGAAGCCGGCTTTCTTGCCCAGGGAGCCGAGAACTCCCTTCAGCTTGATTCGGCCAAGTCTCGGCTCCTTGCCCTGCCAGCGGGCCAGAATGACCTCGGCGACCTGCTTGCCCTGCGCCCCGGCCAGCTGCGCGCTTGGGGAGAACGGCTGGCTGGAGCAGTCTCCGATGACGTAGACGCGGGAAAAATCGGGCAGTTCGTGATATTCGTTCACGATCAGACGTCCTTGCGGGTCTTTCGGAAGCGCCATCCGCTGAACGAGCTCGACCGGCTGAATGCCGGCGGTCCAGACGGTCACGTCCGTCAGGATGGGCTCGGAGCCATTATGAATCACGCCTTGCTCCAGCGAGGTAATGCCGATGTGAGAGCGCATCTCCACGTCGTGCTGGCGGAACCAGGAGGCGACGTATTCCTGCAGCTTGCCCGGAAATGCGGACATGACGCTGTGGCCGCGATCCAGAATGCGAATGTTAATATCCGCCCGGCTCTCCCTGAGCTCGGCGGCCACCTCGACGCCGCTCAGCCCTCCGCCCACGATCGTCAGCTGGCCGTAAGGGCGAATGTCGTTGATCTGCTGGAACGTGCGGCGGGTCGAGGAGAGCGATTGGATGCTGCACGCGTAATCGGCCGCTCCGGGAATGCCGTGGTAGTTGTCCGTGCAGCCGAGCGCGACGACGAGGGAATCGTAAGCGATCGGATCGCGGTTGGAGACGCGAACGACTTTGTTATCCAAGTCGATGTCGGTAATATTGCCGTAAACCATTCTTAGTTGCGGATGAACGGGATGGTTGACGCGGATTTCGAAATCGGATACGGTGCCTGCGGCGAGCGCGTAATACTCCGTTTTTAAGCCTTGATAAGGCATGCGTTCGACGAGAACGATCTCCTTGTCGCCCGGGATCTGCTCCAGAAGCTCCTGAACGACCATCATCCCCCCGTACCCGCCGCCTAGAATTACGACCTTGCTCATACCTGGTCTCCTTTGATGTCTGTTATCTTTAGTATGACACAGAAGAGTCCCCGTCTACCCGACGGGGAACTCTGAATTATTCGTATCGTTTAATCTCGTTATAGAAGGTGTCGCGCTCCACCGGAATTCTTCCGGCGCCCTTGATGAGCCATACCAGATCTTCTCGCGTAATGCCGGACGGAGTTAGCGCTCCCGCCGCGTGGCTGATTTTCTCGCGGACGATCGTGCCGTGCGCGTCGGAAGCCCCCATCGTCAGCGCGACTTGCGTCAGCTGCGTGCCGATATTGATGAAATAGGCTTTAATATGTTGAATGTTGTCCAGCAGGAGACGGCTGATCGCGATCGCCTTCAGATCGTCGAATGCGGAATTGCGCCGGCGGATGCTGGCCTTCGGGCTGATCGGCTGCATCGACAGCGGAATAAACACTTGGAAGCCGTTCGTCTCGTCCTGCAGCTCCCGAATGTGGAGCATATGCTGCACGCGTTCCTCCAGCGACTCCACGGAGCCGTACAGCATCGTGGTGTGCGTGCGCAGGCCGAGGCCGTGAGCCGTCCGGTGGACGTCTAAATACTGCTCGATGTTGGCTTTCGTCACCCGCATTTTTTTCCGGTACTGATCGGACAGAATTTCCGCGCCGCCGCCCGTCAGCGTCTCCAGGCCGGCTTCGATAAGCCGCTCGAGCACCTGGCGGTACGACAGGCCGGAGATGCGGGAGAAGAAATCGATCTCGGCAGCCGTGTAGGCTTTGATCGTGACGTTCGGATACTGGATCTTCAGCGCCCGAATCGACTCGACGTAATACTCGAAAGGCACGTGCGGATTATGTCCGCCTACGATATGGAACTCGCGCACGCCCGGATGGATATGCTGCTCGACGTAGTCGATCATCTCCTGCGGAGACAGCGTATAAGCGCCCTCCTGCCCTTCGTCCTTGCGGAAGTTGCAGAACGCGCAGCGCGCTTCGCAGACGTTCGTAAAGTAAAGGCTCATGTTCTCGATAAAATAAACCTTTTTGCCGTTTTTCTTCAAATTCACTTCGTTGGCCAATTGCCCGATCGTGAGCAGATCTTCCGAGCGGTAGAGGAATACGCCGTCCTCCAGAGTCAATCGTTCGCCGTTCCGGACTTTGTCGGCGATTTCCGCCATTTGGCGGTCGGGGTGCGTCGTAACGAGAGTCATGGCATGCGCCTCCAGCCGTAATGAAATGACAAAGCAGCGCGATGAAGGATCATCGAACTACTTTCCCTTATCACATATTTGTGAAAAAAATAACTTTCCAATAAATCAATAAAGGTAATGGTTAACAACCTGGTAATATTATAAACCCGAACCTGTTTTACGGCAACTGGAAATAGAAAACGTATAAACTCTGGCAAAATAGGGAATCAACTTGAATAATAAGAAAATTATGGTTAATGTAAAAGTAAATTGATGAACGAGGCGGTGCGTGAAGCTGAAACCGGAGATTTTGCCACTGAGCGAGCTGGAGAAAATGGAAGAATCCCAGAAGATTCAAACGCTGCAGCAATATCGGGCGGCTTATACGATCAAGGATTTGAGCCAGGCTTGGAACTTGAACAATCCGATTCAATATTACATGTGGCTGAAGAAGCAGCGCATCTACGAACAGATCGTGCGCCGGTCGGACAAGTTCGAGCCGTCCAAGGAGTGGAAGAGAATGCAGGCCGCGGGAGCGCTCGGCTCCGAGCAGAGCGGCTCCGTGCGCGGTCCGTCTGCGGATCAATTCCGCTATACGCTCGATACGGAGTCGACCGGGCAAGAGCTGGCCTTCGTCTTTCGCCGGCTGGCGGACTTTCTGCTGAACGAAGGCGGACAGTTCCGCTGCCGCATCGAGCTGAAAGCGATCCCGCAGCAGACTGCGGGCGATGCCTCTCTTGAGGCTTGAGGTTCTCTGGAGTATACTGAGGAGGAGAACAGCAAGTCAAGGAGGGGAACCTGCAATGGTGAATATCAGCGAATCGGCTTCGGAGAAAATACAGGAAATGCTTGCCGCGGAGGAAATTCCGAATTTGTTTCTGCGCATCGGAGTCCAGGAAGGCGGATGCAGCGGCTTCTCATACGGCATGGGCTTCGACGACGAAATCCATGAAGGCGACAGCGAGATGGAGATCGGCGGCGTAAAAGTGGTGGTCGACAGCGACAGCATGAAATATTTGCGCGGCCTGGAGATCGACTGGAAGGAATCCGCCATGGGAGGCGGCTTCACGATCCACAATCCGAACGCCACCGTCACCTGCGGCTGCGGCAGCAGCTTCAGAACGGCGACCGATGCGGGCAATCCGGCTGCCGATCCTTGCTAATCCGGGTCGCTGCGCGTTAGCCCGCTCGGCGTGATACAAAGGTTAACCCATGAATGCATAGGAATAAGGCCTCTATGGCGATGTCGTCTGCGACGATAGCGTGAAGAGGCCATTTTTGCTTGGTGATTCGGAAATTATAAAATTGCTATCCTTTTCTCAATCAACTCCGGCAAAAACGCGATTCTGCGTCTAGAGGACGCCGAAGGCGTTTTTGCTTGAATCCATATCTGAATCACCTCCGACATAAACGTTATCTCGCCGGTCCCAAGGACGGCGTAAGCCGTTTATGCTTGAGAAAATAGATTTGATCTTGACGAAAACACTAACAATTGCTTAATATTTTTTGTGGAACTTTCCAAAAACTTTCGTTTTATGATAAGTTATAACATGATATGGAAAAAGGAAATGCCATTGGGAGAGGGATGAAAGTTGGAATTTCGCGAATTGAAGCTGAAGGTGATTAAACGAAATATCGAAAATTTGAGAAACGAGATGATTCTGGCCTACGTCAAGAATGGAGCGGACATGCGCAATTCGAGGGTGCTGGAGATTTCTCAGCTGCTCGACGAGCAGCTTAACCGCTACGAGAAGTGCCGGAAGCCTGCCAGAACGTCAAGCAAGGGCCATGCGTTCGTCTATCGCCCCCGGCGCGCCAAGAACTTCTCGGTGCACAGCTGACGGCAGAAGACGCGCTTAATTCGCTTTCTTGACGCCGTAAGTCAGCGTCACCGTTACTCGTTCCGATATGTTTTCATTCGGGAATATCCCGACAAGCAGACTATAGGTGTCGTTGCCGCCCATCAAATTGACGGTCGATCCGTCCGTATATTCGGCGTATTCGAAGCTTCGCTGCCGGAAAGCCCGACGATAGTAGTCGCCGGCTTCTTTGGCGTTCCCCCGAAGATTGAAGGTGCACAAATAACCGATCCGATCGAGGGTGCTCGTGCTGAGTGCGTTAAGCTCTTCGGCTTCCTCGGGAATCGGGACGTCCCGCAGGAGGCGAAGGTCGTCGTCGAGCGCTCGGTCCGCTTCGGCGCCGTTAGCCTGTCCGCTCTCCGGCGTATCCGTCGCTGCCGCTCCCGGCGGCTCTCCGCTCTCGGACGAGCGGGCTGCCGTTCGCCTCTCCGCCGGCGGCTCCGGCGGGAATGCCGCCGTCCGCCAACCGTTCGTTAGCCTTCCCCATAAAGCCGCCCATCGCAAGAGCGGCCGCCTCCTTTCCGTACCGCCCATCCGCATTCACCCCCCCGATTCATCCTCCCTCTATCCGTATGCCCGGAAAGCCGGCCTCATGTCGTCTTTTCCCGCATTCGGTCCGTCCGATTCGCGAAATCTATTGGCTGCTTGGCAAATAGAGGCGAATCTCCGGCGTCATCTATCCAAGAACCTGTCCCGAGAAACGAGTATATATACATCATACCCTCAGGAAAGGAGCCGTCATATGGAGGTAACGATTAGCCGGCAGCTGGCCAACAAGTGGGTGAAGACGAACGCCTTGCGCTCGAATCCTTATATCGCCGGACATATTCCGCCTTCCAGACTGCTGAACGCGGCGAACTTGCGCACCATGATCAACCGGTACGGCATGGTCGTCGTCAAGCCGGTCCGAGGCGGCGGGGGAATCGGCATAATCAAAATCGAAAAGCTCGGTTCGTCCTACAAAATGACGCATAGGTCCAGCAAACGAACGTTCTCGACATTCGGGGGCCTGATGAAGGCATTGAACGCTACGCGCCTGAAGAGAGCTTATTTGATTCAAAAAGGAATCCGGCTTGCGACGATCGGAGGAAGACCGATCGATTATCGGGTAAAATACGTCAAGGAGAACGGCACATGGAGATATCGGTCGATGGTGGGGAGGCTGGCGAGACCGGGGCTGTTCGTGACGAACCTGTGCCGCGGGGGCACGCTGATGACCGCCGCTCAAGGCATTCGGCGCTCGTTGTCCGCGAAGCTTGTCAGAAAGAAAAAACGCGAAATGCGGCATTTGACGAAAGCCTCAACGGCGCTGCTTGAAAGCCGGTATCCGGGCATCGGGCAGCTGGGCTACGATTACGGCATCGACCGTAAGGGACATATTTGGATGCTGGAGGTCAATACTCGACCGCAGTAATAGAGAGAAACCGACAACATTTTCTATAGAAAGCCGTAATAGAATATTTTGCGGTCATGAAAGTTGTTTATCGATAAACCGCCGAAAAAACTGTGCATAACTTCATCCACAATATACACACCGATAAATCAAGGGTTACTGGCAGATTTCAACAAAATGCACACAAGTTACACACACCTCCTTGTGGATAATTGTCGGCTTGTCCACCCGGCGCAAGGCATGCTATGATGCCTTACACAAACCAAAGGAGAGGGTGTGGGTCATGTTGCCAACGTTAACCGACGAACTGCTGTTGGACGCTTATCGCAGCGCGCTGCGCATGCAGCTGGATAGGGAATTCGTGCGCCTGCTGCGGACGGAAATCCGGAGAAGAAAGCTGTCGGTCCCCGAAGAAAGGATCGTCTAGATATGCCACAAGGCAATTTCTACCGTGAATTCATAGGGGCAGCCGTCGCAGCGGACGATATGCCGGCAGGTCGTCCTTTCGGCTCCGGAGGGAGCTTCGAGGGCCGCGAGTTCGGGTTCGTAGGGAGAATAGGGACCGCTCCAATCGCTCGCACGACCTTCGTCTTCGGCTGCGGAACCGCAATTCGGACAAGAAATCTCTAGGGGGCTTAAGGCGTTGCAGACCGGACATATCAAATTGGGCATCCTCCTTAGGCCGGCTGTACCGGTATTCCTAAGATAGGATGCCCTTATTGTTGCACAGGATCGCGTTCCGGTTCAAAATTTCATATTGCTGCTGTGTCCCGGGGACAGCTTGGCTTCCGGATCGACGTAGACCTTGGCGTTGTTGATGGCGGTCGGCGCTTCTCCGAAGCCGACGGCGATCAGCTTCAGCTTGCCCGGATAGGTCGTAATGTCGCCAGCGGCGAAAATGCCGGGGATGCTCGTTTCCATTCGGGAATCGACGACGATCGAGCCGCTTTCGATGTCGAAGCCCCACTCCGCAATCGGGCCGAGAGAGCTGACGAATCCGAAGTTGACGATCACCGCATCGACCTCGCGCTCGATGACCGCTCCCGATTTGACGTCGGTCAGCGTCACCCGCTCGATCACGCCTTCTCCGTACAGCCCCGTAATCTCCGTAGGCGTGACGACTTCGACACTGGACTTCTTCAACAGTTCGACGCTGTGCTCGTGGGCGCGGAATTTGTCCCGGCGATGGACGAGCGTCACCTTCTCTGCGATCGGCTCGAGCATGAGCGACCAATCGAGCGCCGAGTCTCCTCCTCCGCTGATCAGCACCTTCTGCCCGCGAAACCGCTCCAGATCGCTGACGAAGTAGTGCAGATTCGTCTTCTCGTAGACGGAGGCTTCGGGCAGCTCCAGCCGGCGAGGCTCGAAAGCTCCGACGCCCGCCGTAATAATGACGGATCGCGCATGGTGAACCGCTTTATCGGTAACAATCTCGAAGAGGCGTTCCTCGATCTTGGTTACTTTCGACACCTTTTGCTCCAAATAAACGCCGGGCTTGAAAAGCTCCAGCTGGGTTTTTAGATTGTTGACGAGCTCCTGCGCGGTGACTTTAGGAAATCCCGCGACATCGTAAATATATTTCTCGGGATACAGAGCGGCAAGCTGGCCTCCAAGCTGAGGCATGCTTTCGATCAGGCTGACGGACATTTTCCTCATGCCGCCGTAGAACGCCGCGAACATCCCGGCAGGTCCTCCCCCGATAATCGCGACGTCGACGACTGGCGAATGGCTGGAATCCAAGTGTGACACCTCCGTAAATTGATGTCGATTAGCGGTCGCTAAACGTCTTCATTATAAACTTGTCGACAAGGAGAAGAAAGCTTTTTGTAGAGATGCCCAAATATATTCGTAAGAATGAACCTTGAAAATTGTTGGAAAAGCCGCTATGATCTACTCTAGAGTTTCGATTAAGTGTTTTAGCGAAAGAGATTGTGTAAAATTTCACAAGACTAACACACAAAGGGATTGGATGGGATCATCAATGAGCAGTATACCTAAGATCGTCATTCTGGGCGCAGGCTATGGCGGTGTGTTGACATCGCTCCGGCTGCAGAAGGAATTGAATTATAATGAAGCGGATGTCACTCTCGTCAACAAGCACGACTATCACTACATTACGACGCACCTGCACATGCCTGCCGCCGGTACGGACAACCCGGAGAACGCGCGCGTCAACATTTCCAAGCTGATCGACGAGTTCAAGATCGACTTCGTCAAGTCGACGGTCGTGCAGATTCGCCCGCAGGACCGCAAGGTCATTCTGGAAGACGGAACGCTCTCTTACGATTATCTGATTATCGGTCTCGGAGGCGAACCGGAAACGTTCGGCATCCCGGGAATGGTCGAGCATGCGTTCAACATTCGCAGCATCAACTCCGTTCGGCTTATTCGCGAGCATATCGAGTATCAATTCGCGCGCTTTAAGCGCGAGCCGCACCGTACCGACTACCTGACGTTTATCGTCGGCGGAGCCGGCTTCACGGGCATCGAATTCATCGGCGAGCTGGCCGATCGCATTCCCGAGCTGTGCAAGCAGTTCGACGTCGACCAGTCGCTCGTTAAAATCATCAATATCGAAGCGGCGCCGACAGCTCTTCCGGGCTTCGATCCGGAGCTGGTCGAATACGCGATGCAGGTGCTTCAGAAGAAAGGCGTGACGTTCCGCATCGGCACGGCCGTCAAGGAGTGCACGGCGGACGGCGTTATCGTCGGCGAGGGCGAGGAGATCAAGTCGCAGACGGTTATTTGGACGGGCGGCATTCGCGGCAACCGTCTTATCGAGGAAGCGGGCTTCGAGACGATGAGAGGCCGCGTGAAGGTCGACGAGTTTCTGCGCGCTCCCGGTCACGAGAACGTGTTCGTTCTGGGCGACAACTCGCTGGTATTTAACCCGGACGGCGGGCGGCCTTATCCGCCGACGGCCCAGATCGCGATGCAGCAGGGCGTCAACTGCGCTCACAATCTGGTGGCGGCCATTCGCAACCAGCCGCTTAAGCCGTTCGTGTTCCATAACAAAGGCGCCGTGGCTTCGCTCGGCAAGGGCGAGGCGATCGGGCTGGCGTTCGGCAAGAAGTACAAAGGTCGTACGGCCGCATGGCTGAAGAAGCTGATCGACCTTCGCTATTTGTTCATTATCGGCGGCATTCCGCTCGTGCTGCGCAAGGGCAAATTCCTGTAATGAGACATTGCAGCGTGCAAGTGCGGGGCCTGTTGACGCGAGACGAACTGGACCGTTACAACGCGCTGATGGAAGTGGGCGCTTATCTCGAAACGCAGAAGCGTTACGATCTCGTCGCCATCGTGCAGGCCGAAGTGGACTTGCTCATTCAGCCGGGAATCGAGCGGCTGAAGGAGAAGGGCCGGGCTCGCGACCGGATGACGCAGGAGTATCTCGAAGAGAAGCGACGCGCAGAATGGGAAGCGCAGATGCGCGCCACGGAAGATGAAGAGTAACCGAACGAACGGGCGGACTCGAATCGCTCCTCGCTAAGCGGGGGAACGATCGAGTCCGTTTTTTTTACGCGATTATGCGTCTAGAGGACGCCGAAGGCGTTATTGCCTGGTTTCGGCTATCCATCGCTTGTTGGTGTACAATAAAGGGGAGACCAAACCATACAAGCGATGCAGGGAGGAGAAGAGAGATGCCCGGAAGACTGGAGAAAGATTCGATCGGCAGCAAGGAAGTTCCCGAAGAGGTGTACTACGGAATTCAGACGTTGCGGGCGGTAGAGAATTTTCCGATTACGGGGGTCCCGGTTCATCCCGAGCTGGTGATCGCGCTCGCGCGGGTGAAGAAGGCTGCGGCTCTGGCGAACCTGCAGCTGAGGAGGCTGCCGGCGCAGATCGGACAAGCGATCGTGCAGGCGGCGGAAGAGGTCGCGGGCGGGAGCCTGTCGGACCAGTTTATCGTCGATTCGATACAAGGGGGCGCAGGCACTTCGATCAATATGAATATGAACGAGGTGCTGGCCAATCGGGCGCTGGAGCTGATGGGACGCCCCAAGGGGGATTACTTCCATTGCAGTCCGAACAATCACGTCAACATGTCGCAGTCGACGAACGACGCCATTCCGACCGCGCTTCGCATCGCGGCCCACCGTTTGACCGAGCAGCTGCTGAATACGATGGAAGAGGTGCGTCAAGGATTTGTTCGCAAGGAAGCGGAGTTCGACGATGTGATCAAAATGGGAAGAACCCATCTTCAGGATGCGGTGCCGATTCGTATGGGCCAGGAGTTCGGCGCCTACTCCAGAGTGCTGGAGCGGGATATGGGACGCATTCGCCGCGCCTCCGAGGGGCTGCTTGTGGTCAACATGGGCGCGACGGCGGTCGGCACGGGCCTGAACGCCACGCCCGACTATATTCGTCTGGTCGTGGAAAGCTTGGCCGAGGATCTCGGCATCCCGGTTCGCTCCGCGCCCGATCTGGTCGACGCGACGCAGAACACGGACGCTTACACGGAGCTGTCGGCGGCGTTGAAGGTGTGCGCCGTCAACCTGTCGAAAATTTGCAACGATATTCGCCTTATGGCTTCGGGACCGCACGTCGGCCTGAACGAGCTTTTCCTCCCTCCGAGGCAGCCGGGCTCGTCGATTATGCCGGGCAAAGTCAATCCGGTGATGGCGGAAGTCGTCAACCAGGTCGCGTTCCAGGTGATGGGCAACGATCATACGATCTGCATGGCTTCGGAAGCGGGCCAGTTCGAGCTGAACGTCATGGGACCTGTCATCGCCTTTAATCTGCTGCAGTCCTTGCAGGTGCTGCAAAGAGCGCTCGACGTCTTCAACCGGTTCGCGCTCGAGGGGATGGAAGCGAACCGGGCCAGATGTCAGGCCTACGTCGACAGAAGCTTCGGCATCGTCACCGCGCTGAACCCGCATCTCGGCTACGACGTGGCGGCGCAGCTCGTGAAGGAGGCGATGAAGACCGGCATGACGATCAAGGAGCTGATTTTGGAGAAAGGCTTGCTGACCGCGAAGGAAATGGACGAAATTCTCGATCCGATCCAGATGACGACGCCGGGAATCGCCGGGGAGCGGCTGTTGAAGGATCAGGGCTGAACGACAAGACCGCGCCTCTCCCGTAAGGGGGCGCGGTCTTGATCGGCGGAAGGACGCGAGCGCGGGGAAAGACGTTTCCCGATCAGAGGGCGTCTGCCTCCGTCAACCTCTCGGGAGCAGGCGAGAGAGCGCTTCTTCGCTCAGCAGATTGCCGACGAAGAACGACCCGAATTCGCCGTAGCGCGCGCTCACCTCATCGAATCTCATCTCGTAGACGAGCTTCTTGAATTGCAGCGCGTCGTCGGAGAACAGCGTGACTCCCCATTCCCAATCGTCGAAGCCGACGGAGCCCGAGATGATCTGCTTCACTTTGCCCGCATAGCCGCGTCCGATCATGCCGTGGCTTCTCATCAGCGTCTTGCGCTCCTCCATCGGCAGCATGTACCAGTTGTCCTGAAGGTTGCGCTTCTTGTTCATCGGGTAGAAGCAAATATGCTTGCTCTTTGGCAGGATCGGCTTTAAGCGGGCGGCGATCTCCGGCACCTGCATCGGATCGACGCCGGGCGCGCCCATATAGTTGCTCAGCTCAACCACGCTTACATAAGAGTAGGCTTTCGTCGTATAACGGGCGAAGGCGGAACGGTTGAACGCGTTCTCGATCTCGTTCAGCTCCGCCAGCGTTTCGCGCAAATGCATGAGGAGGAAGTCGGCTTTCTGGCCGACGATCGAGTAGAATGCGAAGCTGCCTTCCTTGCGCTCCTCGACCGCCGTCCAATCCGAGCGCAGCTTCGCCAGCTCGTCCAGCGCGGCGTTTTTTTCCGCAGGGGAAGCGGCGTTCCAGGCCTGCCAGTCGATCGTGCGCAGATCGTGCAGCACGTACCATCCATCCAATGTTTGAGCGGCTTCACTCATCGTTCATCTCTCCTTGTTCATCCTTAACTAGTACCATTGTATACCATTGTAGCCCAAGCAGAGAGCGGGGGGCAAACGCGCAGACGGCCGGATACGGGCAAAAAGGCCGTTTTCGGACCAATGTTCACAGCTCATTCACACCCTTCGCGTTGACGAGGGCCTGAGCAGCTTGTAAACTGGAAAAGAGTCTTATTTTGGAGGTTTGCGTAATGATCGGTGGAGTCGTTGGTGGAATATTGTTCGGCATTATCGGCTCGCTGCTTTGTTTAGTGCTGTTTTTCGGCATCGGGTTTATTTTGAATATGCTGATTAAGACGACGTGGTTCCCGCTATGGCTGTTCGTGATCGTTATCGTGCCGCTCGGCATTTGGCAGCTATGGCAGGACGATTTGACGGTGACCGAAAATATACAATCGCTGCTCGTGTCGGATACGATTCTGATCGTGGCCGGAGGGGTCGGCGCTTATCTGAGCGGTTGGTCGATCCGCGCGCTGCGGCGCGGCGGCTATAAAATGTTCTAGCGGCGGCCGGCGGCTGCGCGAAGTCGGGAGGAGTCGAATGCTCCGGTTATCGGAAGGGATAAAAGTGGCGAAGTACGCGCTCGTGGGCGGGGTGAACACGGGAGTGGATTTCGCCGTTTTTTGTGCGCTGGTCTACGGCCTGGGGGTTCCGTCCGCCGGAGCGCAGGCGGCGTCTTATGCGGCCGGGGTGGCGAACAGCTATTTGCTGAACCGCTACTGGACGTTCAGGGTTCGCGGCAAGCGAAGCGCGGCGGAGATGCTGCGCTTCGTCCTCGTCAATGCGGCGTCTTTCGCGGCGGCGACGGCAGCGCTGCTCGGGCTGGAGCGCGGAGGGGTGGAGTCCGCGATCGCCAAAGCGATCTCCGTCGCCGTCTCCCTTGGGGTGAATTACGCGGGTTACCGGCTGTGGGTGTTCGGCGGCGGCCGGCAGCGGCGAATTCGGGAGCCTGAATCTTGAAATCTATGCTACAATAGAAGGATCATCACTTCGAAGAAGAGAGTGTCGATCTCGCGATGCGCGTGTCGAATTTAATGGAATTTACGGAAAGTCATCGATTTATCGTCAGCAGAGACTTCGCCCTCAGCGGCCTGGACCGGAGAACGTTCGTCTCCCTCTACCAGCCGATGACGGGGGCGGTGTCGGCCGCTTTCTATCAATTGCTCTATCATCAGATCGCCGAGGATACGGCGGGCATCTCGGCTCCGGAGTTCCAGCGCAAGCTGTTTCTGGGATTGGGCGTGGAGCTGAACGCCGCCGGCCGGCAGACGGTCGTCGACGCGGCTTCAAGGCTGGAAGCGGTCGGACTGCTGCAGGTTTACCGTCATCATAATCCGTTGTCGGAGGAGACGCTGTACGAGTATTCTCTCGTGGCTCCGCTCCGTCCTGCGGAGTTTTTCGCGAGCGAGCATCTGACGCTGCTGCTCTGCGACAAGATCGGCAAGAGCGCGCTGCTTGAGCTGCGCGACGTCTTCGGGCCGGAGCCGCCGGCGGAGCTGGCGCGTTTCGTCAATCGGGAGGAAGCGACCGTTCACTTCTCGGAGATCTTCCGGATCAGCGCGGGGCTGATCGATCCGGAGCTGGAGGCCGGCTGGTCGGAGAGCGCCGTCGCCCAGGAGCGCCCGTCGTTTCGCCCTGCGGATCGGATTCGGCACAGCGAGATTATGCTTCGGTTTCCGCGCGGCTCGGCGAACCGGGCGTTCGTAGAGCGGCTGAACCGGGCGCCTCAATCGATGGCCCAGATCAACTATTTGGCCTACAAATACGATCTGGAGGCGCCCGAAATATGCCGATTGCTCGACGAGGACGGCATTTTCCGGCACGACGGCACGCTGCTGTGGGACAACTTGCAGCACCGGGCGAATTTAATGTACCGGCAGGACCGCAAGCGTGCGGAAGAGAGGGAACGGTTGATGGCCAGAGGAGAGGGCAGGGCGGAGCTCGTGCAGACGGACGAGCCTGTCGTCATTCCCCCCTCTATGCTGATGGACATTCCCGAGAGATTCCAGGAGAACGTATCGGCAGCCCGATACAACGAAATGCTTCGCCGCGAGCCGTATACGCGAATGCTGGCCCGCTATTTTCCCGGGGAAGTTCCGGACAACTTCGTGCGCGTATTCGAGCGCATCGATCTGAACTACAAGCTGCCGGAGCCGGTCATTAACGTGCTGATCCATTACATCTTCTCGCTTGACCGGGCACAGCGTCTCACGAAATCCTTCGTCGACGCGATCGCCTCGAACATGCTGGCCAAGGGGATCGACACGGTCGAGAAGGCCATCGCTTACGTTCGCGAGCAGGAGAAGCTGAACGAAGCGCTCGACCGCAAAAATCGCGGCGACGAGCCCCCTCGCGCCGAAGCGTCCGGCTCGCGCGGCGGAGGGCGCCGCAAGCCCGTCATGTCGGTCGTCAAGGATACGGGACCGGCGGAAGACGTCACTCCGGAGGAGCTGGAACGAATGCTGGCGCGGGCGCGCGAACGGAAGAGCAAAAAATAAGGCCGGTAAGCGGCTCGAGTGGAGGTGCGCAGAATGGAATCGTTGAAGGAGGCTTTGCGTCGGCTTCCGTTCCCCCGGACGGGCCCGGGGAAGGATATCGCCGAGCAGGTGCTGGCCGATCCGCTCGTCGTTAGCCTGCGGAACCGATATCCCGAGCTGGACGATCATGTGCTTCGTCTGAATTTGAATCGGCTCTATCAGATGACGAAGGAGTATCGCAACTGTCAGGCCTGCCCGGGACTGGACGCTTGTCCGAACGATTTGCAAGGTCATTCGACAGGCCTGTCGTGCGAGAGTCTGAACGGCCGCTGGCAGATCAACGATTACAAAAAACCTTGCGACAAGTGGACGGCTTACGAGAACCAGGAGCGGATCCGCCGCCGGGTGACGAGTCTGTACTTGGATCCTTCCGCGCTTGGCGAATATTATGACGAAGAAGAAATGATCCGTCTGGACCCGAATCGGGCGCCTGCCGTAGATTTGCTGCAGGAATACGCCGATCGGGCGGAAGAATCGGGCTTGCCGAGCCGCGGCTTGTTCCTCCAGGGCGACTTCGGCACCGGCAAAACCTATCTGGCCGGGTATTTGCTTCAGAGGCTGGCCAAGTCGGGTTTTTCGGGCGTCATCGTCTATATGCCGGAGTTCGTCGAGGACGCCAAGGCGCTTATGTTCGAGCCGCAGAAGCTGAAGGAGACGGTGACGATGATGAAGGAGACGGATCTGCTCGTCTTCGACGACATCGGCGCGGAGAACTTGACCCCGTGGGTTCGCGACCATGTGCTCGGCGCGATTCTGAATCATCGCATGAACCGCAAGCCGACCTTCTACACGTCCAATCACGATCTCGGGAATCTCGAGAAGCACTTCAGCTTCACCCACAAGGAAGGCGAAGAGATGCACAAAGGACAGCGCCTGATGGACCGCATCCGCCCGTTCGTCGACGTCGTCCATGTTCGGGGGCGCAATCATCGCGGCGCCGGGAAGTAGCGGGCAGCTGCCCGCAAACAACCCAGGCCGTCGATGCTTCGTGCTGCCTGCCTTCCCTCGCATGAAATTGTCTACCCTTATTTAAGCGAAAAATCCCCCCTGCATTGCGCCGTTTCGCGCTATGATGGAATGGGGGATTTTTTGGTTTGGAGACACCATGGACAGATAGGGAAGGTGACGCATACGGACACGATTTTCGGGCGCTTAAAAACGTGACGTTCAAAAATCGAACGGTTTCCGCCGGTTAGGCGGGTTGAAAACGGCCTTCTCGCGACGCCAAGACGTCGGAGGGAGGCCGTTTTGCCGTTTTAGCTCCAAAAAAGATTTATAAGTTTTTTTGATAGACACTTATTGACAATTCGCTTGTTCACCTGATAAGATTTCACCAATACCAAGTAATTTTATATGATTTACATGGTATATAGGTATTATTGGCAAAAGCGGGCGCGCAAACAGCACAAAGTTGGCCGTCTCGCGAGCGGAAATTCGTTCCCGAGCTGCCGGAAGGGCCATCCGGCGCACGGAAACGCAAAATTATCGGAATGGTTGGGGTGGATGAATGTGGAGGTCTTGAACAAGTGGAAACTTCTGCTGGTTGCGGCGTTGATTGTTACGGTGCTGTCTGCATGCGGCTCCAAAAACAACGGCAGCGCGCCGGCTCATGCGGCTTCGCCGAGCGGGTCGGCCGCAAGCGAATCGGCGGGCGCCTCTTCTTCGGAGGCGGCAGGCGAGGAAAAGCCGAAAGACATCGAACTGCTGAACGTATCCTACGATCCTACCCGCGAGCTGTATGAAGAGTTTAACGCAAGCTTCGCTGAATATTGGAAAGAAAAGACCGGCGGCAAAATTACGATCAAGCAATCCCATGGCGGCTCCGGGAAGCAGGCCCGCTCGGTCATCGACGGCCTGGAAGCGGACGTCGTCACGCTGGCGCTCGGCTTCGATATCGACGCGCTCATAGAGCCGGGCTTGCTGAACGCCGATTGGCAGAGGACGTTCGAGCAGAACAGCACGCCGTACACGTCCACAATCGTCTTTCTCGTGCGGAAGGGCAATCCGAAAGGAATTCAGGATTGGGACGATTTAATCCAGGAGGGCGTTCAAGTCATTACTCCGAATCCGAAAACGTCCGGCGGCGCGCGCTGGAACTACTTGGCGGCATGGGGCTACGCAACGCGGACGCTCGGCTACGACGAAGCGCAGACGCTCGATTTTCTGAAGAAGCTGTTCAAGAACGTTCCGGTGCTCGACACGGGAGCCCGGGGATCGACGACGACGTTCGTCGAAAAAGGAATCGGCGACGTGCTGCTGGCCTGGGAGAACGAAGCTTATTTGGCGCTGAAGGAGTTCGGCGACCATTACGAGATCGTTACGCCTTCCTTAAGCATTCTGGCCGAGCCGCCGGTTGCGATCGTCGATAAAAACGTCGACAAGAAGGGGACGAGGGAGGCGGCCACGGAATATCTCCAATACCTGTACACCGAACAGGGTCAGGAGATCGCCGCGAAAAACTTCTACCGCCCGCGTCTGCAATCGGTAGCCGACCGCTATAAGGACCAGTTCGGCGAGCTGAACCTGCTGACGATCGACGAAGACTTCGGAGGATGGAACGAAGCGCAGGCGAAGCATTTTTCCGACGGAGGCACGTTCGATCAAATTTATGCGCCGGGATCCTGACCAAGGGCCGGCAGGAGGTTGACGCGGCTTCATGATTCGATTGGGAAAAAAAGAACGGATATTGCCGGGCTTCTCCATCACCCTGGGCTTTACGATCCTCTATCTCAGTCTGATCGTATTGATCCCTCTGGCGGCTTTGGCCGTCAAATCCGCTGATCTGTCCCTCGAGCAGTGGTGGAAAACCGTAGCCGATCCGCGCGTCGTAGCCTCTTACAGACTGAGCTTGACGACAGCGTTCGTCGCGGCGGCGCTCAACTTTTTCTTCGGTTTGCTGCTGGCCTGGGTGCTCGTACGTTACGAGTTTCCCGGCAAGCGAATCGTGGACGGACTCATCGATTTGCCGTTCGCGCTGCCGACAGCGGTGGCCGGCATCGCGCTGACGACCATCTATGCGCCCAAAGGCTGGATCGGCTCCCTGCTCGAGCCTCTGGGCGTCAAGGTGGCGTACACCCCGATCGGCATTACGATCGCCCTGCTGTTCATCGGGATTCCCTTCGTGGTGCGGACGGTTCAGCCGGTGCTGCAGGATCTGGAATCCGATATGGAGGAAGCGGCGGTCATGCTCGGCTCGTACCGGCTGCGCATTTTCTTTAAGATCATTTTGCCGGACCTGATTCCGCCGCTTCTGACGGGGTTCGCCCTGGCGTTCGCCCGGGGCATCGGCGAGTACGGCTCGGTCGTGTTCATCTCCGGCAATATGCCGATGAAGACGGAAATCGCTCCGCTGCTGATCATTACGAAGCTGGAGCAGTATCAATACGCGCAAGCCGCCGCAGTCGCCGTCGTGCTGCTGTTGATCTCCTTCGCTCTGCTTCTGGTCATCAACATGCTGCAAAGGTGGAGCAACCGCCGTCTGCGCACGGTGAAAGGGGGCTGACCGAACATGGCGGGAATCGTTACGAATCCGCAATCGGCGAAAAAACGAACAGCGCCGCCTCATCTGTCCGAGCCCGGCTTCGTGAAATACGTGCTGATCGGCGTCGCGCTGCTGTTCCTCGCGCTCATCGTGCTGCTTCCGATGGCGGCCGTGCTGGCGGAAGCTTTCCGCAAAGGCTGGAGCGCCTACCTGAGCGCGCTGACCGATCCGGACGCCATGTCGGCCTTGAGGCTGACGCTTGTTACCGCGCTTATCGCCGTTCCGTTAAACACGATTTTCGGATTGGCGGCGGCATGGGCGATTACGAAATTCAAGTTTCGCGGCAAAAACCTGCTGGTCACGCTGATCGACCTGCCGTTCGCGGTATCGCCCGTCGTCAGCGGACTGATCTACGTGCTGCTGTTCGGCGCTCAGGGCTTGCTCGGTCCGTGGCTAGACAAGCACGATATCCATATTATTTTCGCTACGCCGGGAATCGTGATCGCGACGATGTTCGTCACGTTCCCGTTCGTGGCCCGGGAGCTCATCCCGCTCATGGAAACGCAGGGCGTTGCGGACGAGGAAGCGGCGGTCAGCCTTGGGGCGAAAGGGTGGCGGGTATTTTTCAGGGTGACGCTTCCGAATATCAAATGGGGCTTGCTGTACGGCATGATTTTGTGCAACGCGAGGGCGATGGGCGAGTTCGGGGCGGTATCGGTCGTATCCGGGCACATTCGGGGCGAGACCAACACGCTGCCGCTGCATATTGAAATTTTGTACAACGAATACCAGTTCAGCGCGGCGTTTGCCGTCGCTTCCCTGCTGATGGTGCTGGCCGTCGTCACGCTCGTCGTCAAATCCTTCCTGGAAAGCCGCATGAGCGAGGAGAGCCGCTAAATCGGGTTGACATCAACAAGTGAAACGGGGGTAGCCCAATGGCAAAACCGGTACAAGTAGACGAACGTTGGTTGGGGCGAATCGCGGAGCAAGTCAACGGGTTGGAATACGGGGAGGTCAACATCGTCGTCCACGACGGCCGAATCGTGCAGATCGAGCGCAAGGAAAGAAAACGCTACGACGATGTCGCGCGAAGCGCCAAGAAGGAGCGCGATTCGACCAAGCCCGAATCCTCATAAACCGAATCACGCAATGATAGAGGGCCGCCCCGGCAGGGACGGCCCTCTGTTTGGACTTTCACGATCAGGAAATCAAAAATTTAACGACGACCGCGGCCGTGAATACGATGAACATGAAGCCGAACATCACTCCAAAGCCCGTCGCCACATCGAATAAATCGCCGCGCGGTTCTTCGTTGACGTGCTGGCGCGGATCGGTAACATTTGCCATAGTAAGCCTCCTGACACGCATTCGATAATTACAGTATACCCAACATCTCTTTTTGTTGTAAAGGTAGTCCTCCGAACGATCGGTGACAAGTTTGCGACAACGGAAAACCGATAAGGCGACAGGACGGCCGAATGTGCTACAATGGGAGGAACGGATGTTCTATCCGATCGGACACGATCGCGAATCCCAGAAGGAGGTGCGTGCCTTGGAACCCCTGAATGTATCCGCGAGCCGGGACAAAGCGATGGAAAACATTCGCAACAAGCTGGCGCTTCTCCCGGACCAGCCCGGCTGCTACTTAATGAAAAACGAAGAGGGAAAAATCATCTACGTCGGCAAGGCGAAAGTGTTAAAAAACCGCGTGCGCTCTTACTTTACAGGCAGCCATGACGGCAAAACGCAAAGGCTCGTCTCCGAAATCCGGGACTTCGAATATATCGTCACGGCCAGCAATACCGAATCGCTCATCCTCGAGTGCAATTTGATCAAGGAGCATTTTCCCCGGTACAACGTTCTGCTGAAGGACGACAAATCGTTTCCGTACTTGAAAATTACGAATGAGAAGCATCCGAAGCTGGAGGTGACGAGGCGGGTTCTCAAGGACAAGGCGAAATACTTCGGTCCTTATCCGAACGCGTTCGCCGCGCAGGAAACGAAGAAGCTTCTGGACCGCATGTATCCGCTGCGCAAGTGTAACTCCCTGCCCGATAAAGTCTGCCTGTATTATCATCTGGGCCAGTGCGTGGCGCCGTGCGAATATCCGGTGGAGCCTTCCGTATACGAGCGGATGGTCGGCGAAATCGCGAGATTTCTGAACGGAGGACATGCGGAAATTAAAAACGAGCTGAAGCGGAAAATGGAGCAGGCGGCCGAAGAGCTGCAGTTCGAGCGGGCGAAGGAATACCGCGATCAGATTGCCGCGATCGAAGCGCTGATGGAGAAGCAGACGATCAATATGGCGGACGCGATGGACCGCGACGTATTCGGCTATTCGGTGGACAAGGGCTGGATGTGCGTGCAGATTCTGTATATGCGTCAAGGCAAAATGAACCAGCGTCATATGTCGGTTTTTCCGTTTTACGGGGAGGCGTACGACGACTTCCTCAGCTACGTGACGCAGTATTACAGCGATAATCCGGCACTGCCGCGCGAGGTGCTGCTTCCGCCGCCGCCGGAGGAAGGGCAGAGCGAGGCTGAGACCGCCCCCGCCCGGATGGATCAAGTCGCCGAGGCGAAGGAAGGCTACGGCGAGACGGCGGGGGAGGCCGGCGAAGCGGTCGAAGATGGAGAAGCGGCGGAGGTCGGGGAGTCGCTGCGCCGCTGGCTGAAAATCAAAGTGGCGATTCCCCGCCGGGGTTCGAAGCGGCAGCTTGTCGCGATGGCCTGCGACAATTCCCGGGTCGCGCTGGAGGAGAAGTTCAGGCTGATCGAGCGGGACGAGTCGCGTACGGCCAAAGCGGCGGAAGGACTGGCCAATTGGCTCGGCATCCCGAGCGCGTCGCGCATCGAGGCGTTCGACAACTCGAACATCCAGGGGGCGGCCGCGGTGTCCGCGATGGTCGTATTCACCGACGGCAAGCCCGATAAAAAGGAGTACCGCAAATATAACGTCAAAACGGTGCAGGGACCGGACGACTACGAATCGATGAGGGAAGTCGTCCGGCGCCGTTACGAGCGCGTGCTGAAGGAAGGCTTGCGGCTGCCGGATCTGATCGTCGTCGACGGGGGCAAGGGCCACATCGCGGCGGCGCTGGACGTTCTCGTCAACGAGCTCGGGCTTGACGTTCCCGTCTGCGGCTTGGCGAAGGATGAGAAGCACCGCACCTCCCAACTGCTCGTAGGCGATCCGCCGGAGGTCGTCCCGCTGCCGCGCGACAGCCAGGAGTTTTACTTGCTGCAGCGAATCCAGGACGAGGTTCACCGCTTTGCGATTACGTTCCACCGCGAGAAGCGGGCCAAATCGATGATCGCTTCCCGGCTGGACGCCATACCGGGCATCGGGGAGAAGCGGAGAAAGCAGCTGCTGAGCCACTTCGGCTCGTTGAAAGCGATCAAGGAAGCTTCCGTAGAGGATTTCCGCGCGGTGTCGATCGGAGAGTCGCTGGCCCGGCGCATTTTGGAGGCTCTGCACGCAGAATGATCCCGAGTCCGCATCGTCATCCCTCTATCGATAATGGAAGAAGGTTGTCTCCGCAAGCCGGGGGCAGCTTTTTTTGTGAAAGTATAACATTCGCAATCCTTTTCTGAATCAACCCTCCGGCAAAAACGCGCTTCTGCGTCTAGAGGACGCCGAGGCGTTTTTGCTTGGCCCGCTTTCGGGAGGAACGGCCAGGTCCCGCCAAGACCTCGGTCTAGATCGCGCTGGACGAAAGACAGGTTTACAACCCGACGCGAAACGATGGGAGACGGGGCCTGCGGAGCGATACAATGAAATCGAAGCGCGAAGGCGGCCCATCCAATACGTCAATTATCGAATACGAAAGCGGGATGAACGAAGATGGAACAGTCCACATGGAAGACGGGCATCGTACACGGCTCCGGCATGACCGGAGGGGTGGCGCTGCCTGGCCGGAAAACCGGAGGGAGGGCGCGTCAGAAGGTTTGGATGGCCTGGGAAGCGGGGGTCGGCCGACTGATGGCGCTGACGAGCGAATGTACGCTGGAGGCGGGCATGTGCAAGGTGCTGGTGAAGAAATATAAGGGGACCGCCTTCGTCTGTCAGGACGGCACGAGAGTCGAGAAGGGGGATCGGATCGGCGAGCTTCATCTGAACAATCGGATGGTGCTGGAGTTGACGCGGGAGCACGGGGCGGACCGGGCCGCAATCCGGACGGCTCGCCTTATCAGAGCTTCGCTCAAGGAGCTGGCCTGGACGCTCGATCGCGCACCGGAGCTGGCCGACGTCAAGGCGCTCATCGGCGTGACGCTGCTGCACCGGGGGCTTACGCACGGCCTCGGCTTCGAGCAGAGGGCGCTGCCCTCTAAGGCGTTCGAACGGATTACGACGCTGTATTTGAAGCTGCTTCTGCGCTTCCTGCACCCGAACGGTCTGGGCAGGAGCGAGCGGAGCAAGACGAAGCTGACGTCCGTCCAGCTCGTCTCCACTCGCGCCAACTTGCGGAGATTGCTGCGCGCGGAGCCGGATAGCTGCGCAACGAGGGCTTGATGATTCCGGTCGAAGCCGCCAAAGCGTCGCAGCAAGGCTGGAAAGCATGGAAGCCTCTCCTCGCGCTTCTGATCATTCCCGCCATCAACGTTCTGTACGTCCTGCAAAACCGGCCAAACAGCAACGTTCAGTCGCTCGTGACCGATGCGGATCGGATGCTGCCGTATATTCCGGCGTTCGTTCTTCCCTATGCGATCTGGTACCCGTTTCTGATTGTCGTCTTCATCCTGATTCTCCGGCAAGACCGGCATGAATATTACCGCACGCTGCTGGCCTTGTGCCTTGGACTGCTGCTGTCGAACCTTGTGTTCCTGCTTTTCCAGACGACCGTTCCCCGGCCCGAGGTGACGCCCGACAGCCTGTTCGACCGGCTCGTCCTGTTCATCTACGCCAACGATCGGCCTTATAACTGCTTTCCGAGCGTTCATGTGCTGACCAGCGCCTTGATGATTTACGGCGCCCGGGTTCTGGGCGGGGGCGCGAGAACGGTCGTCGCCCTCGTCGGCGCCACCATTATCGCGTCCACCTTGTTCATTAAGCAGCACGTCCTCGCGGACGTTCTCGCAGGCCTTCTCGCAGCCAAGCTCGTGTTCTGGCTGGCGGGCGAGCTGATGCCGCTCATTCGGAAGAAGCTGTCCGCGGCGCGCGAGCGCGTCTAGCCGATCCGCGCCGATTCGCGAAGGCGGCGCGCTCGCCTGACGGAAGGGGCGGGCGATTCAGGCTCGCGCCCGGGCAGCCCGGTGGAGGCGCCATATGACCCAGCCTACAAGAGCGGGGGACAGAAGGCTGAATACGCCGCCGGCAAAATTGCCGGGCAGGCCGTCGAACATCATCTGCATGCCCATCAGAATCGCATCCAGCGTGACATGAGCGAAAATGACGGCCATTAATCCGAATCGCAGCATGAACCAGCCGAACAGGAAGGACAGGAGTACAAGCTCAATGATGCGAGTGTAGACCGGATAAACCGCGTAGCCGACATGCCCGAGCGCCCAGAACAGTCCGGGGGGAACGATGGCGAGCGTCGTCAGAACGACGGCTGATCTGCGGGACGGCTCCCTCCCCGTCCACTTGCGGGCAAGACCGACGAACCAGCTGCGGAACACTCCGATGCCGAACAGCCGGCTCTGCAGCTCCTCCGATATGCCCGCGCACCAGGCCAGCAGCGGCAGAAGCAGCGGAAGGCTCATGTTATACATCGACTGCGTGGCGTCCGACGAGGCGAACGCGCCGAGCGTTTTCTCCAGCAGAAGAAGAATGACGGATTGGGCGCCCAGCAGAATAAAAGCGAGGAAGTAGCCCTCCTTCATGCTCTTCAGCACCGCCTCCCCGTAGCCGGACTCCCGCCACCTCGGCCAGAGCGGCCTTCCCATCGACTTCCACAAACCGTCCCCGCCGACGGCCGAGAAGTAGGTCAGCAGCGCCATTGCCGCATAAGTGACGAGGCTGACGGTCAGATTAACCCGATCGCCCACGCTGACTCCAGACTCCCAGGTTCCAGCCCGCAATCCGGGGATCATGTTAAACGTTAAGGCTGCATACAGCGCAAAAAAGACGGTCGCAAGAAAAATGCCTCTTCGGTAGGAGGTATATCCGCCGTGAGTCCCCGTGTAGACAATCGCAAGGATGAATAGCAGCAACTGGGGCAAAATGAACCCGAATACCGACAAATGGCCGGCCAACCGCTCCTGGTCCTCCATATACCGGACGAAGGAGGCCGGCAGATCGACCCGATACGCGACTGCGCCTCCCTGCCATTCGGGAATCGCGGAGTCCGCCGGACGGAACGACGGGGGCAGATCGACGCGCAGCCGGAGCTCGGCCTCCTCGATCGCGGATAAGCGGGACACATACTCGAAGCCGCGATCGCCGAAGGATTCGCCGGTCCATTCCCAGTCGTTCGCGCGAATGCCGTACCACTCGGCGTACCGCAGCGCGGCGGCGGCTTGCTCGGCTGCAGGCCGCGTCTCTTCCTCGCGGCTCGCGGAGCCGGCGTCGAAGTCAGCCCCCAAATGCCGCCAAGCGACCAGGCTGCCCGACTCCATATGGACGGAGACGGCCAGCGCGCCCGGGGACCCGCTGATCGTCAGCTCGACGACGTACACGTCCGTCGGAGCCGCCGCCGCCCACAGCTTGTCGTACGAGGCGGTCAGGCCATGCTTGGACAAGTAGCCGTTCGCCTTGCTGTCGGTCATATGCGTTACCGTCGTCTTGCTCACGTCCGCAGCTTCAATGCCGAATTTCTCGTTCGCCCATTCGATCGCCTTCCGCTCCGCTTCGGCTCTCGTCAGCACGGCGGAGGCATTCGTCGTGAAAAGCTGCCCCGTTATCGGGAAGACTTGAATGAGCAAAAACAGCGCCAGCCCGATCGCAGCCGTCCAAACCCAACGTTTGTCCAGCGGCGTCGGTCGATTTTCGATCATGCGGTTTCTCTCCTCGCCAGCAGTAAAATTCAAAGATAACGTATTCAACGGCTTCGCGCTTGAAGCTGCCGTTTTTTTTCATTAAGTATCTCGCATTTTCAATGAAAATGAAAGCAAACCGAACGATAATGACTGTCCGAAGCCAAAACTCTCGAAGAACTATCCGTTAAACCGCCTAAACGAGCCGGATTGCCCCCTTTTTGACGTTGTTCCCGCTCAGCGTAAGGGCTATAATGCGGGGGTACGTTTTTTATCCGGAATAAATCGGCCGAATTTCCTAGGACGGAAAACGGGGGACCCAATACGGATCGCGGGGTACAGGTTCATTGTATTCGAGCGTCCAGGGGTGAATTCCAAACCGCGACAGACCGCGGCGGATAGGGCAGCCTGTTCGAGCCCGAACCCGACAGCTAACCTCGTAGGCGTTAGACGAACAGGAATCGCGTGCATGAAGGGCACTGGGGTTCCAGTGCTTTTTTGGTGATTCAGAAAGCAGCAGCGGGATACGGGTCGAGGTGGATCATTGTGTTCAAAAAAGCGGTGCGCTGGTTATATGCTTTTCCTCCGAGGATGATGCTTCTCGGTTTTAGTTTGATTATTTTGACCGGGGCGCTGCTGCTGATGCTGCCGATCGCTTCCGCGAGCCGGGAGCCGCTGTCGTTCGTCGACGCCCTGTTTACGGCAACCTCCGCAACGTGCGTGACCGGCCTCGTTCTGTTCGATACGGGCGCCCACTTCTCCGTCTTCGGCCACTGGGTGATTCTTCTGCTGATCCAGGTCGGGGGCGTCGGCTTCATGACGATGGCCACGCTGTTTGCGCTCATCTTAAGAAGGCGGATTTCGCTCAAGGAAAGACTGATTTTGCAGGAGTCGCTTAACCAGGGCAGCATCGAAGGACTTGTCCGTCTCGTACGCAAGGTGATCTTCTATGCGCTGGCGCTGGAGCTGGCCGGAGCGGTGCTGTACACGATCCGCTTCGCTTTCGACATGCCGTTCGGTCAAGCGGTCTATCACGGCGTTTTCCATGCGATCTCCATCTTCAACAATGCGGGCTTCGATCTGTCCGCAGAGGGCAACAGCTTTATCGGCTATTCCGAAGACGTCTACATGAACGTCGTCTCGATGGCTCTCATCGTTCTTGGCGGCTTCGGCTTTATCGTGCTGGCGGATTTGTTCGATTACCGGCACAAGCGCAAGTTCTCGCTGCACACCAAAGTCGTGCTGAGCGTCTCCGCCGCGCTGGTCGCCGTCGGAGCGATCGTCATTCTGATCTTCGAGTTCACGAATTCGCGCACAATCGGAGACGAGCCGTTTGCTTACAAAGCGATGTCCGCGCTGTTCCAGTCGGTCACGACCCGCTCGGGCGGGGTCTCGACGGTAGAAATTGCCGAACTGCGCCAAGCGACCCAATTTTTCATCGTCATTCTGATGTTTATCGGGGCTTCTCCCGGCTCGACGGGCGGAGGCATCAAGACGACGACGTTCGCCGTGCTCGTCGGCGCGGTGCTGGCGATGATGCGCGGCAAGGAGGACGTCGTGCTGTTCCGTCTGCGGCTGGCCCAGGAGAGAGTATACAAGGCGATTACCGTAACGCTGTTCTGCATCGGCATCGTGCTGACCGGGACGCTGGTGCTCGCTACGACGGAGGATGCCAGCTTTCTGAAAATTTTATTCGAGGCGACGTCGGCGTTCGGCACCGTCGGACTGTCCATGGGGCTGACCGACAGCTTGAGCCTGGCGGGCAAGCTGACAATTATCGTTCTGATGTTTATCGGCCGATTGGGGCCGCTCACCTTGACCTACGCTTTGGGACCGAAGCCGGGTCGGCCGCTTTATCGTCACGCGGAAGGCAAAATCATCATCGGGTAGAGGACGGAGAAGGATGAAATTAAATCAGTTCGTCATCATCGGACTGGGCCGCTTCGGCTCCAGCCTGGGCCGGGAGCTGATCCGACTGGGCTACGAGGTGCTCGGCGTCGACCGGGACGAGGAGAAGGTGCAGGAGATGTCCGGCATGCTGACGCATACGGTCATGGCGGACGCGACGGAGGAGGATGTGCTTCGTTCGATCGGGGCGCGGAATTTCGACTGCGGCGTCGTGGCGATTGGAGACGATATCCAGGCGAGCATTCTGGCGACGATTCTGCTGAAGGAGCTTGGGGTGAAGAAGGTCGTGGCCAAGGCGGTATCCGATCTGCACGGGCGGGTGCTGGAGAGAATGGGCGTCGACCGGATCATCTATCCGGAGCGGGACATGGGCGTCCGCGTCGCCCACCAGCTCGTCTCGCCGAACCTGCTCGATTACATTGAGCTGTCGCAGAAATATACGATCGCGGAGCTGGCGGTGCCGCAGTGCTGGTCGGGCAAATCTCTGGCGGATGTCGACCTGCGCGGCAAGTTCGGCTGCAGCATCGTGGCGATTAACAAGCCGGGGGGAATTATTATCGCTCCCGCCGCCAAGGATGTGCTGTCGAAGGAGGACGTCATGGTGCTGATCGGTACGAACGATCAGATCGAGGAGTGTCAGGAGTCTTTTCATTCCGGTGAATGAAAAGCATCCCGTTCGCTCAGGCTAAAGCTATGACGAGCGGGATGGAGGAATGGCGATGAAGAGGTCGCGACTGGGAAGAGCGGTGATGGTGCTGGCGAGCGCCGTCACCTTTTTAACGTTGTGGGGCGGCCTGCCGGTAGCCGACGGGAAAGCGAAGCCGTCCGGCACGCATTGGTCCGAATGGGAGCGCCGATACGAAGGCGTGTTTGTTCTGTCGGCCTCGCGCGAGGCCCGCAAAGTCTCCTTGACGTTCGACGACGTTCCCGATCCCCGTTACACGCCGAAGGTGCTGGATATTTTGAAGAGGAAGGACGTTCGGGCCAGCTTCTTCGTCGTCGGCACCCGTGCGCGGAAGTACCCGGAGCTGGTCAAGCGTATTCATCGGGAAGGGCACGATATCGGCAACCACTCCTACAACCATCCGGATTTCTCGAGGCTGTCCCTGGCGAAGGTGCAGGACCAGATTATGCGGGCCGAGCAGGTGATCGCAAGTACGGTAGGGTTCAGACCGAGACTTGTGCGTCCGCCTTACGGGGAAATTGTGCCGAGCCAGCTGGAGTGGGCCAAGAAGCGAGGATACACGTTCGTCAATTGGGATGTCGACTCGTCGGACTGGCGGCAAATTAGCGCCGACCAGGTGTTCCGCAACGTCACCCGCGCAGTCAGACCCGGCTCCGTCATCCTGATGCATGCCGGCGGAGGAAGCGGCCAAAGTCTGGCGGGGACGGTCGAAGCGCTCCCGAGAATCATCGATTGGCTGCGCGCCAACGACTACGAACCGGTCGCGCTGACGGAACTGCTTCATCTTCCCGAGAAGAAAGCGAACTGAGCCTGCCTATTTTAACACGTACACCTTGACGTTCTGAATGCCGAAGCCGGATACGAAGGAGCGGGAGCCCGGAACGAAGATGTCGATCCGGTTGCCCTTGATGGCGCCTCCGGCATCGGAAGCGGTGGCAATCATGCCGCCAGTCGGCAGGCCCGCGAAATTGTAGCCGGTAATGTAAAGCCGGGTGCCGAAAGGAATGACCGACGGATCGACGGCGACCGTGCCCAGCTTAAGCGGATTGCCGAAGTAGTCGACGGCGCCCCACTTCCCGTTCTCTTCGGCCGAAGCCGAGTAGGCGCTTGCCTTGACGTCGAGCACCTTGGAATACTCGATCGCTTGCCCGGAAGCGGTCTGGACCGATTGCTGGAGAGGGGCAATCTTCGCGGCGCCGGGAATCGTCAGCTTCAGCCCCGCGTAGATGTTCAGCGG
This sequence comes from Cohnella hongkongensis, assembly GCF_042654645.1. Classification (NCBI taxonomy): domain Bacteria; kingdom Bacillati; phylum Bacillota; class Bacilli; order Caryophanales; family Paenibacillaceae; genus Cohnella; species Cohnella hongkongensis. Next base: position 450,093 of record NZ_JBHSEP010000001.1, on the reverse strand, counting down.
ATCGACCGTCGGATTGGCTTCCATCAACTGCTGCAACGGAATGTTCATTTGTCTGGACAGCTTCCAGAACGTATCGGAATCCTTCGCCTTATAGGATGCGGACGCGTGAGCGGTCAGCGACGGCAGCGCGATTGTTGCGCCGAGGGCCAGCGCCGCGGATGCTGCGCCGAGTTTTTTCCAACGATGATTCATGCGATCTCCTCCTGAGGGGCCTGCGAGACCCCGACTTGCTGTAAAAGGTATCACAGCCCGTCGCGGGATAAAACCGGCAAGATCAGGAAGCCGATCTTTCTGAGAATTTTCTAAGAAGGCTTGCGCCGCGGCGATTCCCGGTTGAAGTAGGCGGTCGTCTCCTCGATGAGAAACCGGGTCGAAGGAGCGATCCAGGCCGGATCTCCATGAATCAGAAACGTCGTTCGCTTCGTCTCCTCAAGCTCCTTAATGCGTACCAGATACAGGTCGTTGTCGATCAGAACCTGCTCCCGCAGGTAGGATTTGGGAAGCAGCGTCCCCGCCCGGCAAGCGGAGAGCAGCCGGATAATCGCTTCGAAAGAGTCGATTTCCATGCGGACGTCGGGCTTTACGTGATATTTTTTTAATAATTCGTCGGTCAGCGTCCGGTACCACGTTCCGTGTGCGAACAGAATCATCGGCAAGTTCTGCAGATCGTTCATTTCGATGTGCGTTCTTTCTAATATAATATGGTTCTTGGGCAGCACGAGGATAAGATGGTCGTCGAATAGGGGCACACTGGTAATGGCCGGATCTTCGATTACGGATGAGGCGACAATGCCGAAGTCGACTTTGCGCTCCTTGACCAACTCGGCGATTTCGTGCGATTTGCCGGTTACCGCCTTAATCTCCAGATTGGGATGCTTCTCGGTCATCGCCTTCACGAGATCGGGGAGCGTCGTCTGAAGCGTCGTCAGGCTGGCTCCGATGGTAGCGACGTGGGCTTCCGGCGATTTGTAAGCGTTCAGCTTCTGCAAATAGCTGCCGTGAAACCGCCTGAGCTCCAGCGCGAATTCGTAGGTAACCTGTCCGGCCGCGGTCAGCTCCAGCCTTTTGCCGATTCGGCGGAACAAGTCGACCTCCAGCTCGGCCTCAAGCCGAGCCAGGCGGCGCGACAGCGCCGGCTGGGACAGGTTCAATCTTTCCGCCGCCTTGTTCAAGCTGGTCTGCTCCACGATCGTCGCGAATAAGCGCATATCTTCAAGCATATCGGCCTCTCTTCTCTTATGCGCAACGCGCATAAGTTATAATATTAAATAAGCAGTTCCATTATAAGCGAAAATAGAGTAACCTTAAAAGCGGTGACAAAATGGTGACGAATGCCAGCCGTGCGACAAACATCATTGTCAGATGTCCAAGCATGGATGCGAAAGGAGAACAAACTTAGACATGAAAGGTAATTCTTATTTACCGCGCAAGCTTCATTCGCTTCTTGGCGTAATCCCGCTCGGCCTGTTCATCGTCGAGCATGCGCTAACGAACTACACGGCTTTCGAGGGGGGACAAGAGGGCTTCGCGGACGCTATCCATCTGTTGAACAGCCTTCCGCTCATTTTCTTCTTGGAATTGTTCGTGATCTGGCTGCCGATTTTGTTCCACGGGGTCTACGGACTTTACATCGCCTATCAATCGGACATCAATACGGGCAGATTCAGCTACGGACGCAACTGGGCGTTCGCCTGGCAGCGGATCACGGGGGTCATCACCTTTATTTTCGTCGGATGGCATTTCTACGATACCCGGATTCAGCTCGCGCTGGGCAATGTCTCCCATGAAGACCTGGGTCAGCACATGAACAACATCTTCAGCAATCCGTGGGCCGTAACGGCTTACGTAATCGGCGTCCTGGCCGCAACGTTCCATTTTGCGAACGGGCTGTGGGCTTTCCTCGTCAGCTGGGGCATTACGGTCGGCCCTCGCGCGCAGAAGGTGTCTTCCAGAATCTGCATGGGCATTTTCGTTGTCCTGGCGGCTATGTTCCTGCTGTCCATTTTCGCATTCCGCAGCGACGAATTCGCTTCTGCGGCCTCGGCGCTAAGCGCGGTATCGGTAGGTTAAGGGAGGAGTACATCAATGGCAACTCAAAAAGTCATCGTCGTCGGAGGCGGCCTGGCCGGCCTGATGGCGACGATCAAAGCGGCGGAAGCCGGCGTTCGCGTCGATCTGTTCTCGCTTGTTCCGGTTAAGAGATCCCACTCCGTATGCGCGCAGGGCGGCATCAACGGAGCTGTCAATACGAAGGGCGAGGGAGACTCCCCGTGGGAGCACTTCGACGATACGGTATACGGAGGCGACTTCCTCGCGAACCAGCCTCCGGTCAAGGCCATGTGCGAAGCGGCGCCGGGCATCATTCACCTGATGGACCGGATGGGCGTCATGTTCAGCCGGACGCCGGAAGGCTTGCTCGATTTCCGCCGGTTCGGCGGCACGCAGTATCACCGGACGGCGTTCGCGGGCGCGACGACCGGCCAGCAGCTGCTGTATGCGCTGGACGAGCAAGTGCGCCGCTGGGAAGTGGCGGGTCTCGTGCAGAAGTACGAGCACTGGGAGTTTACGGGGGCTGTCATCGACGACGACGGCGTATGCCGCGGCATATCCGCCCAGGATCTGCGCACGATGGAATCGGTCACGTTCCGCGGCGACGCGGTCATACTGGCGACGGGCGGACCGGGCATCATTTTCGGTAAAACGACCAACTCCGTCATCAATACGGGAACCGCGGCAAGCGCAGTGTATCAGCAGGGCGTCTATTACGCGAACGGGGAGTTCATCCAGATTCACCCGACGGCGATTCCGGGAGACGATAAAAACCGGCTCATGAGCGAATCGGCGCGCGGCGAGGGCGGCCGAATCTGGACGTACAAGGACGGCAAGCCTTGGTACTTCCTCGAAGAAAAATATCCGGCATACGGAAACCTCGTGCCTCGGGATATCGCGACGCGGGAAATTTTCGACGTGTGCGTCAACCAGAAGCTCGGCATCGACGGCGAGAACAAAGTCTATCTCGATCTGTCTCACAAGGATCCGAAAGAGCTTGACGTCAAGCTAGGCGGCATTATCGAGATTTACGAGAAGTTTACGGGCGACGATCCGCGCAAAATTCCGATGAAGATCTTCCCGGCCGTACATTACTCGATGGGCGGATTATGGGTCGACTACAATCAGATGACGAACATTCCGGGGCTGTTCGCCTGCGGAGAATGCGATTATCAATATCACGGCGCGAACCGTCTCGGCGCAAACTCGCTGTTGTCGGCGATCTTCGGCGGCATGGTGACCGGTCCGAAGGCGATCGAGTACATCAAGGGGTTGAAGAAGTCGGCCGAGGACGTGGCGGAGAGCGTGTTCGAGCGCGAGCGCAAAAAGCACGCCTCCCAGTACGAAGCGATCACGAAGATGGACGGCAACGAGAACGCGTACGTGCTGGCTAAAGAGCTGGGAGAATGGATGACGAACAATATGACCGTCGTCCGCTACAACAAAAAGCTCGAAGAGACGATCGACAAGATCAAAGAGCTGAAGCAGCGTTACAAAAAGATCAATATCAACGATACGGCGCAATGGAACAACGCGGGCGCGGCGTTCACGCGGCAGCTCTGGAACATGCTGGAGCTGGCCGAGTCGATGACGGTCGGAGCGCTTCTGCGCAACGAAAGCCGCGGCGCTCACTACAAGCCGGAGTTCCCGGAGCGCGACGACGACAACTTCCTGAAGACGACGAAGGCGAAGTGGACGCCGGAAGGTCCGCAAATTTCGTACGAGGACGTCGACGTCTCGCTGATCAAGCCGCGGAAGCGCGACTATTCCACGAACAAGAAGAAGGAGGGCTAATCCATGGCGGAAGCAACTGCAGCAGCGACCGCATCGGCGACGGGTCGTAAAGTCAAGTTTATCATTACTCGCCGTGAGCGTCCGGACGCCCCTTCGTTCACCGAAGAATTCGAGGTTCCTTACCGTCCGAACATGAATGTGATCAGCGCGCTGATGGAAATCCAGCGCAACCCGATCAACGTGAAGGGGGAGAAGACGACTCCAGTCTGCTGGGAATCCAACTGTCTGGAGGAAGTGTGCGGCGCTTGCTCGATGGTGATCAACGGCAAGCCCCGTCAGGCTTGCAGCGCGCTGATCGACAAGCTGGAGCAGCCGATTCGTCTTGAGCCGATGGCGACGTTCCCGGTCGTGCGCGATCTGGTCATCAACCGCGAGCGGATGTTCAACGCGCTCAAGAAGGTGAAGGCCTGGATTCCGATCGACGGTACGTACGATCTCGGACCGGGTCCGCGGATGGCGGAATCGAAGCGCCAATGGGCGTACGAGCTGTCCAAGTGCATGACGTGCGGCGTCTGCCTCGAGGCTTGCCCGAACGTCAACGACCGCAACAGCTTTATCGGGCCGGCTCCGATCTCGCAGGTGCGGCTGTTCAACGCTCACCCGACGGGCGAGATGAACGCGCATGAGCGACTGGAAGCGCTGATGGAGGAAGGCGGCATCGAAGGCTGCGGCAATTCGCAAAACTGCGTGCGCTCGTGTCCGAAAGGCATTCCGCTGACGACTTCGATCGCGGCGATGAACAAAGATACGACCAAGCACTTGTTCAAGCAATGGCTGGGCCTGTAATTCCATAAGAAAACGAGGGTGTTCCGAAAGTCGACGATGACTTGGGGACACCCTCGTTTTCTTTCTCAGTGATTCAGAAAGGAAGCAGCCCCGGTTGATTTATTCGGGGACTCTGATGAGGTAGGTGACGAACCGGTTCCGGTTTCGATGCTCGTCGGGAAGAGCGGACGTGACCATGAGCCGGTTGCCGGACGGATTCCAGCGCAGAGGATCGGCAATGAATCGAATGTCCAGAGATAACGAAGCGGACAGCCCGGTTGCCGCGTCTGCGACGTAGATGCCGCGAACCGTTCCGTTTGGCGTTATTCCGGCGTAAGCGAGCCTGATTCCGTCCGGGGACCAGGCGAGTCCGTACAGCTGCGAATCCTGGGCGATCGCGTGCAGGACGTTGCCCTTCAGGTCGGTAATGACCAGCTCCATGTCGCCGCTGCGGATTCGGCTCACGATCGCCAGACGCTGCTCGTCCGGGGAAGGGACCATCCAGACGACGCTTCCCCGGACTTGGATGAGAGTTTTTTCGTCGGGGGAGAGCTGCACCAGTTCGCCGCTAAGCGTCGTATACATCAGCCTGTCTCCGACCAGCGCCAGATTGCCCGGAAACTTTTCCCCGCTGTTCGACAGCAGGCGCTGCGCGGGGCCGTCCGCCCGCCATTCGTAGATCTCCCCTTGGAGGTTGGCGTAGAGGATCGATTCGTTATCGATCCAGCGCCCGTTGTCGACGGCGATCTCGTCGTTTCCGGTGAAGGCCGTCGTCCAGCCGGCAGCCAGATCTGCGACGTAGCCTTTAGCCGTTCCGGCTTGCGGGAAGTACGACTTATAAAAGACCTTCGTTCGGTCGGGGCTGACCCAGGCGTATCCCTGATGGCCGGCGGAAGCGGCGATCGGAGTTTCCGCGCCGGTAGACAGCTCGTGCACATAGACATTGCGCGGGTATTCACTCGCACCCTCCGCTCGCCGGGGCTTCATCTCCCGGTTCTCGCGGTCGATCAGCAGCCGATCGTCGCTGAGCCAATCCGTTCCTCGCACGTCGTCCAGCCGGACCAGCTCGTCCATCTCCGTTCTCTCGTAGGAGGACGGCTCGGGATTGTCCAGCACTGTAATCGTCTGGCCGGAGACCTCGATCTGCTCCCTGTCCGAGTTCCATTGCAGCCCGCACCCGGACAGGAGCAGCAGGGACGCCACTCCCAGTCCGGCTAACGCATTGCGAATTTTTGCCACGTCGGTTCAACTCCTGGTTCAGTTGAGATGGGAGGGAGGGCGGACGGGAAAGACGAGCCGGAAAGTGGTGCCCCGGTCGGCCTGCGCCAGCTCCACCGTTCCTCCTTGCTTCTCGGTCAGCTGCTTGACGAGGGCCAGGCCGAGCCCGGTTCCTCCGCTGCTGCGGGCCCGGTCCTTGTTCACCGTAAAGAAAGGTTCGAAAATGCGCTCCCGGGCGTCCTCCGGAATGCCGATGCCCGTATCGGAAATCTCGATCAAGGAACGGTGATCTTCCTGGCGGTTGGAGACGACGACCTGTCCGCCTTGCACGTTGTACTTGATGCCGTTGTCGAGCAGATTCATGAAAATATGATTCAGGCTTTCGCGATCGGCCCATATCGAGCCCGGGGTCAACCGGGGGACAAGCTCGACGCCGAAACGCTCCGCCTTTGCCCTCATGCGTCCGATCAGATCGAGGAGCAGCTCGGCCGGATCGACCGTCTCCGGGCGATATTCGAAGTCGTATTTCTCCAGCGAGGACAATCGGAGCACCTTGTCGATCATTTCGGTCAGCCGGTCAGCCTCCGCGCCAATGTGTCGAACGGCGTCCTTCGTCAGGGCGGCGTCGTCAGGATACAGCTCCATCAGCTCGGAGTAGGCTTTGATCGACGTCAGCGGCGTCTTGAACTCGTGGCTGATATTGCCGATAAATTGCTTCATGTCCGAGATGCTGCCGCGGATGGCCGTGCTCATGTAATAAATCTCTTGACCGAGCTGTCCCAGCTCGTCCCGGCGCCGGAGGGGAGGGAGGCTGAGAAAGTCTCCTTTGCGAATTCGTTTCGCGGCGCGGTTCAGCTTCGCGATGGAGGAAGCCGCACGGGAAAAGTACCCATAACCGAGAATAAAGCTGGCTCCGAGAACGGCGGCTCCCGTCAGCACGAACAGGCCGGCGATCGTGTTGTAGAAGCGCTGGTCGTCCGCAAGGGAGTACTGGAACTGGATAACGCCCATCTGCTGCCCCGGCCCCTGAATCGGGGCGAGATACAGAATCGACGACCCCTGCTGCAGATAAGCGATTTTACCTTGCAAGGCAAGCTGCAGCGCATGGTCTGCGCCGTAAGAGGTGGAGTTAAGCGGAATGGAGTCTCCCGTTTTTTTGCCGTCCTTGTCGTACAGCACGACGTGCAGGCCGGAATAGACGGCGAGATCCATCGCGAACTGCTGGCCTCTAGCGCGCAGAAATTGCTGCGCTTCGATCGGCGGCGAGATCATGTAGGCTTGCTTAATGCTAAGATTGGCGAGCCGGGTCTGCTGAAGCAGCTCCTTCTCAATTCTCGACTGCTGGTGCTCCTTGATGCCCCTGAGCACGAAAATGCTGAGCACGAAGACAGTCAGCAACAGAAGCAGCGCGAGAAACAGGCTGAATTTGACCTTGATGCTGACCGCTCTCATGAATGGGCTCCGGTCGCTTTGTACCCGACCCCGAACACCGTATGCAGCAGGTGCTGGCCGGTGTCTCCGAGCTTTTTGCGCAGCCGCTGCACATGGATGTCGACGGTGCGCGTCCCTGTGGCGTAGTCGAGCCCCCAGACCGCGTCCAGCAGCTCGTCGCGGGTGAACACCCGTTCCGGGTGGGACAGCAGAAGCGCGAGCAGGTCGAATTCCTTGGGCGTCAGCTCCACCGGCTCGTCATGGACAAGCACGGTTCGCAGCTTCGGATGAAGAGACAGGGCGCCCGCAACGATCTTCTCTTCCTCCGGCTCCTTTTTCTCCAATCTGCGGAGCAGCGCCTTCACCCGCGCGATCAGCTCCCGGAGATCGAACGGCTTGGTCATGTAATCGTCCGCGCCCATCTCCAGCCCGACAATCTTATCCACGATGTCGTTCTTGACGGTGAGCAGAATGATGCCCATGTTCGCGCGGTTGTCGAGCCGCTTGCAAACTTCGTAGCCCGTCAGCTTCGGCATCATGACGTCCAGCACCATAACATGAGGACGGAAGCTGAGCGCGCGGTCCAGAGCGGATTGGCCGTCGTAGACCGTCTCGACCTCGTAGCCTTCCTTGCGGAAGGCATAGGAGATCGGGTTCGCGATGCCCGGCTCGTCGTCGGCGACGAGGATGCGTTTGTTCATAATCTCACCCGGATGTTATCGATTAGGCTTTGGTGCGGATAGCCTCTTCCGCTTCTTCGAAATATTGCTCCAACGTCACTTTCTTATTCGCGACGTCCTTGGCGACTTGCTCCCCGACGTAGCGCACGTGCCACGGCTCGTAAGAATATCCCGTGACGCTCGCCTTGCCCTGCGGATAACGGATAATAAACCCGTAGTCCGCAGCATGCTCGGCGAGCCACTTGCCTTCCTTCGTCTCGCCGAAGCTTTCCTCCAGTCCGTAGGAGACGCTTGCGCTCGAGACGTCCATGGCCAGACCGGTCTGGTGCTCGCTTTGGCCGGGTCGGGCGCTTGTCCGGTTGGCGGCCTCCTCGCCTTTGCGCTTGACGTTGCTCTCGAATATCGATTTCTGCGTCGCATAGGAGCGGTAGCCGGAAACGGCCTTCAGCTCGATGCCGTCATCCTCCGCCCCTTTGAACAAATCTTCCAGCGCTGCGGCGGCTTCCTTGCGCATCTGCTTCTTCGGCGAATCGCCCGAGAAGGAGAACGGCACGTTTGGCACGACAAGGTCGCTGGGCACGTAATCCGACGGCAAATTGCGCTTTTTGTTGACGAGGACGTAGAGGCTGGACGCATTGGTGACGACGGCTGCGCCATGCTTGTCTTCCTCAATCGTAAGGCCCGGCAGGCTATCGGCCAGCAAAGCGAAAACCGGCGACACGGTGGCCGGCGGTTGGTCGGTCTCGCTCGGCGTTCCGGGAGGCTCCGAAGGCTTCGACCCCTCGGGGACGCTCGCATGCGGAGATTCCCCGGGAGCGTCCGGAGAAGCGGAGGGAAAGGGGGCTCCGCTTGCGTACGACGGGGCGCTCGGCGAGGGCAAGCCGCTCGACGATTGTACTTCTTTATACAACAGTCCGCCGGCGATGGCAACTCCGAGCGCGACGACGACAACCGATCTTTTTTTCATCTCTTACTCTCCTTGGGTCGTATTTCTTGGTTAAGAGAGTAATAGACGGATGTATCTCCGTTATATCGGGATGTTTCGAAAGTGTAAACGCGAAAGAAGTCGAAGGGTCGCCGGATCGGTCGCGGAGCGAGCTCAAGACGTCGCGGATCTCGCAGAAGCGCAAACGAATACAGAAGATGGGCAACAATGAACCAAAAAGCGCGAGTCACGGGGGCTATGCAACCCCCAACCCGCGCTTTTTCTGCTTACCCCCGAAAAAACTGCCGATCTACCGTAGTAAAAACCGCTTTTGAGTCAGCCTGCTCTCTACGCCGCACGGCAGGCTACATCCATGTTTCTCCCCAATGCTGGATGGATTGAATGACTTCCTCCAGCTGCTGACCTTTCTCCGTCAGCTCATATTCGATGCGGACCGGCATTTCCGGATAGACCGTTCGCGTGAGAATCCCGGCGGCCTCGAGCTCCTTCATGCGGTCCGTCAGCATTTTATCGCTCATTTCCGGAATTTGTTCCTTAATGTCCTTGAACCGTTTAGGACCTCCAAGAAGCACGCGGATGATCAGTCCGGTCCATTTTTTGCCCAGCAGCTCTGCAGCCGATTCGTACTTGGGGCACATTTTGGAATAATCCATACCGACTCCCCCTTTCGTACTATTTTAGCATACGCACTTCAAAAAAGTAAGTGAAAACTTGAGGAAGCCGGGAATTCGGGCAGACGTCCGGGCCGCTTTGTTACACAATTGAAATCTTTCTGTGATCTGGCTGTTGCAGAGCTCGGGTATTCTTAGTAACAAGACCCCCTTTTTTCATAGTATTGAAGCCTGCCAACGTTGGCAGGCTTCCTTTTTTTCTATGGCGTCCCGCTTACAGGGGCACGACCACCTTTTCCTTCTGCCGGAAAAACACCCAGCGCCGGAAGCCGATCTCGCGCAGACGGGAGCGAACGGACTCCCATTCATCCCCGACGCGGGAAGGGAGGTGGGCGTCCGACCCGAACGTGACGTCGGCCCCGAAGCTCAACGCGCGCTCGAGAATGTCGTCCGAAGGGTACCAGCCGCCGCAATCCTTCGTTTTCCCGCTCGTATTAATCTCGATGGACAGATCGTTCGCGGCGACCGCCTTCAGCGCTTCGTCGATAGCGGCTTCGGCTCCGGCGATGTCCGCGAAGCCCGGATAGTACCCCTTCATCGCGTCGATATGGCCGAGCACCTGAAACAGCCCGCTTTCGGCGGATCGGCGGATCAGCTCGTAATAATGTATTTTCTCGTCGAGCTGCTGCGCCTCGTCCTTGTTCTTCCACCGGTTGCGGTTGAAAATGCTGACGCCTCTCGTCTGGTGAACCGAGCCGATCAGGTAGTCGAACGGATACGGGGCGTACGCCGACCGATACAGCTCGATCTGGTCGATGTAGAAATCGGACTCGACGCCGAGCAGCACCTCGATCCGGTCTTTGTACTGCTCCTTGAGCCGCAGCACCTCCGCGATATATTTGGGGAATTCGCTTCGCGCCATCGCGGTGCCGGGCTGCGGGTGATCGTTCTCATGGGCAAAATAGGGAGAATGATCGGAGATGCCGATCACCTGCAGACCGGCTTCGATCGCCGCTTCGATGTAGTCCCGGATGTCGTCCGAAGCATGTCCGCATCTGTAATGATGGGTATGCAGGTCGAATTTCATTGTCGTCACTCCTAGCTTATCTTATTCGCTTCCTATGAACTGGTATTCGGGCATCCCCTTCAGATCGTTCAGAAATTGTCTCATCGCGCTGTTGACATATCTCCCCGACTTGGTCATGACCCCGACGGGATGGCTGACCTCCAGTTCTGTGACGGGAATCATTTTCAGCGTGCCTCGCTTGATTTCTTCGGAGATGGACAGCTTGGAGACGATGGCGGCGCCCAAATTCAGCTCGACCATCCGCTTGACTTCTTCGCTGCTTCCCAATTCCATGACGATGTGGGGTTCGATGCCGTGCTCTCGCAGCACCCGGTCCGTAAACCGTCTGCCGAGCGTATCCGGGGATAATAAAATCAGAGGAACGTCCTTCAGCATGTTAATCGTGATCCGCTTGGCTCCGGCAAGCGAATGCTGGGGAGCGACGACGAACTCGAACGTGTCGTAGTAGAGGATGGACGTTTCCACCTGGAGGCTTCGATCGGTTAAATATCCGATGCCGATATCCACCGTTCCGTTCTCTACGCTGGACAGCACTTGGGTCGAAGACATAGAAACGATGCTGGTCTTGATTAGCGGGTACTGGTCCTGAAAATAGGACAGGACGCGGGGCAAAATCTGAATCGCGATCGAGGTGGTCGTTCCCAGGACGATGTGGCCTTGGGGCACTTGATTCAAATCGGTCAGCTTCTGCTTCAGCTGCTCCACGATCGCCAGAATCTGCTCGGCATGCTCCAGGAATACGCGGCCTCTGTCCGTCAGCGTGACCGGATAGTTGCGATCGACCAACGTCGCCTTGAACTCGTCTTCGAGACTTTTAATTTGCGCCGAGACGGCGGGCTGCGTCAAGTTGAGCAGCTCGCCGGCTTTGCGGAAGCTCAGCGTCTTGGAGATCGTCACCAGCGTTTCCAGTTGGTTAATGTTCATCCCTGCACCTCCTTTAACATCGAATTAATTTATCGTATACGCAAAAAGAGATAAACAAGTTTTGTCATAGTCCTATTATAGGGGAATTTTTTTCCCGCTGCAAAGGCTGTGGGCTTCATCCCGGGCGCAAGCGAATTCCGAACGGGTGGTTGCGGAGAATGTAAGGCGGGGGTTAAATCTTGCCGATGACACGGATCCGACAAGGAATTCGTCGAACGTTCGTCGAAGTCATTCGTCAAATCTGCGCGTATGGGCGAGAGAGGCGACACACCGATGAACGACAAAAAACAGATTCACGCTTGGGTGATGTACGACTGGGCGAATTCGGCCTTTGCCACGACGATTATGGCGGCCGTCATGCCGATTTACTTCATTAGCGTGGCCGGGGGAACCGACGGAAGCTGGAGCTTCACGCAGACGGCGGCGGCGATCGTCGTAGCTCTGCTGTCCCCTCTGCTCGGGGCGATCGCGGATCACACCGGCAGGAAGAAAGCGTTTCTTCGCGTATTCAGCCTGATCGGAGCGGCCGCCAGCATCGCGATGGCCTTCATCGGTCCGGGAGATATGTGGCTTGCGTCCGTGCTTGTCGTCATCGGCATGGTCGGCTTCGGGGCCGGCAATACGTTCTACGACGCGCTGCTCGGAGACGTGGCGTCTCCTTCGGAGCGGGAGCGCGTCAGCGCCAGAGGGTACGCGATGGGCTATCTGGGCGGCGGCCTGCTGCTGGCCGTCAATCTCGGGCTGATCCTCGGCTGGGAGGCGATCGGCCTTCCCGACAAAACCGCTGCCTCGCAAATCTCTTTCGCGACGGTCGGCGTCTGGTGGTTCGTGTTTTCGCTGCCTCTGTTTCGCCGAGTCCAGGAAACCCGATTGGTGAGAGAAGGGTCGATAGGCACGCATTTGCGTTCCGGCGCGAGACGGCTTAAGGAAACGTTCCTTCGTATTCGGCGCTATCCCGAGTTGATGAAATTTATGCTGGCCTACTGGTTTTACTTCGACGGCATCAATACGGTTATCGTCATGGCCGCAAGCTACGGCACGACGATCGGCATCCAGGACACCGACCTGATCGCTGCGCTGCTGATTACGCAGTTCGTCGGCTTCCCGGCTTCGCTTCTGTTCGGGAAGCTGGCCGACAAGCTGGGCAGCAAGAAGATGCTGTACGGCTCGCTGGTCGCGTATCTCGTCATCGTCATTCTCGGCTATTTTATGACGAGCGCCCTGCATTTCTATTTGCTGGCCTGCATGGTGGGTCTGGTGCAGGGGGGCTCCCAGGCGACTTCGCGGTCGATTTTCAGCAAGATGATCCCTCCCGGACGGAACGCGGAGTTTTTCGGCTTTCTCAGCTTTACGAGCCGATTTTTCTCGTTCGGCGGGCCGCTTGTTTTCGGCCTTGTCAAGCTGATCAGCGATTCGAGCCGATCCGCGCTGCTGGCGGTCGCCTTCTTCTTCGTCGCAGGGATTCTATTGCTGACGATGGTCAATCTGGCGAAGGGCGAGCGGGAAGCCCAGCAGCCGATCTAGGCGGGGCCGCCGCCTAGATCGGGACGACGGAGTCGGCGTAGACGATCTCGGCGCTGCCGCAAGGCTTTCCGGTTTCGTAGGAGATGTCGCCGAGCCGTTCGGCGAACCGAGCCTTCAATCCGGCGGTCTCGTCCGGGCCCGCCTCCAGCCAGCGAAGCGCCGCAGCGGCTGTCTCGCAGCCGTCCGCCAGCGCGCGCTCCCACAGCTCCGTTGCGCTGTCGCGGCGGACCGCCGTCCGGTCGGTCGGGTCGACCCAAGCTTGGCGGGCGTCGTTCAGCACGTCCCAGTCCGGCGTGCGTCGGGGCGGAGAGAACGGCTTCAACTGCCCGAAGACGAGCCGGCCCTTCCAGCCTCCCGGATCGTAGAAGAGCCTCTGGGCCTGCTGCATCTGCGCCACCGCGCGGTCGAGCTGCTCGCTCGTAACGGCCCCCGCCAGAACCGGATAATGCAGCTGAGCGATGCGGAGGAAGCCGGCGGCAAATCCGCCCGGAAGCCGGCCTCCCGTATCGATCTCGGGGGCGACCGGCGTCCGGCCCGTATGGAGGCCGGCGCGGCGCATGAGAAAGACCGAGTCCATAGCCGTTTCATAACGCTGATGGTGCCACTTGCGAAAGCCGGAGCGGCTGAATACGAACGGATGAAGATGGCGATCCAGCAGATGATGGAGGAGGAAGCCCAGGCTATAGGCCGTGACCGGATCGTTCGCGGTCCGGTCCGCCGCCGCCTCAAGCAGGGAAATTAGAAAAGGGCCGCAGCGCCGGGCATGCATGAGCGAGCCCAGCTTGTTCAGGACGGTGCCGCCTTGCTGCCAAGGCAGGTAGCGATCGTAGAAGAGGAAATCCGGCCCTTGACAACCGAGCTGGAAGGCGGTTTTCCACTCCGGAAGTTTCATGGGACTATCGGCCTGAATGGCGCTTAGCACCTCCCTGCCGAACTGGATATGCGCCCAAATATTCGGCATCGTTCGCCCTCCCTAAAGAAAAATGAGTGTACTTGTACCTATGAATTCAGTATAATAGGAGAAAAGTGGTTACGGCTAGCGGTTCAATCCAAACAGACAAGGGGCGCGTTCAGGCATGAAGGCTGAGTACATCAACCCGTTTTTGGAGTCCGCGCGGATGGTAATCGAGCAGATGGTGCAGATTCGTCCCAGCACAGGACAGCTCGCTGTACGAGATATCAAATTCGCGGAAAACCATGTATGGATTCAAATTGGACTGACGGGTCATTTGACTGGAGATATCGTATTCGGATTAAGCGAATCGGTCGCGTTAAGAATCGTATCCGCGATGATGGGCGGCTACGCGATCACCGAGATCGACGATATGAGCAAAAGCGCGATATCGGAGCTGGGCAACATGATCAGCGGCAACGCCAGCACGATGCTGTACAACCAAGGGGTTCACGTGGACATCACCCCTCCGAAAATTATGGAGTCCCATTTCGCTTCGATTACCGGAGCGACGAGAGCTCTTGCGGTTCCGCTGATTATGGACGGAATCGGAGAGATGGAGATTCAGGTTCTCATCGCTTAATACATAGGAACGAAAGCCCCGTCAGGGGCTTTTTTCATGAGACGAAGGTCTCGGATGCGTATTTTGCCGGGGAGGGGTTATGATGAAGGTAGGGCTGAACGGCAAAGTGGTGCTCATCACCGGAGCTTCGAGCGGCATCGGCGCGAGGACTGCCGAGCTTCTGGCGAGGCGGGGAGCGATCCCGGTTCTGACGGCCCGTTCCGTGGATAAACTGGAAAAGCTGTCGGCGACTATCCCCGGCGAGCATGCGCTGTACGGAATGGACGTCCGGTCGGACGAGCAGGTTCGGGAGACGGCGGCGCGGGTCGTCGATCGGTACGGGAAAATCGACGTTCTTCTCAACAATGCCGGCTACGGAGAGTTCGTCCGGTTCGCGCCGGACGTGCCGATCTCCCATTTTCAGGACATGATGGACGTCAACTATTTGGGCGCGGTTCGCTGCGCGCAAGCGGCGCTGCCGTACATGCTGGAGGCCGGGAACGGTCATATCGTTAACGTCGCTTCGATGGCCGGGAAGATGGCGACCGCGAAGTCGACGGCGTACTGCGCGACGAAGCATGCCGTTCTCGGCTTTACGAACGCATTGCGCCAGGAGCTGCAAGGCACAGGCATCGCGGTGTCGGCGGTCAATCCGGGGCCGGTCGATACGCCGTTCTTCGACCGCGCGGACCCGAGCGGTCAATACGTGCGAAATGTGGGCTGGTTTATGCTGCCGCCGGACAAAGTCGCCCGAGCGATCGTCTCGGTCATCGAGACGCGCCGGCCGGAGCTGGACTTGCCTTGGACCGCAGCGGCCGGCGCGAAATTTATGCTGCTGTTTCCCCGGATCGGCCAGGCGCTGTTCGGGAAGCTGCTTAACCGCAAATAGCGGGCAACAGATAAGGGGTTGAAGGAATGGAGTTTACCGCATTGGGGTTGAACGAGACGCTGGCCGCCAAGCTGGCGGCTTCGGGAGTGAATGAGCCTTCCGAAGTGCAGCGGCAGGCGCTTCCCGTGCTGCTGGCAGGTCAGGACGGCGTCCTGATCTCTCCGACGGGAACGGGCAAGACGCTGGCGTACTTGCTGCCGGTGCTGCAAAGAATCGACGGCTCGCGCAAGGAGGCGCAGGCGCTCATTCTGGCGCCGACCCAGGAGCTGGCGATGCAGATTATGAGGGAGGCGGAGGCCTACGGTCAGCCGCTCGGCATTAAAGCCGCCGCGCTAATCGGCGGAGCGTCGCTCGCGCGGCAGCTTGAACGGATGAAGAGCAAGCCGGCGCTGATCGTCGGGACGCCGGGGCGCGTGCGCGAGGTGGCGAATACGCGCAAGCTGTCGCTGCATACGGTCGGCTTCGTCGTCGTGGACGAGACGGACAGAATCTTCGCCCTCGGGGGGCGAAACGACGTCGAACATCTGCTTAAGCAGTGCGCTCACAAGCGGCAGACGGTGTTCGTGTCGGCGACCCGCTCGAAAGCGATGAGGGAAGCGGAGGCGAGATGGCAGAAAGAGCCGTGGGTGTCGGACGTGACGGAGGGAGAGGAGGCGAACGGGCTGTCTCCGACGCTGCAGCACTGGTATTTCCTCGGAGACCGGCGCGACAAGATCGGCCTGGTCCAGAAGCTTGTCCGCCATCTGAAGCCTTCCTCGGCGCTGCTGTTCGTGAACGATACGGAGAAAATCGGCGAATGGCTCGCCAAGCTCCGCTACGAGGGCTTGTCGGTTGACGCGCTGTACGGGGATACGAAGGGGCAGGAGCGAGGGGAGACGATGCAGCGCTTCCGCCAGGGCCGCACGAAGCTGCTGATCGCGACGGACGTTGCCGCCAGAGGAATCGATCTGCCCGGCCTGCCCCTCGTCATCCAGCTGGAGCCCGCGCTAGATGCGGACCACTACGTTCACCGGTCCGGCCGCACGGCGAGAATGGGGAGGCCGGGCACTACCGTTACGCTGATCGCCCCGGAGGAGCGCTTTATCGTCGACAAGCTGGAGAAGCAGTTAAAGATTGCGATAGAGCCGAAAATGCTGTACGAGGGCCGGGTCGTGGACTACGAGGAGGGCTCGAAGCGTCGAGGCTCCGTTCCGGGCCGCAAGCCGTCCGGCGGGCCGGCAGCGTCTGGAGACGGGCGGCCGGTCCGGAAGCCGAGAGCGGATGAGACGACCGCTCCCGGCACGGGCGCGCCGGACGGCGAGACGCGGCTTACTCGCGAACGGACGAAGGCGGAGGGAAAGCCGGCGGGCAAGCTTCAGCCTCCGGCCAGATCAGCCCCGGCGGCCAAGCCCAAGCCGGGCAAGTCGAAGTCCGAGCGCGCGCGCGATCAGAAGAACAAGGGCGCGCCGAAGTGGCTGAAGGCCAAGCGCGAAGCGTCTTCGCCGCCTGGTCAGAACTAAAAGCGGCAAGCCATCGTCTGCCTCACGATTCTTGGATCGAGGCGGAGCGATGGCTTGTTTTTTCGTGATTCAGCAAGTATAAAATACGCTATCCTGATCTGAATCACCTCCGACAAAAACGCGGACGGCTTAAGCCGTTTATGCTTGGATTCCGAGCATCCGTTCAGCGGTACGTTCTCGTCTTCAGCTCGTTCAAGCTTTTGAATTCGTAGCCTTGGGCGCGGGCGGAGTCGATGATGCGTCCGAGCGCCTCGGCGTTGTCCCGGGAGACCGAATGCAGCAGAATGACCGCTCCCGGGTGAAGCTGCCCCATGACGCTGTCGTAGGCGTAGCGCCAGCCTCTCTGGGCGTTGACGTCCCAATCCTTGTAAGCGACCGACCAGAATACGCCGGTGTAGCCCAGCTCCCTGCAGACGCCCAGCATTCGATCGCTGAAAATGCCCCGGGGCGGGCGCATGAAGCGCATCTCCGTCTCATTCGTCAGCTGTGCGACCGAGTGCTTCACCTGATCCATTTCGCTGCGAATGCGATCGGAGCCGACCTGGCTCAAGTCCGGGTGACTCCAGGAGTGGTTGCCGATCAGATGGCCTTCACGGGCCATTCTCCGCACCAGCTCCGCCTGATCCTTCACGAAATGACCGGTGACGAAAAAGGCGGCCGGCGCCTGCTTGTCCTTGAGAACATCGAGAATGCGCGGAGTAAAGCCGTTCTCGTAGCCGTTGTCGAAGGTTAAATACAGCTCTTTGCTTGCCGTATTGCCGAGGAAGATCGCTTCCTGCCGTCGCAGAACGTCCATAAAGCCTTCCTGCGCGATGGACGGCAGGCTGCCTTCGCGGCTTTTCTTGAATCCGAAGTGAAACGGAGATTGGGGATGTGCGACCGCGGATGCAGACGCGGACGCGGCCATCAACCAACAGGCGGCGGCTAAGCCCGCCAAAACAATGAACGAGCGGTTGCGCATAGGCACTCTCCTTACGGGCATGGTTCTTTATACCATGGTACGAAGGAATCGGATTTATTCACGCCCGGTTTCCGTTCTCGGCGAACGTTTCCTACTTCAGCCTTATTTCGCGTTTTGGGCCTTGCCAGATAGGCGGCTTTCCCTGAATGCTAGTAAGGCGGGCCCTTCCCGTGAATACGATTGCGGCAAAGGAGACTTCACGATGAAACAAATGCAACCGGTTCTTAAGAAAACGGCGGCGGCAACGCTGGCTCTGACCCTGCTTGCAAGCGGCGCTGCAGCGACGATGGCTTCGGCGAAATTCGATCAAGGCCAGAAAAAAGGGAACGATAACAAGAAAGGCAAGCCCGGCATTTTTTTGAACTATAAAGATTTGAACGGAAAAGAGTGGAAATGGGCTTATGAGCCGATTATTCGGCTCGCCTCCAAGGGCGTATTCAACGGCTACGAAGACGGCAGCTTCAAACCGCGCAACAACATTAGCCGGATCGAGGCTCTGGTCGCTGCGGTCCGGCTGCTGGGGCTCAAGGAAGAGGCCGAGAAGCCGGAGCATCAGAACGCCAAGCTGAACTTCAAGGACTTCGAGCAGCTGAAGAAAAAGTACGGCTGGGCGGTCGGTTACGTCGCAGTGGCGCTGGAGAACGATCTGTTCTCCGAGATGGATGCCGCAGTTCAGCCGGATAAGCCGGCCAGTCGGCTCTGGGCATCCGTTCTGCTCGTCAAGGCGATGAAGCTGGAGGGCGAAGCGAAGAAAAAGATGGACACGGAGCTGCCGTTCCGCGATGCGAAGGACATCCCGGCGGGATCGGTCGGCTATATTGCGGTGGCGCTGGAGAAAAATCTGATTCAGGGCTACAACGACAAAACGTTCCAGCCGAACCGCCCCGTCACTCGGGCTGAGCTCGCTTCGCTGCTGGACCGCGTCGATCAGCAGCTTCCGGAGGAGGGCAGATCGCAGGCGATCGTCGGGACGATCCAGTCGATCGCCGGCGAGACTTTAACGGTGACCCGCCCGGACGGAACGGCGGTCACGGTGCCGGTCGATGCCCAGGTGTTTATTTTCCGGGACAACGTCAAAGCTCCCCTCTCCGCTCTGCGCTCCGGCGACGAGGCGCTTGTGCGCACGCACCAGGGAAAGGCGGTGTTCATCGAAGTGACGAAATCGGCCCAGACGAGCGCGCCGTTCGTCGACAGCGGGGTTCTCGGCACCTACACGCTGGACTCGAACGGCAAGCTGGAGACGATCTCCCTGCACAAAACGATGGACGGATCGGCCCACATCGTCATCTACAACGTCGATCCGAACGTCGCGATCAGCGGCGGCGCCGGACTGTCGCCCAACGCAAGCGTCGTCATCCGGGGGGCGAACAGCGTCGTGCAGTCGATCGAGATCCAATCGTAACGTCCGGCAAGGACGGACAAGCGTCGACAGCGGCGGGTCAGGGACGATCCCTGACGCCGCCGCTTTTCCTTTTTCGCCACAGCTCCGCCAAGATCAGAACCAGAAAAACGGGCAGCAGCGTCAGCGCTTCGACGAGAATAAAGCCCCATGTCTCGATCGAGAGCGCTCGATACCGTCTGTAATCCGACAGCCAGACGGATAAGGCGATCAGCCAGACGCCGGATGCCGCATAGGCGAGCCGATAGGCTTGCATGCCCAACCACCTCCCGACTCTACCCTTCCGCGAGAGACCCTTCCCTATTCGGAGTAAAAATACGGTTCGCTGAGCATACTATGCCATCGAAAGGATGGTACGATATGGAACGCAGCACCGTGATCAGCAATTTTCAATTGATGGCCCTGATCATCATTTCGACCATCGGAACGTCCAGCTTGTACGCGCCGGCCACCTTGGTCCGATATGCCGAACGCAATACGTGGTTTCTCGTTCTCGCGGGCGGCCTGGTCGGCCTCTTGAACGTGTCCGTCTTTCTGACCCTGAACCGGCTCTATCCGGACAAAAATCTGGTCCGCATCTGCAAGCATCTGCTCGGACCGTGGATCGGCGGCCTGCTGGCAGTCGTTTTCGTCTTTTATTTTATCGACATTACGGCATGGGTGCTGCGCGAATTCGCCCATTTTTTCATCATCGCGCTGAACCCGGACATTCCGCAGTCCGGATACTTGCTCACCGGAATTGTGATGGGCGCTTATGCCGTGTTCCGCGGGCTTGAGGCGTTCAGCCGCGTGTCGGAAATCATTTTGTTCGTCGTCGTCGCGTCCTTTATGGGCATCTACGTCTCGCTGGTGTGGCAGTACCATCCGGAGTACTTGCTCCCCGTTCTCGAGAACGGGTGGCTCGAGCCGTTATCCGGCATCGTTCCCGTCGCTTCATGGCTGGGGGATCTCATGTTTATCTCGATGATTCTGAACCACGTTCGCCGTACGAAAAAAACCCCGATGTACGCGTTCGGCGCGGTGGCGGTTACGACGGTGCTGCTTCTGCTGTCCGTGCTGTCCTGCACGATGCTGTTCGGAGCGAAGACGTCCGAGACGTTCACCTATCCGAGCGTCAGCCTTATTCAGAACATCCGTCTGTTTCGCCATATCGAACGGTTCGACGCCGCTCTCGTCGCCGTCTGGGTGATGAGCTCTTTTATCAAATTAACCGTATACCTCTGGTCCGCCCAGCAAGGGCTGGCCGATCTGCTCAAGCTGGGGAGGCCGCGTCTTTTCCTGATCCCGATGGCCGCAGGCATCTACGTCTGCGCCAGATTCAAAGTGTGGGGAATGGTCGAGCTGGGCGACTTCTACGATAAGCAAGCCTGGTATTTCTGCTTATTCCAGCTGGTGATTCCCGTTGGTCTTCTGCTTATCGCGTGGATGCGAGGGGACGGCGGAGAGCCGAAGGTGAGCGCATGAGCGGACGGCGTACGGAATTTACGGCCGATCTGGCGGAGAATGCCGCGCGGATCCGAGAAACGATGCAGCACACCGAAGACTTGACGTTCATCGATCGGGAGCTTCCGTCGGGATGTCCGGTCAAAATCGCTTATTTGACCGGCATGATTGACATCCGCAGTCTGGAGGCTTTGCTGGCCCATCTGGAAGAATTCGTCGACAAGGGATTCGCATTCGGAAGGGGAGCCCGATTGTCCTCGTTCCGGCAAGCGGCGGAAAGTCTGGCGGCCGGACACGCGGTGCTGCTGTTCTCGGACCCGCCCGGCGCCGAAGCGGTCAAACTGCTGGGGGTTCAGCTCAGGAGCGTCGAAGAGCCGTCGAGCGAATCGACAGTCAAAGGGCCGAGAAGCGGGTTCACCGAATCTCTGTCCAACAACGTGGCGCTCGTCCGCTATTATTGTCCGTCTCCGCGCCTGAAGGTCGAGCATCGCAAGATCGGCAGCCAGAGCCCGATCGGTCTGGCCGTTCTATCGGTCGGGGGAATTACGAATCCTCAGATTTTGAAGGAGCTCCATCGAAGAATCGACGAGATTGCCGCCGACTACGTCGTCGGAAGCAACTACATTGAGGAATGGATCGCCGATCATCGCGGCACGATGTTTCCGATGGTGGAGTCGACCGAACGGCCGGACCGGGTCGTCGGCGCGCTGATGGACGGGCGAATCGCCGTTCTCGTCCAGGGCACCCCGTTCGTCATTTTGCTTCCCTTCGTTTTTTTGCAGGCTTTTCAGGTAGGCGAAGATTACTTTTGGAACTTCTATATCGGCTCCTTGCTCCGCATGCTTCGGATTTTCTGCGGATTGCTCGGGATGCTGCTGCCCGCTTTCTATGTGGCGACGGTGACCTTTCACCACGAGCTGGTGCCAACCGCGCTTCTTCAGAGCATCGCCGCCGCCAAGGAGCCCGTGCCCTTCCCTGCCGTCGTGGAGAGCTACGTGATGATGTTCGCGTTCGAAATTATGCGCGAAGCGGGCATTCGGATGCCCAAGCAGATTGGTCAGGCGGTCAGCATCGTTGGCGCGCTTATTCTCGGGCAAGCAGCGGTGGAGGCGGGCATCGTGTCGCCGATCATGGTCATCGTGGCGGCGTTGACGGGCATCTGCACGTTCACGCTGCCTCCGAACGCGATGAATTACGCCATCCGTCTGCTTCAATTCGGGATGACGTTCCTCGCCTCCCTGCTCGGCTATGTGGGCATCGTGGCCGGGGTTATCGTAATGCTGACCTATCTGGCTTCGCTGCGCTCCTTCGGGGTTCCGTATTTGGGGCCGGCAGCTCCACTGAATGCGCGGGAGCTGACGGACGTCGTCGTACGCCGTCCGATCCCCTGGAACGCCAAGCGTCCGACGCTGTTTCGGGCGATAAATCCGTATCGATTCAGAGGCGGGGACAAATGAGAAGGGCAGGGCGGTTCGCGCGAATTTTGGCCGTCCTCGCGCTGGCGTGTTCGGGCTGCACGGGCAGTCTGGAGCTGAACGAAATTCATATCGTCCATTCTGTCGCTCTGGATGCCGGGAAGAACGGGAGGATGAAGGTGTCGGCGGAAATCGCCAGACTGGCGTCCGGACAACAGCAGCCGAAAGGGATGCAGAACCGAACGTTTATGCTGACCGGGGAAGGCAGCAACTTCTACGAAGCGGTCCGGCTGATGCGCGTCAAGTCGGATCGCACGCTGTTGTGGGGGCAGACGACGTCGATCGTAATCAGCAAGAAAATGGCGCAGCGAGGCATCGACGATCTGATCGATTCGTTTCGCCGTTTTCGGCAGTTCCGCAATACGACTCTCTTCTTCATGATCGACGGGCAGGCTTCGGATGTGTTAGAGGTGGAGGTGCCGAACGCGTCGATCAGCGCGCAGGCCTTGAGAGGGTTGGCCGAAGGGGGGAAGAATACGGCGCTGACCGCGCAGACGTCTCTGCTCGACTTGTACAAGAACCGGAATAACGGCTTTCCCGAGATGGCCATTCCGGCCGTCAAAGTGCTGAAGAACAAAAACGGCGGAACGGACAGCCTGCTTAAAGCCGTCGGGTTTTACGCGTTCCGGGGCGACCGGTTGGCGGGCTTTATGCCCGCCCGGCTCAGCAAAGGCTATCTCCGCGCGGCGAACCGCATGAAGGGCTCGTCCGAGAAGCTGGTCTGCGCAGACAAGCCGAGCCGAACGGTCGCCTTCGAGAATACGAGAAGCAACAGCCGGATCGTGACGTCGATCGGCGAATCCGGAATTCCCGTCATCCGCATCGAAGTCGACGCGGACATGAATCTGGTCGGCCAACCGTGCGAAGAACGGCCCGTAACTCGCGACCTGATCGACGACTGGGAGAAACAGCTGAATGCGGAGATCGCGGAACAGATCGGCGCCTTTATCGCGTTCTCCCAACAGCGCGGAACCGATCTGCTCGGCGTCGGGGAGCATGTCCACCGGAAGCATCCGAAGGAATGGAAACAAATTAAGGATCGATGGAGCGAAATGTACCCCGACTGCCGCATTACCGTGAACGTGAGAACCCGAATCGATCACACCAATTTCATCGTATGAAGCCGGCTTTTTTGTAAGCCGCATCCTCTCCCGCTATAATAGAGGGAAACAGAGGACATGAGTGCCCGTATCGGGGAGGATGGAGATCGGTGGAATCCGGGCAAAGGAAGGCGAACGGACCGACGCTTGAGATGACGGCCCTCACGGGGGGCTACAGCCGGCGCCGGCCGGTTCTACACGACGTATCGATGACGCTGAACGGCGGCGAGCTGCTGGGATTGATCGGATTGAACGGAGCCGGCAAAAGCACGGCGATCAAGCATATTTTGGGCCTGATGGTTCCGCACAGCGGGGAGGTTCGAGTCGCCGGGGCGACGCTGGAGGAGAACAGGGAGCTATACCGCACCTCGATCGCTTACGTGCCGGAGCAGCCGTCCTTGTACCCGAACTTGACCGTGAGGGAGCATCTGCGCTGGACGTCGATGGCCTACGGGATCGATAAGGGCGCGGCGGAGGAACGGACGGACGAGCTGGCGAGGACGTTCCGGATGACGGAGGCGATGAAGGCGCTGCCGGATACGCTCTCCAAAGGGATGAAGCAGAAGGTTATGCTCATGAACGCGCTGCTCGTCCGTCCGGCGCTGCTGATCATCGACGAGCCGTTCCTGGGGCTGGATCCGCTGGCGATCCGGGGCCTGGTCGGGGCGCTGGACGAGGTTCGGGAGCAGGGCACGGCGATATTGCTCAGCTCGCATATTTTGTCGGCGCTGGAGCGCAAGGCGGATCGTCTCGTCGTGCTGCACAAGGGGCGCCTCATCGCGGAAGGCACGCCGAGGGCGGTCAAGGAGAAGGCCGGCTGCACCGGCGCGGAAGCGACGCTGGACGACGCTTTCGAGGCGCTTGTCGAAGCTGCGGAAGGGGGCCGCGCCGGTGGATAAGAGGACGCACGAGGAGCAGCTCGGCTTCCTGCGTACCCTTCGGCGCGAACGCGCCGCCGCGTTCCGGCGGGAAATCGTGCCGTATTTCCGCTATGTGTTCCAGAGCGGGTTCGGGCTGTTCGCTTCCGCGATTTTATTTGCGGCGCTGATCGGGTATTCGGATCTGATCCGGGCAGTTCCCGACCATTGGCCTGCCCGCGAGGTCGGCGTCGTCGTTCTCTCGCTTGCGGCGCTGCGCGCGCCGCTCCGCACTTATATGCGTCCCGCAGATCCGGTTTTTCTGATGGCGATGGAGAATCGCGTAGCCGGCCGATACGTGAACGAAGCTTTGCGCCGCGCGACAGTCGCGGGCGTTCTGCGGACGTTGGCCGCATCGGCGCTGTACGCGCCGATCTATATTCGTTCTCCGCAGACGTCGGAGCTGGCCGATAACCATCCCGTCGTCCTGCTGGCCGTCTTTCTGGCGCTGCTGGCGGCCCACAACGTCTACGGGGGCTGGCGCGAGCGACGGCTGGCGTCGCGCGGCTGGCGTCTCGGGCTGAAGGCGGTCCGAACGCTGCTGACGGCGTTGTCGGTCGCCGCCCTGCTGCTCTATCCGATGCCGGCCGGCGTCGCGTTCGCGGCGCTGTGCGCGGCGCTGCTGAATTTGCTTTGGCGGCTGCCCGCGCAGCACGCGCTCCCCTGGGAACGGCTGATCGAGGAGGAGGCGGCGACCCGGCGCAAATGGATGGGGTTTCTCAGCTGGTTCGTGGACGTGCCCTCCGAGTCGGCCAAGCCGGCGTATCGGCGGTGGATCGCCTGGACGGGAGACTGGATTCCCTGGAGCAGACGGTGGGCATGGCACTTTCTGTATGCCAAAGTTTTCCTGCGGGGGGAGACGTTCGGCGCTTTATGGAGATGGGTGGTCGTCACCTGTCTCGTGATGGCCGTATCGGGCAGCGCTTTGGCGGACGCGATCGCGCTGGGCGTATCGGCTGTCGTGTGCGGGCTGCAGCTTAGCGAGCTGAAGAGGGTTCGTTTTGTGGAGACGGTCGATACGCTGCCGCTTTCTCCGCAAGAGAAGCTGAAGGCGGCTGCAGCGGTAGCCCGCGCGGCCGGCCTTCTGGCGGTGCTGACGATCGGAGCGGCAGGGCTGGCGACGGCAAAGCTGGGAGCGGCGCCGGAGGGGGCGGACCCTTCGGCCTGGCTGCGGCCCGATTACGGGCTGGCCGCGCTCGCTTTCGGACTTTTCTGGTGCGGATGGTGGATGCCGCGGAGCATCGCGAGGCATCGAGACGAGGACGACGAATAGACGGAGTATCGAAAGGCGGCTGCGCGGACGGGACTTCGGCCGGCAGCAGAGCAAGAGGCTTCCCGGCCGGCGCGATAGCCGGAATGCCGTGAAGCCTCTTGCTTGTGAAATCCCCTTTGAAGTTAGGCGTTGCCAGCTTTGACGTCCAGCACCGCTTGGTAGATTCGGTCGAACAAATCTTCCAGATCGGACTCCTCGATGCAGGAGAAAGCGACGCGAAGATCGGTCTCGCCCAGCGCGATCGTGCCGACTCCGTAGGCGTCCAGAAGACGCTGCCGGACGGCTTCCGCGTCCACCGTCAGGTTCAGGCACATAAAGTAGCCGGAATTGAACGGGTAATAGGTCCATACGTCCCCGTACTTGCCGCTGTCGAGCAGCGACTTGACTTTGTTGGCGCGGCCTTTCATAATGCGGAACTTCGCTTCCTTCTGGGCCTGGAAGCGGTCCGACTTGAGCGCCCTCAAAATAAACGTCTGCGAAGGATGAGGCCCGCTGGAGATCGTGGACCGAATGTTGCCGATCGTCTTCTGCTCCAGCGCGGCCAGACTCGCTTCGCTCAGTCCGCCGTAGGTAATGAAGCCTACGCGGAAGCCCCATACGTATTCCTCTTTCGTCGCGCCGTCGACCTTGACGGCCAGCACCCGCTCGTGCAGGCCGCTAAGCTGTCCGAACAGCGATTCCTGCAAGGAGTTCTCGAAGAACAGGCCGAAATAGGCGTCGTCGGTAACGGCGACGACGTTAACGCCCGCCTCGGCGGCGTCCCGAATGGCTGCGACGATGGCTCGGCCCTCTTCGACTCCCGGCGTATAGCCGGTCGGGTTAATCGGGAAGTTGAGCAGGACGATCGCTTTCCCCTTCTCCTTGCGGGAGAGCAGCGCCTCGCGCAGCCCCTCCGAGTTGAACCGGTTGTCCGCGCTATATAAAGGATAGTAAACCATGTCGGCGCCGCGGCGGACGCTAAAGGTCAACTCGTAGTTCTCCCAGTTTTTGTCCGGCACGACGACGGCGTCGCCTTCGTCGACGAACAAGTCCGAGACGATGCTCAGGCCGTGCGTCAGCGCGTTCGTCACGACCGGCAGGCTGATCTTCTTGCCTTCGACGGAAGGGTTTTCCGCCAGCATCTTATCGCGCCAGATCGTGCGCAGCTCCGGCTTGCCCCCGGGCGGGGCATATTCGTACAGATCCTTCGGATCGTAGGCGGACAGCGTTTCCTGAATGACTTCCAGATGCATAGGCTTGCCGCCCTCGGTCGCGATTCCGATTGTGGCGTTGTAAGTGCCCGCTTTCTGCTTCGCTTCGGCGGATTGGCTCAGAATACCGAGCTTGGGCATGTACATGGCCTTTCCCAGACTGGAAAGCATTTCGACGGCGTGCGGGTTGTCGCGGGCGATCGTCTCGTTCAACTGCTGAGCAAGGGGATTCATCACTTTCATCCTTCCAATCGTCATTAGGTGATATTATACACCATTGACCGAACAGCGTCATTGCATTGAAGCGTTTTCTACGAAAAAAAGGAGCGAGATTTTATCGATTTTCGTCTATGCTCCGGATGCGCGCGATCGTATCCGCATCCCCGGGCAAAGCTCTCTCTCGCAGCCCCTCCAGGATCTTCTCCTTCTTCGCGCCGGGAACGTTCTGGCCGAACTTGAACTTGCCCGTCATGCTCTCCGCGTCGAGGCGCATGACCGCCACCCCGCGCAGCGAAGGGAGGTAGCGGGGATCCGACGCGTCTATGGGCGCATGGCCTCCCTCCGGCTGCATGCTGCGCAGCAGCTCGGCGAGCGCCTCCGCCTTCTCCTCGGCGTTGTCGACTTGAGAGACCGTGCCGCGAATGCGGACCGAGCGGAAGAAGACGGTTGCGGGGCAGGCGAGATAAGGATCGGAAAAATAAGAGGGGATGAAGGCATGCGCTTGATAGACGACGAATTCGGCGCGCGGATTTTCCGCGATTCCGGCCATCTTCTCCCCTTGCTTGCTTCCGTGAAAATAGACGGCTCCGTCGTGCCAGACGTAGTTCAGAGGAACCGCCTTCGGCCAGCCGTCGGCCCCGGAGAACGTCAGCACGCCGTCGTGCTTCTCCGCCAGGAAGTCGATGCATGCCTGCTCCTCGGCTTTAAACTCTTTTCTTCTCATACGAATCCACTCCCTTTTCTGGAATGATGAACAGTGTACGT
The DNA here is from genome assembly GCF_042654645.1 of Cohnella hongkongensis. Classification (NCBI taxonomy): domain Bacteria; kingdom Bacillati; phylum Bacillota; class Bacilli; order Caryophanales; family Paenibacillaceae; genus Cohnella; species Cohnella hongkongensis. Next base: position 422,420 of record NZ_JBHSEP010000001.1, on the reverse strand, counting down.
CCTGCATTGACAAGTGAAAAGATCCATTTTACAGTAAAATGACTGGTCCATTTTATCGAGAAAAGAAGGGGAGCCGTATGTCATCGCCCTTTGCCTACTTCGCCAAGCTTTCCGATTGCGGCAGCAAGCATTTGGCGATGTACTTGGCGATTCGGGAAGCGATCATGGAAGGGACGCTGGCGCCCGGCGAGAAGCTGCCGTCGACCCGGCAGTTGGCCGCCCTGTACGGGTTATCGAGGGGAAGCGTCAGCTTGGCGTACGAGATGCTGTCCGCAGAAGGGTTTGTTCAGGCCGGCGTCGGTCAGGGAACGTTCGTCGCGGGAGCGGATCCGGAAGGGGCTGTCTCCCATTGGGCCGCCGGCGGAGAGGCCGGCCGAGGCGCATCGGTTCGGCAGCCTCCCCGGCTTGCGAGCTGGGGACTCCGTCTGCTGGAGCTGCAGCCGGTCGCCCCGGCGCCCAAGCCGCAGCTTCCGGCAGGGGAAGAGACCGTCTCGTTCGTGCCGGCCGGGCTCGTCCCGAAGCGGTTCCCTTGGCAGGAATGGAAGTCGGAGGTCGCCCAGCAGTGGAGAAGCTTCGGGGAGTCGGGCGCATTCTACGGGCAGGGCAGCGAAGGAAGCCTGGCGCTGCGCAAGGCGATCGCCGGCAGATTGCGCCGGGAACGGGGCATTCCGTGCCGGGAGGACGACATCGTCATTACCTCCGGATCGATGCAGGCGATCGCGCTGCTGGCCCATCTGATGCTGGAGGAAGGAAAGACGGCAGTGATCGAAAATCCGTGCTATGCCGGCACGAGGAATGCGCTGCTGGCGACGGGAGCGGCCATCATCGCGGAGCGAACCGACAGCGGCGGCATCGTGCCTCGGGACTGGGACGCGGAGCTGCTGTTCGTGACGCCTACCCGGCAGTTTCCAACGGGCGTCGTGCTCAGCTACGAGAGGAGACAGGCGCTGCTGGCCTGGGCGTCCAGACGCGGGGCCTGGATCGTCGAAGACGATTACGACAGCGATTTCCGTTGGGGCGGCCGTCCGCTCGAGCCGCTCAAGGCGCTCGACCGGGAAGGACGGGTCGTCTATGTCGGCACGTTCTCCCGCTCGATGAGCGCCAGCATGAGAATCGGCTTCGCGGTTTTGCCGAAGGAGCTGATGCAGCCGTTCCTGCTGGCCAAGAAGCTGTACGACCCTTATCCGACGGGGATTGCGGAGCAGCTGGCGCTGGCGAACTGGATGTCCTCGGGCGGCTACGATAGACATATGCGCAAGATGCGCCGCGTTCTCGGCAAGCTCGAGAACAAGCTCCGGTCCAGTCTGGCCGCGAATCTGCAAGGCTTGTTCACGGCCGTTCCGTCCGATGCCGGGCTGCACGTCTACGCCAGGTGGGAGGGAACGGAAGCAGACTATCGGCTGCTGGCCGAAGAATGTGCGCATCGGGGCACGGAGTGGAAGGATGGCGCGGTTTACGACATCCCGCTGGCAGGGCCCGGCGAAGAGAAGCGGCCGCCTTCGGCGCTGTTCGGGTTCGCCCATCTGACCGAAAGGCAGATTGAAGAAGGCATTCGTCGTATTCGTCAGGCGGCTCTTGCGCTGAACGCTCTTGGAGCAGGGCCGGAACAAGGAGGAAAGGTTCATGATTAATCTATCGCCTACATCGTTCGTCCTGCTTCCCGCTTTCGCGAAAATTTCATGCGAGCCGGGGTGGAAATGGCAGAAACGGGAAAAGCCGCTCGCCAACTACGACATCTTCTACGTCTGGAGCGGGGAAGGGGAGCTGTCCCTGAACGGAAAGCTGTATACGCTGGGCAAGGGAAGCTGCTTTCTCTTTCGCAAAGGGGATCATACGTGGGCGACCCACAATCCGCAAAAGCCGCTCGTGCTCACGTACATTCATTTCGACGTGAGCGAGCCGGTCCAGGAAGTGCCGCAGCCGTATCGGGTGCTGGAGGATTCTTTCGATTTCGAACAGCTGCTGTCCAAGTACGTGCGTCTGTTTCTGGTGAAAACCTATGCGGCGGACATCGAGGCCCAGCTCATTCTGAAGCAGCTGATCATTCATCTGCTTCGGTACGACCGGCAGGAGCCCGTCGAACGCAAAGCCAGCAATCAGCTCAGCGAGAGCATCCGGGAAGTTGCCAACTATATTTTGCAGCATCCGGGGGAAGCTCACCGGGTGGAGGATCTGGGCAAGCGGGCGGGGCTGTCGTCCCGTTACTTCTCGATCAAGTTCAAGGAACTGATCGGCATGTCCGTGCAGACGTATATGATCCGCGCTAGAATCGAGCGGGCGCAGCATCTGCTGCTGCACGCGGGGATGAACGTGACCGAGGTCGCCGATGCGCTCGGCTACCGCGACATCTTCTTTTTCAGCCGGCAATTCAAGCAGTATACGGGAAAAAGCCCGTCGGAAATCCGCTAGCCGACGCCTCGGACCGCTTCCTCCGCGAAAGCTCGGACGGTCAGAAGATCAGCGTCCCGAGCCGTTCTCCCATCCGAACCCGGTCTCCGGTTTTCAAATCCGGACGCGGGCGGAGCGTGCCGTCCTCGGTCAGCAGAACGATCGTGGAGCCGAATTCGAAATAGGCCAGCTCGTCCCCTCGGCTCAGACGGTCGGGCTTGGGTTCGACATAGCGGATGCTGCTGACGTTCATCGCCCCGACTTTGACGACGGCGACTTCGCCGCTTTCGTGGCGGATGTACGTGACGAGGCGCTCGTTGCGGGAGAGCACTCGGCGCATCGAGGTAAGTCCGAAGTCGTTGACGGGGTATACCTTGCCGGGAATAGGCTCGCTTTCCACGATCTGGCCGTCGCAAGGGGAATGGATGCGATGATAGTCGGTCGGGCTCAAATACAGCACCCAGAAGTATCCTTGACGATATTGGGCGATTCTCGGCGAACCGTTAAGCAGCTCCTCGACGGTGTAGTCTTGTCCTTTGATCTGAAGCATCATGCCGTCTTTGATGACGCCGCACCCGGTAATGAGCGCGTCGACCGGACTGGTCAGCGCATCCGGCGCGGAATCGACCGGCCGAAGGCCGGGCTTGAGCCGGCGCGAAAAAAAATCGTTCAGCGAACGATAGTCTTCTATGTTTTTTTCCGCTTCCTCGACAGGAATGCCGTACAGAGCCGCAAAGCGGGGAATCAGGCGCCGGCTGAAGGAAGATTTGGCGAAGCGCCCCGTCAAGCGGGAGACGAATTTGCGCGAGGACAACTCCGTCGTCATGCGCAGCAGCCAACGAGTCATATGGCCGAGCCCCTCCTTTATCGATAGACGTATTCCCGAGAATTGTGACATAACGCCGAGTAAAGTGCAATAGCCCCTTTGACCGCCGCCGGGGTAGCCGCCGTATCCATTTGTCCGACCGGCGTATATGCTGGAGCGATGGACTGGTCTCCGGACGGCATGGCCGTCTTTCGGACAGAGACCAGGCGAGGGAGATGGACGATGCTGAAAGCCGCATTCATTACTCCGGGCGCGTACCCGGTCCCTTCGGCCATGGGGGGATCCGTCGAACGCGTCGTCGAAAAGGTCGTTCCCGCCATGCAGCCGCATGTCGACGCAACGATCTACGGTCGGAAAGGGACGAGGCTGCCGGCCAGGGGAACTCTGCACGGCGTCAAGGTGGTCAGATATCCGGCCGCGAGCAAAAGCGAGTATTTCCGCCGCGTGTGCCGAAGGCTGACCCAATCGAAGCCGAACGTCATTCAGGTCGAGAACCGTCCGCTGTGGGTTCCTCTGCTGAAGAGGCGGTTTCCGGGCAGCCGAATCGGGCTGAATTTGCATTCCACCACCTTTATTACCCGCCCGTATTTAACCCCCTTGAAGCGAAAAGCCTGCTTACAGGCGGCCGACTATATTCAGGTCAACAGCGAGTTTCTTCGCTCCTATATTTTGAAGCATGTGCCTCAAGTGTCGGACAAAATCCGGGTGAACCACCTGGGAGTGGACAGCTCGCGCTTTTTCGGAAGATCGACGGCCGAGGGCGCCGCCATGCGCGAGGAAATGCGCTCCCGCTACGGCTGGGGGGGCCGTCCGGTCGCCATCTACGTCGGCCGGCTTGTCCCCCAGAAGGGCGTTCACCATCTGATCGCCGCGATTCCGTCTCTGCTGGCGATCGTGCCCGACGCGCTCGTTGTCATCGTGGGCAGCGCCAGATACGGCTCGCACAGGGAGACCGGGTACGTCAAACGTCTGCATCGAATGGCTAGGCGGCTGAAGAGGCATGTCCGCTTTCAGCCCTACGTATCTCACCGCGACATTCCCCGGTGGCTCGCGGCGGCGGACGTCGCTGTCGTGCCGTCCGTCGGCCGGGAGGCGTTCGGACTCGTCAATGTGGAGGCGATGGCCGCGGAGCTTCCCGTCGTCGCCACCCGGGCGGGCGGAATGAAGGAGATCGTCGTGGACGGGTCAACCGGGTTTCTCGTCTCCAAGGAGCCTTCGGCGATCGTGCCGGAGCTGGCCGCGCAGATCGGTTATTTGCTGGCGAATGAAGAAATTAGGCGGGAGATGGGACGCAAAGGCCGAGAGCGGGTGATGAAAAATTTTCAATGGCGGCATACGGCCGAGCGCTGGCTGAGCTATCAGCGGGGCTGAGAACCGAGGCCGACAAAGAGGCGCAAGCTTCTCCCTTCACGGGGGAGCTTGCGCCTCTTTTTTTCGGTGATTCAGAGAGGATAAATTTCGCTATCCTTCTCTGAATCCCCTCCGACATAAACGTTATCCCGCCGGTCCCAAGGACGGCGTAAGCCGTTTATGCTTGGGCTGCGGCGATGGGGAGACGTTTTAAGCATGCTCCAGATGCTGCATCGTCTGCATAAAAATCTGCTCGATATGCGAGTCGTCGAGCGAATAGAAGACGGTTTTGCCGCTTTTGCGGCGCTTGACCATGCGCAGATTGCGCAAATATCTGAGCTGGTGGGACACAGCCGACTGGCCCATATCCAACAGCTCGGCCAGATCGTGAACGCACAGCTCCCGATGAAGGAGAGCCCCGATCAGCCGGACTCTCGTCGGATCTCCAAGCGCTTTGAACAGCTCGGCCAGTCTCTCGGCGGCGTCCTCGGTAATCATCAGCCGCTTGACGTCCGGCAGCGAAAGATCGGAATGTTCGCAGATGTCGTCCGACGGCTTCAGCTCTATTTTCTCCATGGATAGTCTCCCTTGCGACAGGTTGGCGATAGTTCTTCCATTATAACGTAACGGGAAGCCTACGGAAACCGGGGGAGGAGGCGTCATCCGGGCGGAGCGGACAGACGCCCATCCTCGTGACGCGCCTATAGGTGGATGCATATGATACTGAAGATTTGATGAACAGGAAGGAGAGGAACATGAAAAAGAAACGAACGGGCAAATCTCCTAAATCGCGAAAGCCGCTGTACTACGTCGACGATCCGAACAAACTCGAGCTGAAGTGGCTGGATGACATACAAAAATCGAAGGCGAAGCCGATCGCCGTGCACGGGTCGGCCGTCGCGAAGCAGGAGCATCAAGCGGCCGACAGAGCGAGGCGCGGCTCCGCCAGAAAAAGCGGCTCCGAAAGCGCTGCTCCGACTCCGGCCGCCAAATCGGCCAGCGCGTCTCCGTCTTCCGCCGGCTCGCCCGCCTCGGACGAGGCTCCCGCCTCCGAGGAATCGGGGGAGCTGGTGGCCGTCGCCGCGACTCTTCCTGCGACCGAGCTGCCGGTCTCTCCGCCGGATATCGTAACGGTTGTTGAAGCGCTGCGCCGGGAAAGCGTCCAATCCGCGAACGAGCTGGCGGAGCTCGTCGCCGAAGCCGACTCGGAGGGGGGGCTGACGCAGAGCCGGCCGGAGCCGGATGCGGCGGACCGCGAGGCGCGTCTGACCCGGCTGGAGGAGAAGAGAATTCCGTCACGGCCTGCGCCGATCGTCTACACGGACGATATAGCGGACGAGGCCATTACGGGGGAGAAGCTGGCTCCGTTCGCGGTGAAGGCCGAGCACCTGTCCGCCGAATCGGTCCGCACCGACGCGCTGGAGGACTTTTCCGTAACGGCGATCAAGCTGGCGGACGGTTCGGTCACCTCCTCCAAGCTGGCTTCGGAATCTATCGTCGGCGACCATCTGGCCAAAAATGCGGTCTCCGGCCAGAAAATTCGCGATCGGTCGATTACGGGCGAGAAGCTTCGCGACGGAAGCGTCTCGTCGGAGAAGCTGGCCGACAGAACGATCAGCTCGGATAAAATTGCCGAGCGGTCGATACAGTCCAAGCATCTGAACGTCTCCGTCATCACTTCGGAATTGCTGCAGGATCAGAGCATTACGTCCGAGAAAATCCGCAGCGGCGCCATTCGCAGCGAGAACCTGGCCAACGAGATCGTGGACACCTCGAAGCTGGCGGACGGCTCCGTAACGGCTTCCAAGCTGCGCGACGGAGCTGTGACGAAGGAGAAGATGGCGAGAGGAGCGATCGAGTCCCGGCATCTGACCGAAGGGCTGATCGTGGCCGACCATGTGGCGCTGGGGGTGCTGCAGGGAAAGCACTTGGCTCCGCGGTCCGTCGCGGCGGAGCATCTCGAGGACGGAGCGGTAGAAACGAGGGCTCTGGCCGACCGAACGGTAGAGGGCGGCAAGCTCGCGTTCGGCTCGGTGCATACGGAGCATCTTCGGCCGGGAGCGGTAAAAGGCGAGCACCTCGGAGAAGAGGCCGTTAGCTCGAAGCATCTGCTGGACGGAGCGGTGACGGCCTCGAAGCTGGCCGATCAGTCGGTGACGACGCTGAAGCTGGTCGATCAGGCTATTACGTCGACCAAGGTCGCGGACCAGAGCATCGTCTCGGCGAAGCTGGCCGACGAGGCGGTGCAGACGCGGCATATCGCTAAAGGAAGCGTCGGAGGGGAGAAGCTGGCCGACGGTGCGGTGGAAGAGCGCCATATCGCCGACGATTCCGTGAACGGGCGGCATCTGTCGGTACAGTCCGTGGGCAGGGTTCATCTGGCGGACAGGGCGGTCGGCAGCGTTCAACTGGCCTACGATTCGATCCAGACGGGGCATATCTCGGAAGGAGCGGTCGGGACGCCGCAGCTGGCGGATGGGGCCGTTACGTCCTCCAAGCTGGCCGGGCATGCGGTGGAGGACGGCCATCTGTCGGCCTCTGCGGTCAGAACGGAGCATCTGGCCAAGGAATGCGTAACGTCGGATCAACTGGCGGCAGGCATTCTGCAGCCTCGCCATTTCGGCCCCGGATCGGTGCTCGGAGAAGCGGTGGCCGAGCACTCGATCGACGGTCGGCATATTCGCAGCGGGGCGATAGAGGCCGCTCATCTGGCGAACGGATCGGTCGGCACGTCTTCGCTGCAGAACGAGGCGGTAACGGAGAAAAATATCGCTTCCGGGGCGGTCGGGGAACGGCAGATCGGCATTCGGGCCGTGTTCTCCCATCACCTGACCGACCATCTGATTACGTCTCTGAAGCTTTCCCCGGAATGCGTCTCTACCGACAAGCTGGCCGATCGGTCGGTCACCTCGGCCAAACTGGCGGATGGAAGCATCAATGCCCTTAAGCTGTCCGAGAACGCCGTGTTCGACAAGGCGCTGCAGGAAGGAGCCGTCACGGAACGGGCGCTTGCCGTTGAGGCCGTCTCCTCGAAGCATCTGCAGCCGCAGGCCGTCGAGCAGCGTCACTTCAGCGAAGGGGCGGTGACGGCCCCGAGCCTGGCGAACGGAGCGGTGACAGCGGAGAAAATCTCGGCGGGCGCGGTTCGGTCGGAGCACTTGGCCGCCGGTTCGGTAGAAAGCCGCCATCTCTCGGAGCAATCTGTGCTGGCCGTCCATCTGGCCGAGGGGAGCGTTCGGGAGTCGCACCTGACCGAGGGCGCCGTCGGATCCGGCCAATTGGCGGACGGCAGCGTGAACGGCAGCAAGCTTGCGGCCGGATCGGTCACCGGGCGTCATCTGGGCGAGCAGGCGGTCTCCTCCTTGCATCTGAAGCGGGAATCGGTCGCGTCGGAGCATATCGGCGCAGGAGCGGTCGGGGAAACGCATTTGGCTGTCGGCAGCGTTCGGGAGGAAGCGATCGGGCCGTCGGCGGTGACGGAGGAGAAGCTGGCCGAAGGCAGCGTGACGTCCGGCAAGCTGGCCCCGCTCAGCGTCGGCGAGGAGCATCTGAGGATGGAAAGCATCGGCGACAAGCATCTGAAGCCGGAGGCGGTGCACGGAAACCATCTTCGCAGAGGAACGGTGTCGGTCTCTCACCTGGCGCCCGACCTGCTCGAGCTGGCCAAGAACGGCGAGCGGCGCATTGATTCTGAAAGGCTGGAGCCCGATGCCGTCAGCACCGTCCATATCAAGGACCGGGCGATTACGGAGTCGAAGCTGGCGGACGAAAGCGTCAGCGAGTCGAAGCTGGCTCCGGAGGTGCGTGAACGGCTTTATCACATCCAGCAGGTTGCGGGGCGGGCATCCGATCCGGCAGAGACGCTGCGGGAGCTCGAAGCCGGCAGCCTCTCCGGCGACCTGCTGGCCGACGGCAGCGTGAGCGGGGAGAAGCTGGCGTTCCCGGCCGTATCCGGGCCTTGGCCTGGCGTGAGCCTGTTATACGGCAATGAGCCGTACGCCTTCCAGGGAGGGGCTGAACAGATTCGCCTGATCGTGAGCTTCCCGTCCCCGTTCTCCGACGACTCCTATGCGCTGGTAGCGATGACCGACCATCCCGGCTGCAGCTGCATACTCGGCGACAAGCGCTCCGACGAGGCGGAGCTGATCGTAATCCGAACGAGATTAGGGCCGGAGCCGCACGGCTTTGTTCAGTGGATCGCCTTCGGCAATCAGGCAAACCGGTAAAACCCATCGCGGAGACGGTCGTCTCCCCTTCCATCCGGACTGGGGAGATGACCGTCTATTTGCCGTGCAGTCGCAGCCGAGCGTTCGGCACGCCGCGACCGCGCAAGCCGCCCCGGCCGCCTAAGGAGGGTCAACCTGGCCGGAACACGTACATATGCCGTTGCGCATGGACACGTCACACATACTATGTCTTGTATACCTTTGCCCGAACCTGAGGGGGGTGAATGGATTGGCGATACGCGGAGGGAGAAGAAGCTCCCGCATTCGCAAACCGAAATTCGCGGGTAAAGGACGCCGCAGGCCGATCCGCCATTCGGCCGCCAGACGAAGACCGCCCGAGCCGCAGGTTCGTCTGCCGGACGATTCGGGGCAAGCGCCGAAGGTATCCGTAATCGTGCCGGTCATGAACGAGCGAAGAACGCTGCGCAGAGTGATACGGGAGGCCTATCGCGTTCACCCGAACACGGAAGTGATCGTCGTCGTGAACGGCTCAACCGACGGCTCTCTGGATATCGCGAAGAGAAGCGGGGCGAAGGTGATCGTCTTTGATCGCCCGCTGGGCCACGACGTCGGCAGATCAATCGGAGCGCGCGAGGCAAAGGGCGATATTCTGCTTTTCATCGACGCGGATATGGTAATACCGGCCGCCAAGCTTAAAGCCTTCGTCCACGCGGTGGACAGAGGGACGGACGTGGCGCTTAACGATTATTCCGGTCCGGTGGATCTTCCGGTCGTTCATGGCGTCGTACTGGCCAAACATGCGTTGAACGCCCTGCTCGGGCGCCCGGAGCTGGCCGGGACTTCGATGACGGCCATTCCGCATGCGATCAGCCGGCGCGCCTTGTCGGCGATCGGCAGCGCGGCGCTGTCCGTCCCTCCCCTGGCGCATACGATTGCGATTCGGCAGGGACTGAAGGTGGAGCGCGCCGCCCGGGTCAACGTCGGTAAGCTCAATCCGGTTCGATTAAAGCGGGAGCGCACGAATTCTCTGGAGCCTCTAATCGTCGGCGATCATCTGGAAGCGATCGATTGGTGGCTCCGGCATACAGACGACAGGGGCGGATACGAGGACGGCTTCCGCCAAAGAGGGATGGTGAGATGACGGAATGAGGAAAAAACGCCGTGCAATCCGACGCGCCGTTCGTTCCTCCTCGCGAAGAAGGCCGGTGCGGCCGTCCGTTACCCGCAAGGGCAAGCGCCGCCGCGCAGTCGCCGCAGCGAAGCGAGGAAGCCTTGTTCCTTCGAGCGCCTATGCCGATTACGCCGCCGGTGCGAACGACGGAGCAGCCTGGAGGGGCCATCCCTCATCTTCGCCGGAAGGGCTGCGCGAGGCGATCCACGAAGGCTGGAAACGAAGATTCCGGGAGTCCGGCGGAACAAGCGGGGCCGCTTGGCGGCAAACGCTGCACCGGGGCAAGCAGTATGCCGAGGGCTTCATGCAAGCAGCCGGAATGCGGGTCGATCTGACGCCGGTTCCCCTTCAGAGGAAGGCGGCGGCCGTCGTCTGCGCGGGCGAAAGCGAAGCGTCGTCATCGCTGGTGCTGGCTCAGTTGGAAGCTCTGCCTCTGCAGGAGATCGTAATTGTCGCAGGCCGTCCGTCTGAGCAGCTGTTCGCAAGGGCGAGAGAAGTCGGCAACGCCCTAGTCGTCGGATATCCGGATCCCGTGGACCCCGATATCGGACGGGCTCTAGGCGCTAAACTAACCGGGGCGGACACGGTGCTGTTCGTCGACGGAGACGATGCCGTTGAAGCCGATCTGCTCGCGCGATTTCTGTGGGAATGCGAAGCCGGGCTGGATGTTGTGCTGAACGACCTTTCCTCGCGAATGAGGACATTCCGTCAGCGCCAACCGATCGAACGGCTGCGCGAGTTTCTGAACGTCACCCTGAAGAGAGAGGATCTGACGATCAATTCGCTGTCGGCGCTTCCGTTCGCGTTATCCCGAAGGGCTCTGGAGGCGATCGGCGCCGCCAAGCTGGCCGTTCCGGCCAGAGCGCACGCTCTGGCGATCTTGAAAGGTCTGCGAATCGGAACGGGCGGCTTCGCCGCTTCCGGGACGCTGCCGAATGCGGCGGATGCGAGATGGAAAAAAGCGGCGGGGGATCATGCCGAAGCGTGGAAGGAAGCGTTCGACGCCAGAGGAAGCCGGATGCAGTTCGCCGATCTGGCGCGCCATCGGGCGTTATCGGGAGAGTGGCCGACATGACCAAAGCTTCTATCATTATTCCGACCTACAACGGACTGGATTGGCTGCGAAGGTGCGTCGATTCGATTCGCCGCTATACCGAGCTCCCTTACGAGATTATCGTCGTCGATAACGGATCGCAGGACGGAACGGCCGCCTGGTGCTTGCGGGAGAAGCTGACGCTGGTCTCTTTGCCCCGCAACGACGGCTTTCCCGCCGCCTGCAACCGAGGCCTGCTTCTGTCCTCGGGCGATACGCTCGTACTGCTGAACAACGATACGGTCGTGACCCCCAATTGGCTCGGGAATCTGTCGGCGGCTCTGTACAGCGCCGCGAATGTCGGCATCGTGGGACCCGTTACGAACTATGCCGACGGTCCCCAGCAGGTTCGTTATTCGTTCGAGAATCTGGAGGAGTTTCAACGCGTTGCCAAAGCGGTCAACGCCCCGGACCGCTCGAAGTGGAATAGGGCGGAAAGAGTGGTCGGTTTCTGCTTCGTTTTTCGCAGGGAGCTGATGGAGACGATCGGTCTGCTGGACGAAAGATTCTCCCCCGGCCATTACGAGGACGACGATTACTGCTTGCGCGCCAGACTTCACGGCTACGGGCTGCTCGTCTGCCACGACACCCTGATCTACCACGAGGGAAGCGCCAGCTTCAAACGGGAAGGCACCGTGCAGCAGTCGCTGCTCGTGGAACGGAACTACCGGAGGTTTATCGATAAGTGGCAGCTCGACCCGCGAGCTTTTGTCTAAAATCGGGCCGTATGCGCCCCTTATTATAGAGGAGGTATCGCTTTGAAGGCTGTCATCTTGGCGGGCGGAACGGGTACGCGCCTGAAGCCGCTCACCTTTTGGACGAATAAACACCTGCTTCCGATCGGGACGTATCCGATGATCTGTTACGGCGTGACAAAGCTTAGGGACGCCGGCATTCGGGACATCGTCATCGTAACGAACCGGACGGCGATCGGCAGCTTTGCGGACGTGTTGGGCAGCGGAAGGGACTGGGGCGTATCGATCGTCTACCGGGTTCAGGAGGAGGCCGGCGGAATCGCTCAGGCATTGGAATTGGCCCGGCCTGTTATGGCGGATCGCGATAAATTCGTCGTGCTGCTCGGAGACAATCTGTTCGAGGAAAGCCTGCAACCGTATTGCGAGCAGTACGCCAAGCAATCCAAGGGCGCGATGGTGCTGCTGAAAAAGGTTGCCGATCCCCGCCGCTACGGCGTTCCGCTGCTGGACGAGAAAAGCGGGCGAATTCTGACGATCGAGGAGAAGCCGGAGCAGCCCAAATCGGATTATTGCGTGACAGGCCTTTATTTCTACGATACGGAAGTGTTCGAGAGAATCCACGGAGTGAAGCCCTCCCGCAGAGGAGAACTGGAAATTACCGACGTGAATAACGCGTACGCCGCGTCGGGCCAGCTGACCTACCGGGAGCTGACGGGCTGGTGGACCGATGCGGGCACTTTCGAGTCCTTAGAAGAAGCGGGGAGGAGACTGAAGGGGGCGATTACATGATTCAATCGAGCTTGCGCAAGCCGGTCAAGCAGACTGCCAAGCCGAAATCCGCCAAATCCGCCGCTCCGGCGAAGCCGGCCAAGTCGGTTCCCCGACGCGCTCGCAAGCCGGGAAGAGGCGCGGGGAAGCCTGCCTCCCGTAAAAGACGCATCGCAAGAAAGCGCAGTTTGTCCGCTGGCCTGCCCGCAGGTCTGCCTGCCGACCGGCCCGCTAACCTTCCCGTTAGCCAGACCGACCATCCGCAGCCGGAACAGAGGGACGTTGGGCGGGACGAAGCCGTTCGGCAGCGGCCGTCGGATCGCAGCTACGAGCAAGGCTTTCAGGAAGGCTTGATCGAGGGCGGCGAACGAATGCTGCAGGAGCATCTGCCAGCGGACATGATCATTCCCGACATTACGGCGCGGGAGGCGATCGCCGCCGGAGTCGAAGCGCTCAAAAGCCGGGCCGTTCCGTTGCTTGACAGCACGGCGGTCTATGAGGAGCTGGAGGCGGCACTTAGGGAGAAGCGCTCTTACGCATTCATTCGTCTGGGGGACGGAGAACTGCTGACTTTGGCGCAGGAAAAGGTTCTTTCCTTGGAAGAAATCCGGCGCTCGGGAGCATTTCTTCCGTACGCGGGGGTGACGATACCGAATCTGAAGGCGCGCGACGAGCTGGCCGAGTGCGTGCAGGCCGCTACGCTGATCGGCGTGCCGATGTCGCGGCATCCCCATTTTCAACCTTTGCTGTTCGCCGTCTTGCGGGCGCACGGCATCGATTACCGGAAGCTTCGGTTAACGACGTCGACGATGAATTATTCGCTGGAGGAGCAGGGACTGCTGCTTCGGTTGTTCCAAGGCCGCAAGCTGCTCATTATCGGCGACGTGGCGGAGAAGCTCAGGCAAGCGCTTATAAATAAAGGACTGGAAGTGGCCGGTGTGGTGACTCCGGTTAACGGCTATGCCGACGTCACGCGTATCGTGGCCGAGGCGATGCGTTACGACTACGATATCGCACTCGTGGCCGCCGGCATTCCGGCGATTCCGATTGCGGTTCATTTGGCGGGAATGAGCGGCAAGGTGACGTTCGATTTCGGCCATCTGGCGGATCGGATGGCCGGGCTCGCCCGGCCCGCCCAAGACGACAGCAGCAGGAGGTGAAAGGGATGGCCGCAGCGAGGAAGAGGACCAAGCGGGCGAGGGGACGCAGAGCGTCTCGAGCCGGAGGCCGGGCATCGCGGAGAACGTATTCCCGGAAGCGCGCAACGAGGCTCGGCCGCTATCGGCAAGGATTGGGGGACGGCTATCGGGAAGGCGTGCAGTTCGGACTGCAGAGCTTCCCGGTTATTTTCGAAGGAACGAGCATCGTGATTCCGACCTATAATCAGCTGGCCATGGTCAAGATGTGCATAGAGAGCATCCTCGAAAATACGAACGTGCCTTACGAAATTATCGTCGTCGATAACGCGTCGACCGACGGGACCGCGGAGTATTTGCAAAGTCTGGGCGGACAGGTGCGGTACCGGGCTCTGGAGAAGAATCTCGGCTTCGCGGGCGCCGTCAACGTCGGGATGATGATGGCGAAAGGAAAAACGATCTTGCTTCTGAACAACGATACGCTGGTGACGGAAAACTGGCTTCACAACCTGCTCGCTTGTCTGAACAGCGACGAGGCGATCGGCATGGTTGGCCCGATGACGAACTTTATTAGCGGAGAGCAGCAGATTGCCGTTCCTTATACGAATCTGGCCGATATGCCGGCGTTCGCCAGAGAATTCAATCGACCGGATCCTTCCCGATGGCGCAGAACGGAGCGTCTGACCGGGTTCTGTCTGCTGTTCCGCAGAGAGCTGTTCGAGGGTATCGGATACTTCGACGAAGGCTACGAGATCGGCAACTTCGAAGACGACGATTACAACATTCGCGTGCGTCTGCTGGGCAAAAGTCTGGTCATGGCGCAGGATACGTTTATTCATCATTTCGGCAGCGTCAGCATGAAGGCGCTGGGGGATCGGTTTCAGGAAGTGAACGACCGCAATGAGCAGTATTTCATAGAGAAGTGGCGCAATCCCGAAGAATGGATCCGGCAGGCGGCCCATCGGCGGGATCCGGCATCGCGCGGCCCTCTCCACGCAGCCGCCTTCTATCCGGAACGAATTGTCGTGCAGGGCATCGGGGCTCATTATTATTGGATCGAGCAGGGGCAGAGAAGGCTTGTGGAAGGCGCGATCACTTTTCCCGCCGTTAGGCTTTCCCAGATCGACCTGAAGCGCTGGCCGGCCGGCGCTCCGATCTCCGTCGGGGAGGCGGAAGCGCGGTGGCGCGGTTTGGACGGCGAATCGGGCTGGGAAACGGGCGTTGCGCAGCTGCAGGACGGGACGCTGTTCTACGCGGAGAACGGCAAAGCGCGGAGGATCGTCAGCGCCTCGGTGATGAAGCTGTGGCAGCTTCACTACAAGCCGATTCGGTCGATCTCGCCGGAGGATTTGTCGAAGGCGGAGGAAGGGCTGCCGATTATCGCCCCTCCGCTGCTGAAGCAGGTGTTGTAACGGAAGACGGGGCCGGCGGCAGGGGCCGCCGGAACGCAGGGCTTATCGATCGCTTGGATGAAGCGCGCGGTAAGCTCTTTTTTGTCATTGCGACGGAAGGACGGGCGCTCCGATGTGGGCGTCTGCTCCTGTGGCAAGCGCTGATTGGCCGCATATGCTGTAAGAAAATAGACGTTTGCGGCTGGGATTCGAGGGCGTACATTATCAGAGAAAGGGAGGATATGGCTGGCATGCAAGAGCTGTTGACCGAGATTGTCGTCCATCTCTCCAGATCCCACCAGCAAATGGCCAGAATATTGGATGCAAAGCGGCATGTCGCTGTAAGGATGGCGCACCTTGTGCAGGAGCTGCCGGATGAGCATCCCCAACTGAACGGGTTGAACGGGCTGCTCGACAGCTCGGCCAATGTAACGAAGAACGTGATCGCCTATCTAAACAGCCTCGCGGACCTGCAGGAAGCCGTTGCCGACAGCTTAACCCATGTTGTCAAAGCTATGGGAGATTCCAGCGACGAGGAGTAGCCCCGGCGCGGCGAAAGGAGGGGAGATGAGATGAACCGGGAGGAAGCTTATCATCTCACGCTTGACGCGATTGCGAAGATGCAGTGGAACGTCGCCATGATTTTGGAGGCGAAGGCGGCGGAGGCGGAGAAGGTGCGCAACTGGCTCTGCACGCACATCACGAAAGATACGTATGAAGCGCATAACGATCAGTTGACGACCTGCATGCTGTGGAACGAGCAAAATATCGAGGTTGTCGACGGATTGACGAAGCTGTGCAACGGGTTGAGCCGCAATATGAAAGTGATTCTTAACCCGGACACCGAGGAGTCCGACGGCATAGGGTCTATGCTCGGGGGCTTTGACATGGGAGACCGCGACAGATGAATCGGCTGGAACGGGAGTGGGAAATCAAGCTGCAGCTTATGGGCGCAATCTCCAGAAGCCAGGAAGCGCTAGCGAAGATACTGGAAAACGTAGCGGACGTGACGGATCTTGTCGGCGTCTCCCCCGCGACTCTTCATGAGCATGTGCGCGTGCTCAACGGGATGCAGGGGGCGCTGCTCCGAACGGTAACCGGGCAAAGCTGGCGACCTCCCGTGATCGGAACGCCGGCCGAGCCCTGGCTGACAGAGACGGTCAGATGCAAGTAAAGAAGCGACTGGAGGTGTCCCGGATTGAAAGGCAAATCGCGTTCCGCCCGCACGGGCATTCGGAAGAAGCCCGTCTCCGGTAAAAAAGGCGGGAAGAAGTCCGTTCGCAGAGGCAAAATCAGAACGGGCAAGAGCAAGCTTCGCACTCGCAAAGGGCCTGTCGCCCGTAAAGGCGCCAACAAGCGCAGACTTCGGAGAAGACGCGCCGGAGGGGGCGCAGCCGAGGGAGGCACAACCTATCAAGAGGGCTTCAATCAGGCGTATAACGAGGGCTATAACATCGGATTCGCCAAAGGCTTCGAGGACGGTCATCAGCTGGGCTATGAGCAGCAGGTGTAGCGAGTTGTCAAATTTTGCTTGACAGATTTGTCGTTAATGTAATAAATTAACTAAAAACAGGATCATGTTAACGCGAGGAAGCACCACGCCGACTAGGGAGATATCCCTGTGTTTGCTGGTGCTTTTTTTTCGGCATTCGTTTAATTCCGCTATCGGAAGGGGGACTGTTGATGAGGAAAGCAGCCGTCTTGACCGCCGTGCTGGCGCTAGCTGCGGGCATAATCGGGGGAACGTCCGAAGCCGCCGTTCAAGAGACGCTGTTCAAGGACGTCTCCAAGCGGCATTGGGCGAGAGCCCGGATCGAGCAGGCCGTAAGCCGGGGGTATGTAACGGGGTATCCGGACGGATCGTTTCACGCGCAAGCGGTCGTTACCCGCGCGGAATTTATCAAAATGGTCGTGAGCGCCCTTCGTCTTCCGCATTCCCAGGGCGGGCTGCCCTGGTATCAGGGCTACGTCTCGGCCGCACTGGAGTTCGGCATCTTGAACGATACGGATTCGACCGATTACGGCAACCCGATTAAACGTGTGGAGATGGTGCGCATCCTGTCGCGGGCGCTGGCGCTTGAAGCGCCCTACCGGGACTATCTGGAGAGCTTTCAGGCCCTTGCGAAGGACGATATGACGTTCGAGGATCGGGCGCAGCTCCAGAATCGGGATGTGCCGTACATCGCACTGGCATACGGAGCGGGCATCGTGAACGGATTTCCGGATCGCACGATTCAGGTTTACCGCACCGCTACGCGAGCTGAGACGATCGTTATGATGGAGACATGGCTGGAGGCTCGAAAGGTCGACCCGTTATCGAAGGAGCGTCTGCGGCAGTTCATGGCCGTCATCGAGAACGATTCAACGAGAATAGAGGAAATCACCAGCTCAATACAGGAGGAGATAGAAGGATGAAAAAAATGTCCGTTGCGATTCTGGCGCTAGTGTTGTTGGCCGTATCATTCGTGCCTGACGCCGCATTGGCGGCTGATCAGAAAACCCGCATTCCTAAAGTCGAGCCCCAAGCCATTGAAGTGCTGGTTAACGCCCGCAAGGTCAAGTTTCCCGACCAGAAGCCGAGCATGGAGAACAACCAGGTGCTTGTGCCGGTTCGATTCGTGACGGACAAGCTGGGGGGCAAGCTCGATTTGAAGGGCAAGGAAATTACGATTTTGAAGGGGGACCGGACGGTTAAGCTGGTCATCGGCGCGAAGACGGCGACGGTAAACGGCAAGGAACTGGCGCTGGGCGTCGCGGCCAAGGAAGAAAACGGTCGCACCTATGTGCCGCTGCGCTTTATTTCCGAAGCATTGGGTGAAAAGGTGGAATGGGACAAGGCCACTCGCTTTGTATGGATCGGAAGCAAGGATATTCCGGAGCTGAGCGACCTCAAGGAGCCGGTTAGTATAGATCCGTATAAGAAGTACTTTAAGGATAAAGAGTTTCTGATGAAAATCTGTTACAAAACCTGTGAAACGGCGACTCAGGCGTATGTGGTTACGGCGGATGATCTGCCTTTTACCGTTCGGGGGGAAGCGTATTATCGGTTTGACTTATTTACTGATGAGCTTGGAACATGGATTCGTGCCACGACTACTGACAAGGGCGTTATGCCCAACGGGTTGGTCTACTTAAATCCAAAACGGGAAGCTCTTACTGCAAACGGAAGCTTCTTCGCAGAAGAGAATCAGGGCGACTTTCGCTTCATTTATTACTACGTTTCCCGTCCAACCGATATTGAAAGAAAAGATTACACGATCCAACAAGCCGATTATATTGCATTAAGAGCAGACTACCCAGGTTATATCTTGATCGAAAACCCCTTGAAGTAAGGAGTGGGAGTAGGAGGCCAAGGAATGCACAAGAGAATACGCAAAAGAGTATTAAGCATTTTACTCGTCCTCTCTTTCCTGGTCCCCCTTGTACCAATTGTGCCTCAAGAGGCGGAGGCTGCAATTCTCGGGGGGAATAGCTGGATTCAGCCTAGAGGGTATCCTCCAGAAAACCCGGCCGATACGAAGCGCTATGCCGTTGCCTTCATGTACACCGAGATCTGGAGTAAAAACGACGGCACCTGGGATTATGAGAAAAAGGTGTACCAGCATTACTACGGCGAGACGAATGTGGAAATGGAGCACCCCTACGTCTTTAGTTTTCCGGGAAGAAAGGTTAAGGATATCAAGGTGAGGCGCTTCGGTGAAAGCTCTTTGGACATGGAGTACTTCAATAACTCCCGTCCGACCGGAGAAAGCTTTTCTCTATACCAGGATCACATTAGCAAGAATATACGAAGCATTAACGTGTCTAACAAAACCGGAATAGGTTCAAGCGACATTAGTTTTAAGATTACGGTTCGTTCCGACTTGGTATCGGACGCCCTCTATATTGTTACAGCACAACGTGACAACCCCTATCCCTATGTCAAGGATCCAATGAAAGTCGTCCGAGTATTTGTGCCTGTCGTCTTTGAGTTCGAGCTGGAAGGCAATCTTGACGTTCGTCACTACACGACAAGCGGGCAAAATATCGACTCGTTGTTCCCGAATCAATCGACCGGGATGACAGTCGGGCAGACGTATACGATCACCCCGCCGGCATCCCCGAAATACAAGTATGCGGGGTACAAGGAAAGCACGGAAAGAAGGCCGTCCGGAGGGACGATGACGAGCGGTCCGCCGCCATCGTTTACGTATAACGGAAAGTACGATACGTATTACTTGAATCTATACTATGAGCCGCTCAGCGATGCCGGCATGATTCACATCCGGCATATGGTGAAGTCGGGGGGCGGTTCGTATGCGGTCAAAGGAACGGAGACGCAGCACGCCGATGTGCCGACAAGCCAAGTTGTCAGTGCGAAGACGACCTTCGGTACCGTGGCCGGCAGCAGCGTCTCCTACGGATCGACGTATTCCGATCGGATTGATTCGTCCAGAAGTGTCATCGTCCAGCTCACTTCTCAACAGAAAACGGCCTACGTTTCTTTTTTTTACGAAAATTCGGTGACTGGGGACTTTGACATTCTGCCTTCGCAGAGCATTCAATGGAGGGACAGCTTCTCGCTGAAGCCGAAAAATTTCGTCATTCCTCCGGCATGCACTTACCAATATCACGAATATTACATCGTGAAAGACGGTGCGGCGTGGATTAGTCAGAAGGTGCACAGTCCTTCTGAAGTGACTTCTTTTTCTCACGCTGCGTACCCGCCCGTCGTCGGCGTCGGGACGAACGACATTTCGATTCGAGTGACTGCGGACTGTGGTAATTCGGGATGGGTGAATCAGAAGCCCCTCCACATTGACAACCCCCGGGACAACCGCCCGCCCGTGTTTTCGGTCGGCTTCTTCAGAGAACCTAACCGCACGGGAATCTACCCGGATTACGACGTCGTTGTCGGCCGGCCGGTCAATCTGCGCATCATTCAAGATTCTATCAGCAAGCCTGCGACCCCTTACGATCCGGACGGGGATCCGATCTCGTACACGTTCTTGTTCGGCAGCAGCTCGAGCTCCTGGATTCGCAGTTTGCCGGATCAATGTGGCTTAGGGGAGCATGAAGAGGCGTACTACAACTTGAAAGCGACCGAACTGGGGTCGCATTCGATCACGGTTATTGCACGGGACACGTTCGGAGAGGAGTCGAGAAGAACCGCAACCCTCAACGTCATCCCGGAGAACCCCATCCCGGTCATTACTGGGCCGACTAAAGTGAAAGAGAATCGTCCGCTGCCATCCCCGTTCAGCGGAGAGAGGAGCTACAGCCCGATCGGACGCACGATTGCCGAATATATTTGGGAGAATAAGAGGGATGTCTACACGACTCCTGGAACAGAAACGATTCGGTTGGAAGTCGTGGATAGTGCAGGATTGAAGTCGGAATACGCCGCGTCGCATCAACTGACCGTACTTCCCGACGATCCTCCGGTCGGCGTGCTTGAAGTGCCGCCGCTTGGCATACGACCGAGCGATTTCAACATTTTCAACAAGTCGTACAGTCCGGACGGAGATAAAGTCGTCAGCATCGAGTATCGCTACAAGTACGATGCCAATAATGACGGGATATTCGACGAGCCGTGGAACGCAATGCCGGGCGGGGATCTGACGAAGGTTGTGCTGAGGCCCCAAAAGGTAGGGAAGTTCCTGCTGGATGCTCGGGTGTGCGAGGATTGGGGGAAATGCGCCTGGGCGTCCGATACGCAGCCGGAAAGCGCGCGGATCATCGATGTCGTCAACCTTGCGCCGAGCGTGTCCTTCCTGATTGAGGGCGAGAACGAAATTCCGAAGCCGCCAACGGATGACGGAATTCCGGTTTCGCAAATTTTGGAGTGGGATCTCTACGATACAAACACGACAAATAAAATCGCGAATAGTCCGTATATGTGGCAGAAAGACGGGAAGTCGCTGCTGGCCGGGCTGGGAAGAGGGATGGAGACGCAGATTAGAACGACTGGATCTATGGGTTCCGGCGGAGGCTGGGATGCACAGTCCGGTTTTGCTTCGCATAGCGATAACGGATTGGGCCCCAACGGGTTATCCGCCTATCGTACCATAGCGACACGAGACTCCAGGTCCCAACCCGTATTGCTGCCACAAAAATACAGCGGCTACACGACGGGGGAAGATTATTCGACGCTTCAGCCTGCAAGGTTCGATTCCAAAATAAGATCAAACAAAACGTATATCTTCTTTGATAACAATCGCCATATTTTTGCGCTAAATAAAAACAAAATCCCTGCCTACCGTAAGGACATTGTTTTAACTTGCGGCGGCTCCACCGACATGAGCTTATGTAACGGTTATAACTGGGAGCAAAACTTAAGGCATTTTTGGGATGGGGAAAATCCTTATGATTTCATATTGAATATTGACAATCTCCCCGCCAACCAGTACAGGGTGCCCTACTACTCGGAGAGCGATAAAGAAAGGGATAGCAGTTGGTCGACCAAGGCTCGCAACGGCGATTTCTCCGGGGCGTCGGGTACCGCGATAAACGGCGCGAAGCCTCGAATGTTCGAAATTGCCGGCAGCAGAATCTATATCGTTTATTATCGCACGGATTATGCTTATTACTATAGAAGCGATGAAGGAAGCAGAACCAATTACGGAAGTATAAATCACTTGGATGTGCATGTTTACGATGCCTATACAGGCGAGTTCCTTGCTTCATCCTATGAAAATGGCGAGCGAATTTCGGCAAACGTTTCTTATGCGGACGTTTTAGGCGATGACTTGATCCTTTCGACAAGCAACGGGATCGGTAAGGTGCTGAGATACAATCGTCAAGGCAAAAATGTGATGAATATAACCGTCAATTTACCGACAACGGTCGAAAACGTCGCACGAAACGTTCGGAGTTGGAACGGAACGATTTACGCCGAACCGGCTGCCGATTTCACTTGCAGCTGGTATAACAGTCCATTTTCATTTAAGGATATAGAGGGCAATAAGTACGCCTATGCCTCGAATACGTGTAAAAGAGCGGACGGTGCAACGTTAGATCCGGCGCTTAACCCGGAATCGTCTGCGGGTTATTATTTGGTTCAGCTAAAACCGGATTTTACGTTCGGAATCAAAGCGAGGCTTCAGGGGGTCAATTACGGGAACTTCTGGCCGGGCCCTTACGATCTCAACTTGGAGACGAGCGCGGTTTTAGCGATAAATAATGTCACGAAACAAGCCGTAACAAGGACGGCAGCCCCGGTTCAAGGATCGATGGGCAACTATTTTTACAGCGAGCTTGTAGATTTGACAACTGGAGAAGTGAGTCCTTGGACAATGACAAGACCGGCGTCGTCCAGGCAAAACTTCAACCCCGGATTCTATATCACGTATACAGGGGAGTACAGAGGGGGATGGGTATCCCAAAACGCTGACGGTCTCGGTTCAAAGCTGAATCACTTCTCCGGCTTTGAATACTACAAACGAGCCTATAATCCAGTCGTCAGCACAGAAACAGCGACTCAATTGAGGTATGGGGAGTACATGGGCGACGGGATCTCCTTGTCGATGTACGATACCGCCTACGCCATGAGCATGGCCGGAGGAGGGCCGTCAGCTTCGGCGCATATGTTCCTGGATGTCGGTACGCCAACGACCACTACAGTGTATAGGGGGTTTCGTCTGGGGCAATTCGTTTCTCCGGATTCGTATGATGATGCGGAATATACGTTCGCGATGAAAATGGATTCTCCGAAGGAAGATCAGTCATTCGCCGGATTTTCATTCCGAATGACGAACCCGAAATACCGGTATGCGCTTGAGACAGACGGGACTAAGCTATTTCTATCCAAATATGTGAACGGTACGCGCACAGTGCTGGATAGTATCGCTTATCCGTTTCAAGCCCGGACGACCTACAGCTTCAAAATTCTCACGCAGAAAGACAAAATCGAAGTCTTCCTAGATGGCGTTCCGTATTTCGAAGTCACGGACGGAACGTATCAATCCGGCAAGTTCGGCCCGTTCTCGGACAAGTCCTATGTGACGTTCACGGGAATTGAACAGAAGGATCTCAGCAATCCGGACGTCGAATGGATGGCCAGCTACGCCATTTGGGATGAAGGAAAAGCGACCGCCACGGTTCGGTACAGCAACATCACGTATTCCGATCCGGAGGACGACCCGGCGGCGCAGCACAATCTTTGGTCGATTTCGCATACGCCGAAGTTTTTGAATCATCAGGGATTATCGGCATTGGACGGCCAGACGCTGACAAGCCCGGCGCTGGAATTCGATAAAGTCGGGAACTATCGCGTTACGTTGAAAGCCCAGGACGATCCGCATCCGGACTATTGGTATCCGGATATGACGTTCGGCGGCTACCGGAAGTGGTCCAACGAGTTCTGGCAAGTGATTACCGTACATCGCCGGCCGGTCGCGAAATTCACGTTATCGCTGCATCCGACGGACAAGTCGGTCGTATGGCACGATGAGAGCTACGATCCGGACCGGTGGCTCAGCCCGACGAATTACAGTACGGAGAACACGGGAATCGACTACAGGGCAACGCGCGGCGTTCTGGAGTGGCGCTACTACTACATTACGCCAGACGGGGATATCGTTAATCAGAAGCTCGTAACGCCGCAGATGAAAGGGCGCTATCGAGTCGGCATGCAGGTGAAGGACGAATACAGCGCATGGAGCTACTGGGCGGAGCAGACGATCGATATCGAAACGCCGGTGCTGCCGGACGATCCGCCGATCCCCGGGTTTACGATCGCCCCGTCTACGAATTATGCGAACGAGCCGTTCACGATTACATCGACGGCTTGGGACAAGGAAGACGGTCCAGCCGCGAACCTGAAGCATGCCTACTATGTGCGCAACGTGACGCAGAACGGCATGGAATCGATTCGTTCTACGGATCGCGGCGCATGGACGACGCAGTTCAGCTCTCTGGGCGTCATCGAGATCCGCCAGGTCGTGACCGACTCGAAGGGACAATCCGCCCAGGCCGTGCAGCGCGTGTCCGTCATCAATCGCAAGCCGACGGCGGATTTCGATTGGCTGCCGAAGCCGGTGTACGAAGGAGATGCGATCCGGCTGCTTGACCGGTCCGCCGATCCCGACGGAGATTCGCTTGCTTACGCATGGACGATCACGGCTCCCGACGGCTTCGGCCTGAGCGGATTCGCGAAAGAGATGACGATCCCCGGTCAGCTGACGGAAAACAATGCGGGCATGTTTACGGTAACGCTGAGCGTCACCGATAGTCACGGTGCCGGAGATACGGTCACGAAGCGGATTCCGGTGCTGCCGCTGACGGTGTCCGGACAAGTCGCTCATACGCCGGATTGGGAGAGAAACCGTCTGACCTGGAATGCGAAATATCCGGCGAGGTTCAGGGACAGCCATGTATTCTGGGCCGGAGAAGCGTTCGTTCTGTCGGCGGTCGTCACCGATACCGGAACTTCGGAGACGAGAGCGGTCTCCGTTACGGCCCAAGCGACGCCGGATCTGGCGAAAGGCTTGGCCGAATCCCCGCCCGGCTCGGCCTCCTGGTCGGCGCTGCTGCGGGAAGCGGATACGCGAATCCGTTTTGTCGACCTGCCCGAAGGCAGCTATTCGTTCATCTTCACGGCCGTATACAGCAACGGCGTCGTCAAAACGTCCAGCGTACCGATAGAGATTCGCGGAATCGTCGACCAGTTCGTCCAGGTTCACCGTGTGCAGTAACCCCGGAGCCCGCGAAGCGAAAGCCAAATGTTCCCCGTCGTCCGGGAGGGGATTCGCTCCCGACGCAACGGACCGTCCCGCAGAAGCCGAAGGCGTCCGGGCCCGGAACGTCAAGACGGCAAAGGCCCGTTTTCTCGCAGCCAGCGAGAGAACGGGCTTTTTTTGCCCGCCTAATTTTGTCCCATGGACGGGTAAGTATCCAAGATCTACCCAACCTGGACGCATATATTGAATGCGGGTGATGAAGATGCGGAGTTCATCTCGAACAATAATGTACAATCGAGGCCGAATGGACGGCCATGCCCAAGGCAAGCTGGACGGCTGGAGAATGGGCGCATGCAGGGGAATAGAGGAAGCCGTCGGGGAAGAGGGACCCCGGCCCAGCGGCGCTCGCATTCTCTATGTTCCGCAAGGCTTCCATGCGATCGATCAAGGCGTGCTGGCCGCTTTGCAGAGCGAGGCAGCCGAAGTGACGGTGGCGGCCGCGGCAGAGATGCGTCTTCAAGCGGAGCGCTATCGCCCGGACGCCGTGCTCGTGATGAACGGGCTGCACGTGTTCCCGCCCGATCATCTGGAGCAGATCGACGCGATTCGAGACATGGGGATCCGAACGATCATCTGGTTCGTCGACGATCCGTATGTCACCGACGCGACGGTGAAGATCGCCCCGCATTACGATTATGTGTTCACGCATGAGAGAGCCTGCCTGTCGCTGTACCGCGCGCAGGGCTGCGAGCAAGTGCATCACCTCCCGCTGTCCGCGTATTCCGAATGGTTCAAGCCGATGCTGGCACCTTCGGAGTATCGGTCGGACATCTGCTTCATCGGAATGGCTTTCTGGAACCGAGTCGAGCTGTTCGACGAGATCGCCCCGTATTTGCAAGACAAACGAGTCATGATCGGAGGGAAGCTGTGGGACCGGATGAAGAACTTCCCGCGGCTGTCGAAGTTTGTGAGAGACGGGTGGATCGAAGTGCCGGAGACGATCAAGTATTACAACGGCGCCAAAATCGTCATCAATCTTCACCGGACGACGGAGGCGGGCAAAGACAACCTGAACGGGATCAACTGGCCGGCCGAATCGGTGAATCCCCGCACGTTCGAGATGGCTTCCTGCGGCGTCATGCAGCTTACGGACGTTAGAGATGAGCTGTCCGAGCATTTCGCGATCGGATCGGAAATCGGGGTGTTCCGCGACGCGAACGATCTCGTCCGGCAGCTGGATTACTACCTGGCGCACGAGGAAGAGCGGCAATGGGTCGCGGTTAGAGGGTATAAGCGGGTGAGAAAGGATCATACGTTCCGCAGCCGGATCAGAAGACTGTTCGACACGGTCGGGCTGGCCTAAGGCCTCCCGACCGGCAATGAAAATCAGGAGGGATGACGCTTGGCTAAGGTGAGAAGACGTCCCGCAGAACCAATCGGGAACCCGGAATATCTCAGAGGCAGAGCGGACGGTTTGGAAGTTGGCAAAGCGGACGGACACTGGCAGGGGCTGTGCGAATACATCGTGCAGACAGCGACGCCCGTTCCGGTGAAGCGTCCCATTCATGTGCTGTATGTCACGTCGGGCAAAGGATTTCCTTATTCCCCCCTGGACGACGGCATTATCGCGACGCTGAAGGAGATCGTCGAGCGGGTCACCGTAGCCGCTCCGGACGAGGATATCGTCTCGATCGCCGGAAGGGAACGGCCGAACCTGCTGCTTGTGCTCGACGGCATGCATCTGGCGGTGGAGAAGGTGCAGGCCGTGAACGATATGGGAATACGCACGGCCATCTGGTTTACGGACGACCCGTATTACACCGACATTACGAGCGGAATCGCGCATCATTATTATCATGTCTTTACGCTGGAGCGCAATTGCGTTCCGTTCTACGCGGAGAGAGGCCACGCCCGCGTTTCTTATTTGCCTCTGGGCGTGTACCACGGCATTTTCCGTCCGCGGAACACGGATCGCTCGATTCGGGGAGACATTTGCTTTATCGGAACGGCGTATTGGAATCGGGTCGATCTCTTTAATCAGCTTATGCCGCTTATCGCTCATAGGCGCTTGTACGTTTCCGGAATGTGGTGGGATCGGCTCGCGGAATTCGAGCGCTGGAAGTCGGTTATCGAGCTGGGGAAATGGATGGAGCCGCTGCCGACCTCGGAAAGATACAGCGCTCATAAAATTGCCATCAACTCGCACAGAGCCCACGACGACGACACGTTTAATCAAAATAGCGCGATGATCACGGCGGTGTCTCCGAATCCGCGAACGTTCGAAATTTCCGCTTCGGCGACGCTTCAGCTGACCGACTGCCGGGACGATATCGCTCAGCATTACGTGCCCGGCAAGGAAATCGTGACCTACGATTCGCCGGAGGATCTGGCGGCCAAAGCCGAGTACTATCTCGAGCACGAGGAGGAACGACAGGATATCGCGCTCAGGGGCCTCTACCGGACGCTCAAGGATCACACGTACGTTTCCCGGCTGAATCAATTGATAGATTTGACAATGAATGGTTAACCGCCGCGCCGCGGAGGCTGTTGGCCCCATACATTGTACAACTCGGCTAAAGGAGGTGACGGACATACCCGTGAGCATGAACAGGTATGCGAAATCGTGAACGGCACGAAGCCGAAGCTGGTGATTTTCTCCCATATATGCAGTCCGATTTCCGTTACGGGAGCGGAGAAGCTGCTGCTGCTGTTCGCCCGCGAGTTGGTCCGTCGTTTTCAGTGCGTCATGGTCGTTCCGCAGCAGGGAATTATCGCGGAGAAGGCCAAGGAGCTGGGGGTTAGAATCGTCGTTCAGGAGATCCCTCTGTGCATTTCCTTATATACTGCGGCCTCTACGATTGTACAGGAGATCGCCGACATGCAGCGTCATCCGTCGTGGGGGCGGATTCACGCGCTGCTGGAGGAGGAACGGCCGGACTGCGTGCTCGTGAACACGACCGTCCACCCTTTGCCGGCGATGGCGGCCAAGGCGAAGGGGATTCCGACGCTGTGGGTGCTGATGGAGACGGTGATGGATCGGGCCTCCAAGCAAACGTCGGTCGAACTCGTCGCGTCCAACTGCGATCTCGTCATCGGCATCTCCCATTCGACGCTTCAGCCGATCCGGGAGCTGGCGCCTCATGCCCGCACGTTTTTGCTTTCGCCGTATCTGATCCGCGAGGAACTGCTTCCCGGCAGCTGGCCGTACCATCGCATGAGACTGCGGCAGCAGTACGGCTGGGGAGAGCATCATCGCGTGGCGGGCTTCTTGGCCGCTACGATCTATTCGAACAAAGGGCTGGAGCCGTTCGTGAAGGCGATGCTTCCGATCGCGGCGTCTGACGGCTGGGCGCGCTTCCTGATCCAGGGCAAATCGGCCGACGACGCCTATTACCGCCATTGTCAGAAGCTGGTCCGGGATTCCGGCTATGCGGACCGCTTTCTGTTCCTTCCGTTCGCAGACCAGATTCAGCACGCTTTTCCCGTCATGGACGTCGTCGTTGTTCCGAGCCTGATCGCGGAAGGGTTCGGCATGACCGCGCTGGAAGGGCTGATGTTCGGCAAGGGCGTCGTGGCCGCCTCCTCCGGAGGTTTGGAGGAGATCATGAACGCGACCGGCAACCAGGACTATCTTGTGCCGCCCGGGGACGTCGGCAGACTGAGCGAGAAGGTGAGCGCGCTGCTGGGCAACGGAGCGCTGCTTCGCGCCGTCGGGGAACGCAACATGCAAATCTCGCAGCAGGTTTTCGGGCTGGAGGCGTTCAGGCAGCGGCTGGCGGATCTGATGGCCGAGCTGCCGCAGACGCCCGTTCTTGCTCGCGGACCGCTGTGGCGCGGCTCCGAGCCTACGGTTTATCTCGTAGAGAACGGCATAAAGCAGCCGTTCGCCTCCGAGGAGACGTTCCTGCGAAGGGGCTTCCGATTCGAAGAGGTGACGGATGTGCCCGAAGAAGATTTGCAGAGACTTCCGTCCGGACCTATGCTGGTCGACCCGGGAAGCGGAGAGTCGCCTAAGCCGAAACCAAGCAGAGGGAAAGGGCGGGGAATCAGGCGAAAAAAACGCCGATCGGGCGGACGCCGGGCACGTTTGGCCAGAAGGCGCGCGCGGCTGACCGGACGGCGCGTTCGTTCGGCCGCAGGGCGCAGGCGTCCGGCCAGACGCCGCGCGCGCCAGCGCACAAGGAAGCGGATGGGCGCCAGCGCCCGTCGCAGAAGAAGGTGAACCGATGCGAATCGTAACGATACTGGGAACTCGTCCGGAGATTATACGCCTAAGCGTGCTGATCGACAAGCTGGATCGGTTGGCGGAACGCCATGTGCTCGTTCATACGGGGCAGAACTTTACAGCCAGCTTAAGCGGAGTTTTTTTCGAGCAGATGGGATTGCGGGCCCCGGACCTGCTGCTCGACGATCGCAAAACGACGGTCGGCGGGCAGCTTGCGGCGATGTTCGGCGCGGTGGAGCAGCTGCTGGTCAAGGAGCGGCCCGACCGGGTGCTCGTGCTCGGAGATACGAACAGCGCCCTGTGCGCGCTGGTCGCGGAGAGAATGGGCATTCCGGTCGTTCATATGGAGGCGGGCAACCGCTGCTTCGATCTGAACGTTCCGGAGGAGAAGAACCGGCGGGTTATCGACGCCGTCTCGACCTACAATCTTCCCTATACCGAGAACAGCAAAAACAATTTGCTGAGAGAAGGGTTTCCCGTGAACCGCATCTTCCGTTCGGGAAATCCGATCTACGAGGTGCTGCGCCGCTACGAGGAGCGGATAGCCGCCAGCCCCGTTCTTGAACGGCTCGGTCTCGCACCCGGACAGTATCTGCTCGCGACGATCCACCGAGCGGAGAACGTCGACTCTCCGGAGACGCTTCGCGGCATTTTGCAGGGCTTAAGCCTGACCGCCGAGGAGCACGGTCTTCCGCTCGTCTGCAGCCTGCATCCCCGCACGAGATCCAGACTTTCCGAGGAACTGCGGGGCTCCCTTCATCCGCTGGTCTCTTTTCACGAGCCGTTCGGCTTTTTCGATTTCGTCCATCTGGAGAAAAATGCGCTTCTCGCGCTGACGGACAGCGGCACCGTTCAGGAGGAATGCTGCATTCTCGGCGTGCCGACCGTGACGGTCCGGCAGACGACCGAAAGGCCCGAGACGGTGGACTGCGGAAGCAACGTCGTTGCGGGAGTGCGTCCGGAGGCGATCCGGAATGCGGCCCGGGTCATGGTAAGGTTGCGCGATAGCTGGCAGTGCCCCGAAGGTTATCTGGATACGAACGTCTCGGACAAAGTGGCGAAATATGTGCTTGGAGGGAAAAGGGATGTTTAAAGATCGACGTATCCTGGTCACCGGCGGGACCGGTTCCTGGGGGTACGAATTGATAAGACAATTGCTGCCGATGAATCCGGCGGAGGTGATCGTGTATTCCCGCAACGAATCTAGCCAGGTGGCCATGAGCCGGGCGTTCGAAGATCCGAGACTGACGTTTCGCATCGGCGACGTCCGCGATCGGAAGACGCTCTCCAAAGCTTGCCAGGGCGTAGATCTGTTGTTCCATCTTGCCGCGCTCAAGCATGTCCCGGTCTGCGAGGAGCAGCCTTATGAGGCGCTGAAGACGAATGTGATCGGAACGCAGAACGTCATCGAAGCGGCGATCGAGAACAAAGTGGAGCGCGTCATCAACATTTCGACCGATAAGGCCGCCAATCCTTCGAATTTCTACGGAATGACGAAAGCGATCGGAGAGAAATTGATCGTCTACGCGAACTTGCTGCCCAGCGATACGAAGTTCGTCTGCGTTCGGGGCGGCAACGTGCTCGGAACGAACGGCAGCGTCGTTCATCTGTTCATGAACCAGATTCGGCACAAGGAACAGATCAGCTTGACGGATCGCAAGATGACGCGTTTTTTCATGACGCTGGAGGATGCGATTCGGCTGCTGTTCAAAGCGACGGCACAGAGCATCGGCGGAGAAATCTTCGTCATGACGATGCCGACCTGCCGAATCGTCGACTTGGCGGAGGTGCTGATGGAGGCGCTCGGAAAACGGGTGGAAATGGCGGAGAGCGGGATACGGCCCGGAGAAAAAATTCACGAAATTTTGCTGACCGAATACGAAAGCCTGAGCACGGTGGTCTACGACGACCAGTACCTTGTCATATTGCCGGCGCTGGACATTCCCGGGCTGAGAGAGCATTACGCGGATTACCGTCCGGTCGACTTCGAAAGCTTCTCCTCCAGCCAGTCGCTGATGGATAAGGAGCAAATTCGGGCGATGCTGCGGCGGGGAGGGTTTCTTTCGTGAAAATTTTGCTTCTGGGCGGATACGGAATGGCAGGTCACATGGTCGCGTCCTATCTGAGGACGCGGCCGGGCGACGAGCTCGTCGTCGCCGTCAGACCCCGGACGGCTCCGAACCGAACCTTGAAGGCGCTGGACGGCCTTCAGGTTCGGGAGCTCGATGTCCGATCCTTCGAGGCGGTGGAAGATCTGGTCCGCGAGTGCGGTCCGGACGTCATCGTGAACGCTGTCGGCATTCTGAACCATCATGCGGAGGACCGTCCGCTGGACGCGTACCGGGTGAACGGATGGCTGCCGCATTGGCTGCGCCATTTGGGAGACCGCTGCGGCGCCAGACTGATCCATATCAGCTCCGATTGCGTCTTCTCGGGAGAGCGCGGCGGACCGCATCGCGAGACCGACGAACCGGACGGTAAAACCGTCTACGCCAGAAGCAAGGCGCTCGGCGAGGTATTCGACGGCAAGCACGTTACGATCCGCACCTCCATCATCGGCCCGGACGACAATCCGTCGGGAATCGGCTTGATGAAATGGTTTCTGTCCCGAGAGGGGGAGGTCAAAGGGTATCGCAACGTGCTGTGGAACGGAGTGACGACGCTGGAGCTGGCCAAGGCGATCGATTGGCTCCTCCGGAGGCCGGAGGTCGGCGGACTCGTGCATCTGGCCGCTCCGGAGACCGTATCCAAGCACGAGCTGCTGCTGATGATGCAGGAGCGGTTCGACAAGAGGAACGTTACGATCGTGCCGGTGGAGGAGCCGGTGATCGACCGGACTTTGGCCGCCACGAGAAGCGACTTCGACTATCGTCCGCCCCGTTATGCCGAAATGTTGGAGGAGCTTCGCAGGTGGACGGCAGCGCGATGACGACCCGAAGAGTGCTGATTACCGGGGCGGCCGGGTTTACGGGAATGCATGCCTGCCGCTGGTTCGCCGCATCCGGTTGGGAGGTCGTTGCGGCGGTGTCGCCCCGAAGCGGGTTGGCCGACGTGCCCGGCGCCGCGCATACGGAGCGCTGCGAGCTGACGGACGCGGAGGCCGCGTTCGGGCTGATCGGGAGGCTGAAGCCTGCTGCGGTGCTGCATTTGGCCGGCCGCAACGCAGTCGACGCCTCCTGGAAGTCGCCCTCTTCGGCGCTGGCCGCGAATCTGATGTCGACCGCCTTCGTGCTGGAAGGCGCTCGAGCGATCGGGGACTGCAGAGTGCTGGTGGCCGGATCGATGCTTCAGACGAGCGAAGCGGCCTTGTCGCAAGCCCCGCATCCTTACGGCTTCAGCAAAACGCTGCAGAGCGCGGCCGCCAAGGCGTGGCATCGCTGGTACGGGCTCCCGGTCATGATCGCGGAGCCCTCCAACCTGATCGGCCCGGGCGGCAGCGACGGGCTGTGCGGGAGAATTGCCCGCTGGGTCGTGGACGCGGAGGAGGCGGAAGGGGCCGGACGGCCGTTCCGCCTGTCCTCGCTTCACGAAGCGCGGGACTTTATGGACGTCCGGGACGCGGTGGAGGCCTACGAACGAGTGCTGGTCGAAGGAGAACCGGGGCGGAGCTATGCCGTTGAATCGGGCCGGTTCCGCACGCTGGGCGAGGTCAGAAGCGCGTTCGACGAAATGGCTCGGAAGGCGCTTCGATGGGAGATCGGCGAAGGAACGCCGGCGCCTTCTCCGCAGCCGAGAGACTGCTCGGCGATTCGGGAGCTGGGCTGGAGACCGAAGCGGCCGTTCCGCCGATCGATTCTCGACGCGCTGGAGGAGGAGCGCCGGCGAAGGCGCCGGAAAGGAGGAGGGGAAAGGTGGGCCGGTCCATAAATCCGCTCGTATCCGTCGTTATCCCTTTTTATAACGATCCGTACTTGGAAGAGGCCGTAAAGAGCGTATACGCTCAAACCTACGAGCCTCTGGAAGTGATCGTCGTCGATGACGGTTCTGTCCGAGAAACGGAAGCGCTGCGCCGGCTCGAACGAGCGGGCGGCCTTCAAGTTCTCCGCCAACGGAACCGCGGAACGGCAAGCGCGTTAAACGCGGGCTTTCGTCTGGCCCGCGGCGCTTATTTGGCCTGGTTGAGCTCGGACGACCGGTTTCTCCCCGACAAAATCGAGAAGCAGGTGCGCTACATGCAGGAAACCGGTTACGCGATCAGCCATACGGCGTTCCGGCGCATAAGCGAAGACGGAATTGCCGAGGCCTATCCGGTTCTGCTCCCGGAAGGCTCGATGCGTCATTTTTATCGAAGGATGCTGCTGAGCAATGTGGTCAACGGCTGTACCGTCATGATGGCCGCTTCCTTGTTCGCCCGCTACGGGGGCTTTAACGAAAGATGGACGTATACCCACGATTACGAGCTGTGGCTGAGAGTCATTCTGTCCGGACATCCGATCGGCTATTTGCGAAGTCCGCTGACGGAGTACCGGGTTCATCCGGAGATGGGAACGGTCCTGCACCGGGGGAAGATCGAGAAGGAGCTCGACAGCTTGCGAAATACGTATCTTCCCAAGTTGCAAAAGCTGCTGGCCGCGTTGGAGGGGAAAGAATAGCTTCGGACCCTTTCATGCAAAATAGAGTCGACTTCCCATATCGATCAGAGGAGCTGGGGCATGAACAAGCAAAGAGCGCAGGAAATCTCGGAGTCGCCCGTCATGGCGAACGTCACGTACGAGGGCATGCCGGTGTATATCCAGCATGTCGATCACGAGCAGGAGACGGCAAGAGTATACCCGCTTGCCAACAGGGAAGAAGAAATGGAAGTTTCCGTCGAGGCGTTGACGGAGGGCTGAGGCAAGGGAGAGCCGGGGGAGGTGTCCCTTGCGAAGTCGAGCCGAACGGCGGGCTTGGAGCCTGGCGGCGAGCTAAGGCAGTCGAGAGCGATTCCGGCTCGAAGCATGCGAGCCGAAGCGGAAACCGGTTTTGGGGGCTGTCTCGAAGGTCATCGTAGATGACGAAGGGACGCCCCCTTTTCCGCGTGGCGGCTGCCGCTAAGCAATCGGAAAGCCGACAGGCGTCCGGCCGAACAGCTCGGGAGGAAGGAAGACGGCCCGCTCCTTGCTCCATCCGAATCGGGCCAGCGTCTCCTCCCAGACGAGCGGTCGGAGCCGCTGGCCCTCGCTGTAATAAAGTCCGCCGCTTGGTCCCCGGAACAGCACATAGTCGTGCAGCTCGAAGTTCTCCCAGACGTCCCCCTGGATCGGCCAGCCGTCTCCCAGACTCCGGATTTGCTCGTAGCCGAGCGGGATCGCCTCTTCCCGTCTAAAGCCGAGAGCGCACATCGTCGAATCGTTCGCGATCGGATAACGGATGCCGCAGCAGACGCTGTACAGGCCTCCTCCCGGATCCCGAGCGAGAAACACGTCGGGATAGCCAAGCGGGAAGCTGCCGGCATCGATCGGAAGACCGGTCGGCAAGCTCTCCAGCAGCGCGTCGCCGCAGCGGCCGACCCGTTCGAAGCTGAGATTAAGCCGGCAGAACGTCTCGTAGGAATGGATAGGCCGCTTATACCCTCGTTCGATGCGGTAGACGCAGCCGTCCCCGGCCATGCCGTACCAGCCGCTTGGAATCTCCGGCGCGCGAGGGGGATGATGCGGGTGGGCAGGCGCGTATCGATCGGGCAGAAAAGCGGGATCCCGGATCAGGATCAGCCTCTCGGGATTAAAGCGCCACTTGCGGATGAACAGACGGCGGTTGGCGGCGGCTGCGCCGTACACGTCGATGGCGTTGGCGTTAAAGCTTTGGTTGCCTTCGTGATAGACGAAGGCGTCTCCGGCCAGCCGAAGCACCAGGCCCGCCTTGAGCGCGCGGTAGCCGAGATCGATGTCCTCGTAGCCGCCGACGCCGAACGCCTCGTCGAAGCCGCCGAGACGATGCCAGGTGCTCCGCCTCAGCAGCATGCAGAAGCCGCTGAGCGCGCACAGATCCTGCCAGAGATCCGGTTGGTGACGATTATAGCTTTGGGCGAACAGATGGTACTGGCCCTCCTGGCGAACATCCGCCTCCAGCTTCTGCAGCGGGAGGACGAAATTCGATCTTGGCCCGACGATGCCGGTCCGCTCGTCGGCGTGCAGACATTGCAGCAGGACGGTCAGCCAGTGATGGGACACGATCGTATCGTTGTTCAGCAGGACGATGTGGTCTCCGGCAGCCGCAGCGGCCCCTTGATTGCAAGCGGCGGCGAATCCCCGGTTGACGCCGTTGGCGATCAGCTTGACGTCCGGCTGCTGCGACAGCCAGGCGACCGTGCCGTCCGTCGAGCCGTTGTCGACGAAGATCAGCTCGTAGGGACTGTTCGTAAAGACGCGGATGCTGTGAAGGCAGCGCATCGTCTGATCGAGGTTGTTCAGCGTCAGGATCACAATGCTCGTTAACATGTTCCCGCATCATCTCCTAGAATTGTAACGGTCCAGCGTCATCTCGACTGGCCCCCGATTTAGAGCACGCTTAGCAAGCTGTGCAGCTGAGGCGCGTATTGGTCGCGTACCCGATTGAACTCGTAGTCGACGGCGGCTTTTTTCTGCACGGAGCCCATCCCGTCATGCCATCGGTAGAGCGTCAGCACTTCGTTGATAAAGTAGAAGTCGATTCTGGCCAGATGGACTCTGAGCCAGTATTCGTAGTCCTGCGTACAGGAAAGCGCCTCGTTGAAATAACCGATTCGTTCGGGAACGGAACGGTGCATCATGACGGTCGAGCCGTTAATCGGACAGAAGGTGAACAAAGCTTCGATCAGCTTCCGGAGGCTGGGGAACTTGACGGCGAGCGCGGTCATCGTAATGTCGTTGTTGGCGTTGATCAGATGGAAGTCGGTGCAGCTGATCGGAGCCTGATGCCCTTCCATGAAGGAAACCTGCCGGGCAATCTTGTGCGGATACATGAGATCGTCCGAGCTGAGCCAGGCGAAGTACTTGCCGGTTGCGATGCGCAGTCCGTAGTTCAGCGCGCTGGCGGTGCCTCCGTTGGCTTTGCCGACATAGCGGATCCGGGCGCGGAACGGGTCCAGCTTATGCTGGTGGAGCGTCGAGCCGTCGTCGACGACGATAATCTCGATGTTGGGATACGTCTGATTCAGCACGCTCGCAACCGATTGGTCGATGAAGGGGCAGTTGTAAAAAGGGATAATGACGCTAACCAGAGGGAAATTCGTCATGGCAACCTCCATCTTCAATACGAAATAGCAAAACGGATGCTCTATCGTATGTGGACAGGGCGTTAGCCGCCACGACGCTTGAACCGTATCGTTCGCCTGTTTTTCGGCGCCTGTCCGAGCGGATGAACAGTCGCTGCGGGATGGCAGACGAAGAACGATGAAGCGGCAAAGCCGTCGAAGCTGGGAGCTGCGGGGGGAGAAAGACGGTCGTTCTGCAGAAATCGGGTGGGGTCGGCGCACGACTTAATAAGCAAGGCAAGCGGAGGCGGACGGGGCGTCCGCCTCCGCTTGCGTCAAATCGTCCATCGGAGCAGCAGGCCCGACTGGGTAAGGCCGGAACCGAAGCCGTACAGAGCGACGAGCTGCTCCGGCCGGAGACGTCCTTCCTTGTAGGCCGCGTCAAGAGCGAGCGGAATCGTCGCAGCCGAAGTGTTGCCGTACTTGACGACGCTCTGCAGCGCTTTGTCCGACGGAAGGCCCAGCCTCTCGCATATGGCTTCGATCATGCGCAGATTGGCGCTGTGAGGCACGAACCAGTCCAAGGCCTCGAGAGCGAGACCGGCCTGGCCGACAAGCGCTCGCACGCCGTCGGGGACGGTCGACAGCGCCCACTTGTACACTTCCCTGCCGTTCTGGACGATGCTCCCGTTCGGAAGACAGTACACCTGCATTCCGCCCGAGCCGTCCGTGACGGCGTTCGCGGCAAGCATAGCGCCGGGGTCTCTCGCCTCTACGAGAGCGGCGCCCGCGCCGTCGCCGAACAGAATGCACGTGGAACGGTCCGAGTAGTCGGTTATCTTCGTCAGCGTCTCCGCTCCGATAACAAGGACGGAACGGTAAGCGCCGCTAAGGATCATTCCGTTCGCCATCTGCAGGGCGGTGACGAAGCCGGCGCAGGCGGCGCTAAGATCGACCGCGAAGCATCTGTGCGCGCCGATGGCGTGCTGAACTTTGGACGCCACCGACGGAAAAGCCATATCCGGCGACGTCGTGGCTACGATGATGCCGTCGATCCGCGCGGCATCGACGGCGGGGAAACGGCTGAGCAGATCGCGGACGGCCGCAATGGCCAGATCGCTCGTCGTTTGATCCGCCGCAGCCCGGCGCCTCTGCTCGATGCCGGTTCTTCTGACGATCCATTCATGATCGGTGTCGACCATCTTCTCCAAATCGGAATTCGTCACGATTCCGTCCGGGACATAGCTGCCGATCGCCGCTAGATGAGCTCGCGATTGAAAGGCGGATTCCGCTGAAGCAGGCATAAGATTCCTCCGCTCGTCGTGATTCGCATCACGAAGTTTAGTATTAAGTGTTAGTACCTGGTATTAATAGTGACATCATACTGCCGATAGCCGGAGTTGTCAAGATTTGCTCTCGATCGCATAAATGCGCAGCGCGGGAAGCATCCTAGAGGGGAGAGAAAGTCAAGCAACGAATCCAAAAGGAGGCTATCTGATCGTGAGAAAAGCCGTTATCCTCTCGACGGCGGCGGTGTTGTTATCATCTGCAATCGCGCTGTCGGGATGCATGAACAAAACCGGAGATTTGGGGAACAAAAACATTCGGAACAATGCCGCTCGGCAAAATAACGCCGCCCGGGGAGGAGCTAACGAATACGGCATGCGGCCCCAGGCCCGGCGCTTCGCGGAAGACGCCGCCAACGAGCAAAACCGCCTCAACGGCAACCAGCGGATCGACAACAACGTGGTCGGCATGCACGGCAACACACGCATGGAGGCGAGCGACCGAATCGCCAATAAAATTTCGGCGATGCCCGGCATCGGCGCGGCCTATGTGATGCTGACCGACCGCAATGCTTACGTTGCCGTAGTGGAGGACGACCGAGCGAACACCGGCCACACGTCGCTGACCGACGAGGTGAAGGATAAAATCGCCAACCAGGTCAAGGCGCTGTCCCCATCGGTGGAGAACGTGTACGTATCCGCCAATCCCGACTTTATCGGCCGGATGGAAGGGTACGCCAACGACGTCAGAGCCGGACATCCGATTCAAGGCTTCATTACCGAGTTCAACGCTCTCGTCGAGAGAATTTTTCCGGAGCGATCCGGCACGCAGACTCGATAAATTCCGCAGCACCGGCTATGCCCGGTCTGCGGGCGAAGCCGAACCGGTCGAACAACAGCAACAAGCCCGTGCTCGAACTCGCCAGGAATGGCGAGCGCAAGCACGGGCTTGTTGGCGAATAGAGAACTACCAGGTGACGTATCCGGGCGATCCCGCCGCCGGGTTCTGGATCTGATCGATGATCGGAATCGTATAGGCGATCACGATCAAAATGACGGTGAGCGCAATCCAGAGCTTCCAATTCTCCAGGAAGCGCGGAGTCGGCTCCGACGCGTCCGACACTTCGCCGATCGGGTACTCCGTCCGACCTTTGGGAGCCCGCATCAGCGCGACGAGATTGTAGATGATCAGCAGCAGGGCGATGAACAGGATGACCCCTCCGACAGCCATCGCCACGTGATACGGCATCCACAGGATGGCGTCCGGATGATCGTCGTACGTATTAAACGCGGTGCGTCTGGGCGAGCCCAGCAAGCCGACCGTATGCATCGAGCCGGACATAAAGAACATGCCGACGCACCAAACGATCGTCTGAACGATGCCGAGCCGGTTAATTCGCGGCGTCAGCTCCCGGCCGGTCACGACCGGGATGAGCCAGTACACGATGCCGAAGAACGTAAGCGCGACGCTTGTCGCCACGGTCAGATGGAAGTGCCCGGTCACCCACAGCGTGTTGTGAACGACGGCGTTCATCTGGTTGCTCGCATTGATCAGCCCGCCCGCTCCGGCCGGAATGAAGATCAGCATGCCCATGAACGGCGCGAAGAAGCGAACGTCTTTCCACGGGAGCGCTTTTACCCAGCCGAACAGCCCTTTCGTGCCTTTGGATCTCCCGTTCAGCTCGAACGTCGCGAACAGAGAGAACGCGGTCATCAGCGAAGGGATGACGACCATGAACGTCAGCACGACCTGGAGATATTTCCAGAAGTGGCTGATCCCCGGCTCCATGAGCTGGTGGTGGAAGCCGACCGGAATCGAGAACAGCAGGAACAGGACGAACGACATCCGGGCGAGCGCGTCGCTGAAGATTTTCCCGCCGATAATTTTCGGAATGACGACGTACCAGCAGATATAGGCCGGCAGCAGCCAGAAATAGACGAGCGGATGGCCGAAAAACCAGAACAGCGTTCTGCTCAGCACGACGTTGATCGTCTCCACCCAGCCGAACGACCAAGGGATGAGCTGTACGACTACCTCGATCGCCACGCCGATCGTCGCGATCTGCCAGAGCAGCATCGTAATGACGGACATAAAGGCGAACAGCGGCGACAGCTTCCCTTTATTCGATTTTCTCCACTGGACATATTGATAGAAAATGCCGAACCCGCTCAGCCAACTGCCGATGACGACAAGCGCGAGCGCGATATAGAACCACGGAGAGGCCTTCATCGGCGCGTAGAACGTGTAAAGGACGCTGGCCTTGCCCAGCAGAATGACGACGACGCCGATCAGCGTGCCGACGGACATGAGCAGATAACCGATCCAGCCCAGCTTTCTCGTCAGCGGCAGAAGCCTTCCTCCCAAAGTTTGGGACACGCCGGAATAAAGAAATCCGACTATAAAATAGGTTGTAAAAATGAGCGCCATCAGCACGCCGTGAGCCGTCAGCAGCTCATAGTAGCCGATGTTGGCCGGAAGGGTGATCGTGCCGCCCTTCACCATCCCCTGCAGCATGCCCGCGATGCCGCCGAGCAGCAGCGCCGCGAAAGCGAACAGGACGTGGGCGATCACCAGCCGGCCGTCCTTGCGGTCGAATGTCGAAAGATTGGATTCACTCATCGGACACGGCCTCCTATTTCACCACGAGGGTGGTTTTCATCATTTCGTGGGCGATCCCGCAATACTCGTTGCAGAGAATCAAATATTCTCCGGGTTTGTCGAACGTATGGGAGACGTGGCTGATTTCTCCTGGCGTCACCATGACGTTGACGTTCGTTCCGGGAATCGCGAAGCCGTGCACGACGTCCGACGACGTAATCTCGAAGTGGACGGTCGCTCCGGCCGGAACCTCCAGCGGAATCGGATCGTAGCCGAAGGCATAGGCGACCATAACCGCTTTGTAGACATTGTCCCCGATCTGGGTGAGCTGAGGCTTGTCGAACGGCGGAGTCTCGCTCACCTTCGCCGGATCGATGCGGTGAATATGCTCGTTAGGCGGAGCAATGCCCTTCCCGAAGGTCATAATCCCCAGCACGAGCAAAAATACGGCCAACATGGACACCCCGACGGTCAGCCATATTTTCTCCAGACGATGCATATGCATATTGATTTCTTCCCCCTTCTAGTGGCGTGAGACGAATAAAATGAATACCCCGATCCAAGACAAAGCCAGGAACGCTCCCAGCAGCATGACGGAGGCGAAAGCTCCCTTGAGCGGCTGTTCCCTCGTCTCCGGCTGCGTATAGCCTTCGTCCGGCTTCGACACCGTTCGATCGTCGCGCATCTCGATTCCTCCTGAATTCAAGTTGTTTTCATTGTAAGGACTTCCAGCAGTCCCGACTGTGACAATTGTCACGGGAAACCCGGCGATTGTGGACGATTTGTTACACCGTTTTCATGCGCAGTAAAAAGAGCCGATCCCTGCAATCGCGACTTCCGATTGCTTGCCGGATCGGCTCCCGAACGGGAATCTATTGAACGATCAGCTTGCTCAGCATGTCGTCATGGCCCTTGCCGCAGAAGATCGAACATACGATTTTGAACTCTCCGGCTTTGTCGGCGACGAACTTCACCGTGGCATTGCCCTTGACTTCCTTCTCGTAGCCCTCGATCAACAAGGCGTGGTTGCCTTGGCTGTTCTTCAGCGTAATGCTCACTTCGTCGCCTTGATTTACGGTGATCTCGGCCGGCTCGAACTTGAAGTTCGTGGCGTCGACCGTGAACGCCTTCGTCTCTCCGCCGGTCGAGCCGGTTTGCGTCGCAACCGGAGACGAGCCGGATTCCTTCTTGTCGCCCCCTCCGCAGCCGGACGCGACCAGCATCGCGGCGAGCATCAGCGCGCTTAAAGACACCCATTTTTTCATGTCGTATTGCTCCCTTCAACGGTATCGTCTCGTTTACATGCCCATCATAATACCGGAAGGGTGAAGCCGAATGTGATTTGCGTCACAGCGTAACAATATTGACACAACCGCTCCTTAGAGCCTCCGAT
This sequence comes from Cohnella hongkongensis, assembly GCF_042654645.1. Lineage (NCBI taxonomy): Bacteria > Bacillati > Bacillota > Bacilli > Caryophanales > Paenibacillaceae > Cohnella > Cohnella hongkongensis. The sequence goes on along the minus strand of NZ_JBHSEP010000001.1, from coordinate 381,103 downwards.
ATCCTTCCGGCAGGCTTCCGCTGTCCCGGATCGCCCGGATTTGAGCCAGCGTCAGGCGTTGATTCGTCGAGATGAGCGACTCCGCGTCGTTGTCGCCGATAATATCGTCCAGATCGGAAATGTTCCTGTTCCCGCGGAACACCCGGAACGTGCCTCTGAAATTCGTGCGGGAGAAGAGAACGAGCGTCGCATTGCCGCTCGTCGAGAAAAACCTCAGACTTTCAATTCCTCCCAGCCGAGCGTCCAGATTCGCAATGCCCAGATTTCCCCGGTAGATTGCGCTGCGGCCTTGAAAATTCTCTTCCGAGTAGACGGTTAGTCTCGGATAGGTTTGCAAGGAGTTAACTCTGTTCGCCATAGCCATCACCTCCTTCTCCTCCACCAATATATGGAGAAGAGCGGGATACGCCTGTACGATTGGACTTGTCGGTTGGCGGATAAGGAAATCTTCATTCGGCGACAAAATCAGAGAGCCTCCCTCTCCGCTCCATCTCGGAAACGAAGAAGAAGGCCCGCGCCGTAAAGTCGGCGGAGAAGAATCGTGCACCTGCTGCTTTAAATCTTTAACTCCCCGAGCTTAATAAGCTCGACAACCGCTTGCGAACGACCTTTGACATTCAGCTTCTGCATAACGTTCGAGATATGGTTTCGGACCGTTTTCTCGCTTATAAACAACTGCTGTGCAATGTCGCGGGTCGTCTTATCCTGTACCAGCAGTTCAAAGACTTCGCGTTCCCGATTGGTGAGTAGGAATTTGCTTTTATGGTCGCTGCCCTTCAACGTTTGTCACCCCTCCTTGCCCGGGAATGTTGTGAATACAAGGTATAGGGATACAGTCAACTTTATCATATGAAAGGGGTTTTCCTCTGGTGCGGAGACGGGGCAAAATGGGCTCTGGAAATCTCTTTCAGCGGCAAGACGGATCACCAAAGGAAGCTTCGGCTGGATCGGATGAGGCGGCGCGATGCCGCAGCGGCGCCGAAGCCGGAGGCGGGCTCCCTCGCCCGGCTCCTGCTCCCGCTCAGGCTTTGCGGGGAAGCCGGACCCGAACGATCGTCGTTCCGTCGTCCGGGCAGAAGTGGATACTCAGCGTTCCCTGATAGAACCGGACCCGCTCCTGGACGATGGCCAGTCCGAGTCCGGAGTGGCCGACCGTTTTGGTCGTGTAGCCGGGCTTGGTCATCAGACTCAGCTCCTTGTCGGACAATGCCCGTCCCCGGTTGCTGACCTCCAGCACGAGCGTTTCGCCCTCGCTGCGGATTTCCAGCTTCACGTCTCGGCTGCCGTGCGGAAGCATCTCGCTTTCCTCGAAGGCGTTGTCGACCAGATTGCCCATAATTTTGACGAAATCCATCATTCTAATCGACGACTCGATGTCGGCATTCGCCGGAATGTCGCATATAAACGGAATTTCCTTCGTTCGCGCCTGCTCCGTCTTCCCGATGACGAAGGCGGCCAGAACGGGAGAGGCGTAGGCGACGGCCGGAGCGACGGCCCGAGCTTCCTCCGTCAAGTCCTTCATATAGCTTCTAAGCTGTTCGATTTTGTTCATCTGCAGCAGGGAGGAGATCACCTGCAGATGATTCAGGAAGTCGTGCCGGTGGCCGCGGATGACGGTGAACATCTGCCCGATCTCTTCCGCGTAGACGTCCCGCGTCTGCGTAATCGCGTCCTCTCGAATGCGAACGACCAGGCGCAGCATATAGAAGATCGCGCAGAAGGTCAGCAGAACGAGCGCGTAAATCGTCCAATTGTAGAATGAAGCGGGAAAGCCTTGTTCTCCGTATTCCATGCCGATCGAGAACAGCATGCCGAGAGCCAAGAGCTGGACGATCGTCAGCAGCAGCACTTCTTTCATTCGGGATTGTTGGATATCCAATAAATATTGATATAATCGATGGAGGAAAGGGAAGCTTCTCTTCTCCAAATAGACCGCAAGCAGTCCGAGCGCGGCTCCGAGCGGGACGTATACCGATTGAAGCGCGAGCGGATAATCGACGATCACGCTCTTGCGGTCGATCAGCCCGTACAGAAACTGGATCAGCATCCCTCCGATCATATCCGTCAGGAGGCTGAGCAAGGTATAAGCCACAAAAAGGATCAACACGCTTCTGAACCCGAGCTTCCTGAACAGGGCGTACAGGATGGCCAGCGCCAGGACAGTCGAGTTCAGGGCATGAACAGGAGCGGAAACAAACCAGTAGTCGAGTTCGACGATGCCCGAGCTTGCGACGGAGAACAGGGCCAGCTTGCCGGCATGGCGCTTCGTCGGTCCGAGTCCCGCCGCCGCGAAAACCAGCCAGATGCGGACTAGCGTCTGGGGGATGGACAGACCGATGACGAGCTGGATGTATTGTTGCAGCATATCGGCAGAAAATCCTCCTTGTGACTGTCGAACAAAGTCGATTTCGGTCGAATTAGAACAGGTATGACCATTTTACTACTTTACGGCCAATTGGCAAGCTATGGAAGCGATCTCTTCCGAATTAAATATTCTATTCACACTGGGCAGGAGGGAGAAGGGAATGTCTGGAGGCGATAACCATCCGAACGAGCTGACGAAGCATGAACAGCTTCTTCAGTATATTCGCGAGCTGCCGATCGGCACGAAGGTTCCCGTTCGCAAGATCGCCAAGGAACGGGGGGTATCCGAGGGGACCGCTTATCGGGCGCTGAAGGAGGCCGAACAGCTCGGACTCGTCAGCACGAAGGCGCGGATCGGCACCGTTCGCGTGGACAAGAAGAAGCGCGGGCATCCCGAGCAGCTAACGTTCTCGGAGGTGCTGGAGATCGTTCAGGGCAGCCTGCTGGGCGGCGAGGAGGGCTTGGACAAGACGCTGCATAAATTCGTCATCGGCGCCATGGAGATCGACGAGATGTCCGGCTACATCGACGCCGGCAGCCTGCTGATCGTCGGCAACCGGGAGAACGCGCATCGGATCGCCCTGCAGCAGGGCGCCGGCGTTCTGGTGACCGGCGGGTTCGGAACGAGCGAGGAAGTGAGAAGGCTGGCCAACGAGAGGAGGCTGCCGATTCTGACATGCCGGCACGATACGTTTACCGTCGCTTCGATGATCAACCGGGCGATGTACGATCAGCTGATCAAGCGCAAAATTATGATCATCGCCGATCTGCTGGAGCCTTCCGCCCGAAGCGGAACGCTGAAGCAGTCGTCCACCGTCGCCGACTTCGTCAAGCTGAGCGAGCAGACGGGAAGCAGCCGGTTTCCCGTGACGGACGAGTGGAATCGCGTAGTCGGCATGATCACGTTCAAGGACGTGTCGGGATCGCCGACGAACCAGACGCTCGACAAGCTGATGACGAGAAGGCCGATGACGGTGACGCTGAACACGCCGGTCGCGTCGGCCGCCCACCGCATGGTGTCGGAAGGCATTGAGCTGCTGCCGGTCGTCGACAGGCAGAGGAAGCTGGTCGGCGCAATCAATCGGGGAGAGGTGCTTCGCGCGATGCAGTTCGCGAATCGTCCGGCCCATCTGGGCGAGACGTTCGACTCGCTCATGTGGGGCGGCTTCTCGGAGCAGCGGGACGCGGAGAACCGGCCTCAGTATACCGGCCTGGTTACGCCGCAGATGTCCGGACCGCTCGGGACGATCTCCGAAGGGGTGCTCACGTCGCTCATGCAGCAGGCGGCCAGCCGGGCCGTGGAAGAGCTGAGAAGAAGAGAGCATGTGCTGGACAATATGACGACGTACTTCCTGCGGACTGTGCCGGTGATGGACTCGAGCATCTCGATCATTCCCCAGATCATCGAAGCAAGCAGAAGGTACGTGAAGGTGGAGGTTCAGGCGATCATGGACGGCGAGGTCGTCGCCAAAGCGATGCTGACCGCCCAGACGATCGACCCGGCATAGGAGTTACGGCTGACGCATCAGCCGGACGAAATGAGCGTGGTTGCGCAGGCCGGCGAACAGGTTGAACAAGCCGAGCAGAAGGAACACCGCGCCGACCACGACTCGGACGGAAGAGCCCGGGAAGATGAACATCTGGATGATGGCGATGAAGATCAGCATCAATCCCATGCTGATGTTCATTCGCGACGCGTACAAGCCGCGAAGCTTTCCGTCGCGCGTCCGGCGGGAACGGATGCTGTACAGCGCGGAGAAGAAGACAGAGACGACAACCAGTATTCCGAAGATCCATTGCAGCACGGTGACCATGTCGAAGAAAGCAGCTCCTTTTTAAGTGATTCAGAGAGTATAAATTTCGCTATCCTTTTCTGAATCACCTCTGACATAACGTTATCTCGCCGGTCCCAAGGACGGCGTAAGCCGTTTATGCTTGGTGATTCAGAAAGTATAAAATACGCTATCCTTCTCTGAATCCCCTCCGACAAAAACGCAATTCTGCGTCTAGAGGACGCCGAAGGCGTTTTGGCTTGCGTTGCGATACCTGAGACCTCAATATTGTACCACAAGTAAAAACGACTGCGTCGTCCTGCAGAAACAAAGCCTGTCGTTTTTATCGAGGATCATACACAATTACTTGCTGATCAGATGCTTCTTGGCTTCCACCCATACTTGCAGCACGCCGTCTACGACCAGCATCGTCCGTATCGTCACGTCGTAGTCCTGGCCCTCGATCTGATCGTACACCTTCGTGTTGAGCAGCCTTCTCGCGAAGGTGGAGTCGGTGTTGATCATATAGATGCTTCGGCCGATGAAGATGTCCAGGTCGTCCTTCAACCGCCTCTTCAGCTCTTTCTCCGTCAGGATGTCGATCGCCTCCGCCTCGTTCTGCTCGTGAACGAAAATGGTGACGATGCTCCGGATGACGTTTTCCTTCCGCACCTGATGGGCCATTTCCAAATCTTTTTTTAACGAATCGACTTGATCCTTGAGCTCGTAGTTTTGCAGAATGATCTGATCGACGATATTGTTTTTCAGCGCGCTGTAGACGGCGCTTCCGACGATCATTCCGCATACGAAGAAGGCCGTCACCTGCATGAACTTCTGAAACCGGTCGAAGGAAGGGACACGCATGACCGCATGTCACCCCCCGTTATTGTGCAGCCATTGGATAAGCTCGACGCCCATGTGCGCGCCGAGGAAAGCGAACAGAATATAGCCGATCTGCTGCATGGCGGGAGAGAGATAGCCGACCAGCACGTGCGACTCGATGACCCGGATCGGATCGATCGTGCCTCCCACTGCGGCAACGAGCGCCCAGATTTTTAGATTGCTGGCCACCTGCAGCATCTTTTCCTTGGGCGGAGTGAACAGGAATACCGACCCCATTCCCGCCAGCAGAGCCCCTCCAAGCACGACGCCGAACGCGATGAAGAAGCTGAAAGCCGCTTTCGTGAAAAACTCGTCCATGTCCATCCCCCTAAGCGCGTTCGCCTGCCGGCGTTCGCGGATGTTTCTTCTCTATCATATCTATGGGACTGGCCCGCGCGCTTATGATACAATAATAAGCAAGAAAGCTCGAACGTGTGTTTGGAAGAGAGCGGCTGGAACAAGAGCGGCTTCGGAAAAGAGGGGGATCTCATGTGCGACTTCGTTCACCTTCACGTTCATAGCGAATACAGTCTGCTGGACGGAGCGGCCCGGATCAAGGAGATGGCGGCCAAGGCGGAGGAGCTCGGCATGACCTCGCTGGCCCTGACGGATCACGGCGTCATGTACGGAGCCGTTCCTTTCTATAAAGCGTGCCGGGAGCGGGGCATTAAGCCGATCATCGGCATGGAGGCCTACATCACGGCCGGCTCCAGACGGGACAAGCAGTCTCGCAAGGAGCAGCCGATCTATCACTTGACTTTGCTGGCGAAGAACGAGACCGGCTACCGCAATTTGATGAAGCTGACGACGATCGGACATTTGGAGGGGTTCTATTACCGGCCTCGCATCGATTTCGAGGCGTTGTCCGCTCACGCCGAAGGGCTGATCTGCCTGAGCGGCTGCATGAGCAGCGAGCTGTCCAAGCGGCTGGAGCAGGACGACTACGAAGGCGCGAAGGAGCTCGCGCTTCGCTACCGCGAGCTGTTCGGCGACGATTATTATTTGGAGATTCAGGATCACGGCCTGCTCGAGCAGAAGAAAATGACGGCGGGAACGATCCGGCTGTCGGAGGAGCTGGGCATTCCGCTGGCCGCGACCAACGATTCGCACTATATCGGCGAGGAGGACCATTCCCTGCAGGACGTGCTGATGTGCATCGGCACGGGCAAGACGATGGACGATCCCGAGCGGTTCAAGATCGCCACGGACCAGCTGTATCTGAAGAGCGGAGAAGAGATGTCGGCGCTGTTCCGGCATGTGCCTGAGGCGATCGCCAATACGGTCCGAATCGCCGAGAGCTGCACGCTCGAGCTCGAATTCGGACGCCATATATTGCCGGAATTCTCCCCGCTGCCGGAAGGCAAGACGGCCGCCCGGTACTTGGCGGAGCTGTGCCGGAGCGGCTTGCGGACGCGGTACGAGGGGACGCCCGAATGGGCGGACCCCGCCTTCCGGGCGTCCGCGGAAGAGCGGCTCAGCTACGAGCTGAACGTCATCGGGACTATGGGGTTTAACGATTATTTTCTGATCGTGTGGGACTTCATCCGCTTCGCGCACGAGAACGGCATCGTCACCGGGCCGGGACGGGGGTCGGCGGCAGGCAGCCTCGTCGCGTACGTCCTGAAGATTACCGACGTCGATCCGCTGAAATACAAGCTGTTGTTCGAACGGTTCCTGAACCCCGAGCGCGTGACGATGCCGGACATCGACATCGACTTCAGCGACGAGCGGCGCGACGAGGTCATTCGTTACGTCGTCCGCAAGTACGGGGCGGAGCACGTCGCGCAGATTATTACGTTCGGGACGCTGGCTGCGCGTGCGGCGGTTCGGGACGTCGGCCGGGTGATGAATCTGCCGTACGGAGACGTCGACAAGGCGGCCAAGCTCATTCCCGGCCTGCCGGGAATGTCGATCGAGCGGGCGATGCGGGACAGTCCGGAGTTCAAAGCGCTGGCCGAAGGGGGCGGGGACGCGAGCCGGCTGATCGCGATGGCGCGCCGGGTGGAAGGCATGCCGCGTCACGCCTCCACGCATGCGGCCGGCGTCGTCATCTCCTCCGATCCGCTGACCGATTACGTGCCCTTGCAGGAGGGCACGGACGGCGTGCCGCTCACGCAGTACTCGATGGAGCACCTCGAGGCGGTCGGGCTGCTGAAGATGGACTTTCTCGGGCTTCGCACGCTGTCGATCATCGAGAGAACGCTCGCTTCCATCCGCGAGCAGACCGGTCGGGAGCTGCTCTGGGAGGAGGTGTCCTACGGCGATTCCGCGACTTACGAGCTGATGGGACGCGGAGAGACGACCGGCATCTTCCAGCTCGAGTCCGCGGGCATGCGCCGGGTGCTGAAGGAGCTGAAGCCGTCCTCGTTCGAGGACATCGTCTCCGCTGTCGCGCTGTACCGGCCCGGCCCGATGGAATTTATTCCGCAGTTTATTCGCGCCAAGCACGGCTTGGTGGAGGTCGAGTATCCGCATCCCAGCCTGAAGGAGATTCTCGCCGATACGTACGGCATTATCGTCTACCAGGAACAGATCATGCAGATCGCTTCCGCGATGGCCGGATTTACGCTGGGCCAGGCGGATCTGCTGCGGCGCGCCGTCGGCAAAAAAAAGCGCGAGGTGCTGGACGAGCAGCGGAAGCACTTCGTCGCGGGCAGTCTGAGGATGGGCTACGGCGAGCGGGAGGCGAACGGCGTCTACGACCTGATCGTCCGCTTCGCCGATTACGGCTTCTGCCGGGCGCATGCGGCCGCCTACGCGGTGCTCGCTTTCCAGACGGCTTATCTGAAAGCCCACTATCCGGTTGCCTTTATGGCTTCGATGCTGACGGCCGTCGTCGGCAACCAGCGCAAGACGGCGGAATACGTCGACGAGTGCCGGAGAATGGGCATCTCGGTGCTCAAGCCCGACGTAAACGAGAGCGGCGTGCTGTTCACGCCGGTTTCCAGCGGCGAAGGAGGCGCGATCCGGTTCGGGCTCGCGGGCGTAAAAAACGTCGGCACGCAGGCGATCGAGAGCATTTTGCGGGAGCGGGGCGAGCGGCCGTTCGAGAGCTTGAGCGACTTCTGCCGCCGGGTCGACCCGAGGACGTGCAACAAGCGGGTGATCGAGTCGCTCGTGCAGGCGGGGGCGCTCGAGTCGATGCCGGGGCACCGCGCCCAGCAGCTTGCCGCGCTCGAGCCGACGGTCGCCGCCGCGGCGCTCTGGCGCAAGGAACGGGAGGAGCTGCAGATCGAGCTGTTCGACTTCGAAGAGACTCCGAACTGGAACGTGGAGCTGCCTTCCGTGACGCCCTATTCGCAGGCGCAAATGCTGGAGCTGGAGCGGGAATTGATGGGGCTCTACCTGTCGGGTCATCCGCTCGACGCCTTCGAAGAGCGGATGGCGGAGCTGAAGGTCGAACGGCTGATCGACATCGCCGAGCTTCCGGACGGCGAGACGACGTTCACCGCCGGCATGATCGTCTCGCTGAAGCCGTTCGTCACGCGCAAAGGACAGGCGATGGCGTTTCTGGAGATCGAGGACCGGATTATGGGGACGGAGCTGGTCGCGTTCCCGTCCGCATGGGCCAAGGCGTCCGCCTTCGTCCGGAAAGGCTCGCTCGTCTTCGTGAGGGCGAAGGTTCAGCACGGCGACGAGGACTACAAGCTGCTGGCAGACGACATTCTGCCGCTGGACGCCCCGGACTTGCCGGCGCAGGCCGAGCGGCTTCGCCGGCTCTCCCGGCGCTTCGAAGGGGCCAGGGGCGGCGGCAGGCCGGCTTCGCCGGGGGCGGCCGGCAGAGCGCCGGCGGGAACGGCCGGCACCGAGGCGGCGGTCCGGAACGCGCCCCAGCCCGCGGCCGTTCGGCGCGCGCCGCCGCCGCGCGCCGAAGGGCTGCCCGCAGACGCTGCGAAACCGCGCGTCTATATTCTGATCGACGCCGATCACGAGAAGCCGGCGACGCTAATCCGGCTCAAGCTGCTGCTCAAGTCGCATCGCGGCGCTCTGCCGACGATCCTCCGCTACGAGAAGGACCGCCGCACCGTCGCGCTGAGCGACGAATACAACGTCGAACCTGTTCCCGAGCTTATGGCGGAGCTGGAGAAGCTTCTCGGCGAAGGGACGGTCCGCGTCAAGTGACGCCGCCGAGCGATCCAGGAAGAGAGAGGGAGTGTTCATATGGCTTTGCTGCAGTGCAGTTTCTATTCGGATTCGTTGAATATTTCGGCATCGATGAACGTGATTTTGCCCCAGGGAGAGAAGAGCCGGCCCTTGAAGACGCTGTACCTGCTGCACGGCTTGTCGGACGATCATACGATCTGGTGCCGAAGAACGTCGATCGAGCGCTATGCGGAAGCTTGCGGCATCGCCGTCGTGATGCCGGCCGTTAACCGCAGCTTCTATACGGACATGGCTCACGGGGCCAAATACTGGACGTTCGTCAGCGAAGAGCTGCCGCGGCTGGCGCGGTCGTTCTTCCCGCTGTCGGAGCGCAGGGAGGACAATTTCGCAGCGGGGCTGTCGATGGGAGGATATGGCGCTCTGAAGCTCGCTCTCTCCCATCCGGACCGCTTCGCCGCCGCGGCCAGTCTGTCCGGGACGGTAGACGTCCACCGGATCGCAGCCGAGAACTTCGCCGAAGACGCGCGGCTTATCGTCGACGATCCGTCCTCCTTGCCGGGATCGCCGCTCGATCTGTTCGCCCTGGCCGAGCGGGCCGCGGGCAAGCCAGGCGCTCCCCTGCTCTATCAATGCTGCGGAACGGAAGATTTCCTGTACGCGGACAACGTCCGCTTCCGCGATCATTGCCGCAGACTCGGGCTTCCGCTGACCTACGAGGAGGAGCCGGGCGCACACGAATGGGGCTACTGGGATTTCAAAATCCGCAGAGTGCTCGAATGGCTCCCGCTGCGGGCCGACTGAGCGGCAGACGGTTATCCGCCCGCCGTTCGAGACGGAGCGTAGCGAGGGGCGGAACGGGCCGGATGGGGCGGCGCGCTATCCGGCAGCCCCGGATAACTGCCGCTTCTCGGTTGCTAGTCTTGCGGAATCTGTGCTATGATTTCCATATTGCTTGTCTCGATTCTTCGTTGAATGATTAAGAAATTGGGGGTACCGCATCATGTGGACGGTCATCTACATCGCACCGACCGCTAAGATCGCCGACAGAATTCAGAAGCGACTTACCGATGAAGGGTTTCTCGTACAAGTACGCCCCATAAACCTTACGAAACCGCAATATGAAATATTGGTTCCATCCGGCGAGGTGCGGGAAGTGCAAGAGGTATTAGGAAGCATTCTGCACCTGTAACCAGTACGATACCCCTAGAGGTTGTTCAACAGTCCCATCGGACTTCTGAACGCGGGCCCCTGGCTTGAAGGTCGCCATATATCGCTTGTGAGGTGTCGCTGTGTTCAAGGATCTATTTCAGAAGAAAAAATACGCCGTCGTTCCATCGGAGCGAACGAAGAGGGACATCCCCGAAGGGCTGATGAACCGCTGCCCGAAGTGCGGCCAAATCCAGCTCAGCAAAGAACTCGAGAAAAATTTGAAAGTGTGCTCCGGCTGCGGGCATCATTATCGTCTAAACGCCTGGGAGCGCATTGCGATTACGCTCGATGAGGGGCGTCTTTTTGAGATTGACGAAAATCTGATCTCGGAGGACCCGCTTCAATTTCCGGGGTACGCCTCCAAGCTGGAGCAGCAGAGGGCGAGCTCCGGCCTGAATGACGCCGTCGTGACCGGGGAAGGCGAGATCGGCGGCTTTCCTGTTGTCATCGGGGTGATGAGCTTCGACTTTTTCAGCGGAAGCATGGGCTCCGTCGTCGGCGAGAAGGTGACGCGCGCCATCGAGCAAGCGACGGAGAAGAAGCTGCCGCTTATTTTCTTCTCCACGTCGGGCGGAGCCCGCATGCAGGAGAGCATCCTCAGCCTGATGCAGATGGCCAAGACCAGCGCCGCGCTCGCCAAGTTTCAGGAGCAGGGCGGCCTGTTCATCTCCGTCTTCACCGATCCGACGCTGGGCGGCGTATCGGCGAGCTTCGCCAGTCTCGGAGACTACAATCTGGCTGAACCGGGAGCGATCGTAGGCTTCGCCGGCCGGATCGTCATCGAACAGACGATCCGCCAGAAGCTGCCCGACAACTTCCAGACCGCCGAATTTAACCTCAAGCATGGCCAACTGGACAAAGTCGTTCCCCGCAAGGAAATGAAGGCCATGCTGACCAAACTGCTAGATATGCACGCGTGGAAGGGAGAGCCGGCCGATGTCCAGTGAACTGTCCTTTGAGAGGCCGCTCGCTGAATTGCGCAAGAAAATAGACGAGCTCAAGCTGTTCGGCGCCGAGAAACAGATCGACTTCACGGACGAGATCGCTCGGCTCGAGGAACGCTACAAGCAGCTGGAAGCGGAGATTTACGGCGGAATGAGCGCGGCCCAGATTATGCACATGGCCCGTCATCATCAGCGTCCGACGACTCTTGACTATATTTCGTTGATTTTTACCGATTTTATCGAGCTGCACGGGGATCGGGTGTTCGCCGACGATCTGGCGATCGTCGGGGGTCTGGCCAAGCTGAACGGCGTGCCGGTGACGGTCGTCGGACATCAGCGGGGCAAGGACACGAAGGACAACATCCAGCGTTTCTTCGGCAGTCCGCACCCCGAAGGCTTCCGCAAAGCGCTTCGCTTCATGCAGCAAGCGAATAAATTCGGCCGCCCGATCATCACGTTCATCGACACGAAGGGCGCCTATCCCGGCGACACCGCGGAGGAGCGAGGCCAATCGGAGGCGATCGCCCGCAATCTTCGCGAGATGGCGATTTTTGGCGTGCCGATCATCTGCGTTGTCATCGGGGAAGGCGGAAGCGGCGGCGCGCTTGCGCTCGGCGTCGGCAATCGCGTGCTGATGCTGGAAAACGCGATCTACTCGGTCATCTCGCCGAACGGCGCCGCCTCGATTCTGTGGAAGGACGCGTCCAAGGCCGATCAGGCGGCGGAAGCGATGAAAATTACGGCGAAGGACTTGCATGAGCTCGGCGTCATCGAAGAGATCATTCCGGAGCCCCAAGGCGGAGCGCACCGGGACAAGGCCGCGCAGGCCGAGTCGATCAAGGAGGCGCTATGGCGCCATCTGCAGGAACTTGGCGCGTTGACGCCGGACGAACTCAGGGAGGACCGGTACCGGAAATTCCGCAAAGTCGGACGCTTCGGCACCGCAGAGCTGGAATAGCTCTCCACATATTCGACTTGGATAGATAAAATGGAGGAAACGAAATCATGCGAAAAACGAAAATCGTCTGTACGATCGGCCCTTCCAGCGAATCGCTGGAAAACACGAAGAAGCTTATCGCCGCCGGCATGAACGTCGCCCGCCTGAACTTCTCGCACGGGGACTACGAGGAACACGGCAACCGGATCAAAACGATTCGCCAGGCTTCCGCCGAGCTCAACAAAACCGTCGCCATTCTTCTCGACACGAAAGGACCGGAAATTCGTCTAGGCAAGCTGAAGGAAGAGCCGATCGAGCTCGTTCAGGGCGAGTACATTACGTTGACGACGGAAGAAATTCTCGGCGACATTGACCGGGTACCGGTTACGTACAAGGACCTTCCTTCCGACATCAGCGTCGGTTCGACGATTCTGATTGACGACGGTCTAATCGGCCTTACGGTCGTCGACATCCAAGGGACGGAAATCAAGTGCCAGATCGTGAACAACGGCCAGATCAAGAGCAAGAAAGGCGTGAACGTACCTGGCGTAGCCATCTCCATGCCGGGACTGACGGAGAAAGATATTAGCGATATCAAATTCGGCATCGAAGTCGGCGTCGACTTTATTGCCGCTTCCTTCGTGCGCCGCGCCAGCGACGTGCTCGAGATTCGCGAGCTGCTGGAGCGTCATGACGCCCGTCATATCCACATCATCTCCAAGATCGAGAATCAGCAGGGCGTGGACAATCTCGACGAAATTCTGGAAGTGTCCGACGGCCTGATGGTTGCCCGCGGGGATCTCGGCGTGGAGATTCCGGCGGAGGAAGTGCCCCTCGTGCAGAAGCTGATGATCGAGAAGTGCAACCGCGCCGGCAAGCCCGTCATTACTGCGACGCAGATGCTCGATTCCATGCAGCGCAATCCTCGTCCGACCCGCGCGGAGGCTTCCGACGTCGCGAACGCGATCTTCGACGGAACCGATGCGATCATGCTGTCCGGCGAGACGGCGGCAGGCAAGTATCCGGTCGAATCCGTGGAGACGATGTCCCGGATCGCCGAAAGCGCCGAGTCCGCCCTGCATTATCGCGAAATCTTCACGAAACAGGCGAACGCCCAGCAAACATCCGTAACGGAAGCGATCAGCCAGGCCGTCGCCAACTCCGCTCTCGACCTCGACGCGAAGGCGATCGTCACCTCGACGGAAAGCGGCTATACGGCTCGCATGGTTTCCAAATATAAGCCGAAATCTCCGATTATCGCCGTCACGCCGGTCGAGCAGGTGCTTCGCCGTCTGCAGCTCGTCTGGGGCGTCATTCCGGTGAAGGGCGTACCTGCGGCCACGACGGACGAGATGTTCGAGATTGCCGTGAAGGGCGCCCTGGAAAGCGGAATCGTCCGCCTGGGAGATACGATCGTCATCACCGCCGGCGTGCCGGTGGGCCGCTCGGGCACGACGAACCTGATCAAGATCCACAACGTAGGCGAACTGATCGCGCAGGGGCAAGGCATCGGCTCCCAGAGCGCGACGGGCAAAGTCGTCATCGCCGCCTCGCCGGAAGAAGCGAATGCCAAAATGACGCCGGGAGCGATTCTGGTCGCTCCGTCGACGGACAAAGAATATATGCCGGCGATCGAGAAGGCGGCCGCAGTCATTACCGAATGCGGCGGCATCACCTGTCATACGGCTGTCGTAGGGCTTAATCTGGGCATTCCGGTGATCGTGGGCGTCGACAATGCGGCCAAGCTGCTGCAGGACGGCATGGAAGTGACGCTGTACGCCGAGCACGGCGTGATCTACTCCGGCCAAGCGAAAGTGATGTAAGGACCCGAAACGGGCAATAGAAAGTTCCCTGCGGCCGAGCTGCAGGGAACTTTTTCGCGCTCGCAAGACCCCGGCTTCCGGCTGCCGCCGGCGGCGAGGCGCCTGAAAAGCCGGATTGAAACCGATTCTTCCGATTTACGTATCCGATTCTATCGGAAGCTCGAGAGGAGAGGCCGTATGGGCAGATGGTTTTTGCACCCGCTGAGGGTGAGGTATCAGGAGACGGACCAGATGGGCGTCGTCTATCACGTCAACTATTTGAACTGGTTCGAGATCGGCAGGACGGAGTGGGTGCGAAGGGCGGGCATCTCCTATCGGGAGATGGAAGCTCGCGGACTGCTTCTGCCCGTCACCAACCTGGAGGCGTCGTTTAGGCAAGCGGCCCGCTACGACGAGTGGATCACGATATGCACGAAGGTCGCGGAGCTGACGAGCCTGCGGGTCGGGTTCGAGTCGCGCATATTCGGGGGAGATCTGACGGCAAGTCTGGGGGACGCCTGCGAAGATGAGGAGCCGCCGGGCGATCTGCTCGTGAAGGGCGGGACTCGCCACGTCTGGGTGAACCGGGAATGGAAGCCGGTCCGATTCGCGCGGGAGGCTCCCGATTGGTATGATAAAATGGTGGCATTGGCGGGACTAGACCGATAGGGAAAGGGTGACGGCCTTGCAAAGAAAGCTGCTGACGATTGTCGTGCTGGCGATGCTGCTTGAAATTTGGGGAATCTATATGATGGGGCGATGGATCGGGGGCTTCTGGACGTTCGGTCTGCTGCTCGCGACAAGCCTGCTCGGGGCTTACCTGATCCAGACGGAAGGCCGCAAAGTATGGCGCCAGGCGCAGCAGCAGATGCAGAGCGGCCAGCCTCCGGGACACACTTTGCTGGAGGGGCTGTGCGTGCTGGTCGGCGGTATTCTGCTGATCGTTCCGGGGTTTATCTCGGACGTGGTCGGCTTGACGCTGCTGCTCCCCTTGACCCGACCGTTGTATCGTTTGTTTATGTATCGCTGGCTCGAGAGACTGATGCGCGGAGGCCGGTTCACGATCTACCGGGGGCCGAACCGCTGGTAAGCCCGGTCGCGGCGGCCGCATTCAGCGGCTGCCTTGTTTCACGTACCGGCCGATATCCCGGAACACGTTCGCCCTGTGACAGGCGGTCAGAAGGACGACGGCGATGGGGCCGATGATCAGACCGGCGATTCCGAGCAGCTGGAGACCGGCGAACATGGCGATCAGCGTAGACAGCGGGTCCAGCCCGACGCTGGAGGCCAGCACCTTGGGCTCGATGAACTGGCGCGCGACGAGGATGATGCCGTACAGCACGGACAGTCCGGTGCCGAGCGCCCAGTCGCCGGTCAGAAACGCGTAGCCGATCCAGGGGATCATCGCGGCGCCTACGCCCAGATACGGGAGCAGGTCGACGAATCCGATCAGCAAGCCGATCGCAAGGGCGTTCTTGACCCCGATCAGCCATAGGCCGACAATGACGACGACGGTCGTGATGGAGATCATAATAAGCTGGGCTCTCACATATCCGAACAGGGCATGCCGGAGATCCCGCCACACCGTTCCGGTTTTGCGGACGAGACCTTGCGGAAGCCACACCCGGATCCGGGCGTAGCGATTCCAGTCTTTGCCGATGAAGAAAGAAGCAAGCAGGACGACGATGGCGATCGTCACGACGATCGGCAACGAGTACAGAATGCGGACGATTCCCCCGAAAAAGAGGCTGATCAGGCCGGTTCCCGTATGGGTAATCGCTTGGGCGGTGTTGGATATGCTGCTGTTGATCGTTTCCTTGTATTCGGGGTTGTGCAGATAAAAGTCGTTAATCCGGGTCATCATGTCCTGAATTTCGGGATTGGCCAGCAAATCGTTAAAGGACTTCTCCGCCCAGGCCACCAGGTTTTGCAGCGAACGGGACAAGGCGACGATCTCGTCGACGAGCCTCATGACGAGCGCGGCGGCAGACGCCAGCATCGCTCCCGTGAACAGGGTCAGCGATACGCTAACCGCCAGCCATCTGGGCAGCCGCGTTCTGGCCTGCAGGAAGCCGACAAGCGGATTCAGGGCGTAGGCGAGCAGCCAGCCGAGCAGAAAAGGATAGAGAAAGGGAAAAGCCCACCACAGCAGCAGGATGGCCGCGGTCAGCAGAGCCGCGACCAGGCCCAGTCGAGACAGCTGGCCTCCGATTTTTCGATTCACGCTAACCGCCCCTTTTCCCGCGCCGATTTCTTTTCACACTGCGTTAACGCAAAGTTGATGTTGAGTTTACACTCTACCAACATAATGGAGGAAACAAGTCGGCGTCGAAGTTTGTCGCCGGTCATTCGAACAGGGGGATGCGGGTGTCAAGCGTCAAAAAGTACATCAACCGAGATTTAAGCTGGCTCGAATTCAACAGGCGGGTGCTCGAAGAAGCTGAAGATCCCGGAACGCCACTTCTGGAGCGATTGCAATTCCTGTCCATCGTCCAAAGCAACCTAGATGAGTTTATGAGCGTAAGAGTCGCGGGATTACAGGCGCAGAGCAAAGCCGGTTACGGAAAATCGGATTTTACCGGCTACACGCCGCAAGGTCTGATCCGGCGGCTGATGAAGCGAAGCGTGCGAATGGTTCGGGAGCAGTACCGGACCTATCGCGAATTGCTGAGGCTGCTGGCGAAGGAAGGCGTATCGCTCACGAATTACGGGGATTTGAGCGAGGAGCAGAAGCAGGCGGCGACGGAATATTTCAAGCGCATCGTCTATCCCGTGCTGACCCCGATGGCGGTCGATCAGAGCCGCCCGTTCCCGCTCGTTCACAGCAAGGAGCTGTACTTGGCCGTCGTCCTGAAGCATGAGCAGAGCGGCGCCGAAGACCCCGACCAAACCTATTGCGCCATCGTGCAGGTGCCTTCGATTCTGGCTCGCACGGTCGTCGTCCCCGGAAGAAGGAACAGTCGTAAGCTGGTCTATCTGCTGCTCGAGGATTTGATCCGCGAACATATCGGGCTTCTGTTCAGCGGCTATCAGGTAGAGGCGGTGCATGCCTTCCGGGTGACCCGCAACTCCGATTTGACTCCGAACGAGGAAGGCGCGGAGGATCTGCTGCAGGAGATCGAGAAGGAGCTGCGCCGGCGGCAAAGAGGGCTGCCGGTCAGGCTGGAGGCGGAAAAAGGAATTCATCCGGACGCGCTGGAGCTGTTGAAAGAGGAGCTGGAGCTGTCGGAGGAGTTCATCGACGAGATCGACGGGCCGCTCGACCTCGGCTTTCTGTCGAAGTTCGCCGCCTCTCTGCCGAATTACGAGCATCTCCGTTATCCGAAGTACGAGCCCGTCTATCCGAAGGAGTTCGACGATACGGACGACATCCTGTCCGTGCTTCGCGAAAGGGACGTGCTTGTCTACCACCCGTACGAATCGTTCGAGATCGTTAACGATTTCGTGCTGCAGGCGGCCGCCGATCCCGACGTTCTGGCGATTAAAATGACGCTTTACCGCGTCAACGTCAATTCCGTGCTGATCCAGGCGCTGTCTCGCGCGGCGGAGTCCGGAAAACAGGTTACCGTTGTCGTGGAGATCAAGGCGAGGTTCGACGAGGCGCGCAACATCGCCTGGGCGAGGCAGCTCGAGAAATCCGGATGCCATGTCGTGTACGGCCTGGTCGGACTAAAGACGCATGCGAAAATTACGCTCGTTGTCCGCAAGGAGTCCGACTCGCTCAGAAGATACGTTCATGTCGGAACGGGGAACTACAACGAGAGCACGGCCCGTTTCTACACCGATGCCGGACTGCTCACCAGCCACCCTGATATCGGGGCGGACGCGACCGCATTGTTCAACGAGATGACGGGCTACTCGGCGCCGCATCTGTGGTCGGCCTTCGCCGTCGCGCCGATCGGTCTGAAGCCGAAGCTGTTCGAGCTGATCGACCGGGAGATTGCAAGCGCTCAGGCCGGCAAGCCGGCGCGGATCGTGGCGAAGATGAATTCGCTGTCGAATCAGTCGATGATCGACAAGCTGTACGAAGCTTCCCAGGCGGGCGTCAAAATCGATCTGATCGTCAGAGGGGTGTGCTGTCTTCGTCCCGGAGTCCCCGGGCTGAGCGACAACATTCGGGTCATCAGCATTGTCGACCGGTATTTGGAGCATGCGAGAATATTGGCCGTCGCAGCCGGGGGCAACGAAGAAGTGTATATTTCGAGCGCGGACTGGATGAGCCGCAATCTGAACCGCAGAGTGGAGCTGATGTGTCCGGTGTACGACAAAGGGCTTCGCCTGATGCTCATGAACGTGCTGCAGATGAACCTGCTCGACAACGTCAAGGCGAGGGAGCTGCAGCCGACGGGCTCGTACATCCGGGTCGCGAACGAGCAAACGCCGCTGCGCAGTCAATTCGAAGCGGCGGACATTCCGCTGTGGAAATCGATTGCGGCGGCGCTGGATTCCTAGAGAGGCAGGGCTAGACTCGGACGACTCGCAGCTCCGGCGTCATTCCCCATATTTTCTTGAATTCTTTGGCCATATTGCCGATCTCCATCCGTTCGACCGGCAGAGGGTGGCTCGATTGGGCGTAGAGAATGAGCTTCTTGCCCTCGACGGCGATTTCGAGCGAGGAGATCGCCTGGGATTCGCTGCGGTCCAGCGTAGAGGCGAGCAGCAGCAATGCGCCCAGCCTTCCGGCCGTCTCCAGATCTCCCTCGGAGAGAACGGACGGATAGGGAGAGAGCTTCCGTCTTAACGAGCTGGAGCTTCGGTACGAAGCGATGGCGGCGGTCAGGATCGTCTCCCGGTGGGACAAGCCGTTCCAATGGGTATGCAGCAGCATGTAGAACGTATGATCCGCGCAGTCGTTATAATCGATCGTTGCGCCGATCCGGAACAGTCTGGCGGCCGTTTCCAGCAGCTTGCGGCTTCCCCGGGGCAGCTGGGAGCCGGCGTCCAACTGGTCGAACAGCGCGACGGCTAATTTGCGGACCTGCTGGAGATGCTCGCCGGGCGCCGCAGGATAAAGCGCGACCAGATTTCGTATGCTTTCCTCCAGCACTTCTTCGTCGGAAGCGGGCAGCGGATAAGGCTCGCACGTCTCGTAGAACAGCCCGTCGCGCAAGCCGGCTCCGCATACGGCGAGACCGGACGCCTGGATATGCTCCATCACGCCGAGCAGGATGGCGAGTCCCGGCACGATGACGTCGCCCCGATCCTTGGACAGGCCGGGACGCTTCCGGCGCTGCGCAACGGGAATGCGGGACAGATCGTTCAGCGCTGCCGACACGTCGGGAGCGGACATCTCATACCCGTGCAGGTGAGGGAACGGATAGCCGGACTCCCGCTGTCTCAGCTTCGCCAGCGCGCGCACCGTCCCTCCCAATCCGATCAGGGGCAGCCCGGGGTGCCGGGAGATCCAGTCCTCGCGGCGGAGCCGGCTCTTCGTGTCCGCGATTATCGTTTCCAAGGTTTCCTGCGTCACGGGCTCGTCCCCCAGACCGTAGCGGGCGGAGACGTTCACGCAGCCGATCGGGAAGGAGGCGGCGGAGACGACCTGCCGTCCCCGGATCAGCGTCATTTCAGTGCTGCCGCCGCCGATATCGACGACGAAGCCGTCGCCGAACCTCAGGCTGTTCAGCATGGCCACGCTGCCGATCCGGGCCTCTTCCTCGCCGGACAACAGCTCGATGTCGATGCCGGCGACGGAGCGAAGCCGCTGGATGACGCTTTCCCGATTGGCGGCCTGCCGGATGGCCGCCGTCGCCACCGCGCGAATGCGTTCGGCTCCGTGCTTGGCGCAGATGCGGAGATAATGGCGCAGCACCTCCGCCAGCTCGTCCACCGCGTCGGCCGGCAGCGTGCCGTCGGGAGCCACGCGCTGGCTCAGCCTGGCGGACCAACGTCCCTGGTCGACGACTCTGTAAGCGCCGTTGTCCGTTAACTGATAGACGGACAGGCGGACGGTATTGGAACCGATATCGATAATTCCGGTTGCCCGGCTCTTTGTTGTACGCACTCGCAAGCCTCCATCCACTGGTTCAAACTTTCGTTACATTGTAACATAAATCGACCCGTGGAATAATCAGGGACTTTAAGTCAAATGATGATAAGGATCGGAGCGCAAGAACGATTCGTGATGGGGCCGATAAAGCATTTTTATACCCCTATCGGTTCCATTCGCCTGTTAAATCGATTATCATTAAAAAAGGTCAAAGAATGTTAAGATTGCTACGGTTTACGCACAATATCGAGCTGAGAGCGCTTCGATCTTGTACGTGGACATTTAAGGGCATCCCCCCGCGGCGGGGCGGAAGACAAGCCGGCGGACATGAATTTTCCGGTCAAAGGAGAGAGAAAATATGACAGCAACCAAGGGCCTTGAAGGCATCGTCGCGGCGAAGTCCTCTATCAGCTCCATTATCGATGGTGTCCTGACCTACCAAGGCATTAACATCGACGAACTGGCGGAAAAAGCTTCGTTCGAGGAAGTCATCTATTTGTTGTGGCACGGCAAGCTCCCCACTCAAGCGGAGCTTGATGAACTGATCGCTCAGCTTGGCGAATACGCTTCCGTTCCGGCCGAGGTGATCGAAGGTCTGCGCCTCTACCCGAAGCAGGCCAACTCGATGGCTGCGCTGCGTACGGTTGTGTCCAGCCTCGCGCTGTACGACGGCGAAGCGAACGAGATGAGCCGGGAGGCGAACTACCGCAAGGCGGTGAAGCTCCAGGCCCAGCTCCCTACGGTCGTTGCGGCTTTCGCGCGCATTCGCGAAGGCAAGGAGCCGATCGCTCCCAAGAAAGGGATCGGCGTCGCTCATAACTTCCTGTACATGCTGACCGGCGAAGAGCCGGCGCAAGTGGCCATCGAGGCGATGGACAAGGCGCTGGTCCTTCATGCCGACCACGAGCTGAACGCTTCGACCTTCGCTTCGCGCGTGACGGTCGCAACGCTGTCGGATATCTACTCCGGCGTGACTTCGGCGATCGGCGCTCTGAAAGGTCCGCTTCACGGCGGAGCGAACGAGGCGGTCATGGTTATGCTGGATGAGATCGGCTCTCTCGCGAATGTGGAGCCTTACATCCAGAACAAGCTGGACAACAAAGAGAAGATCATGGGCTTCGGTCACCGCGTATACAAGAACGGCGACCCCCGCGCCAAGCATCTGATGCAGATGTCCCGCCAGCTCGGCGAGCTCAAGGGCGACATGACGCTGTACGAAATGTCCGTCAAGATTGAGGAGCTCGTCACCGGCCAGAAGGGGCTTAAGCCGAACGTCGATTTCTATTCGGCTTCCTGCTACACGATGCTGGGCATCCCGCGCGACCTGTTTACGCCGATCTTCGCGATCAGCCGCGTATCCGGCTGGACTGCGCACATTTTGGAGCAATACGAAGACAACCGCCTGATCCGCCCTCGCGCGGAATATGTCGGTCCCGTAGATCAGAGCTACGTGCCAATCGCCCAAAGAAGCTAACGAACATACCCTAAACAGAACATCATTCCAGGAGGAGAAACCACTTTATGAAACTCGAAAAATTCGCAGCGCCGACTTCCGGCGAGAAAATTACGGTAACGAACGGCGTGCTGAACGTGCCTAACCATCCGATCATTCCTTTTATCGAAGGCGACGGCACGGGACGCGACATCTGGAAAGCTTCCAAGCGCGTGCTGGACGCGGCCGTCGAGAAAGCCTACAACGGCGAGAAGAAGATCGCCTGGTACGAAGTGTTCGCAGGGGAAAAAGCTTTTAATACTTACGGCGAATGGCTGCCTAACGATACGCTCGAAGCGATCCGCGAGATGATTATCGCCATCAAGGGCCCTCTGACGACGCCGATCGGCGGCGGTATCCGCTCCCTGAACGTCGCTCTGCGCCAGGAGCTCGATCTGTACGTCTGTCTGCGCCCGGTTCGCTATTTCCAAGGCGTTCCGTCTCCGGTAAAACGTCCGGAGCTCGTAGACATGGTCATCTTCCGCGAAAATACGGAAGACATCTATGCCGGCATCGAGTATCAATCCGGTACGGATGAAGTCAAGAAGGTGCTGGAGTTCCTGCAGAAGGAGATGGGCGTCAAAAAGATCCGCTTCCCTGAAACTTCCGGCATCGGCATCAAGCCGGTATCCTCGGAAGGCTCCAAGCGTCTCGTTCGCGCTGCGATCGAGTATGCGATCAAGCATAACCGCAAATCCGTTACGCTTGTACACAAAGGCAACATCATGAAGTTCACCGAGGGCGCATTCAAAAACTGGGGCTACGAAGTGGCCGAGCAGGAGTTCGGCGACAAGGTGTTCACGTGGGATCAATACGACAAAATCAAAGCCGAGCAAGGCGAAGCGGCGGCTAATGCGGCGCAGAAGGCGGCTCTGGATGAAGGCAAGATCCTCGTGAAGGATGCCATCGCCGATATCGCCCTGCAGCAAGTTCTGACCCGTCCGACCGACTTCGACGTGATCGCGACGCTGAACCTGAACGGCGACTACCTGTCCGACGCGCTGGCCGCTCAAGTCGGCGGAATCGGCATCGCCCCGGGAGCGAACATCAACTACGCAACCGGCCACGCCATCTTCGAGGCGACTCACGGCACGGCGCCGAAATATGCGGACAAGGACGTTGTAAACCCGGGCTCCGTCATTCTGTCCGGCGTTATGATGCTGGAGCATCTGGGCTGGCTGGAAGCGGCCGACCTGATTTACAAAGGGCTCGAGAAATCAATCGGCAGCAAAGTCGTCACTTACGATTTCGCCCGTCTGATGGAAGGCGCGACGGAAGTGAAATGCTCCGAGTTCGCGAACGAGATTATCAAAAACTTCTAAGCTCTGACGAAGAAACGAATCGAATAGACCGAATGCCGAAAATCGAAGAACCGTCGCCTGAATTGGGCGGCGGTTCTCCCGGATTCGGGGGCTGCGCGGAGAGGAAGCGAACGGTTGCGCAAGGGGCGGAGCGCCCGAGAGGGTATCCCGCCGATCCAAGAACGGCGTAAGCCGGACTGTTCGGCATGGAAAAAGGCCGGGCCAATGACAAGGAGGACGATCCATGGCAATCAAACGCGCGAAAATTACGGTCGTAGGCGCAGGGTTTACCGGTGCGACTACGGCGCTGATGCTGGCTCAGAAGGAGCTGGGCGACGTCGTCCTGCTGGACATTCCCCAGCAGGAGAATCCGACGAAGGGCAAGGCGCTTGACATGCTCGAATCGACGCCGGTGCAAGGCGTCGACGCCAACATTACCGGAACGGCGGATTATGCCGACTCCGCGAATTCGGACGTCGTTATCATTACGGCCGGCATTGCCCGCAAGCCGGGGATGAGCCGGGACGATCTCGTGAATACGAACGCGGGGATTGTCCGGTCGGTGTGCGAGAACGTCAAAGCGACCAGTCCGAACGCTTACGTCATCATTTTGTCCAACCCGGTCGACGCCATGACCTATGTCGCCAACCAGGCGCTCGGCTTTCCGAAAAATCGCGTCATCGGCCAGTCCGGCGTTCTCGATACCGCTCGCTATAACACGTTTCTGGCGCAGGCGCTGAACGTATCCGTCGAGGACGTTCGCGGGGTCGTGCTCGGCGGCCACGGAGACGACATGGTTCCGCTCGTTCGCTATACGACGATCGGAGGCATTCCGGTCGAGAAGCTGCTGCCCAAGGAGCAGATTGACGCCATCGTCGCCCGCACCCGCGTCGGCGGCGGAGAGATTGTGAATCTGTTGGGCAACGGCAGCGCGTACTACGCGCCGGCGGCGTCTCTCGTGCAGATGACGGAAGCGATTCTGAAGGACAAGAAGCGCATTCTTCCGGTCATCGCGCTGCTTCAAGGCGAATACGGGTTCGACGGTTTGTTCATGGGCGTTCTGGCCGTGCTGGGCGGAGACGGCATCGAAAGGATCATCGAGCTGGAGCTGACGCCGGAAGAGAAGGCGGCTCTTGAGAAGTCCGCGGAATCGGTGCGCAGCGTCATCCGGATCGTCGACAACGCGTAATGCCGCATCCGCATCGCCGAAAGCCCGCCCAAGCGGCAGGGTTTCGGCGATTTTTTTGCCCGCCTGCGGGCAGGGGCAGTTTTGCTCGTCCTTTTTTTTGTGTATACTTAGATTGTCCTAGTCTGGTTGTTAACGATTTGGAGGTTGCGACAAATGGCAAATGTGATGTTGTTTTTGCACGTAGTCGGCGCAGTCGGCATGGGCGTGTACGCGATCCTGCCGTTTGTGGTCGGGAAGTTCAAGCAGCTGTCCGGCACAGCGCAGGAGGGCTTGGCTCGCGGGCTCATCTCCGGCGGCCGAGTGGGCCAGTACGCACTGATCTTGCAGCTTATTACAGGAGGCTACCTGCTGACCGGTTTGAACGTCCGCTACTCCGTCGCCTGGATGGTAACGGTAGGCGTTCTGTTCGTCGCGATCGGAGCTTTGGCCGGCATCGTGCAAGGACCGCTTAAGCAGATCGCGGCCTCATCCGTCAAAGGCGAGAGCGCAAGCTCCTCGATCTCGAAAGTTCAAACGCTGAGCACGATTATTTTTGTACTGTTCATGGTAATGATCTGGTTGATGCAGGTGCCCTGGTACAGGGCGTAAGACGAGCAGCCGCACTCTCAAGCAAAAACGCCTTCGGCGTCCTCTAGACGCAGAATTGCGTTTTTGTCGGAGGGGATTCAGGAAGGATAGCGTATTTTATACTTTCTGAATCACCGAGAAAAACCCCGTCCGACTGTCGGACGGGGTTTTCGGTATGGACGTTTTCGGACACGCGGGGGAGGGCCGTTCGATTTCTTTTTTCAGGCTGTGGAACATTCCCCTGCGCTTGTGCGTCTGAAGCGTAGAGGTGATGCAGAGATGAGAACGGTGTTGACGTTATGGGCCGCTCTGTTGGCGGCGCTTGCCGGAGGGCTTGCCGCGGCTCCCGGAACGGCATACGCCTGCTCCTGCGCGGCGCCGCCGTCTGTGCAGGAGGAGATGGCGCGCAAGACGGCGATTTTCTCGGGCAGGGTGACCCAGGTGATCAAGCCGGACAAGGAGGTCGTCGACAGCTCGGTCGATCTGGTTAAGATAAAGTTCGACGTAGATCGGGTGTGGAAAGGCGAGCTTGCCCGGCAAACGACAGTCTATACGAGCATAGGTTCAGAAAGCTGCGGTTATGTCTCTTTCGAGCCGGGCACCTCTTATCTCGTATCCGCCTACGGATCGCCCGATCGGCTGGAGACGGGCATGTGCGAGTTGACGAAGCCGGCGGAGCATGCGGGAGCCGACATCCAGCAGCTCGGGGCGGGACGCGAACCCCTGCCCGGAAGCGCTGCCGATTCGCAGCAGAATCTCGTCTGGCTGTGGCCTGTTCCGCTTATCGGCGCGGGATTGCTTCTCGTCTGGGCCAAAGTCAGACAGAAAGGAGGACGTAAACGATGAGGAGGAGCTTAATCGCTTGGACGGCGCTTCTGCTTGCGCTCGTCTCATTGCTCGCGGCTTGCGGAGAACGGCGGGCGGATGCGGATCCGGATCCGGGCGGATCCGGTCAGCCTTCCGACGATCCGGCCATGGCGATTACGGGATATATCGTCGAGACGAAGGGCACGGGCATTCTCGTTACCGGCTCGGTGAGGAAGGATTTCAGCGCGAATGGCGGGGCTTCTCATTATTTCGACGCCGTCTGGTTTTCCGATGCCGGCTCGGGGCTCGAAATCGGGCAGAAGGTTCGGGTATGGTCGACCGGGGAAATTGCCGAATCCTATCCGGGACAAGGTAAAGCGAAGCGCGTGGAGGTGCTGGAGCCGGCCAAGCCGGACGGAGCCGGGATGACCGAGGCGGAAGCGATCCGCAGGGCGCTGGAAGCGGCTGAGGTCGACGAGGTAATGGCACCTTCCGTCCAAGCGGCCGAATACGATGCCGCTAACGGAGTTTGGCGCGTCGAGATCGCCTGGAACGGGAAGGCCGACACGGTCGTCGTCGAGGTGCCGGACCGAGAAACGTAGACGCCGGTCGCCCGTCCGCTAACTAGAGCGAGAAGGAAGGCGGCGCAGTAGCTGCTTGACGGACATCCGTTGCTGTAACGTCCCGCAGGCCGTAAGCGCGGTGCCGTGCGGGAAATTGGGCGTGTAACGGCCCTGCAGGCCGTAAGCGAGGCGTCGTGCGGGGAAATTGCTAACGGGCCCGCAGGCCGCAAGCGTGCGGCATTGGGCGGGCTGCGGGATTAAAGCTCGCCATAGGCAACCGAACAGAGCAAGCTCCGAGCGAATGCCGCTTCGGAGCTTGCTTCGTTGTCGGCCTATGTCAGCCAATCTTCCCAACGGCTCTCGATGTAACGCTTCATCCACAGACAGACGTCCCATAGATCGGAGACGGGCTGGCCGGTGAACGGCAGCGTCTGCAGGTAGCCCGGCGGCCCGAACTCCGGCACGAAAACAAGCTGCTCGGCGCCTTGGTCGCGACGATGACGGGCAATGGAGCGCCACCAGGCGTCATGCGCGGCAAGCGCGCCGGCATGCTCCGGGGCGGCCGGATGATTGACCTGCGGTCCTTCGGCATAGCCGACGCGGGCGTGAACGTACGCGGCCCGAGCCGTAATGGTCGCCATCCGTTCGGATTGGTCCTCCAGAAGAGACTCGCACACGACGCACCAATGGCTGAAGTCGGCGCACAGACGCAGCTCCGGCAGATCGCGCAGCAGCCGTTCCGTCGTCCATGGCGTATACATCGCCCGCCCGCGATGCGTTTCATGAACGACGGGGATACCGAAGGAGCGTTCGATCTCGAGCGCCTGACGAAAAAACCGCAGCTGCTCCTCGTAAGGCATGTCGTCTTTGGCGCTGTGGGCGTTGATCGTCACCGGAGAGAAAGAAACGGCCCGTTCCATCTGGCTGCGGAACGACTCGGCGTGATCGCCGCTCGTAAACACCATTGAAGCGTACGCCAAATCGTGACGAGCGAGCAGCTCGCGGAAGCGAGGCTCCTCTTCCGGCGCGGGCGGGGGGCTCTCGATGCCTGCATAGCCGGCCTCCGCGATGCGTTCGAATTTCTGTTCAAGCGGCAGATGCTCCATTCCCCACAGGGATTTAAACAGTTTTAGCTTCATGACGGTCGGTTCTCTCCTTCGAAGTCGGACAGTTCGTCGATCGTTCTCTCGAATCCCGGAGCGAGGTGGGCGAGAAACCACTCGACTTCGGGAAGCCGGAGAGATTCAAGCCGATCCTCGATCTGCTTGCGGGCGGTGGCGAACTCCCGGTTGCCCGCGGACATTTCGCTGGTGCATTTCAAGTAAGCGTCCAGCAGATCGGCGGCCTTCAGCAGCTTGGCGAGCTCCGGATCGGGAGGCGTTCGCGAGAACAGCGGTGCATAGACGGGGCGGAGGCGGTCGGGAACGTTAGCCAGCAGCCGTTCGGACGCCATCGCTTCGATCTCGCGAAAATTGGCGAGAATGCGGGGATTCTGATGCTTTACGGGGGTTGGGATGTCGCCGGTGAACACCTCGGTGGCGTCATGGAACAGGGCGAAGGCCGCGAGTTGCTCGGGGCTGACGTCCCTTCCGAATATTTCCTGCGCGATGACGCCCAGAGAATGGGCGATTAGCGCCACGTGAAAGGAATGCTCGGCTACGTTCTCCGGATTCGTGTTCCGCATAAGACTCCAGCGCTCGATATGCTGCAGCCGGTACAAATAAGCCAAAAAGTGATTCGCCATGAAACGAGACTCCTTTTCTCTGCCGCGGGCGTCGATGGAACCGTCGATGGAACCGTCGGAACCATTCGCCGACCGGTCGGAAGGGAACCTTTTCTAACCTATAAGAAGGAACTATCCTATGCTATTATATAATGTATAGGAGTTAACGAACAGAGAGGGGATTCCGTACTTATGACATCAGCATTCGAGCAAAGCATCTATCAACTCATCGTCGAGACGTCTACGAATCTTCCGGCGGATGTGCGCCGTGCGATAACCGCCGCCCGCGAGGCGGAGGACCAGGCGACTCGGGCGGGGCTGTCGCTGTCCACCATCGCGCAAAATATCGAGATGGCCGAGTGCAACGTGTCTCCAATCTGTCAGGATACGGGGATGCCGACGTTCGTCGTTCATACGCCGGTGGGCGCCAACCAGATCGTGATGAAGAAGGAAATCCGCAGCGCCATTGCCAGAGCGACCAAGGACGGCAAGCTTCGCACGAACTCGGTCGATTCGCTGACGGGCTCCAATACCGGGGACAATCTCGGTCCCGGCACGCCGGTCATTCATTTTGAGCAATGGGAACGCGACGAGATCGATGTCCGCCTCATTCTGAAGGGCGGGGGCTGCGAGAATAAAAACATCCAATACAGCCTGCCGTGCGAGATCGAAGGGCTCGGCAAAGCCGGGCGCGACTTGGACGGCATTCGCAAATGCATTCTTCACGCCGTGTATCAAGCCCAAGGACAAGGCTGCAGCGCCGGTTTCATCGGGGTCGGCATCGGCGGCGACCGCACGACCGGCTACGAGCTCGCCAAGCAGCAGCTGTTCCGCAGCGTCGACGACGTCAACCCGATTCCGGAGCTGGCTCAGCTTGAGGAATATATTTTGGATAAAGCGAACCAGCTCGGCATCGGCACGATGGGCTTCGGCGGCAACGTGACGCTGCTCGGCTGTAAAGTAGGAGTCAACAACCGGCTTCCGGCGAGCTTTTTCGTCTCCGTCGCATATAACTGTTGGGCGTATCGCCGCCAAGGCGTTCTGCTCGACGGCCGCACGCACGAGATCAAGAGCTGGATTTACGAGGGCGGCTCGAATGTGCCGATGAAGAGCAAGCCGGCTGCCTCCGCGGAAGCGCCGAAAGGAAAAGAAATCGTGCTGCAGATGCCGCTTACGGAGGAGGACGTGCGCAGCTTGAAGGTGGGAGACGTCGTAATTCTGAACGGCGAGCTTCACACCGGACGGGACGCGCTGCACAAGCATCTGATGGATCACGACGCGCCGATCGATCTGAACGGAGGCGTCATCTATCACTGCGGCCCGGTTATGCTTAAAGACGAGGAAGGCTGGCACGTCAAAGCCGCGGGCCCGACAACGAGCATTCGGGAAGAGCCCTATCAAGGCGACATTCTGAAGAAGTTTGGTCTGCGCGCGGTGATCGGCAAGGGCGGCATGGGACCGAAGACGCTCGCCGCTCTTCAGGAGCACGGCGCGGTCTATCTGAACGCCGTCGGCGGCGCGGCTCAATACTATGCGGAATGCATAAAAAAAGTAAACGGCGTCGACTATATGGAATTCGGCATTCCGGAAGCGATGTGGCATCTTCAAGTCGAAGGCTTCGCGGCCATCGTCACGATGGACGCCCACGGCAACAGCCTGCATGCCGACGTCGACAAAGACTCGAGAGCGAAGCTGGAGCAGTTCAAGGATCCCGTATTCGCCTAACGGAGAAGGAGCATATGCCCGGCCATGACCAAGTTCCGCATTAAGCTCACCGTCCTGTTCGTCCTGCTGATCGGCTCCTCCGTGCTGGCGGCCGGCCTGCTTATGGGCAACTCTTATCAAAAAAATAACCAGGCCGCCTTGCGCGATCATATGATCCGGGAGCTGCACGTGCTGAACGCGGCAGTGCCGTGGCCGGACCCGGCCGAGCACAACGCCGACCAGACGAGCGAATATTTGCAGCATCAGGCTCAGCGGTTCAAGGAAATCGCCGAGATGCGCATTACCTATATTCGAACGGACGGCGAGGTGCTGGGCGATTCCGATCACGATCCGAGCACGATGAACAACCATCTGGACCGGGAGGAAGTGCGCGAAGCGCTTGCGTCGGGAACGGGCAGCAGCGTCCGATACAGCGACACCTTAAGCGAACGGATGATGTACGTGGCGATTCGGGTCGATGCTTCGGGCAGCGGCGGCGCAACGGGGATCGTGCGTCTGGCCATGAGTCTCGGAGATGTGGAGCGGAACCTGAACAACATGTGGATTGCGCTGGTGTTCGGCCTGCTCCTTCTCTTCGTCGTCGCCGGGGCGGTCAGCTACCGGGTGGCGCTGGGCGTCACCCGGCCGCTGGAGAGAATGACGGCGGCGGCCAAGCGCATGGCTAACATGGACTACGAGATTCGGGTGCCCGAAGGCGGCAAGGACGAGGTAGGCGAGCTGGCGAGGGCGCTTAACGCGATGGCGGGAAGCCTGCAGCATCAGATGGACGAAATTCGCGACAACGGAACCCGGCTGCAAAGCGTGCTGGACAACATGACGAGCGGCGTCGTCATGATCGCGCCGGACGGGAAAATTACGCTGTACAATCGCGAAGCGGAGCAACTGCTCGGAAGCTCGGTTCGCGAGCGCGTCGGGCGGAGCTTTACGGAGATCCGCCAGCATTTCGAGCTGGTTAACCTCATCCGGGACGTTCTGAAGCAGCCGGTGCCCGTTCACGAGGAGCTGACGGTGTATTTCCCGGAGGAGAGGCTGATCGAAATTCATATCGTCCCGATGACGATGGGGGCGGATGATTCGCAGGGGCTGCTGCTCGTGCTGCAGGACGTGACTGCGATTCGCCGTCTGGAGCGGATGCGCAGCGAGTTCGTCGCCAACGTCTCGCATGAGCTGAAGACGCCGGTCGCCGCCGTGAAGGGCTTCGCCGAAACGCTGCTGGCGGGGGCGATGAACGACCCGGAGACGGCGAAGTCGTTCCTGACGATTATCCAGGACGAGAGCGATCGGCTGAACCGGCTGATCGGCGACATTCTGGAGCTGTCCAAAATCGAGTCCCGCCGTTCCCCGCTGCAGTTCTCCCCGATCGATCTGTCCGTTTTCCTGGGACGGATGACCGAGCTGCTGTCGCCGGAGGCGGTCAAGAAAAACATCGAGCTTAGCGTCAGGTCGGAGGAAGGGCTGTTCCTGGAAGCGGATGAGGATCGTCTCGGACAGATTGTCATGAATCTGATGCAAAATGGAATCAACTACACGCCGGATGGCGGCAAAGTGAAGGTTCAGGCGGAAATCGTGGAAGCGGAAGACGGCGAGGAACTGGTGCGCATTACGGTATCGGATACCGGGATCGGCATTCCGAAAAAAGACATTCCGCGTATTTTCGAACGGTTCTATCGCGTCGACAAAGCCCGTTCGCGAAGCTCCGGAGGCACCGGCCTTGGGCTTTCCATCGTCAAGCATCTGACGGAGCTGCATCACGGCACGATTCGGGTGGAGAGCACGGTCGGGGCGGGCTCGCAGTTTATTTTGGAACTACCGCTGCTGCAGCCGTAACGGACAACCTATTTTACGCTGCGTTAACATTTACATGATGTTGGCTTTACAGTGGTATGATAAAACTAACATAGTGAGCCAATCAGGCGGGAACATTCCTGCTGAACCGGAGGTACGCATGTCGGACAAAGTTTTGATTATAGAGGATGAACCGACGCTTGCCCGTCTCGTCACTTACAATCTTTCGCAGGAAGGCTATGACACGGAAGTTGTGGGGAACGGCGCGGAGGGCCTTCATAAAGCGATTCACGAATCGTATGCCATTATTTTTCTCGACCTGATGCTTCCGGGCATGAACGGATTCGAGGTGCTTCAGAAGCTTCGCCAGAACGGCGTGCGCACGCCTGTCATCATTCTGACCGCAAGAAACGCGGAAGAGGAAGTTGTTCAGGGACTGAAGCTGGGGGCGGACGATTATATTACGAAGCCGTTCGGCGTCGCCGAGCTGCTGGCCCGGACGTCGGCCGTGCTGAGACGGTCCCGCAACGAGGAAAGCAAGCCGACGAAGGCGGCGGACGGGGAGAAGGTCATCTCGATCGGAGATCTGCAAATTTTCCCCGACAAATACGAGGTGTTCTCGGGAGGGCAGTGGATTACGCTTCGTCCGAAGGAGTTCGAAGTGCTGCTCTATTTGGCGGAACGTCCCGGGATCGTCATTACGAGGGACGATCTGATGAACGTCGTATGGGGCTTCGACTACATCGGAGGACAGCGCACGGTCGACGTGCACGTCAGCTCCTTGCGCAAGAAGCTGGAGCTGAACCAGCAGAGCGTCCAGATCGATTCCATCCGCGGCGTCGGGTACAAGCTGTTCGTTCACCGAAAGACTTCAACTCAATAGCAAGTTACGCACTATGAATCGAATTCCCGGCTGAATAGGCCGGGTTTTGTGTTTTCCCGGCCCGCCGGCTTGCCGCAGTCCATCTCGTAGAGCGGCAAGCCCGGGCGGTCAGAGGCTTGCGGGTGGACGGGTCGGCGGCCAGAACGGTCAGCCGCGCCCCCAGGCGAGCATTTTCCGCTGAAACTCCTTCGGCGAGCAGCCGTTGAAGCGTTTGAACATTTTGTAGAAGTGGGCCATGTTCGCCATTCCGATCAGATCGCCGACTTCGCTGACGCTGATGTCTCTTGTAAGCAGCAGCTGTTCGGCTCGCTTGATTTTACGGAAGTTGACGTATTCGGTGAACGACTGGCCCATCATCTTCTTGAAAAATTTAACGAAGTAGTAGTAGCTCATATTGGCCAGTCCGCAGACCTCCTCTACGGAAATCCGGCCGGCGATATTTGCTTCCACGAAGTCGAGAACGGGCTTTAGGCGAATGCGCTCGACCCGGTCCTGATCGGCCAGCAGCCCGCGCGTATCGTTGCGGATCAGAATGAGCAGCAGCTTCTTGATCAGCATATTGACGGCCAGCTCGTATCCGCTTTGCTTATCGGACGCTTCCTGATGAATCTGGCGGATGCATTCGCCCGCTTCGCTGCGGGCTTCCGGATTTTCGCGGAAGATATAGTTCATTGCGCTTAGGGGGACTTTCGTTTCGTTAAAATATTGCAAGTATGGAATCGTGCTCTGATCGAAATAATTATGAAGATCGAACTGCAGCACGACGTACTTCAGCAGGCCTTCGGGACTGTGGTCTCTATGCAGCTGAGAGCTGCCGAGAATGACGATGTCTCCCGGACCGAGCTCGAACGATTCGTCGCTCAGGTAGACGGTGAGGGTGCCCTCCTGGACGAGCATCAACTCGCATTCCGGATGGTAATGCCAGCCGACCTCCCCGTGGCGGCGTCTTGTCGACATCCAGATTTTCAGCGACAGCAAAGGATTCTCGTATTCGATTTTCTCTCTTAAATGCTGCAAGGGATCATCCCCTTATCGAAGTAGGTGGCCGGCAAATGACAAAATCGCATAGCATCCTCGCACATCACCGAATAGGAATCTGCAGGAAGTGTGATACACTATATTGTAGTTTGAATACGGTTAACCCGCAAGGAGGACAAGCATCTTGACAAAAGTTAACGTAGGCATGATCGGCTGCGGCGGAATCGCAATGGGGAAACATCTTCCATCGCTCGCCAAAATCCCGGAAGCCCAACTGGTCGCGTTCTTCGATATTTCGTCCGACCGGGCGCACGAAGCGAAGAACAAGTTCGGCACGCATGACGCCAGAGTATACCATGACGTCTACGAGCTGCTGCGCGATCCGGACGTTCACGTCGTTCACGTCTGCACGCCGAACGATACGCATGCGGAGATCTCCATTGCGGCGCTGGAGTCGGGCAAGCACGTGCTCTGCGAGAAGCCGATGGCCAAGACGGCCGAGGATGCCCGCCGGATGCTTGAAACGTCCCAGAGAACGGGCAGGAAGCTGAGCATTGCGTATCAGAACCGGTTCCGGGCCGACAGCCGCTGGCTGCATCAGGCTTGCCGCGAAGGCAAGCTGGGGGAGATTTACTTCGCCAAAGCCCATGCGGTTCGCCGTCGCGCGGTGCCGACCTGGGGCGTGTTTCTCGATCTCGAGAAGCAGGGCGGCGGTCCGTTGATCGATATCGGCACGCATGCGCTTGATCTGGCTCTGTGGATGATGGACAATTACGAGCCGAAGACGGTGCTCGGCTCCTCCTATCGCAAGCTGGCCGAGCAAGGAAGCTACGCGAACCTGTGGGGACCGTGGGATCCGGCCAAATTTACGGTAGAGGACTCCGCGTTCGCCATGATCACGATGAAGAACGGAGCGACGGTATGGCTGGAGTCGAGCTGGGCGCTGAATACGCTGGATGTGGACGAGGCGAAGGTATCGTTGAGCGGGACGAAGGCCGGCGCCGATATGAAGAAAGGGCTTCGGTTCAACGGGGAGGAGCATGGCCGCCTGTACACGCAGGAAATCCAGATGGCCGGCGACTTCGGAGGCCAAGCGCAGCCGGACGACGCAGCCGAGCAAGAGGCTCGCGCCTGGATCGAAGCGGTCGCCTACGATCGCGAGCCGGTCGTTACGGCCAGACAGGCGCTCGTCGTCCAGGAAATTCTCGAGGCCGTCTACGAATCCGCGAATAAGGGTCAGGCGATCAGCTTCTCGTAAGCGGCGCGGAGACGGCATTCCGCCGGCGGTCGCGAAGGGTCGGGACGCCGCTCCCGGCGAAATAGGGGTGGCATTCCGCCCTCCAATTCATGTAAAATAGAATTGCAAAAGATGAACGCGCGTACATAAGCGTGCAAAAAAGCTCTCACTCCACATGAAAGGTTTGGTGAGTTTCAAGTGAAATCTGGCGTATTTATCGTTCTATTCGCCCAGCAATCGTTCGAGCAGGCGCTTGATACCGTTAAAGCCGCAGGACTTCAAGCGGTAGAAATCGGCACGGGAGGGTTCCCTGGCACGGCTCACGTCAACGCGAAGGAGGTCGTGAACGACGAGGCGGCCATTCGCCGCATTCGCGAAGCGGTCGACGCCCGCGGTCTGACGATCAGCGCGCTGAGCTGCCACGGCAACCCGCTGCACCCGGACAAGGCAGTCGCCCAATCCGATCACGAGGATTTCGTCGCTACCGTTCAACTGGCCGAGAAGCTCGGCGTCGACACGGTCATTACGTTTTCCGGTTGTCCGGGGGATTCGCCGAGCGCCAAGTACCCGTCGTGGGTCACTTGTCCTTGGCCGCCCGATTTCCTTACCGTTCTCGAATGGCAGTGGAACGAGGTCGCCATTCCTTACTGGAAGGAACAGTCGGCCTTGCTGCGCAAACATAACGTCAGAGTGGCGATCGAAGCGCATCCGGGCTTCCTCGTCTACAATACCGAGACCGCCCTGCGTCTTCGCCGGGAAGCGGGGGACAACATCGGCGTCAACTTCGACCCGTCCCATTTGTTCTGGCAGGGGATGGATCCGATCGAGTGCGTCAAGGCGCTCGGCGATTCGATCTATCACGTGCACGCGAAGGACACGAAGATCGACAAGCGCAATACGGCGCTGAACGGCGTGCTGGACACGAAGCATTACGGCGACATTTTGAACCGTTCCTTCGTCTTCCGCACGGTCGGCTACGGTCACGACGACGAGTTCTGGAAGGATCTGGTGAGCACGCTTCGCCTCGTCGGCTATGACGGCGTCATCAGCATCGAGCACGAGGACGGCATCATGAGCGTGAACGAAGGCATCACGAAAGCGGCGGGCTTCCTCAACTCTCTCATTTTGAAGGAAAGCGCGGGTGAGATGTGGTGGGCGTAAACTCAAAAACGATCAACGTCGGCATGGTGGGCTATAAGTTCATGGGCAAAGCCCACAGCCACGCTTATAAAGACGTGGGCATGTTTTTCGATCCGGCCGCGGACGTCGTCATGAAGGCGATCTGCGGACGCGACGAGCAAGGCGTTAAGGCGGCGGCCGACAAGTTCGGCTGGGAATCGTACGAGACCGACTGGAGAAAGATGGTCCAGCGCGACGACATCGATTTCGTCGACATCAACGCGCCGAGCGACGCGCACAAGGAGATCGCGCTGGCGGCGATCGCGGCAGGCAAGCACGTCTTCTGCGAGAAGCCGCTGGCGCTGAACCTGGCGGACGGCCGCGAAATGCTGGAGGCGGCGGAGAAAGCGGGCGTCAAGCATGCGGTCTGCTTTAACTACCGCTTCCTGCCCGCGGTGCAGCTGGCCAAGCAGATTATCGACGAAGGCCGGCTGGGAGAGATCCACCATTATCGCGCGACTTACCTGCAGGACTGGCTGGTAGACCCCAACACCCCGCTGGCCTGGCGTCTCAAGAAGGAAGTGGCGGGCTCCGGCGCTCACGGCGACATTAACGCGCACAGCATCGATCTGGCCCGCTTCCTGATCGGCGAATTCGACCGCGTCGTCGGCCACAGCCGCACGTTCGTGAAGGAGCGCCCGGTATTGACCGGCTCCTCGGGTCTGTCCGGCACTGGCTCCTCCACGGAGAAGGGCGAAGTCACCGTCGATGACGCGACCGGCTTCCTGGCCGACTTCAAGAACGGCGCGATGGGGATGTTCGTCGCTTCGCGATTTGCGGCCGGCCGCAAAAATCACAATACGTTCGAGATTCACGGCAGCAAGGGCTCCCTCCGCTGGGATCTGGAGAAGCTGAACGAGCTCGAGGTGTACTTCCGCGAGGACGAGCCGAATCTGGCCGGCTTCCGCCGCATTCTGGCGACGGAGCCGTCGCACAAGTATGCGGGCAATTGGTGGCCGACCGGCCACATTATCGGCTACGAGCATGCCTTCGTTCATATCGTGTACGAATTCGTTCAGCATATGACGACGGGGGCGCCGTTCGCGCCGACCTTCTATGACGGCGTGAAGTGCCAGGAAGTGCTCGAAGCGGTCGATCTGTCGATCGAGCGCGGCTCCTGGGTCAGCCTTGACGAGGTGTAATCTGATTCATAGTCCGCAAGTCCTGACCTTACCGGTCGGGACTTTTTTTTGACGAGCGACCGTCGGTCATGCTTCCAGATCCTTGCGGAGGAAAATGGCGATGGATATTCGATAGGAGACGCACATCAACGCAACTCCGGCCAACGGAAGCCCGACGATCAGCCTGATTTCGGTCGAAGGCTCCAGAGACAGCTGATTGGCGACATTGCCGATCCAGCCGCTGGCGGCGATCGTCAGAAAGATGAGCACGAATGAGACGGTGGTCGAATTTCGAGAGCCCAGTGCGTATTGTATCGGATAGTACAAGGAAGTAAACAGCATGACCAGCGCAGCGGCCACCGCCAAATCGAACGTCGTGATCGGGAAGCTCCGATCCAAGCCGTAGCGGTGAACCGCTTGAAGCACCAGGGTCAGGAGAAAGCCCAGCACCAGATAGATGAAGGCGGAGCCGTATTTCGCCATGACGACTTGGCTTCTTCGAACAGGCAGGCTGCCGACGAACAGCATGCTCTTGTAGCGAAGCTCGATGTGGGTGGCATACAGCGGAATGAGAATGGCGGGAAACGCTCCGGTCATCGTCGGAGTGAACGCGAAGGTGCCGAAGATGACCACGTACAGCAGCCCTGCCGCAATATAAAATCTCAAAGAAAGAAGATCCTTGCGAATCAGATTAAGCATACCGTTCTACCCCCTTGGCGGTGAAGAACATAATATCCTCCAGCGTCGGACGCTCGAGCTGGGCGAAGCCGGCGAATAGCCGTTCGGCCTCCTTCCGGTTGTCGACCAGCCCTTCGAAGCCGGCGGACGTCTCGCGGATGCCGACGAAGACGCGGCGAACGTCGGCATCCAGCAATTCCTTGCCGGCCTTCACAATCGCGTACCTCTCGAATACTCCCTCCTTGGATTCGTTAAACACGAGCTCTCCCCGATTCAGGAAAGCAATATAGTCCGCAATCCGATCCAGATCGGTCGTAATGTGGGTGGAGAACAAGATCGATTTGCGCTCGTCCAGCATCAGCTCCGCCAGCAGCTCCAGCAGCTCCCTTCGGAACACCGGATCCAGACCGGCAGTCGGCTCGTCCATAATGAACAGATCGGCTTGATGCGACAGGGCGAAGGCAAGGCCCAGCTTCATTTTCATTCCCTTGGACAGGCTGCGGATTCTGGCCTTGGGCGACAGCTCGAACCGCTCGAGATAGCGTCCGAACAGCTTCTCGTCCCATTTTTTGTAGAAGGGCGCATAGACGCTCTTCATCCCGCCGATAGTCATATGCTCGTAAAAGTGACTCTCGTCGGCGACGTAGCCGATTCGTTCCTTAATGTCCGCCTCATGGGCGGCGAACGACTGTCCGAATACCCGGACCTCCCCGCCGCTTGGAACGGACATGCCCATCATCAGTCGGATCAGCGTGCTCTTGCCCGCCCCGTTGGCCCCGATCAGCCCCGTAATAAATCCCTGCTTAATGTCCAAGGTGACGTCCTTTAGCGCGAAGCGCTTGTAGTTTTTGGTCAGTCGACGGACTTCGATTACCGAATTTCCGTTCATGCTTCTCCCTCCAGTTCCTCGTATAACAGTCGTATATGCGCAATGAGCTCTTCCAGCGGCATCTGCAGAGCGCGGCTTTCCAGCACCGCCTCGGTCAGCTTTCCTTCCAGCATCCGCAGCCGCTGTTCCCGGATAAATTGCGGATTGGCTCCGGATACGAAGGAGCCTTTGCCGACGACAGAGTCGATCAAGCCTTCCTTCTCCAGCTCCTCGTAAGCCCGCTTGGTCGTAATGACGCTGATCTGAAGGTCTTTGGCCAGCTGGCGGATGGAGGGCAGGGGATGGCCGGGAGAAAGCTCGCCGTTCAAGATCGACTGCCGGATCTGCCGGACGATTTGTCCGTAGATCGGTTCGTCGGACGCATTGGATAAAATAATATTCATGATCCCTCCGTACACTTTGTTTATAGTGTGTATATATACTATATACATTTAACGAATCCTCGTCAAGAGAGAGGCCGACTCCGAGCAAAGTTTACGCCGGATTAACGAAAAGCCAACGGATGGAAAACAAACATTTGATAGTTTCAAATGAAGGAAGACAATGGCTGTTCAGCTTAATTTCTATAGAACGAGGTGTTCAGATGGCAACGAGTGTGCTTCTTTCGGAACCTCGCGTGGCAGAGGCAACCGAATCGTCTCTACCGAAATCCGGCAATCGCCAGTCCGGCATGCAAACGTCCCCGGTCCAAGATTTGCATCCGCCTATCGCTGTGAAAGACTTGGCGCGAGCCTGTCCCGTGATTGCTCCGTCGCAGCGGAGCGATGATCTGGTCGATCTGTTTCGCCGGCAGAATCAGTTCGAATGCGTCGTCGTCTGCGACGAGCGCAAGCGTCCGGTCGGCCTGATAATGAAGGATCGGTTTTTCCGCCGCTTAGGGACGCTGTACGGCCAATCCTTGTACGGGCATCGGCCAGTGTCGATGCTGATGGATGACGCGCCGATGCTTGCCGACCTGTCGATCGACCCACAGGAGCTGATCGATCGGGCGCTGTCGCGCGGAGAGGAGACGTTCTACGACGCTGTGGTGCTTACCGATGGAGGGAAGCTGGCCGGGGTGCTGACGGTGAACGATCTTCTGAACGTGTCCAGATGGCTGCAACGGGAAGCGGTCAGCCGGCAAATCCGCACCATCCGGGATACCGAAGCGATGATCGAGGACATCCATGCGTCGGTCGATCGGGTGGCGGAAGCGACGAACGAAGCGAAGTCCTGCAGCGAGCGGATCGGAGAGATTACGGATCAGGGCCGGGCGCAGCTGGGAGAGATGCTGGAGCTGTTCAAGCTGTGGTCGGTCAATGCGGACCGTCAGGAGAAGGCGGCCGTTCAGCTGACCGAGCGCACGTCCGCCGTCGACGGCATCGTCCGTCTGATTGCCGAGCTGGCGGATCAATGCAATCTGCTGGCGGTGAACGCCGCGATCGAAGCGGCGAGAGCGGGAGAGCAGGGCAGAGGGTTCGGAGTCGTCGCCGGGGAGATTCGGACGCTGGCGGATCAGACGAAACGTTCGGCCGCTCAGATTGCCGGAATGATCCGATCGATGACGGAGGCGGTCGAGCTGTCGGCCGGCTTGGCAGGGGAAGGCAAGCAGGGGGCGGATCGCGGCGTCCACTCGGTCAAGAGAACCGAAGATACGTTCGCTCAGCTGTGGAGCTCGTCCGAGCTGAACCAGGAGGCGGCCTTGATGCTGCTCGCGGCATCCGGAGCGGCCAAGGACAAGTCCGATGAAGTCCGGAACGAAATTCGCAAGCTCGCCGGTCAAATGAATTCCTATCATTAAACAGAAGAGCGGAGCCGACTGCTAAGGAGCAAGCGTCCTTACGACCTGCTCCGCAAGGCCGACATTCCCTTCATGGGCGTTCCAGCTTGCATATAAGACCCAGTCGTTCGGGCGGTCCGGCATATTCGCCGCGATCGCCAGCTGTGCGGATTCGCCAAGAACGCACTCGGGCAGCACAGCGAGGCCGAGCCCGGCCGACACCGCTTGAACGATCAGCTCGACCGAGTCGAACGTGCCGTTTATTCGGGAGACGCCCGTCCGAGCGAGCCATGGCGAGACAAGCTTGTTCAGGGAAGGCTCGGCATGCTCCAGGAAAGGATAGCGGGGCAGCTGCTCCGCCAGATCGGAGCCCTGCAGCCCCTTCAGCGGGTGGTTCCGGGGCAGGAGCAGCATCATGGGAGAGACGTACAGCTCGGAGGAACGCAGACGTTCGGGATCGAAGGCCCGCCTCCCGCAGAACGCCAGATCCAGCGCTCCCGACTCCAGACGCCTGAACAGCTCGTCCTCGTCTTCCCGGACGATCGTCATCCGAATGCCGGGCAATCGTCCGATCCGGGCCAGCCTTCCCTCTCTCGAGAGCGATGCGGCGGCGGAGTCCGTGCAGCCGATCCGAAGAAGCTTCCGCTCGTGGTCTCGCAGCTCTCCGATCGCGGCTTCGGCTTCCGCATGCAGCGCCACGATCCGCCGGGCATAAGGCAGCAGCAGCTTGCCTGCGGACGTCAAATAGATTCGGCCCGATCGGGCTTCGAACAGCTTGATCCCCCAATCGCTCTCCATTCTCTTCATATGAAAGCTGATCGTCGGCTGCTTCATGCCCAACGCCTCCGCTACGGCAGTCACCTGTTTATAGCGGTCTACGAGCTCAATAATTTTCAATTTTAATAGACTCATGACCGTTTCCTCCGATTCGCCGTGTATACCATTTAATCTTTCTATAATATTATCATATGTATTTAATAATTATATGAATATTTTTCTCCTAGTTAACAAAACGAAAA
Source organism: Cohnella hongkongensis (assembly GCF_042654645.1). NCBI lineage: Bacteria > Bacillati > Bacillota > Bacilli > Caryophanales > Paenibacillaceae > Cohnella > Cohnella hongkongensis. The sequence continues at coordinate 340,205 of NZ_JBHSEP010000001.1, read as the reverse complement.
CATTGTATTAATGCCTGCCTTCTACAATATGAACTGTCAATAAAAAAACAAATGAGAGTTGGAAGGGGAACTAAACGGAAATGAAAAAGACGGTAATGTTGATGATGGTTCTGGTATTGACGGTCGTTCTGGCTGCTTGCGGTCAAAACAATAACAACAGCGGGGCGAGCTCGGCTCCGGAAAGCTCCGCACCGGCAAGCTCTGCGCCGGCAAGCTCCGCGCCGGCAAGCGAAAGCCCGGCCGCCGAACTGTCCGGTTCGATTCTGGCTACGGGATCTTCGGCTCTGATGCCGCTCGTCGAGCAAGCTTCCAAGAAGTTCATGGACATTCACAAAGGCGTATCGATTCAAGTACAAGCCGGCGGAAGCGGCACGGGCCTAAATCAAGTCTCGGAAGGTCAGTCCGACATCGGCAACTCCGACGTCTTCGCGGAAGAGAAGCTGGACGCCGACAAAGCGGCCGAGCTGGTCGACCACCAAGTGGCCGTCGTCGGCATGGCGGCAGTCGTTAACCCGAGCGTTGAGGTCGACAATCTGACGAAGGCGCAATTGGTCGACATCTTCACGGGTAAAGTGACGAACTGGAAAGACGTCGGCGGCAACGATCAAAGCATCCAGATCATCAACCGTCCTTCCAGCTCCGGTACTCGCGCAACGTTCGAGACTTACGCGCTTGGCCAAAAGTCCGATGATCTGCCGGGCTCCATTCAAGAGGATTCCTCCGGTACGGTTCGCAAGCTGGTCGGGGAAACGCCGGGAGCGATCGGTTACCTGGCTCTGAGCTACCTGGACGAGTCGGTCAAAGTGTTGAAGTACGAAGGCGTAGAAGCAACGGTTGATAACATCACGAACGGCACTTATCCGGTATGGGCTTACCAGCACATGTACACGAAAGGCGAGCCAAACGAAGTCCAAAAAGCGTTCCTCGACTTCATGCTGAGCGACGATGTTCAACTCAACGACGTGGTGGAGCTCGGCTACATTCCGGCCAGCAGCATGCAAATCAAACGCGACGTAAACGGCACGATCACGAAGTAACAAGTTCCATATCATAAGCCGATCAAGAGGCGTTATCGCAATGCCTCTTGATTGGCTGTGTAAAGGGAGAGGTTTATGGCTCAGCCGTTAGAACGACAGAAAGCTAAGCCGCATCTTGCGGAGGAATGGGTCGGCAAAATTTATACGTTACTGTGCATTGCATTTCTTGTTCTTACCATATTTTCAATCGTTTATTTTGTCGCTTCCAAGGGGCTAAGCACTTTTTTCGTTAACCATGTCAACGTCATCGACCTGCTGACGGGATTAAAATGGGCGCCGGATGCAGATCCAAAGCTGTTCGGGGCTTTGCCGTTTATCTTCGGATCGTTCAGCACTTCGCTGCTTGCCGCGGCGATCGCCGCCCCTCTCGGCTTCTGCGCAGCGGTGTTCATGGTAGAGATCGCGCCGAAATTCGGACGCCAATATTTGCAGCCGGTCATCGAGCTGCTTGCGGGCATTCCGTCCGTCGTGTACGGCTTCGTCGGCTTGAGCGTCGTCGTTCCGTTTTTCCGAGATCTGTTTCCGGGACAAGGCTTCGGGATCGGAGCCGGCGCCGTCGTGCTGTCGATTATGATTCTTCCTACGATTACGACTATTGCGACCGACGCGTTGGCCGCTCTGCCCAAGGGCCTTAAAGAAGGCTCTTACGCGCTGGGCGCCACCCGTTGGCAGACTATATACCGCATCGTTCTCCCGACGACGCTGCCCGCTCTGATGACGGGCATCGTGCTCGGCATCGCTCGCGCGTTCGGCGAAGCGCTGGCCGTACAGATGGTCATCGGGAATGCGCCGCATATTCCGCGCTCGCTGTTCGAGTCCGCGTCGACGCTGACCAGCGCGATTACGCTGAGCATGGGCAACACCGCGATGGGTACCGTCTCCAATAACGCCCTGTGGTCCCTTGCGCTGATTCTGATGATCATGACGTTCGTCTTCGTCTTCATCGTGCGCTGGCTGGAAAGGAGATCGAAGATATGAGCGCCAAAACCGTAAACAAAATCGCGACCTCGATCATCATTGCGGTCGCCGGCCTGATCGTTCTAGTATTGGCCGGACTGCTTGGTTACATTCTTGTTCGGGGATTCGGACATATCAGCTTCAGCTTCCTGACGTCTCCTCCGGAAACGATTCGCCGAGGCGGAGGCATCGGACCGCAGCTGTTCAACTCAGTATTCCTGCTGTTCCTGACGATGATCATTACGATTCCGATCGGCCTCGGCGCCGGGATCTATATGAGCGAGTACGCTCCGGCGAACAAGGTGACGAACGGCATCCGGCTCATCGTCGAGGTGCTGTCATCCGTTCCTTCCATCATTGTCGGCCTGTTCGGCCTGCTAGTGCTCGTTAATATGTTCGGCTTCGGCTTCTCGCTGTTCGCGGGCGCCTTGGCGTTGACCGTATTCAATCTCCCGCTGATGGTGCGAATAACGGAGCAGGGACTCAAGAGCGTGCCGCGAGAGCAGAAGGAAGCGAGCCTTGCGCTCGGATTGTCCAAATGGAAGACGATTACGTCGGTTATGCTGCCGATTGCGATGCCGGTCATTCTGACCGGAACGATTCTCGCCGCCGGGCGCGTGTTCGGCGAAGCGGCCGCGCTGCTGTTCACCGCGGGCATGAGCTCGCCGCGGCTCGATTTCACCGATTGGAATCCGTTCAGCCCGTTCTCTCCGCTGAATCCGTTCCGTCCGGCCGAGACGCTGGCGGTCCACATCTGGAAAATCAATTCCGAAGGGCTCGCGCCGGACGCGAAGGAAATCGCTGCCGGAGCTTCCGCCGTGCTGGTCGTTACCGTGCTCATCTTCAACTTCTCGGCCAGATGGCTGGGACGTTACCTGTACCGCAAGTTTACAGCCATTAAATAGAAGGGGGATGGAACCGGATGACCGGCATTGGCATGTCTACCAAAAGCTTGAGCGTCTATTACTCCGGCAAGCAGGCGGTCAAGGATGTTTCGCTTGATTTCCAATCCAAGCAGGTAACGGCGCTCATCGGACCTTCCGGCTGCGGGAAGTCGACGTTCCTGAGAAGCTTGAACCGGATGAACGACCTGATCCCCGAATGTAAAATTACGGGGGAAATCTGGATTCGCGACCGGAACATCAACAGTCCGGATACGGACGTCGTCTCGCTGCGCCAGCGCATCGGCATGGTCTGGCAGCGTCCGAATCCTTTTCACAAATCGATCTACGAGAACATCGCCTTCGGCCCTCGCTACCACGGGACGAAAAACAAGAAGGAGCTGGACGAGATCGTCGAGCAGTCGCTGCGCAAGGCGGCGCTGTGGGAGGAGACGAAGGATCGTCTGCACAATTCGGCGCTGGCGCTGTCGGGCGGACAGCAGCAGCGGCTGTGCATCGCCCGATCAATCGCGGTTAAGCCGGACATCATTTTAATGGATGAACCGGCCTCGGCGCTCGATCCGGTGTCGACCTCCAAAATCGAGGAATTGATTGCCGAGCTGAAGCGGGATTACTGTATCGTCATTGTCACCCACAATATGCATCAGGCTGCGCGCGTATCGGATAAAACGGCCTTTTTCCTGACCGGCGAAGTGGTGGAGTACGATTTGACGACGAATATTTTCACGAATCCGCAGAAGCAGGAGACCAACGATTATATTACAGGGCGGTTCGGATAAAAGAAGAGGTGAATGGCTATTATGAGCTCCATTATCGAGATCCATGATTTGAACTTGTATTACGGAGATTTCCACGCCCTGAAGAGCGTTAACATGGAAATTCCGGAGAAGGCCATCACCGCCTTCATCGGTCCTTCCGGCTGCGGCAAATCGACGCTCCTCCGCACGTTCAACCGAATGAACGACATGATCGCGGGAACGCGTATCGAAGGCAAGGTCGAGATCGCCGGAACCGACATCTACTCCGGCAATGTCGACGTGGAGACGCTTCGCAAACGGGTCGGAATGGTGTTCCAGCAGCCGAATCCCTTCCCGAAGTCGATCTACGACAATGTGGCGTACGGACCGCGGCTGCACGGCATCACCGACCGCAAGAAGCTGGACGAGATCGTGGAGACGAGTCTGCGTTCCGCCGCGCTGTGGAACGAAGTGAAGGATCATCTGAAGCGTTCCGCGAACAGCATCTCCGGCGGGCAGCAGCAGCGTCTGTGCATCGCGCGCGCGCTGGCGGTCGAGCCGGACATTCTGCTGATGGACGAGGCGACGTCGGCGCTGGATCCGATCTCCACGCTAAAGATCGAAGAGCTGGCGCAAGAGCTGAAGGACCGCTACACGATCGTGATGGTGACGCACAATATGCACCAGGCGGCCCGGGTTTCGCAGCAAACGGTCTTCTTCCTGAACGGAGAAGTCGTCGAATATTCGGAGACGGAGCGGCTGTTCTCCAATCCGACGGATCAGCGCACGGAAGATTATATTAGCGGACGGTTCGGTTGAAACCGGGAGAGGGTGACGGAATATGGTAAAAAGAATGGAGTTCGATCAAGGGCTGGACGAGATTACCCAACTGTTGATCGAGATGGGAAGCCGCTCGGAAAAGGCGCTTATCGATTCGATGAACGCGCTGAAGAGCGGAGACGTAGGCTCGGCCAAGGAGATCGTCAAGTCCGATACCGAGCTGAACCAGCTGGAGGAGAAAATCAGCGAGATCGGCGCGAAGCTGATCGCGACGCAGCAGCCGGTTGCGAAGGATCTGCGCCGCATTCTAATCGCGTTCAAAATATCGAGCGACCTGGAGCGGATGGGGGATTTGGCCGTCGACATCGCCAAAGCCGTTCTTCGTCTGGAAGGGCAGGAGCTTATCAAGCCGCTGCTCGACCTGCCGAGAATGGCGGATATCGTCGCGGTCATGATCCGCGAATCGCTGCAATCGTATGCCGATGAGAACGTGGATCTGGCGTACAAAAGCGCCAAGGACGACGATCAGGTCGATGCGCTGTACGCCCAGATTATTCGCGAGCTGTTCTCGCTGATGGTCGAAAACCCGAAGACGGTCGGCCAGGCGATGCTGCTCAGCTTCGTGGGACGGTATATCGAGCGGATCGGCGATCACGCGACGAATATCGCCGAATGCGTCGTCTATCTGGTGACGGGCAAACGCCCGGACCTGAATCAGTAGTAAAAAACGGATCGGCACCTTCCGGGTCTCGGACGAACGCCTGAGCGCGCGCGGCGCAAGCCGCCTGCACTGACAGCGCGATTATCGTCGCCCGGGGAGGCGCCGATTTTCTTTTGACCAGCGATTTCACAAGTTTCCTCCGTTAACCCGCCGCATCTCTGCTTGGGGAGATCAAGAGGCCAACGCAGTCGGGCACATGCCGCCGGACGAAGAGGAGAAGCCCTGTTCCGCTCCGTTCCGCTCCGTTCCGTTCCTTTTTTCCCCGATTTTCTCCTTACCGCCGAAGCCGCTTGTTTTTAAAATGGAAGGAAGCAAACGCAAACGGAAGGGGAATGGCCATGGGCGACAAACAGGCGGAATGGATCTGGTATCCGGGGGATTTCGAAATCTGGCTGCGGCGGGAGGTCGAGCTGAGACGGGACGAGCGAAGGTCGACGATCGCGCCGATCTGGCGCGTCGACAGTCCATACCCGGTCGTCAGGTTCCGGAAAACGGTCAAGCTGGACAGAGCGGAAACGGTGACGTTCCTGGCGGACGGAGCGCTGCGTCTGCAAATCGGCGACAGGACGATCGAACATCCGGAGCAAGGCGTGCGGGTCGAGGCGGGAGAGCACGCGATAATGGCGCAGGTTCATCATTTGTCGCGGGTGCCGGCTTTGTTCGTTCAGGGGGAAACGGTCTTCTCGGACGAATCGTGGGAGGTCAGCCACCTCTGGCATACCGGGTTCGCGAGCGCCGGACGAGGCGGCTTCCGCGATCCGGCCGTTCCGCCGGCCGATTTTAGACTGAAGACGGAGCCCCTGAACGCTGTCAGCGTCCGGCGAGAAGGAAGCTCGCTCATCGTCGACTTCGGCCGGGAGACGTTCGGCTACGTGCGGCTCCACGGGATCCGGGGAGAGGGGGTTGCTAGGCTCGTCTACGGGGAATCGGAGGAGGAGGCGAACGACTTCGAGCATGGCGAGACGTACGACGAGCTTAGAGTCTCGGAGCGGGACGGAGAGGAAGCGACGGTTCGGCATTCCCGGGCGTTGCGGTACGTGCGCGTTCATTGCGGCGAAGGCTTAAGCGTCGGCGGCGTCTCGCTGCTATACGAATATTTGCCGTTGGCCTATCGGGGAAGCTTCCGGTCGTCAGACCCGCAGCTTAACCGCATTTGGGAGGTGTCGGCGTATACGTTCCATTTGAACGCCCGCGAGTTTTTTCTGGACGGGATCAAGCGGGATCGCTGGGTCTGGTCCGGAGACGCCTATCAAAGCTATTTGATGAACTATTATCTGTTCTTCGATATGCCGATTACCCGGCGAACGATCGTCGCGCTTCGGGGCAAGGACCCTGTCGAGCATCATCTGAATACGATTTTGGACTATACGCTTTATTGGTTTATCGGGCTGGACGATTACTATCGCTATACGGGGGATCTCGCTTTTATTCGGGAGCAATACGGCTCGATGCTTCGCCTGATGGCGTTCTGCGACTCCCGGAGCAATGAGAACGGCATGCTGGAAGGGCGGAGAGAAGACTGGGTGTTCGTGGATTGGGCCGATATGGACAAGGAGGGCGAGCTTTGCTTTGAGCAGATGCTGTACTGCCTGGCGCTGGAGGCGGTCGTTCGGTTCTCCGAATTGCTCGGCGACTGGGAGACGGAAGAGCGCTATCGTCCGAAAGCCGAGAAGCTGCGCCGGGACATCCGCAAGACGTTCTGGGACGAGGAGAAGGGCGCGTTCGTTCACCGCCGCTTAAACGGCGCGATCGATCCGTTCGTGACGAAGCATCCGAATATGATCGCGCTGCTGTACGGGTTTCTGGAGCCGGAGCAGATTGATCGGGTGAAGCGCCGCGCGCTGCTGAATCCGGATGTTCCGGCCATTACGACGCCCTATATGAGATTCTACGAGCTGGCCGCCCTGTGCGAGATCGGCGAGCAGTCAAGCGTGCGGGAGGAAATCGCGTCCTATTGGGGCGGCATGCTCGAGCTGGGGGCGACTTCGTTCTGGGAGGAATACGATCCTGCCGTTCCTCTGCCCGACCAGTATGCGATGTACGGCCGGAAATACGGCAAGAGCCTCTGCCATGCCTGGGGAGCCAGCCCCCTGTATCTGCTAGGAAAATACTTCCTCGGCGTGACTCCGGCGAAACCGGGCTACGAGGAGGTGCGGATTCGTCCCGCTCTGGGCGGGCTCGAATGGATCGAAGGCCGAGTTCCCGTCCCGGCGGGAGAGGTGTTCGTGTACATGGACCGGGAGAAGATCCGCGTCTCGATTCCGGCCGGGACGGGACGCCTCCAGTTCCGCAGCGGGACGGAACCGGTATGCGCCGATCGCCGTCCCGTACGACTGGAGGATGGAGGGTACGAGCTCCTCATCGGCGACCCCGGCCGCGAATTCGAGGTCCGGTTCACTCCGACAGCTTGACGCTGAGGTTCGATCTGTAGTCGGCGGGTCCGTATCCGGTGCGTTCCTTGAACGTTCGGCTGAAATGCTTCCAATCCCGATAACCGAGCCTTTCAGCCAGCTCGTAGATTTTGATTCCCGGTTCCGAGAGCAGCCTTCTCGCTTCCTCAATCCGCAAGTCGGTCAAGTACTCCAGGAACGTTTGCCCGGCCCGCTTGCGAAACAATCGGCTCAGATGCGACCGGCTGACGTACGTTACCCGGCTGACGTCTTCCAGCGTAAGGGTTTCTCCGAGATGCTCGCGCATGTACTTTTTGGCTTTCGCCATAATTTGCCCTTCTCGTTCTTCGGGGTCGAGCAGCAGGTACAAGCCGCTAATCCGCTCGCTGAGCTCGCGAAACAAGCCGTCTTCGCTGCGGGACCAGCACAGCTTGCGGATGAAATCCGCCGTCTTGCGGGCTTGATCGGCGGCCGAAGCGTCGTCTTGAATGCGATCCTGAAGGGCAAGCAGCAGCTTCTCGATCGTCCGGATGAGCTGGAGAGGCGTTCCCCGGCTCGCGCAGTCGCGGATCAGGCCGAGCAGACGTTCGGTCAACCGATCGAAGTCCCCGACGTCCAGCGCGGCTTGAAGCTGCTGCCAGACGCGCGGATCCGCCTTGGCGCCGGCCGCGTCCGCGACCGAGTCTGCGGTCCGATAGATGCCGCTCCCCCGGCCCAATCTCGACAGCAAGGCCAGGAGAGCTTCGGAATAAGGGACATCTTCCGCCTGACCCGGACCGAACGGGCGAGAAAGTCCGACGCTGACGGGCAATCGGACGACGTCTGCCCAGAAGCCGGACAAGGTCCGGGCGAACCGTTCGGCGAGCTGCTCGGCTTTCTCGGGAGAATCGCCGACGAAGCCGCATACGAGACGGCATGCGTCTCCCCCCTCGGGGAGCCCGCCGACGATTGCGGCGTCCGGCAGCCCCTCCATAATCTCTGATGCCGTCTTGTTCAGCAGCCAGGCCAGCGTCTGCAGATCTCCGAATTGTCCGGCGCGCGAGCCGAACGGGCGATCCAGATCGACGGCGGCCAGCACCTTGAAGCCGTCGCGTCCGTTCAATCGTTCCCAGCTCGAACGAACGCCGTCCTCGGGACGCTCGTCCGTCAGAAGCCGCTCGATCGCCGCCGTCAATTCCTGCAGCTGCACCGGCTTCAGCAGGTAATCCGAGGCGCCGAGCCGGAGCGCTTCCCGAACGTAAGAGAAGTCGTCGAAGCCGCTGAGCATGATCGTTCTCATCCGCGGATATCGGCCCCGGACGCGCTCGAGAAGTCGCAGGCCGTCCATGCCCGGCATCCGCACGTCCGTAATCAGCAGGTCGTAGGGCTGACGGTGAAGCGCCGCCAGCGCGCCGTTTCCGTCGATCGCCGTATCGACGCGCCTCAGAGACGCCCCGGGGAGGGCGAGGCGCCCCAGCATTTCGCGGAGCCCTTCCCGAATGGCGTATTCATCGTCAACAATCAGGATGTTCATGGAAGCCTCTCCTTTCTTGTGCTGTGCGGGGCCTCGCCGGAAGTCCGGTTCTCAGCTTCGTCTGCTATCTCGCCTCCGGTTTCGGCGGGCAGGCGGATCCGGACGATCGTGCCCGCGCCTTCCTCGCTTTCGATGGACAACGTCCCCCGCTCCCCGTACCGATGCTTAATTCGCTGGTAGACGTTCGCCAGGCCGAATCGGCGATCCGAGGTATAGCCTTCTTCCAAGCCCGCGACAACTTCGGCGAGCCGTCCGGCGGTCATCCCGTCTCCTTCGTCGATGACATCGATGCGCAGTTCGCCGCCAACGCGGCGGATGCGAACCGTCAATTGAATCGTGAGATCGACGCTCGACTGGCCGTGCTTCAGCGCGTTCTCGACGAGCGGCTGGATCGCCATGCGGGGGACGAGAACGTTCGCGACGTCGCCGCCCGCGTCGAGCTGAACCTCCAGCATGTCGCCGAAGCGCAGCGCCTGAATCCGCAAATACTGCTCGACGAATTCCAGCTCCTTGCCGATCGGAACGAGGTCGCCTGCCTGATCGACCTGGTAGCGAAACACGTGGCCGAGCGACACGAGAGCCGCTTCGGCCGAAGCGCTGTCCCCTTTGTTGACGGTCATGCGGATCGCTTCCAGCACGTTATAGAGGAAGTGGGGATTAATCTGGCTGTGCAGCGCCCTGATCTCGGCCTCCTGCCTCAATATTTTCGTCTTGAGCACTTCTTCGATCAGGTTTCGGATCCGATTGATCATGCTTCGGAAGGAGACGGACAAATATCCGATTTCGTCATATTGCATCGCTTCCTGCTTGAGCTCCAGATCGTCCAGCTGAACGGAGCGGATCTGCCTGCTGAGCTTTTGCAGCCGTCCGGTAAAGCCGTAGGATAACAGGCTGGACAGCGTAACGGCCACCATAACCCCGATCAAAATCCCGACGCCGGTCCAAAGGGCGACCTGGGACACTCCTTTGCTGAAATTTTCCATCGGCACGACCCCGATGACCTTCCAGCCCGTTTCGGAAGACCAATTGTAGCTGAGCAGCCGCTTTTTCCCTTCCGGCCGGATGACTTGCGAATGGGCTCCCGGAGGCTGCCCGGCCAGATCGATGCCCAGGTCCGGCTTCCAGCTTTCTCCGATCTGCGCCGATAAAGAAGAGTAAACGATTTGATCCTCGTGATCGACGATATACAGGCTGGAGTTCGGGCCGAAGTCGATGCCGCTCATGATCGTTTTCAGCGGCTCCATCGTCCCGAAAATCTGGATCGCTCCGGCAAGCTCCTTCGTGCCGGGCAGCCGCAGCGGCTGCACGATCGAGAAGAAGAACGCCCCTTGGCGATTGTTGGGAATCGGCTGGCGCACCGTTCCGAGCACGAGCGGGGTGAATTGAACCGTGTCCAGCCGGTCGAACCAGGATTGCGTCTCGTAGGACATTTCTTTCCATACGCCGCCGTTTTGCTCCATTACGAAAGCATGGCCTTGAGCTGTAAAAAACGTGACGCCGTACAGCCGGTCCTTCAGCCTCAGCTTTAACCGTTCGAGCATCTCCCGGAGCTCCAGCGTCGTTTCCAGGGAAGGCTTTCCTTCTCCCAGATTGATTTCCCGCAAAGCTTGCAGCAGCGGATCGGGCCAGGCAGTCGTTAAATCCCCGATGTAGCTCTCGACCTGCTTGTTCGCCTGCGACAGCACCTGGGGAACGAAATCGCCGATCTGGCTTTCCATGCTGCTCCGGTATACCGTGTATGAGGCGGCTCCGATGCTCAGGACGAGACTGGTCGACATAAGCGAAAATACGACGGCCATCTTGAGGAAGATCGGCCAGTTCCGGTAGTTCAGGGGGGCAAGCCTGATCAAGATCATCCGCTCCAGTGCGTTCGGCAAGTCTGTAGAAAGCGCTTCCTCTTAGGTATAACCGATAACGTTCCGATGAGCAACCTCCCGCGGAGGCTCGAGCAACATTCGTCCCTTTTTGGTCGGATCGTCGCCTTTAACGCCGGCGCCGCCGCCCTTACAATGACGGAAGCGGCGTCCGAAAGGGGCCGCGGCCGGCGCTGAGGAGGTGAATGTCCAAATGGAACATCGCGCGGCCGGGGCGGGGATTCGCAACCGGGGGAGAACAGGGCTGGGGCTTCCTTTATCCCGAATGAAGCGTTACTGGTTTTTGTACGCGCTCATCGTCCCGATCTTGATCTATTACGTCATCTTTCGCTACTACCCCATGCTCGTGCAGGTTACGCTCGCTTTTAAGGAGTTCAGCCTGATCGGCGGAATCTGGAACAGCGAATGGGTGGGATGGGCCAACTTTTCGTACATTTTTTCGAAGCCTGAGTTTTATCAAGTGCTGACCAATACGGTGGAGATCAGCTTGCTGCGTCTGGCGTTCGGTTTTATTCCTCCGATCCTGCTGGCCATCTTGCTCTACGACCTGCATTCGGCGGCGCTTCGCCGGGTCAGCCAAACCGTCCTTTACATCCCCCATTTCTTCTCATGGGTCGTGATGTACGGCCTCGTCTACGCTCTGTTTTCGAACATGGGACTTGTCAATCAACTGCTGGAGCGCTTGGGGGGCGCCGCCCAGAACTTTCTGCTGGAGCCGGGCTGGTTCAGGCCGCTGCTCATCGGCTCCGCCATCTGGAAGGAGATCGGGTGGGGGACGATCATTTATTTGGCCGGCATGACGATGATCGATTCCTCGCTGTACGACGCGGCCAAGATGGACGGCGCGGGACCGCTGAGACGAATCTGGCACGTGACTCTCCCAGGCCTTCGTTCGGTGATGATTTTCCTGTTCACGCTGTCGCTCGGCAGCGTTCTGTACGCGGGGGGAGAGCAAATTCTGCTCTTTTACAATCCCGCCACGTACGGCGTGGGCGACGTGATCGACACGTACGTGTACCGCCAAGGCTTAAATTCGCTGCAGTACAGCATGGCGACGGCGGTCTCGCTATTTCAATCGGGCATCGGGCTCGCGCTGATCCTCATCTCGAACGCAATCTCCAAAAAAACGACGGGAACCGGGATCTGGTAGCAAGGAGGAAGACGAATGTCGGAACGGAGTTATCAATGGCTGGCGGCTTTAATCGTCATCGCGCTGTCGGCGCTTTCCCTGCTTCCGCTCCTGTACGTGATCGGCTCGTCCCTCGTCAACGAGCAGGAGTGGAACGCCAAGGGCGGCTTTATTCTCTGGCCGGACGAGCCGACGCTGCTGGCCTACAAGCAGATGTTCACGGGCACGCTGTTCACGCAGGCGATGTGGGTCAGCATTCAACGGACCGTGCTGGGCACGGCCTTGACGCTGTCTCTGACCGTGATTACCGCCTACGTCGTGTCCAGACGAGGGCTGCCGGGGCGCAGAGCGCTTCTGCTGGCCATTCTGATCACGATTTTGTTCGGAGGCGGATTGATTCCGACGTATTTGGTCGTTCGGGATATGCACCTGCTGAACACGCTCTGGGCGCTGATCGTTCCCGGATTGGTCGACAGCTGGAGCGTGCTCGTGCTGAAGCAGTTTTTCGAAGGACTTCCGCCGGAGATGGAGGAATCCGCCCGCGTCGACGGATCAGGGGAAGTCCGGCTGATGTGGAGCATCATGATCCCGCTGGCGGCTCCGGCGATGGCGGCGATCGGCCTGTTCACGGCGGTCGGGCATTGGAATGCCTGGTTCGACGCGCTCATTTACGTGGACGACCGGAGCATGCACCCGCTGCAGCTGTTGATCCGCAATATGTTCGTGAACGACAAGCAATTTTCGGTCATGCAAAATATCGGCGCGGCCTCCAACGTCGCGAACGCCCGGCTCCGCGTTTCCCCGGAGTCCCTGAAAATGGCGCTGGTCGTTTTCGGCACGATTCCGATTCTTTGCGTGTATCCGTTCTTGCAAAAGTATTTCGCTAAAGGCATGTACTTGGGGGCAGTCAAGGGGTAACCCGCCATCGGCAAACCAAACGAGGGAGGACAAAAACATGACTAAGAAAAAAAGGCTGCACGCGATCGCCGGCATTTTGCTGGCCGGGAGCGTCGCGGCGGCCGGATGCGCGCCGAACGGCTCGAGCTCTTCCGCCGGGCCTTCGGCGGCGGCAGGAACCGGCGGAGATCCCGGAGCGGAGAGCGGCGGTCGGAAGGTCGCCATCGAGCTGCTGGAGACCGGATGGGTCAATACGGCGACGGACGAGCGCGATCCGTTCAAGAAATGGATCGACGAAACCTTTAACGTCGATTTCAAGCTGACGAACATTACGGCCAACGATTTCGAGAGCAAGCTGTTAACCCGATTTTCGGCCAACGAGCCGCCGGATCTGATCTACAGCACGGACCGCAACGTCATTCTCAAGCTTTATAACCAGGGCGTGCTGCTGGAGGACTGGATGCCGCTGCTGGATCAGGTGCCGACGGCTGCGGGAACGATGACCGACATCGCGAGGCAATACGTGTCCCTGGACGGAAAAATGATCGCGCTTCCCAAACAGGCGGACGCGAGCATCTGGTCGTTCAAAATCCGCAAGGACTGGCTCGACGCGCTGGAACTGCCGGTTCCCCAAACGGACCAGGAGCTGCTCGAGACGCTGCGGAAATTCACGAACGAAGATCCGGACCGCAACGGGAAAAAGGATACGTGGGGGATCACCACTTCCGGCGAAGGGGCGCATCTGGGCACGCTGGCCGCGCTCGAAGCGATGTACGGGCAGGGCGGCTTCCAGGTCTCGGACAACAAGGCGGACCATTCCATCCTGAACGGAACGCACCAAAAGTTTCTCGATTTCGTGAAGCAGCTGCACGAGGAGAAGATCATCGACCCGGACTGGTATACGCAGAACTGGGGGCAGAAAGCCGCCAAGCTGTACACGGACAAAGTCGGCGTCGACCAGTATCCCGGCGTTCTGCTCGCCGAGTACGACCAGAACAACGGAAACACCGGCAAGGCGGCCGACATCTGGGTTAATCTTCCGATGCCCAAAGGGTCGGAGATCGGCGGGAAAAGCGCTCCGGGCGCCCCGATCGGAGGCATGCTGGCCATCTCCGCCAACGCGGCCAAAGATCCCGAGAAGCTGGAGCGGATCCTGCAGCTGATCGAGAACGTCACGCATCCGAACGAAGGTTTCTGGAAGCTGCGCTGGGGGATCGGCATCACCGGGGAAACGCTGGTCGACTTGCCGAACGGGGCGAAGTTTTTCAGCGAGGAGAAGGAAGACCCGGACAACTACCGCGTAGCGATGCCCGGCGCTTGGGATTACGGCACCTGGATTGCGACTAACCTGGACAACGTGCTCCAAAGCTCGGCCGACGAGGCGGGCAAGGTCGAGGAGAAGATGTACGAGTTGGACAAGGAGACGATGGTTACCCCCCGCTATTCGGATTTCGAATCGCTGCTTACGCTGGATCCGCAGTTGATGAGCGATGTCACGAAGCTTCAGAACGAATTCGACATCAAGTACATCCTGGGCAGCGACAACGATTACGAGGCGTTCAAAGCTCGCTGGCTGAAGGCGGGCGGGCAGCAATTGCTCGACAGCGTGACCGAACAGTATAAGGCGCTGGGCTACATTCAGTAATCGGCAATCCGGTTTCACCCGAGGGCCCGGGAGGGGCGCTCCCCATCATGGGGGTCTCGATCGAGTCCTCGGAATCCATTCAATCCGGGAGGAATGATCATGTTCATTCGGAAATTGGCGGGTAAAGGGGTTGTCTTATTTTTGCCGCTCGCTGTGCTGTTCGTGCTCGGTCACCTGACTTCGGCCCACGCTTCCGGCGGCTGGACCAAGCTGTATACGGGCAGCAATTTGTCTGCGGCCGTGGTTGCGAGCGGAGAGACGAGGGGTCAGCAGTTCGAGGCGCCGGACGCCTTCAATTCGCTGAGAGTGTCGTGTCCGAGCTGGGGGAACAGCGTCGGCAACCTGACTCTGACGCTATACGAATGGGACACCGATTATGCGACCTCGGTGGCCGGCACGCCGATCGCCAAGCGCGCCTTCCTCAATTTCGACGACAACGCTTGGCTGGAGATGAGCTTTCCGGATCAGCCGGCCGGCGAGTACTTGTGGGTGCTGAGCGACGCGACGGAGCTGGTCGGCGTCTACGCTTATCTGGACAGCGCCCATCCGTCGACCGGCTACCATAACGGCGCCGCGACCGACTACGATTATGTCTCGGAGGTTTATCTGGCGAATCCTCCGCTGACGGCGACGATTCTGACGCCGTTCCTGGGACAATTAAACACGACGGTACAGGCCGGGGAGAAGAACGATTACTGGGCCGGGGCGCTGCGGGCCGATCCGGGCGACAGCTCGAAGGTCATGTATTTGTTCGATTGGGGAGACGGCACGCAAAGCCTGAGCGGGCAGACGATTCCGAACTTGCCGGGACCGACGGACCGATACAGCGGACGGGGCATTCATTCTTGGAGCAGCCCGGGGCAATACGAGGTCAAAGCGAGAGCGTTCGACGGCCGCGGCACGCCTTCCGCCGAATGGTCCCCGTCCGTCGCTGTGACGGTCTATGGCAATGCGGCGCCGCCGTCGCCGATCCTGCCGGTGAATGTAACCGCTTCATCGGAATACGGCCCTGCGAACGCAGCCGGCAAAGCGGTTGACGGCGATCCGCTCACCTTCTGGTCGAGCTCGGCCGCAAGCGGCGCCTACGACGATCCGCAGTGGATTCGCTTCGACCTGGGAAGCATCCGGATCGTCGATTCCGTCGAGCTGACCGCAAGACCTTCCGGAATCGGATTTCCGACGGCTCTGAAGCTGCAGTACAGTCTGGACGGCGCGGTCTGGTTCGATATGCCCGTGCTCGATTTTCCGGTATATCCGAATCCCGGGGACGTGCCGCAGCGGTTGGAAACGAACGGCATTAACGCGCGATACTTGAGAATCTACAGCGACATGCGGGGACATGACGGACATGCCTATTACACGCAGCTCGCGGACGTGAAAATCTACGGCGCAAGCGAAAATACGTTCTTCACGTCGCTGGGAGAGACGTTCGACGCCTATCTGAACAATATGTGGACCGTCTTCGGAACGGCCAAAAACGAGACGATCGGCGGCGGGACGGACTGGACGAATACGACCGGGGGCATCATCGCCTCCGCATCGACGGAATGGCATTACTGGGACGCCCTGAAGCTGGCCTGGACGTCGGAGGAGGAGGCCAAAAACCATTTCCGGAAAGTGATTTACAACATTCCGATGGACGCCGACGGGTTCGTATGGGGCTGCGAATATTGCCGGCTTCACCTCGGCGTGCAGAAGCACAATACGAATAATCCGATGTACATTCTCGGCGCCTACGAATATTACATGTGGACGAGGGACGACACGTTTTTGACGGACGCGCTTCCGGGCTTCACGAACGTCAACGCTCCGCCGCTTCCGGCCGGCGTAAACACGCTGCTGGACAAGCTGCGCAAATCGCTCGACTGGATGCTGACGAATTACGGCGGGGCGAGCGGCCTGTTCGTCTACACGGAGCCCGGCTACGACGGTCTGCCTTCGCCGCTGCCGAACGCGTCCAACTACTGGGACAACATTCCGTTCGGCTACAAAGACGCTTACGCCAACGCCCTGATGTACCAGGCGACCAAAGCGATGGCGGATCTGGAGGAGGCGCTCGGACATACGGCGGAGGCGGCCGCATACCGGAGCTACTTGCCGGCCATGAAAAGCATGTTTAATTCGACCTTCTGGGATCCGGTCAAAGGCAGATACATCGCGACGGTCGACGTCGAAGGCGGCAGGCGCGATTACGGGTTCACCTTCTTGAATACGATGGCGGTCCGGTTCGGTCTGGCCGACGCCAATCAAGCGAGCCTGATCTACCAGTGGCTGGACGGCACGCGCATCGTGAGCGGGGATACGTCCCAAGGAAGCGACATCTACGACGCGTTCAAGTATGCGCCGAGAAGCAATACGCTCGATATCGCGTCATCTACTCCGTATTGGTGGGACGGGGAGGCTTTCGGCGTCGATCCGGGCCCGGCGGGCAACAGCCGGTACGGGGCCAACGCCCAGAACGGCGGGGCGATTCTGTATACGTCGTTCGACGACATCGTCGGACGAATCGAGCATATCAGTCCGGACAGCGGCTTCGGCCGGCTGCAGGCGATCTTAGCCGAATTCGCCCAGGACGAGCTGCGACGGAGCCGGGATCTCCCGAACAACGCCGGCTTTATCGGCCACGGCGTCATCGGGGAGTTTCCCGAATCGGGTCTCGTTCCGGCCGTCATGACGCACGGTTTTCTCGGGCTTCGGGCCGAGCTGGACGGCCTGCGCGTCGCGCCGAAGCTGCCTTCGTCGCTTTCGTACGCCGGAGCTTCGGACATCCGTTACCGCGGGGATCAGTACAAGATCACGGCCAGCCGGGCTGCCGGCGCCGCCACGATCGTCGCTGTCGGTCCGGGAAGCTACGAGCTGACGGTTCCGGACGGACAAGAGGTCGTCGTTAGGGGCGGCAGCATCTATACGCCGGACGGGCAGGTCTGGCACGAGCTGGCCAAAGGTCTACGAGTTTTTCGCCAGTTCTGAAGCCGCGTCCCCTTCGCAATAGCGCGGACCTCCGCTTCTCCCGTTCACGTGTCGTTACGGGAGAAGCTCCTTTAATTTACGTTCCGTTAACAAAAGGCCGAACTACAAATAACGAGACCGTGTTATGTTGGAATAAACAAAACGGATCTCGCAAACAGGGAATCGTCGGGCGGAGGTTGGACGTCATGAAGGGGACCGGAGGTTGGCTGAACCGGGATATTTTACGGAAGTGGCAGAGCAAGGACGGGAATCCGGGACGCTGCGGACTGTTCGTCGTGCGGTGGGAAGCCGATCCGGAGATGCCCGGCAGCTCTTCGTTACGCGTCTCACGCTTGATGCGCGCGGTTGGCATGCGTCTGTCCAGACGATCGGATTCCGCCATCGGATGGACGATGGCCGGCTCCGGCCTGATCGTCGCCGTCACCTTCGCCGACGAAGGCGACGCGGGCGAGAACGGCGACGTATTCTCGGGAAGGATGGCTCTTCTGATTCGGGACACGGTCCAACGCGCTTGGATGCAGTTCGGACGGCCGGAGACGATGCCGGCCGGCAGCAGCATTCGCTGCGGGTTCGGATGGGCGACAGGCGAGGACGGGCAGGTCGCGGGCCTGTCCGTCGATCCCCGCGAAGCGGAGGCTGCTCTTCTGCTCGCGTACGAGACCGCTTGGAAACGGATGCTGCTCTCCGCCGTGCCGCTGCTTCGGTTTCCGCTGAACGAGCCGGAGGAAACGTTGGCCGACTTCGATTATCTGGTGAGCTACCTCCCGATCGTATCGCTGCTGGACGGCTCCCTGTACGGATATGAAGCCGTTCCGGTGAATACGCGCTCAGGACGGCGTATCGATCTGCAAGCGTTCTATGCCCAGGCGGAACAGACCGGCAAGCTGTTCGAATGGGATCGGCGCTTCCGCGAGGCGGCGATCCGGGGGCTGCCTTCGTCGAATGGAGACGTCAAGCTGTTTCTTCCCGTCCCGGCCAAAATCGTATTCGATCCGAGGCTTTATCCCGGAAGCACGCTCCGAAGAATCGAGGCGGCGAACCTTCGGCCGGAGCACGTCGTTCTTGTTCTGATCGAAGGGGATAACGAGTCTCCGTCCATGACGGCGTCGGCCTTCAAGCATTATCGCAATCAAGGCTTTCGCATCTCGGTGGCGGGAGTGCGTCCGGAGCTGGAATCTCTGCGCAGAATGGCCGATTTGCATCCCGATTACGCGCATCTGGACGTATCCTGGATTCGCGGAGAAACGCCGGATTCCGTGGAAGCGAGTCTGCTGCAGGCGCTAATTGCCCTGGCGCGCAAGGAGCAGATCGTCTTCATCGCCGGAGGGCTCGATCGCGAGGGGCTGCTGCCCGGTCTGGTGGCCAGCGGAATGCACTATGCGCAAGCGGAGAAGCTGCCCGAGGAGAGCGAGGGAGGCGACGCGGATCAGGAGAAGCGAATCTCCGGGCTGCAAACCCGCATCCGGGAGGAGGTCGCCAAGAGGTTCCGGGGAGCGGCGGGCACGATGGCCGGACTGGCCAATCCGGTCAAGCAGTTTTCCCGCGATACGCACGTGTCTGAAGTGTCTCGCCACTTCGAGCTTCACCGCGAAGCGCAGGGCGTCGTCATCTCCGACAACGGCAAGCCGGTCGGGCTGCTCATGAAGGAGAAGCTGCTGCAGCTGTTGTCCGGACAATTCGGATTGCCCCTCTACTGGAACAGACCCGTCGGCAAAATTATGGATACCCATCCCGTCATCGTCGAAGAGTCCGTCACCGTAGACCAGGCGTCGCAGATGGCGATGGCTCGCGAGCCGGACAAGCTGTACGACGAGGTGATCATTACCCGCGACGGTCAAGTCACGGGCATCGCTTCGATCCGTTCCATGCTGGAGTGGGTGTCGCAAGCCCGCGTGAAGGACGCCCAGTGGGCCAATCCGCTGTCCGGGCTTCCGGGCAACGAGCCGATCCGCAGAGAGATGGACCGCCGGCTTGCCGAAGGAAGACCGTTCGCGGTGCTCTATGCGGATCTGGATCACTTCAAATGGTACAACGACCAGTTCGGTTTCCAGCGGGGAGACGACGTCATTCGCTATACGGCCGAGACGATTGTGCAGATGGCGAGAGAACGGCCTAACGGAGATTGCTTCGTCGGTCATATCGGCGGAGACGACTTCATCGTTCTGTCTTCGGGGCTGGACGCGCTGGCGGCGGCGCGGGAGACGATCGACCGCTTCGAGCAAGGAATCGGAGTGTATGTCCCGCTGCATTCGGGTCCGGTGTTCGACCGCTCGGGACAGCCGCTCGAGGCGCCGGCCTTGTCCATGTCGCTGTCTCTGCTGCTGTGCCGCTCGACGACAGGCTGGACGGCGGAGGCGCTTTCGGAAAGAGCGGCGCTGCTGAAGAAGAAGGCGAAGCGGCAGCGAGGCAATTCTATCGTCTGGGAGGAGCTCGAGGAGCGCGAGGCGGAAGACAGGAAGGCGGAGGCGGAATTAACGGGGCGTTAACGAAAGTGTCGAATTGCCTTAACAGAACCCTGTTACATTATAATCGCGAATATTTTCTCGGGGAAGCTGGTGTTCAATCGTATGGCAACGTCATGGTTCGGCATAGAACAACTCATCGATCGAATCGAACATCATCCTTCTGTCGGGATTATCGGCATTGATCTATCGGAGTGGAGCGGCGGGCTCGCCTCCAAGTTCAGGCAAGAGGGCTTTGAATGGGACGGCTGGCTTGCCCGATCGATGAATCGAAGCGATCTATGGTTCGGCGACGAGGTGTCTGGCCATCTGTGGCTCTATGCCGGACTGCCCTCCTCCGTGCGGGAGGACGAGGGAGACTTGTATTTGCGGGCGATGGCCAAGCGGGTTCGGGAGGCGATTGCAGCGGAGTCGGTCGGGAGGGCCGGACAGACGCCGCTGACTTCCAGCCAGAAGGAGCGGGGAATCGGTTACGCCAGCTTGCAAGGGCTAACGGCGGAGCGCGTCAAGGACGTCGTCTATAACGGCGTCGTGAAGGCGACGGAACGGATCCGCGAGTCGCTCAGCGGACAGCGGGATTGGGAGCTGCGCTGCGAGTTGGAGCGGCTGCTTGCGGAGAGCAGCATCAAGAGCGTCTACCAGCCGATCATACGGCTCGGGGACGGGAAAGTATTCGGCTACGAGGCTTTGACGAGATGTCCGGAAGGCAGCCTGTTTGACGGGCCGCTCTCCCTGTTCAGATTCGCCGAGAAAAGCCAGATGGCTCTTGCGCTCGATCGCCTGGCAAGAGAGACGGCCATCCGGCACTCTCCGTCGCTCGGGTCCGTCCAGAAAATTTTCATCAACGTGACGATGAGCATTATTAACGATCCCCACTTCGTATCCGGACAGACGGTGCGCTGGCTGAGCGATAAAGGCATGTACCCCGGACAGGTCGTGTTTGAGCTGACGGAGCGAAGCTCGATCGACGATTTCGAAGCGGCGAAAAAAATACTGGCTCACTATCGCAGTCAAGGGTACGAGATCGCGATCGACGACGCCGGCGCGGGTTACTCCTCCCTGCAGTCGATCGTGGAGCTGAGTCCCGATTATATTAAGGTGGATCGTTCGCTCGTCCGCCTGGCCGACAAGGACGAGATGAAGAAGCATATGCTCCGCACGTTCGTCCGTTTCGCCAAGAAGATGAACATCAGAACCGTCGCGGAAGGAATCGAACGGCCGGAGGAGCTCCGGCTGCTGCGCGCCATGGGCTTCGATTTCGCGCAGGGTTATTTGATCGGAAGGCCGAGCGAAGTTCCCGCGGCCGCGAATCTGGGAGCCATCCCCAAAGTCTAAAGGACTCGGGGAGGCTCTCTTTTTTTGGGCTTGAGAGAGGACAGCGGAAACAACCTCCGGGGTGCGGCCCGTTCCGCAATTATGTTATGATGGTGCTATGACAAAGTCGGCGAGGTGGACGAACGGGAATGGGGAAGGATAAGGAAAGGGACAAGCTGGTCTTAATTGACGGAAACAGCATTATCAATCGCGCGTTTTACGCGCTGCCTCCGCTGACGAGCAGCAACGGACTGCATACGAACGCCGTGCTGGGCTTTACGACGATGCTCCTGAAGGTGCTGGAAGAGGAGAAGCCGAGTCATGTGCTGGTCGCCTTCGACGCGGGCAAGATCACCTTCCGGCATGAAGGCTATTCGGAATATAAGGGGGGGAGGCAGAAGACGCCCCCCGAGCTGTCGGAGCAGTTTCCGCTGCTGAAGGAACTGCTGCAAGCGTTCTCGATCTCCCAATACGAGCTGGCCGGCTACGAGGCGGACGACATTATCGGCACGATGGCCCGGCAGGCGGAGGAGCAAGGGAAGACCGCTATTATCGTCTCCGGAGACAAGGATATGCTGCAGCTGACGACCGAACAGGTCAGCGTCTGGATTACGCGCAAGGGCGTCAGCGAAGTCGAGCGGTTCACGCCGGAGGGCATTGCCGAGAAGTACGGATTGACGCCCGCGCAGATCATCGATCTGAAAGGGCTGATGGGAGACGCCAGCGACAACATCCCGGGCATCCCCGGCGTTGGAGAGAAGACGGCGCTGAAGCTGCTGCACGAATTCGGCACCGTCGAGGGCGTGTTGGAGCATGTCGAGGAAATCAAGGGCAAGCTCCGCGAGAACATCGAATCGAATCGGGACAGCGCGAGAATGAGCAAGGAGCTGGCCACGATCTATCGCGAGGTTCCGCTCGACTATACGCTGGACGACGTCGTCTGGAAGGGCTACGAGCCGTCGGCGCTGGCTTCGGCGTTCCGCAAGCTGGAGTTCAAAGCGCTTAGCGAACGGCTGAACCTGGGGCCGGCGGATGAAGCGCTGGAACAGCAAACGGCCGAGACGGCCTCTCGCTATGAGGTCGTCCAGGTTGCCAAGGAAGGCTGGGAACGCTTATACGCCGCGTTAGCGGAGGCGGAAGCCTTCCTGGTCGACGCAGCCGGCGACAATCCCCATCAGAGCGAGGGCATCGGACTGGCCGTCGCGGCCGGGGAGATCTGCTACGTCGTTCCGTATGGCGAGCTGTCCGGTCCGGATGCCTCGCGTCTCAGGGAATGGCTGGCGGACGCCGGCGCTCCGAAAATCAGCTATGACCTGCACCGCGTAGATCTTGTGCTGGCCCGTTCGGGCATCGAGCTGAAGGGCCATTCCTTCGACGTGCAGCTGGCGGCATATTTGCTCGATCCGACGGAAGCCGATCCGTCGCTGCACAATCTGCTGCAGCGGTACGGGCTGTCGCCGATTCCGTCGGACGAAGCGGTCTATGGCAAGGGGGCGAAATTCCGCGTCCCGGCGGCGGACGAGTTGGCCAAGCATCTGGCCGCCAAGGTCGACGCGGTGCGCCGGCTGCGGGAGCCGCTCGCCGAGCAGCTCGAGAATCTCGGGATGAACCGGCTGTATTATGAGCTGGAGCAGCCTCTGTCCGTCGTGCTGGCGGGCATGGAGAAGCAGGGCATCCAGGTTCGCCCGGAGACGCTCCAGGAGCTGGGCGCGGAGTTCCAGCGCCGGCTGGAGGAGACGACGGACGCGATCTACGCCTGCGCAGGCTTCGAGTTCAACATCGGCTCGACCCGCCAGCTCGGCGAAGTGCTGTTCGAGCGGCTTCGGCTCCCCGTCGTGAAGAAGACGAAGACGGGCTATTCGACGGATGCGGAAGTGCTGGAGAAGCTGGAGCCCCATCACGAGATCGTCAGGCTGATTTTGCACTATCGCCAGCTGTCCAAGCTGCAATCGACCTATATCGAGGGCTTGCTGAAGGAAATTCGGCCCGAGACGGGCAAGATCCATACGTTCTATCGGCAGACGATCGCGGCGACGGGAAGGCTGTCGAGCCAGTTCCCGAATCTGCAGAACATTCCGATCCGTCTGGAGGAAGGCCGTCAGATCCGCAAGGCGTTCGTGCCGTCCGAGCCGGGCTGGTCCATCGTAGCGGCCGACTACTCGCAGATCGAGCTGCGGGTGCTCGCGCACATCTCCGGGGACGACGGGCTGAAGGAAGCGTTCCTGAAGGAGATGGACATCCATACGAAGACGGCGATGGACGTGTTCGGCGTGCCGGCGGACCGGGTAGACGCCAACATGAGGCGTCAGGCGAAGGCCGTCAACTTCGGCATCGTCTACGGCATCAGCGACTGGGGCTTGTCTCAGAACTTGAATATTACGCGCGGCGAAGCCGCCAGCTTCATCGAGCAATATTTTCAGGCATTCCCGGGCGTGCGCCGCTATATGACCGAGATTGTGGAGCAGGCGAGGAAGGACGGCTACGTGACGACGCTGCTGGAACGCCGCCGTTACTTGCCGGAAATTCGCCATTCCAACTTCAACCTGAGGTCGTTCGCGGAGCGCACCGCTATGAACACGCCGATCCAGGGGACGGCGGCGGACATCATCAAGCTGGCGATGATGCGGATGAGCGAGGAACTGGTCTCTCGCGGGCTGAGAAGCCGGATGCTGCTTCAGGTTCACGACGAATTGGTGTTCGAGGTGCCGGAGGATGAATTGGATACGATGAAAGCCCTCGTACCGGAGACGATGAAGAACGCGCTGAAGCTGGACGTTCCGCTGCTGGCGGAAGTCAGCGTCGGCTCCAACTGGTACGAGGCGAAGTAATCGTCAGCAGGAAAAGAGGGAAGAGAAATGCCGGAATTACCCGAAGTAGAGACGGTGCGCCGCACCTTGAACCAATTGATCAACGGCAAGACGATCGAACGCGTGACCGTTAGTCTGCCACGTATTCTGCAGAAGCCGGACGACCCGCAGCTGTTCGCCGCCATGCTGGAAGGAAGAACGTTCCAGTCGGTGGAGCGGAGAGGGAAATTTCTGCGGCTTGTCCTGGACGGGCTGGTGCTGGTGTCCCATCTTCGGATGGAAGGCCGCTACGGCTTGTACCGAGCAGACGAACCGGTCGAGCTTCATACGCATGTGCGGTTTCGTTTTACGGACGGACAAGAGCTGCGTTACAAGGACGTGCGACAATTCGGGACGATGCACCTGTTTGCGTCCGGGGAAGAATGGACCGCCGCTCCGCTGAATAAACTGGGACTAGAGCCGCTGGACGAGGGCTTCACGCCGGACGCGTTCAAGCGGGCTCTCGCAAGGCGGACGACGAAGATTAAGCCGCTGCTGCTCAATCAGGAGGTCGTCGTCGGCTTGGGCAACATCTACGTGGACGAGGCGCTGCATGCGGCGGGCATACATCCGGAGACCCCCGCAGGCGAGCTGAAGCCGAAGGAGCAGGAGAAGCTTCACGGCGCGATCGTAGCGACGCTCTCGGCCGCTGTGGAGGCCGGGGGCTCCTCGATCAAATCGTTCGTTAACGGGCAAGGAGAGATGGGGCTGTTTCAGTTCGGCTTGCGCGCGTACGGAAGAACGGGCGAGCCGTGTCCTGCGTGCGGCAGTCCGATCGAGAAGTCGGTCGTGGGCGGCCGGGGCACACACGTATGTCCGACCTGTCAGAAGCCGCCTCGCGGTTCGGGAAGAGCGAAAGCGAGGCCGATGGCTGACGCCGGAACGCGGCGGGCGTCTCATGCCGTAAAGCGAAGACTGGACGGAGACAGCCGGTAGCGACGGATGAATCGGGGCATTGTCACGATAGCCTGCATAGGATGGAAAGTACCCGGTTTCGATTTCGAAAGCGCGGGATCGCATCCATGCAGGGGGAAATCCGTTATGATGGCACCTGTCGCAACGCTTCTCTTGTTGTCTTTCGCGGTTAGTCTGGACGGCTTCGGCGTCGGCGTTACCTACGGCGTCAGGAAAATTAAAATACCCGTAACCTCCGTGGCGATTATTTCGATCTGTTCCGGTCTGATCCTGCTGCTCTCGATGATGGTCGGCGTCGCGATGGCGCGATGGATACCGCCTCACGGCGCTTCGGCCGTCGGAGCGGTCATTCTGATCGGCATCGGCTTGTGGGCGCTGATTCAGTTCGTTCGCAGCGGCGAACGCGATTCGCGGGACGCCGTCGCCAGAGGGAGAGCGGGAACGGAAATACCGGATCAGGCTGCGGACGCTCCCGTTCTTAAGCTGGAGCTGAAAATATTCGGATTCATCATCCAAATTTTGCGTACGCCTTCGGCGGCCGATATGGACCGGTCGGGGACGATCAGCGCCGGCGAGGCGTTCCTGCTGGGAACGGCGTTGTCGCTGGACGCTTTCGGAGCCGGAATCGGCGCAGCTCTGGTCGGATTTCCTCCGATGCTTACGGCGCTTCTGATCGCGGCGTCCAGCGGGCTGTTTCTCTGGTTCGGCACCCGATTCGGCCTGTGGGCTTCCCGCTGGCGCTGGGTGAAGCAGCTGTCGATGCTGCCCGGCATCATTCTGATCGCGATGGGGATATTCAAATTGTTTGCGTAGAGGACGGCGAGCTCCTCCGGAGAACGTCCTCTAGGAAGAGGGACTTATGAATATAGGATTAACGGGGGGCATCGCCACCGGCAAAAGCACGGTCGCCAAGCTGCTGACGGAGCGGGGCGCGATATTGATCGATCTGGACCGGATCGCCCGGGAAGTCGTGGAGCCCGGGCAACCGGCTTTGCATGCCATCGCGGAGCGGTTCGGACAAGCTGTGCTGCAGCCGGACGGCTCCCTCGACCGCAAGAAGCTCGGGGCCATCGTATTCTCGGACCGGGCAGAGCGCAAAGCGCTAGAAGCGATTACGCACCCGGCGATCCGCGCCGTCATGAAGGAACGGATGGCCCGCTATGAGCGGGACGATCCGGCCAGGCTGGTCGTCGTCGACGTTCCGCTCCTGTACGAATCGAAGCTGGAGAGCCATTTCGAACAGGTGATGCTCGTCTATGCGCCTCGAGAGACGCAGCTGCTGCGTCTCATCCGGCGCGACGGGCTAACCCGGGAGGAGGCCGATCAGCGGCTCTCCGCCCAAATGGACATCGAGGAGAAGAAACGGCTCGCGGACATCGTTATCGATAACGGCGGGACGCCGGAGGAGACGGAGAAGCAGGTTAATCGTTACTGGCGGGAAAAGGGGTTCGGATGAAGAAAAGACGCAAACGCTTTATTCTTTTCCTGGTCCTGATCGTGCTCGCCGCTCTGTTTATACGGTCGGACTGGCTCGGCAAATGGATTTATCCGATATCTTACCAGGATGAGATCAAGATAAACGCGAAACATTACGAGCTGGATCCGCTTCTGATCGCGGCGATCATTCGCGTCGAGTCGAACTACAGGCTGACGGCCGTATCCCGAAAGGGAGCGATGGGCATTATGCAGATTATGCCGGACACGGCGGAATGGATTCTGAAGCAGGGAGACTTCGGCGATATTACCGTCAAGGACGCGGGAACGCAGGCGAATGCCGGCATCGCCCTGGGCTCGTGGTATGTGAAGGAGCTGCAGCGCCAATTCGGCGGCGATCTGGTTAAATCGCTGGCCGCGTACAATGCGGGACCCGGCAAGGTCCGATCCTGGCTCGAACAGGGCGTATGGGACGGCGGGGAACAAACGATTAGCGATATTCCTTATGGAGAGACTAGACATTACGTCCAGCGTGTGTTGTATTATTATAAGAAGTATCAGGACATATACGAGACGTTATAATCTGAAAAGGAAGCCCTGAAGCGTTTCTTTCGCTTCAAAGCTTCCCGATAATGGAGTGCTTCAGTCGATAACCGTCGTCGGATTAACGGCCTGCCAGCTGTTGCTCGGCGATCTGCACGAGACGGCGGGTAATGTGACCCCCGATGGAACCGTTGTCCTTCGTCGTCATGTTACCTTGGTAACCGTCTTGCGGGATGGCAATGCCAAGCTCCTGGGCCGCTTCATATTTCAGTTGATTCAGGCCTTGATTCGCTTGGGGAACGAGCAGCTGGTTGCTGTTGTTGTTTTGTCCGGCCATGTGTGTTCACCTCCTTGCGGTTGGTAACTGTATTATGTGCTTTATTCTACCGTTCATGTAAGGGAAGGCTTGGAAAATCTAACGGATTCGAAGGAGGCGAGATCGACGACATGAAATGCCCTTATTGCGATTACAGCGGAACGAAGGTGCTGGACTCCCGTCCGGCCAACGACAACAAATCGATTCGCCGCCGGCGGGAGTGCGAGAAGTGCAGCCGTCGGTTCACGACTTTCGAGACGGTCGAGGAAACGCCGCTGATGGTCATCAAGAAGGACGGGAGCCGCGAGGAATTCAGCCGGGATAAGGTGCTGCGCGGCTTGCTGAGAGCTTGCGAGAAACGGCCGGTCTCCGTCGGCCAGCTCGAGGTCATCGTCTCCGACGTGGAGCGGGAGATTCGGAATACCGCCACGGCCGAGGTCGAGAGCCGAATCATCGGCGAGCTTCTGATGGAGCATATTTATCCGGTCGATGAGGTCGCCTACGTTCGCTTCGCATCCGTTTACCGCCAATTCAAGGATATTAACATGTTCCTGAAAGAGCTGAACACGTTGATGAGTAAGCACGGGATTTGAAATCGCTGCCGAATTTATTCGGCAGTTTTTTTTGTTGTATAATACAACGTACATCTTCATGAAAGACAAGCGAGGCGATGCAACATTGTTCAGACGTTGGCATGATGTTTCTTTTCAGAGCAAGCTGCTGCTGATTTTTTTTCTGCTCGGGCTTATCCCTTCCGTCTCGATCGGTACGATCGCGTACTTTAAGTCGGTGAATACGCTGGAGGAGCGGCTGACTACGGATTTGGACGTCATTACCAGACAATTGAACGCCGCCATTGAACGGGTAGTCGAGGACGTCGACCGCTTCAGCATTTTTCCTTATTTTACGCCGGAAATCTTTCGCATATTGAATCAGCCGTACGTCCCTCGCGAGCAATGGGGGTATCAGGAGATCGATACGGAGCAGAAATTCGCCGAACTGCTGGCGACTTACCCGTCCATCTTCTCCACGATCGAGGGGTTGATTTTCTACAGCGCGAGCGGAAATACTTACGGTTACCGAGTAAGCAACCGTTCGTCGATCAACGAGCGCGTCAGTCCGGAGAAGGAAGAGTGGTATCAGGAGGCCATCCGCAGCAATGGCGGCGTCGTCATTTCCAGCCTGAGGACGGAGACCCAGTTCAACAGCGCTCCCTTCCCTACGATTACGGCGGCCAGAATGCTCGTTGACGAGGATTTTCGCCCGGCCGGGGTCATGGTCATCGATATTCGTCCGGAGTTTATCGATAAAATCGTACGTTCGGTTCGGTTGGAAAATATGCACGTCATCGTGACCGACAAGGACGGACAGCTGATTTATTCGAGCAGTCCCGTCGGTGCGGACCAACTGTCGGCGCTGCGCGGCGTCAAAGCCGAGGAGGACAGGCTGAGCCGGGGATGGCTGACGCTGGAGGCGGCCGGCACGGAGCTGGAGAAGAGCGGCGTGTGGGCGCACAGCTCCTATCTCGGCTGGACCAGCTATGTGCTGGTCGAACGCAATGAGCTGCTCAAGGAAGCGAACGAGATTAGAGATTTCACGGTTACTCTTGTCGTCATTCTCGTCATTCTGGCGAGTCTGGTATCCATTCTGCTCGCGCGCAGGCTGTCCAAGCCGATTCGCGGCCTGATTCGCTCGATGCGGCTCGTGGAGCGGGGGCTGTTCGCGGCGCCGAACGTCACGACGGGCCGCGATGAGATCGGCCAGTTGTACATCAGCTATGTCCGCATGGTCGGCAGGCTCGACAAGCTGGTCCATTCGATCGAGGTGAAGGAGGAGCAGAAGCGGGAGGCGGAGCTGAACGCGCTGCGGGCGCGGATTACGCCTCATTTTCTCTACAACACGATTCATTCCATCCGAATGCTGGCGGAGCTGCAGCAGGCGGATCGGATCGCCAGGCTGCTCAAGTCGTTGAACAAGCTTTTGCATGCCAATATGAAGCTGGATCGGGACAAAGTCACTTTGGAGGCGGAAACCGATTTTCTAAGAAATTACGTCAGGCTGATGGAGCTGCGATATGCCAATCGCTTTAAGGTGAATTGGCGGATAGAGGTCGGCGCGTTCAAGGCGCTTGTACCGCCGATGATTTTGCAGCCGCTTGTGGAGAACGCGATTTTTCACGGTTCCAAGGGCAAGGATGTCGTGCTGAACATTGAGGTCGGCGCCGAGTGCGACAAAGCGAAGCGCCAATTGCTTCTGTGGGTAATCGACGACGGCCGGGGCGTGGAGCCGGACAAGCTGGACGGAATGAACGGCGAAGCTGCGGAGAACGCCGAGGGAGAGCAGAGCATCGGACTGTACAATGTGCGCGACCGGATTCGTTTCCGCTATGGCGCTTCCTACGGGGTCAAGGTGAGAAGCGAAATCGGCCAGGGGACGCAAGTCTATATCAATCTGCCTTATGAGGAAGAGCATGAAGAGCAACGATGACCACGCGAAAGGGAGAGACGCGGATGTGGAATTTGCTTGTTGTGGAGGATGAGACGATCGTGCGGATCGGTCTTCGCAATATGATGGATTGGGAGTCGTTCGGGATCCGTTGGAAGGCCGAAGCCTCGAGCGGAGAAGAAGCTCTGCGGATTATCGAGGAGGAACAAATTCATATCGTCATTACCGATATCCGGATGCCGGTGATGGACGGGCTGGAGCTGGCCAAGGCGATCAAGCTCAAGGACGAGAGCGTTCAGGTCATCTTCTTCAGCAGCTTTGACGATTTCTCTTACGTGCAGGAGGCGGTGCGGATCGGAGTCGTCGATTACTTGCACAAGCCGACGATGGAGGAGGAGGAAATTGCCGATACGCTGAGGAAGGCGGTTCACAATCTCGAAGAGCTGGAGCCGGCGGAGCGCGCAAATCCGGAAGCCGGGCGGGCGCAGCTTCTGCGTACGCTGCTGGAGGCTTCTCCGCTGCCCGACGCTTGGGAGTCCGCTTGGCAGGCTGCCGATCTGGGCATGCTGGAATCGGGGTTTCGCATCGTTTTATTTCGTACGGTCGGCGAGTCGGAGGGCGAGGCCAAGTTCAGCCGCACCAAACTTATGTCCGTCCGGTATTTCATTGAAGAATATGTAGCCCATGAACGGGGCGGAATTGTGCTGGACAGGCCGGACAACGAGCTGGTCTGGTTCGCGCCCGAGCCGCTGGCGGACGGCGGAAGCGAGCCAATGGTCGAGGCGTACGTGTGCCGGATGGAGGATGCGCTGCTGAAGCTGCTCAACGTGCCGATCGCTTACGGCTACAGCTCGGTCTGCCATCGGGGAGACGAGGTGGCCCGAGCCTATGCGGAGGCGGCAGCAAGCTATCCGGTGCAATCCGGCAAGATCGGCGGCATCGTCAGGCTGGCCATGGATTATGTCGACGCCCACCTGTTGGAGGAAATCTCGCTGGCCAAAACTGCGGAGTCCGTTCATGTCAGCGCCGGTCACCTCAGCCGGCTGTTCGTGAAGGAGGTCGGGGAGAGCTTCGGAGAATACGTCACTTCCAAGAAAATTCAATACGCCAAACGGCTGCTCAGGGAAACGAACCGCAAAGTGTACGAAATCGCCGCCGAGATCGGATACACGAATCCTCACTATTTCAGCAAGCTGTTCAGAGACATGGTCGGCGTCACGCCTTTGGAGTATCGCAATCAGCGAGAGCATATAAACAAATGAAATCGCATCAAATTGCGTTTTTCTCGGAATTCGGACGGCTGCAGCCTGCAAAATGTTAGATTAATGTTTGAAATCGCAGGTTATTGTGGTAGTTTGCCTGACATGAAGCGTATACAATTAACCTGAAAATACTCATGTTGGGGAGGCCGACTATGAAAAAGAGAAAGTTAGCACCGCTTGTAGCGCTCGGGTTAAGCTTGATGATGCTGCTCGCCGCTTGCGGAAACAGCGCTTCCAATTCGGGCGGATCGTCTGCGCCGGCAGCAAGCGGAGATGCGTCGCAGAAGGAGCCCGTCACTTTGAAGCTGACGACCTGGAATCCGATCAGCCAGACGGTCATTGACAAGTTTAAGGAGGAGTATCCTTACATCACGGTCGAACACGACAAAGTTTACGATCAATTTCGTGAAATTATGCGCACGCGTATCGCGTCCAAAGCTGACATGGATCTGATTTGGCTGTTCCCGAACCAAGTCGTCGAGTTTTCCAGAGTCGGCGCGCTGATGGACATTACCGGAAGCCCGTGGCTGGACAATTATCTCGAAGCGGCGGTGAAGCTGGGAACGGTAGACGGCAAGACGTATGGCGTTCCTTATAACAGCCAGCCGATCATCATGTTCTACAACAAGACGCTGTTCGACAAGCTGGGCCTGTCCATTCCGAAAAACTGGGAGGAATTGATGGCGGCGAGCGAAGCGATCAAGGCGGACGGAACGGCTCCGATCGTCATCGGAAGCAAGGATGCTTGGGCAACCCAATTCCTGACGACCTCGCAGTTCGGGTTGTATCAGCAGAACAACCCCGAAGTCTTCAAGCAATTGGAGAGCGGCGAGAAAAAATGGACCGACCCGGAGTTCGCCGGACTGTTCGACGGGATGATTGAAATGGTTCAGAAGGGCTACGTGCTGGAAAACTCGGTCGGTCTGAGCTACGACCAGGTCGCCCAAGTGTTCAAAGATGGCAAAGCGGCGATGTGGCCGATGGGCGAGTGGGGGTTCAGCGAGAACTTCGACGAAAGCTTCTCCAACTTCGAACTGGGCGCCTTTATTCTTCCGGTCAACCGCGGCGACGAGCCGCTCGTGACGAACCTCGTATCCGACAACCTGTTCGTCGGCGTATCGTGGAGCAAGCATCAGGAAGAGATCAAGCTGTTCATGGAATTCATCGCCCGGCCGGAAATCGCGCAGATTTGGTCCAGCGAGGCGAAGCAGGCCGTTACCGTCAAAGGCGGCTCGTCGCCGACCTATAACAAGCTGGCCGAGCTGCTGCAGCCTCAGATCGAAGCGAATGCGGCGCAGATTTTCCCGAGCTTGACGACTTCGATGGAACCGGTGCTGTTCCCGATGCTGCAGCGTATTTTGCTCGGGCAGGATGTCGATACGTCCGAGCTGCTGAGCACCCTGCAAGCAACGCAGGATAGAGACGTCAAGTAAGCCCGCAAGGCGAGCGGCTATCCGAATCTAACAAAAGAATAAGCGGAAGCGGACATCCTGTCTTTCGCTTATTCTTTTCGCTTGTGCCGAATCTCACGACCGTCCTTGGGGGCGGCGGAACGGATCACTTGCCGAAGGGGGCGCGATATGAAAATCTTCAATTTCAGAACGTATTTGTATTTCATCGCTCCGGCGCTGCTGCTGTATTTGCTCTTCTTCGCCGGTCCGATTTTCAGCGGCCTGTATTACGGTTTTACAGATTGGAACGGTTTTTCCTTCCAGGCCAATTGGGTCGGGCTGGACAATTTCCGCGATGTATTTCGCGACCCGCTGCTCGTCACGGCGCTGAAAAATATGGCGATTCTGTCCGTGGTCGTCATTGTGCTGCAGCACAGCGCTTCGATTCTGCTTGCGGTATTGCTGGATTTGAAGCTTAAAGGCGTCGTATGGATGCGCGCCATAATCTTTTTCCCGGTCATTCTGAATACGGTTGTGATCGGTTACGTCTGGAGCTACATGTATGCGCCGATGATCGGCTTTATCCCCAGGTTTCTGGATACGATCGGCTTGCATTCGTTGGCGGCGCTCGACTGGATGGGCGACCCCAAGCTGGCGATTTACGGGATTGCTCTCGTCATGGTGTGGCAGTATACCGGCTATTCGATGATGATCTACCTGGCCGGCCTGCAGTCTATTCCCGCCGAAATCTATGAGTCCGCGAGCATTGACGGCGCAGGGCCTTGGCATAAATTCCGCAAGGTGACGCTTCCGTTGCTGCTCCCTTCGATCATTGTCAATACGGTGCTGTCGGTTATCGGCTGCATGAAAATGTTCGAGCATGTGTTCATTATGACGCAGGGCGGACCGGCGAATTCGACGCAGACGTTCGGAATCATGATCTACCAGTTCGCGTTCAAGACGTCGCAGATGGGCTACGGCACGGCGATGGCGATGATTCTGTCCGTCATGATTATCGTTGTCACCTTCATTCAGATGCGCCTGCTGGGCAGATTGGAGGCCAGATATTGAAAACGAAGCAGAAAGTGTCGGCGTACGCCGTTCTTGCGGTTGCTCTGATCATCGTGCTCGTACCGATGGCGGTGCTGTTCTCCGTATCGCTGCAGACGAGTACGTCGGTCAACCCGCTCAGCTTCCCCGCCGATCCGCAGTGGCAAAATTACGGCGAAGCGTTCCGCACGGGCAACTTGCTGAAGTATTTCGGCAACAGCGCCTTCGTTCTGGCGATGACGACCGTGGCGGCGATCGGCGTATCGGTGTTGGCCGCTTATGGTTTGCATCACGGCAAACGGTTCAAGTCCGATGCGATGTCCAGCTTTTTTCTGATGGGGCTGATTTTGCCGGCTTTCTCGGGGACGATCCCGGCGTTTCTCGTCCTGAGGGAGCTGAATCTGCTCAATACGCATCTGGGGCTTTCGTTGATCCAGATCGCTTCGGGACTGGCGCTGCCGATCTTCCTGTATGTGAACTTCTTCAAGACGGTTCCTTCCGAGATCGAAGAGGCGGCATGGATCGACGGCTGCGGGCCGTTCCGGATTTTCATGCAGGTCGTATTTCCGTTAACGCTGCCGATTACGGCGACTTGCGTCATTGTGGTGGCCATCAATTCGTGGAACGATTTCTTTAATCCGCTTGTCTATTTGTCTTCGCCGGAGATGCGCACGCTCCCGATCGGCTTGATGGCGTTCAAGAGCCAATACAATACGAATTGGCCGCAGATGTTTGCGGGGGCGGCGCTGGTGGCGCTGCCGATTATTACGCTCTATTTGTTCGTGCAGCAGTTCATTATTAAGGGTCTGGTCGGCGGAGCGGTCAAAGGCTGACGACAGAGGGAGGAGAGCTATGAATTCGAAGTTGATCGGGCGGGGACTCGTCGTGTCCTGCCAGGCGCTGGAGCATGAGCCGCTTCACGGCAGCCACCATATGGTGGCGATGGCCAGAGCGGCCCGCCAATCGGGCGCGATCGGTATTCGCGCGAACGGTACGGCGGACATTCGGGCTATTAAGACGGAAATCGGGCTGCCGGTCATCGGACTGGTGAAACGCGAGACGGCCGGCTTCGAGGTGTATATTACGCCGACGGTGGAGGCGGCCCTGGAAGTTCACCGCGCGGGCGCGGATATTGTGGCGATCGACGGAACGAGCCGTCCGCGGCCGGACGGCCTGCCGCTGGCCGACGTGCTGAAGCGGCTGAAGCAGGCGGGAGTGCGGGTCATGGCGGACATCTCGACTTACGAGGAAGGGCTGCGGGCCGCCGACTGGGGAGCCGACTACGTCTCGACCACCCTGTGCGGGTATACGCGCGAAACGCAAGAAACGGAGCTGCCGAACCTGGATCTGGTCGGCCGGCTGGCCGACGCGCTGACCGTTCCGGTCGTGGCCGAGGGCGGGATCTACGAGCCGTCGCAGGCGGTTGAAGCTTTGCGGCGGGGCGCGGCTTTCGTCGTTGTCGGTTCGGCGATTACCCGTCCGCAATGGATAACGGAACGCTATACGTCGGCAATCCGGACGTATGGGGCATAAGGCGTATGAGCGGTTGCTGGATCGGTCTTGACGTCGGCGGAACGGGCATTAAAGGCGCAATCGTCGATGAAAAAGGCGGTGTGCTGGTGCAGGAAAAGGTCGGGACGTCGGCCGCGGACGGGGCGGAGGCGATCTTCGGACAGCTGGTTCGGGTCGCCGGCAAGCTGAGGGACAGCGGGCTGAACGTCTCGGGCATCGGGATCGGCTCGGCCGGGCGCATCGATCGCGCAACGGGAACGGTGCGGTATGCGACGGACAATTTGCCGGGCTGGACGGGCATGAGATTGGCCGAGAGAATCGGCGACGCCTTCGGCCTGCCGGTGTACGTGGACAATGACGCCAATGCGGCGGCGGCGGGAGAGGGCTGGATCGGCGCGGCGGCCGGACTGCGCGATTATGCGCTCATTACGCTCGGCACGGGCGTAGGCGGGGCTCTCGTATGCGGGGGCCGCGTGTTGTCCGGCCGCAGCGGGGCTGCCGGAGAGATCGGGCACGCTTGCCTGTATCCCGGAGGCCTGCCCTGCAGCTGCGGAGGAACCGGCTGCGTGGAGCAATATGTATCGGGCACGGCATTGAACCGCATCGCTCGCGGCGTGTCGCCATCTTGGGACAGCTACAGGCTGCTGCAGGCGTTCGAAGAGGGACGCGAGGAGGCGCGCGAGGCTATGGAAGGGTTTTTCCGCGATTTGAGCCTGACGATTCGCGCCGTTCAGATGTTCATGGATCCCGAAGCGGTCGTGATCGGCGGCGGGCTGGCGGATGCGAGCGCCGTCTGGTGGGAGGCGTTCCAGCAGCGCTGGGAGGCGGAGCAGCCGTACCCGATGCCGGTTTGCCCGGCTGCGCTCGGCAATCGGGCCGGGGTGATCGGAGCGGCCAGAATCGCCATGGTCGGAGGATTCGACGACGGAAAACCATAAGCGGTCCGAAAGACGCTGCTCGAGGTCATTGCGACTGCGGTGGACGCTGCGATGGTGGCCGAGAGAGGGGGCGCGGCCCGCATCGAGCGGATCGCGGGGAGTGAGGCCCGTCGTCTTCATAGGGGCTCGGCGGTAAGAAAGGACGGCCATCCGTAGATGCCGGCAGACCCCGACCGCGTATGTCGGTTCGCGCCGTCCCGGAGCGGCTGGAACAGTTGGAGCAGTTGGAGCGCAGCCGCGCCTAATCTATGACGATAAATCGGAGGGAACCCGAATGACACTGCATCAATTGCGCATGGACAAGAAAGCGGAAATCCGCCATACGATTCAAGCCGGGCCGTTCGCGGCAGATTGGGATTCGTTGAAAAACTACAAGGTTCCCCGGTGGTACGCCGACGCGAAATTCGGCATTTTTATCCATTGGGGCGTTTACGCCGTACCCGCATTTCAGACGGAATGGTATGCCCGCAAAATGTACATCGAGGGCAGCGAGGAATACGAGCATCACCGGAAAACGTACGGCCCTCAGGAGAATTTCGGGTACAAGGATTTCATACCGCAGTTTACGGCTGAGAAGTTCGATGCGGAGCAATGGGCTTCCCTGTTCAAGCGCGCGGGAGCGAGCTTTGTCGTGCCGGTCGCCGAGCATCACGACGGCTTCGCCATGTACGACAATCCCTTCTCGGAGTGGAATGCCGCCCGAATGGGGCCGAAGCGGGACATCATCGGCGAACTGGCGGCCGCTGTGCGCCGTCATTATATGACGTTCGGCGTATCGAGCCACCGGGCCGAAAACTGGTGGTACTTCAACGGCGGAAGGCAAATTCCTTCCGACGTCCAGGATCCGAAATATGCGGACTTGTACGGCCCGGCGCAACCCTGCTACGGCGATCTGGATTATCCGCTGCCGATCGTCCAGCCGAACGAGGAATTTCTGGACGACTGGCTCGTTCGCACCTGCGATCTGATCGACCGTTACGGGCCGCAGTTGCTCTACTTCGACTGGTGGATCGAGCAGCCGGCGTTCAAGCCTTATTTGCAGAAGCTGGCGGCCCATTACTACAATCGCGCGGCGCAGTGGGACCGCGGCGTCGTCGTCAACTACAAGTTCGACGCTTTCGAGCAAGGAACGGCGGTATACGATGTGGAGCGCGGGCAATTGGAGGGCATTCACCCAGAGGTATGGCAGACCTGTACGTCCGTCGGCGAGACGGCCTGGTGTCACATTGCCGATCACAAGTACAAAACGTCGACGACGCTGATCGGCGATCTCGTCGATGTCGTAAGCAAAAACGGCACGCTGCTGCTTAATATCGGCCCCCGAGCGGACGGTACGATTCCGGAAGAGGAGCAGGCGCTTCTGCTGGAGATCGGGGAGTGGCTGTCCGTGAACGGCGAGGCGATCTACGGAACCCGGCCCTGGAAGGTCTACGGGGAAGGCCCGACCCGCATCGTCAAGGGGATGTTCAACGATACGAAGCGCCAGCCTTACGGCGCCGAGGATATCCGTTTTACGACCCGCGGCAGCCATCTGTACGCGACGGTGCTG
This sequence comes from Cohnella hongkongensis, assembly GCF_042654645.1. Taxonomy (NCBI): domain Bacteria; kingdom Bacillati; phylum Bacillota; class Bacilli; order Caryophanales; family Paenibacillaceae; genus Cohnella; species Cohnella hongkongensis. The sequence goes on along the minus strand of NZ_JBHSEP010000001.1, from coordinate 302,676 downwards.
GGCTGGCCGGAGGACGGCCGGGCGCGTATCCGGACGCTGTCGAGCAGCTCCGCCGAGTATGCGTCCGATATTCAGGCGGTGGAGCTGCTGGGCTGGAAGGACAAGCTTCAGTGGGAGCGCACGGAGGAGGGACTGATCGTCCGGCTTCCGGAGGCCTGGTCGGATCGCCCGGCGTTTTCGCTGAAAGTGATTTCGGAGCCGGACCGCAATCCGAACAAGTAAGAGGGACGGGATTCGGCGCATGCCATGTTCAGGCGTATGTCTCTTCGTTCGCCGCTGCCAGGGAGCGCGGCTCGGAGGGCCATGCGTCTGCTTTTCCCGCTCTTTCCGGCGGCGCTGAGTGACATTATTACAGCACAACGACATTTTTTCAGAAATCCGTTGACATTCCCTTCCTCGCTGTGGTAAACTCATTTTTGTCGCGAAATGATACGGGCCCTCGGCGCAGGCGAGAATGCACCGTCAGCGAAGTTATACAATTGCTTCATCGAGACCATATGGGGAATTAGCTCAGCTGGGAGAGCGCATCGCTGGCAGCGAAGAGGTCAAATTGAATACGGGGTCTTAGCTCAGCTGGGAGAGCGTCTCGCTGGCAGCGAGAAGGTCAGGGGTTCGATCCCCCTAGACTCCACCATAACGCCGGTAAAACCCTTATGTAGCAAGGGTTTTTCTTTTTTTACTCAATGTTTTCCCCCGTTATCTGAGCCTCTTTCGAATCGTTTAATTAAAACAAATTCTTATCCCCTGAACAGATTTTTAGCTGTGGTCACACTTTTGGTCACAGTAGCTATTTTTTTGAACATTTAAACATGATATTCGAGGGAGTCACCAGATGATTAAATGGCTCCTCTTTATCAATTTTCATACCAGTTCAAGTGAATTTAGTACCTGAAATACTTCCTGAGGGTACTCTAACTCAACAAACCTATCTGCCGTTACCCATAATCTAATAATACCAAGTTTATCTAACGCAAGTGATACCTCATCTAGCCTACTTCTGATTCTTGGAATATCTGGATTTGCGATCATTAATAACGTATTTCCAGAAGAGTGCTCATACTGCTTTAAGACATAAAGAATTTGATCACCTAGATGAGATTTAATCTGTCCATAGCCAAATACATATTTGTCTTGATTATTTGCCATCATTCCCTTTGATTCAACAATGATGGAATACCCATTTTTCACACCAAAAACGTCATATCCTTTTTCTTTGTCAACTGCGACTTTCTGAACGTCTACATGTTTAGATTTTAAGAAATGTGCTACCGCAGTATTAACTTCATTTTCATTCATCATAAATGGGTCAGGGCATTTTTGAGTAGGAATTCGATCTCCCATATTCACTCTCCCATTAGTAATTTACCGCTGAGATTCAAATCCTTCATATTTAGGCTTCAACATACAATGTAGCGCTGCCTCAATAAAATTCTGAACAAATACGCCAGCATTTTCATCTATTTCAATATCTACACGATCCACATTATTCTTTATCCATATTCCAACATTTTCGTTTGTAAGATTGAATCGTTCCATGCTCTTATCTTGAAGAATAGATAGTGCAAGATTACTTTGACTACTTGCGGGGTTATAGTGTTGATTCTGTAATCGTGCCTTACTCTTCTTTCCCGCCTTACCTATCTTCAGATATTCTACGCCAAATCTAAAGGTATATACGTATAGTTTATTTTCATTAAACGGTACTACATGCGGTTTGCCTCTATCTTGTATTACTAATTGATCTTCCCCTAAATGCACCCCCACTTGCCTTAATAAATGATACAATTGCTCCTTCATATCTAAAAGAGAAGACATAAAACGACACCCCAACATTCTTAAAAATGTGATTTGTTAAATGTATTCTCTATAGATTATTTAATCCCTCTATTTGTACTATTTTCGTCAGCTTAGTATCCACTGGGCTCTCAGCATTAACAACATGGCTCAATTTTATTAACAATGAGGCTCTCCCTGAATAAGATTGGCTCACTTTCATCGATATTTAGCTTGAACTGGATCAATTGAATAACATATCACCGTATTGCTTGGCGGTTTCTTTGTGAACGGATGGTAATACATGACTGTAAGTATCCAATGTAACCCGAATATCAGAATGCCCCAAAATTTCCTTAACAACCTTTGGATTGACATTCTGACTTAACATTAGAGTCGCTACCGTATGCCTAAGATCGTGGAATCGAATTTTAGGTACATCCGCTTTTTTCATTAAAATATAAAATGTACGCAGCAAGTTCCGAGGATTGATTGGCGTTCCAAGCTTAGTGCATACCACCAAGTCATTATCCTGATATTCATCCCCAGCGGACTGCTTGAGTTCATCGATTTTCTTTCGATGCTCTTTCAATTCCTCCAACGTCTTTTCGACCAACGAGATCGTTCGGGTACTCGATTTAGTCTTGGTATCCATATACAACTGCTTGCCGTCATGGCTAAGCGTTTGCCGAACGTGCAAGATACCTCTCTTCGTATCAACATCTTTCCATCTCAAGCCCAGAATTTCAGATTGCCTCATTCCCGTTGTTAATGCAAGAAGGAAAGCGATATGCAAATCATTTTTAGCGCACTTTTTCAGAAACCGAACAGTCTCGTCCAAGTTCCATACGGTCATTTCTTTACGAGGTACTTTAGGCGCTTCTGCTTCCGCAGCAGGGCTATAAGATATATACTTACGTTTCACAGCTGTTTTAAAAGAGCTTTTTACAATTTTATGAATATCTTGAATCGAGCGTTCGGACAAGCCGCTTGATTTTGAAAGATGAACATAAAATTTTTCAATCATCTGTGTCGTAATTTTCCCTATCTCTTGGTTTAGAAAATACGGCTTAATATGCTTTTTAATATTCAACTTGTAAGTTTTTAAGGTTGCATCTCTCAGTTTTAATGCTTTGCTCTCAATCCATTCTCCATCTAAAAACTCGATGTACTTTAATTTGGAATCTTTTACGTAGGTATTGTCATCGACCTGTTGCAACAGTCTCCGCATCTCTTTCATGGCTTCTTTTTCTGTTCGAAAACCGCGCCTTTTTATCTGTCTGCGCTTACCATTCTCATCCTTCCCCGCGCTTGCTACAAACCAGTAGGTTCCTTTCATCTCGTCCTTTTTCACTTTCATTTGCATCTTGATTCCTCCAAATTGGTTAATGGAAAACACAAATAAGCAGAAGCCTTGAACTTCTGCTTACAAAGCTGTCTCGAACCGACTATTTTTTTATTGGGCTGAGACCAAGTAATTCATCACGTTCCTTTCGGAGTAAATCAATTTCTTGCTTGATCTGCATCCTTCGCTCTAGCGATACTCCCCTTTGACTGAATTCCAATACAAGTTTGATATGCCGCCGCGCAATAGCGACCAATCGTTCCAGATGATACTCATCGTCCAATAGCGTCCAAAGATGGTTATTCATAAGCATCTAATCTCCAAAGGTTTGAATTTGACAAAAACAAATAAGCTGCGTCAAATAGAGCCGCAGCTTGCTTGTATAACTTAGCACTTTCTTGGAATATTCAATTAACACTACTTTTCCAATCCGCTTTGAATAAGTACGAATTCTCGCAATGCTGCTTTAGGTATCCTGTACCCTTTCATTTTGATTGATTTGATCTTCTTGCTTCTAAGTAGCTCATACACTTTGGAACGTCCGATATTCAAAGCTTCCATCACGTCATCGACAGACATAATGTCATCGTACTGAGCAAACATTTTTTCACCCTTTCCCAGAATGTAAATACTCAAAGTAATAATATATAATTGCTATCACCCAGAATAACGGCGGTTCTGGTTATCTAATTGTTTGATGAAGTTAAAAAAGAATTATTGTAAGTATATGACGTCAAATTAGATTGTTCGTAAGTAGATATTTTGTAAAAGCATTTAAAAAATCTGATTATATGATAGAATTATAGCGTTGATTTCAGATAATCAGATTTTAAAACGAATAAAGGAGTTTTTACTTATGGATAAAAATGAAATTGATATCGCGATTAAAGAATGGATGAACTCTTTCTCACAAATGGTTGAAAACACGGGGTTTGTTATTAATGAAGTTGGTGAGTTCTGTAGGTTAGGAAACCAAAAACAGATACCATTGTCCAATTTTTTATTTCGACCCGTAGAGATAATCATGAAGGTTTCTGATTCAGGAATTGTAGAGGACTATAAGTATGTTTTTGATGGCATATTGAAAAAAGAAAAGATATTGAAACCAATAGCCGTATTAAAATCCGATTTGAGCAAACCAAACTGGATACAGGAATGGGATGTATTTTGCAAGATTTACGGAAGTAAAAAACAAAATTACAGTCTGCTCCTTGATTACATCTATCAGTCTGAGAAAGGCATACCCAAACGGATAGAATACGACACAATTGGATGGCATCGATTAGAAGACAAATGGTTTTTTCTACATAGCGGCGGTGTCATTGGTGGAACTCAAAATAATAATGTTAGTACGAGCAATACCCAGTTTTTCTTTAACAAGGATGATGCTATAAGCGCGAAAGAATCATTTCTGGGAAGTTTGGATATGTTGGACATTTGCGATCATAAACTATCCTATTCCTTATTAAGTTTCTTGCTAACGTCGATCATTGCCACTCCTTTGCTGGATTCCAAAGAACTATCACCGAATTATTTACTTTGGATCGTGGGGCGTACTGGATATGGAAAGACGACCCTCTCAAATCTTTTCACCAAGATTTATAAAAAGGATAACGCAGCGCGGCCCGATGCTCATAAAACAAAAACAATTTTACCGGGGTTGGAAGAACACAAAGATTGCGTCTTTGTAATTGACGACTATGGTACATCCAAGACAAAACAAAACGAATATAGTGTCATAAACAAAGTTGAAGATATCATCCGAAATCTATCTGATAGACATTATTCAAGCAGTAATTTATCTAACGGAATGGTATTGGTTACAGGAGAATCGTTTCTTCCGCCGGATGAAAAATACGAATCGTCCAAAAAACGAATCATTAGATTAAAGATGGATAACTTGTTTAATCGAAATGACCAAGATACTTACGATGTGCAAAAAGCAGAAAAATATGACCAATTTAAAGATAGACGCTTTCTTCCAACAAGTATCATGCACTATATAGAATGGCTTAGCGTGAAGTTAAATTCGACCTTTATAGATGACTATAAAAGAGAGTTTGACGCTCTTAGAAAAGTAATTGGAGATAAGTATGGTGCTCACGGACGCTACACGGATAGTTTCGCACATCAGATTATTGCTTTTAATTTTTATATGACATATGGTAAGGAACAAGGATTCCTTACTAATGATGATTTTGTTAAAAAATGTAGCTATGCAAATCAAATTTTCGGTGATTTATTGGAAGATCAGCACAAGTCAATATTCGATATCAATGTAGAGTTGTTCTTAGACGCTCTCAAAGAACTAATACTTGAGAAGGTATTCATTGTGGCGATAAATATAGAAGAGTTAAATCTTGATCATAGGATTTATGGCGTAGTCAAGAAGGAAGAGGAACTCGTAGTACTAAAGCTGCACTGGGCCTCTGTTTATAATCTTATTGCCAAGCACCTTGAAAAATCTCATAAGTTAATCGGTCCTAAAAAATTAGCAAAGCTATTAGATGAGAACGATCTTATTTGTTTTAATGATGAAGGGAATAATACAACTCAGTATCCAGCTTGGTTTAACGGAGCCAAAACACTTCCTAGAGTCATTAATTTTAATGGAAAAATGATTCCCGATATTATTAAAGTTATTAAGAAAAATGCAGAGGAAACAGCATCGCATAAAGATTTGTTTTTGAAGAAAGTGGGAGGAAAAAAATGGGGGGACTTATTTGATTTCTTGGATTGACGCTTATCCTGAGCATATAAATATGTATTATCTTTTTTAATATGTACTTACTTTTCTTATGCTGTTAGTAGTAACGATTCGACGATCTCGTTAACTTCATAAAAAACAAAAATGCGGCAAACACAAGACCAAAGATCAAAACTATTGATTGGAGGTTTTGTTTATGCTGCACACGGTTGAAATGTTTTGTAAAATAAAATCAGATTATTATTCAGCTTTATTGAGGACTTTGCGTAAACTATCGAAATTGTATAAAGCTAGGTGCTATGATAAGAAAAACCTGACCCATTGTGAGCTACTTAAAAACAATGGGCTCAACCTAACTTTAAAGCGTATAGAACTTGAAGATGGAATCAGCTACAGCGCACTAGAAATAATTATGAATCCAGCAAGACTCTTGAACGAAAACGAGTATTTTCAATTGACGGATTTACATCATTATGAAGCTATCGAAAAGGCATTTGAAAAAGTGTTCAAACCAATAAAAATAGGATTTGAACGGGATAAAAAAAATAAGCATATCAAATTTAAGTTACACAAGATCAGTTCATATAATTTTAAAAGGGTGGATTTCGCAGTCAATATTATTACTGAACATATTGAGCTTTATATGCGGTTAATCAGGCGTGCAAATATCCCCGAAGGCTTCCATCTATTTGACATGCCTGATCTAGTAAGTAAGCGTAGAAAACCACCCAAAGATAGCTTTTATATAGTGCATAAAAACAAGAAAGGGAACAAAACGGTGACTGTTACCTGCTATAACAAAGGGGCACAGTTAAAGAGTGAGAATTTACCATTCGATGAAGAGAAGGTAATGTATGCACTACGATTTGAGGTTCAATGTGAGTACGGCAAGACTTATAATCTTACAAGGAACATAGAGTTCTCCCAGAAAGGATTCTTGTATTTTTTGAGTAGAGATGTATCTGAAAACATTCTGAATTTTTATTTCAAAAAAACTATTGGTTACGGCGATTATTACACATTACCGAAAGCCAAGGAAATTATTCAAAGCAAACGATTAAAAACAGAGAAGAAACATGCTCTTTTGAAAACTCTTGAGCAGGTGAATGAAAAAAGAAGAATTTGGAAAGCCAGAGATATGGTCTCTAATAAACGTGAATTTGACAAGCGCATAAAAGAACTTCATAAGTTGGGAGTTAATCCCGTGACGATACCTGTTCGATGGAACGTTGATTATTTACCTTGCCTTTTTGAATTGATTGAGATGTGAGTTTTATTTCATTTTCCTTTCTATGTACTTGATTCTTCTCTTCCAGTTAGGATGAGTAGAAAAAATGTCCAGAAATGAATAGTTGCCGATAAAAGCCATTGTTGCATGTTCAGTATTATTTTTGGGCATTTCTATGCTTGAGAATTCTCGTAACATCTTCAAGGCTTTTTCTTTACCCATAATTTTCGCGGCGGCATAGTCTGCTCTAAATTCACGTCTTCGTGAATACGATAATATGATAAGCTTTACAATTCCCATTGCTATAATATCAATCAGGAACCCTGCTAAGAACTGTATCACATAAGATACATTTCTGATATTAAAGTAATCTTCAATGAGGACTGCGATAGGCCACATAAGTATTTTTTTTGGGAACGTCAATATCATACTTGAAACGTAAAGGAAGCAATTCAGGAATGTCTGGTTTCTCATATCATTGCTTACGACATGACCAAACTCATGAGCTACTAACGCTAAGACTGATTCCTCAGAAAAATATTGGATAGTTGCAGAGTTTACAACGATCAGAGCTTTATTTCTCGAAGCTCCCATTGCATAAGCATTTACAATGGGGGTTTCCTGAATGGCAAACATTGGCGGCTTCTTTAGTTTAGCTTTATACGATAATTCAAGTACGTACAAATAAATCCGTTTCTCAAATACCGAGCCTAAAAATTCTCCGTTCTTGTCAAAACCCAATACTCTGATATTCTTATCCTGCAAATACCGATCTCTGAATCTATTGAGACTAATGACGGCTCCTATGATTTGAATTGCTGCGAAGGCTGGATAGATGTAGATGAAGGTACCAAATGAAATTACAGTAAGTGTTGCAAACGAGGCGACGAGAGATAAAACAAGCAGCACGAAAAATGTCCATCTAACTTTTGCAATTTTCAATTCCCCGGTTTTGAATTCCAATTGTTCTGGATATTCCTTTCCCATAACCCTTAGCATTGTATTCGTTCCTTTCTTTAATGGCGGAAAACATCTGTTCTCCGCCATTATCAACTTTCAGGTATCGTCCCTGATTGGCTTATGCTCACTGGTGAGCTTTTCTATTTCCTGATCTATAAGATCAAGAAATGATTTAACATGAGCGTCAATGATTTCCGAATTATTCACAGTTGGCGGGGTTGTGTCCATGTATCCATCCTCCTGATTACGTACAAATCATCCCTTTGAAGTTTTGGCATTTTCAAATGCTTTTTGAGACTGGTTCAATTCACTCAAAACGGTATCAAAGTTTCCGCCCTCCCAAGTTTCCCATCGGGGATCTTTCGCCACCTCAGCGAGTACTTTTTTCAAGTCCAACAGATACTTGCTTATTGCTTTCTCCGTTGCAGCTATAGATTTTTGGTAGGTTGAATTAAAGTCTTTATCTGTTACAATTTTATGATGAGCATTGACTAGATACGTTCCAACCAGATCAACGAAGTCTAGTGCCGTTTCTGGGTTTAATTCCCCTGATGTAAACGGTTCGCCAGAACTCTTATAGAGTCTCATACTCTCAGTAAACCCGTTGGCATCTAGTTTCAATCGATCAATGTTTTTCTCTATTTCGGGAGAATAGAATTCTTTAATCTTCTTATCGTGGCGTTCCTTGGTGTCCTTTAAAACAGCGAGCAAGTTATCAATAGTTGTCTCATCCCAGAGTTTAACTGTTTTCCACTCTTTGTATTGCTTCTTATATCTCTCGACTTCATCGAAGAAAAATTGGAAAGTGTCTTGGACAGTTTTAAAATTCTTCTTATCATCCTCATTTAATTTGTCGTAAAATGGCATATGATCAACCTGAAGCATAAAACCTTCGGCGACATTGCTTATCGCTTTAAGTCGTATTTCAGCTTCCGTTTTTGGCGCTCTTTCTTCGAGCGCTTTATCAAGAGCTTTCCCATAATATTCTAAGATGGCATCGTTTAAAGACTTCTCTAATTGAGATTTCGGACGATTTTTAGGATCACTATACATAATGTCAGATAGAGTTTTTTTGCCTGAATTATTTGAACCAGGGACTTCTTGAGGACTATTGTATGAATCATTTTGAAGATTGCCCTTATACCCATACTCATATTCTTCATATGAATAAGGATGTATATCTTCTACTACGACAGAAGGAATTGAATATTCATTTCCCCCAAATTCGTTTTCATACGATACGTTCTTGGAACCGACTATATAGCCAGTTGCTATATAAGGATTGTTTGTCGAAACTCCAAGTCCGTCCGTTTTCATAGATAGTACATTGATGTCAAGATTGTCAGCCCTTGATGCTCCTTCAATTAAAAAATCAATGCTACTTCTAATGCCCTTATATTTTGGATTTACGTCTACGGTATACGGAAGTCCGATAAAGGTAATTTCCGTTCCGATTAGGGATTTTATCTCGGAATTTCTGAACAATTCATTTAACGCTATAGAATCTTTCATAGTATCGGAGTTGGGATACTTCCCGCTAGAAATAAGGCTCGTTGCATAATCAACGTTATTGTCACCAAGAGCAATATCTACAATAGAAGTATCCCAAGTTGGCTTTTTAACGACTTCCTCGACTTCTTTGGTTTCTCCTTTAACTGGTTCTGTTGCAGGAGTTTCTTTTACGGTATCTGGTTGAGGTTTTTTACTATCGGATAATTGAATATCAGATGCGTTAACGGAAAGAATGATCGTGGTAGCAGTTAATATAAGCAGAACAATTAATATCACTGGATAGATTGTCAAAACTGATCTACGAGAGGCCATCTTTTTGGGTAATACCAACGAAGGTTTAATCAAACCAATTAAACCCACTCCAAGTACTGCTACCATTAGAGTAACTAAAAGCAACGTTAGTTCGGATGCCACTTTGATTCTCTCCCTTGTTATAATGAATTTTATCGTTCAATAACGGGTTCTTAACCTAATAAATACAAATAGTTCAAAGCTGAAAGTCGCTCGAAAAATTGATGGCTCATTCAACTTTCTCTATCTATGGTGACGGTTGCATTTCAATTATCCGTTCGCATACCTTGTAACATTCATCAATATGGGAATTGCCCAAATATTTCATAGCACCAAAACTAATTCCGGCTGAAACCGCTTGCCCTACAATAGGAACATATTTAGTAGCCTGCTTGACTGTTATTCTGACTCCGGCCTTTTTCAGCAAGGATATTACGAGTTCTTTGGTGATTACTTTGCCAATCAACCTACTCCCGATTGAGGAAATAATGACAAGAATTTTGCCTTTGATCGCTGAGTCCAATTGTTCAATCTGTTCGGGGGATAGCCCAAACCTTCTATTGATTGCCGGGAGAAGTTCAAGCATAATAGCAACATCTGCTCCCACATCAACTCCCGGCACCGGAACCGCCGCGGCTGCTGCCGAAACAGTCGCCCGTTTATTAACCATCGATTTGCATTCTTTTTTTATCCGGTCTAGTTCTACTATCGTTCTAGGAAGCATACTCGTTTCACGACACCCTCTCAATAATCCATAGTTCTTTTATCCTAAATCTTATCATACGCAGTCCCTAAATTTGCCACAATACAATAAAAGTATACTGAATTCGACAACTCTAATCAATGCCTATAGACGCTGTAAAATATAGCGTCTATAGGGCGTTGTTATCGTTAATTGCACCATCTATCGTTTCCTTAAGAAGATTGGAATAGATAGAGGTGTTCTTTTGAAGCATATTACGTTATTTGTCGGTGACAATATAAGAACGTTACGGAAAGAAAGAGGCTTGAGTCAGGAACAACTTGCTTTAAAAGCCGGAATGAATACCAGCTATATTGGACAAGTCGAGCGCGGCGAAAAATCAGCCACCATTGATAGCTTGGATAAGATAGCAAAGGCTTTGGATATCGAATTGGAGCAATTGTTCCGTTTTGATGTGAACGTTTCGGAGAGAAAGACGATGACTGTTCTTGAAAAGATTAATTATGAACTTGGAGGCAGAACGGAGAAAGAGCAAGAAGAGGTTTATCAATTCATCAAGCAATTATTAAGATTCCGCGATAATCGATGAGATAACGCGCTCTAACTTGATAATATCAGCATAAAGCATTCGGATACATTGTCTACAACGATTACTTTTGCAGTATATGTACGCTTTAACGTTAAAATCTGTTCCTTGCGATAATAGGGATTTTGTTGCTGCTGGACTATTTTTTGCTGAAAAGTACCATTTTGCACAATACCCTTTAGTTCAAAAAACTGTGTCCGATCTTTCTGAGGTACATCCATCGTTTCGACCATATACCAAAGCAAATTTTGCAGCCAAGAAGGAATCTCCTCTTGTACTTGTTTGGATACTATTTTTCTTCCAGTAAACAATCGGGGCACCTCCCTAATGTTAAATGGCGCTTATTAGTGTACAAATGAATCACTTGTTGAGATTGAACTTTCCTCCATTACTCCCATTTCACGTAAACTTGTAAATTGCTTGCCGCCAATTATTATGTGATCGAGAACTTCAATTCCGACTATCTTCCCCGCGCTGACAAGACGCTTAGTTAAGCTAATGTCTTCTGGTGAAGGGGAACAGTCTCCGCTTGGATGATTATGCGCACATATCAGCGAGGCGGAACAACGCTTAATTGCTGATCGAAATACTTCTCTGGGATGTACGATGCACGAATTAAGCGAACCGATAGAGATGATTTCTTTGGCGATAACGCGATTCTTCGTATTTAAAAATAGGCATACGAAATGTTCCTTGTTTAAATACCTGAATTCCGGTTCAATCAAGTCAAATGCATCTTTCGGACAGCTAATATTGTAGCGTTCCGGCATTGGGATGGTGAGCGTCTGGGCAAGCTTTAGAATGGCGCTAATCTGACGCGCTTTGCCTTTTCCAATACCATGAATATGAACTAATTGCTGCTCGGAAGCATCCATTAATTCGATTGTAGTCGGGAAGTGCTCGAATAACTGCTGGATGGTATAACTGTCTGTGCTTTCCCTTAACGATTCGGAAATCAGCCTTTTCAATTCTTCCATACGATACTGGTTCATAGAATTGCCTCCATATATTTGTATCTTGAAAACAAACGTATAAAAGCCGAACACGTCAAAGCGTGTCCGGCTGGCTTACCAAATGAGTGAACTTCTCTTACGTAATTTTCTTCATAAATTTATTTCCATTTAACTCATCTCCTTTGATTGTGCGGCTTATAGGAATCTTTTATATAATATATAATTCAAATATAAAGCGATTACAGCTTCAAAATATTACTTTTTCTGACTGGTTGTTATCCATTAAATCCAAATTGTAAATGATAATTATGATCGAAAAAAGGAAATTCATGTGTTATTGTGGAATAGGGTAGGAGAGTGGTAGTGAGGAATATATCTCTTTTACTTTGCAGAATGACAAATTTGATCAAAAGACAGTATCGCAGACATTAAGAGGTACGAGGTATAGTTGTATGGAGAATAATCAGGATAATATCCGCATGAAAGTACGGTTTTATATAATGTCACTGTGGTTGCTTTTTGTTTTGATTTTCTTACTCACTGTTGATATTCCTTTTTCCTTTGAAACTGATGCAAAATTCGTAGGAATTGTACCTTTACTAAAACGAAATGTGCTTCCGCTTATAGCCGCCATCTTGTCTATTGTTAGTTGGCTATTAACCCAAAAAACTAAATATGAATGGGCGGGTGTAACCAATCCACCGTATACAATTGTAAGCATAAAAAATGAGAATTACGAGTACCTTACCTTCCTCACGACTTATATTATTCCGCTCATTTGTATTGATTTGAGTAATGTACGGTTTATATTGGTTTTAGGAATACTGCTTATTTTAATTGGCTCAATCTTTGTTAAGATGGATTTATACTATGGGAATCCCACTTTGGCATTACTAGGATACAGATTATATCGTGCTGAGATACAAGGGTTAAACGATCCTAACGGTATTATACTCATTTCAAAAGATAGACTGTCACGCGGCACAGCAATTGAGTGGATAAAGATTGAAAATAATGTATGGGTAGCAAGGGAGAATAGAAGATGACTCCAGAAGAACTCAAAACTAAAATCAGTAGCGTAGTTAGTAGTCCATATTCAACTCAGGTTTATCTCGTTCTAAAACAAGACGATAACCTGCAACTGAAATTGGCAGATATCGAAAGAGATAGTGATACCGAAAGAGAAAGTACAGAAACAGAGATTACTTCTCTTTTTAGTGGCTATATCAAAAGCCTGATTGTAGATAAAGAAGATTTAGTTCTTTGTGAATTATCTACAGCAGACGAACGTAACGATGCGATTTATCATTACGATTATGAGGAATATCCAGAAGAGCTAGGCTTATTCCTTAATTTTGATATAGAAAGTGCGATCAAGGGTGACAAATTTGATTTTTCACAAGATGATCTGAGCAAACTTTACGGATATATAATTTACTTGGGTTCAATGGAAAGCGGCATCGTGTTATTTAAAAAGCACTACCCTGTTTCTTTAATAAAACGTGATAGTTTTCTGCTTGGTGCCATAAAAAGTAAGAACCGATTTGAGAAAATCGCAGGTGAGGATATTATTAGGCTTAACGGTACAGCACAACTAATTCGCGTTGAGGGAGAAATATTTGTTACCGACCTGACTGTCCTTGAACGGAACTTTGGCTTCAATAAGCTCATATTTAAGGCAGCAGAAGATACAATTCAGGCAATCGAACAACTTGCTTTAATTGAAGATATACAAGTCCTCAAAGACGCTGCTGAAGAATCAACATTTGCACGTAAGTTGTCTAAGGTAAAAAAGTCTTCCCCAATTATAAAGTTGAACATTCCAAAAGAAGTAATCATAGAATTTACGAAGAATACAAATGAGCTTGCAGGCAAGTTTAAATATAGTGAAGATGGGAATACAATTAGGCTCGATACAAAAAAATCTAAAGAAGCGTTCCTCAAACTGATGAACGATGCTTTTCTTCGTTCTGAGCTTACGAAACAATATTACGAGGTGTTAGCGAAAGATAATATAACTCAAGTAAGCTAAGATAATGATAGCTATCTTAGGGCAATATCTTGATAAAAACATAAAGCCGAACTCTTGAGCGTGTCCGGCTTGCATAGCCGAGTGAATAAGAGCATTTTTAGATTAACTGCCCAGCGATCAACAGGATAATATAGATGAAGAATATTCGCACATATATTCGCAAAAACTACTATATAGCAGATATAGTTGGTCACTATTTTGGTCACACTTTTTCTTTTTCTGGAACATAGAAACTCACAGCAAGTAGACATAAATGCCGACGAAGCCTTACTGAGCATAGTAATTAAGTCGCGCACGTATACACCCCAGAACCCCATCTCTCCACTGGCAGCGATGAGGTCAGGGGTTCGATCCCCCTATTCTCCACCATACTATTTAATCAGATCACTCCATTGCTGGGGTGGTTATTTTATTTGGCAGAGAAGGGCCCGCGAGCCCCGGAGGAGGAGGCGTTCCGCACGGACGGAGCATATGCAGAACTGTCGGAGTGTCTTCGAACGGACGCGCGCGGCGTTTCATTCTACCGTAACGTTTGTTCGTTTGTCATCTTGTCACTGACCACGGCTGTAACGGATCTGAGCGACCTTATTTTAATGAATATGCGCCAAATTACAAGCTAACGGATCTGAGAGCCGCTATTTAAGCCATTTGTTGTAAAAAGCGCTTAAACGGCATCCATAACGCTTCTGAGAACCGTTAGAATTTATTCTCGGCCGTTTTTGGCCGAATAAGCGCTCTCAGAACCGTTAGCCTCATCTATGTTGCTGCAGCGATGCGGTCAGGGGTTCGATCCGTGCCCATAAGAGGCGTGTTTTTTCGCGTATGGCGGAGCGGAGTCGGCCTCGCACATGGAGGAAGCCTGAAGGGGATGGTCCGGGCGAGCTCCGCCCCTTCAATAAACTTCCTTCATGAGCTCATAAACTTCCTCGATCGTCAGGCCGAACGATTTGTAATAGGAAGCGTCGATCGCCATCTGCTTCGAAATCATTTCGTTGCGCTTCTGAAGCATCTCGTCGGGGCTAAGCGGAGTGACAAAACAGCCTTTGCCGGTGACGGTATAAATTAAGCCGCATCGCTCAAGCTCTTCCCAAGCTTTCTTTACGGTAATGATGCTGACCTGGAGCTCCGTGGCCGCATGTCGTATGGGCGGCAAGCCAAAGCCGCTTTCCAGCTCGCCCTTGAGAATCTGAGCGCTGATTTGTTCAAACAGTTGTTGATAGATCGGTTTCTCGGAAGTATTCGAGATCGCAATGTTCATTATTATTCCACTTTCTCAAACCGCTTTTTGGAAATAGAATAAGCGATCATCGTAAATATTGCAAAAATCGCCATTCCCGCAAGCAGAATCGAAAGCTGAATCCCCGCATTTTCCGCGCCGGAGCCTTTGAATAGATCGGATACGAACGGGTTCTGTATGCCCAGCCACTCTGCGCCTACGGCAAACAGGATCGCCGCTGTAATGGATACGATAGCTGCAGCGCCGTATTTATACGCCGTCTTGTAATACATCGGGATAAAAAAGAGATTAAAGATCGCCAGCATGACGAAGCATAGTCCCCAGAACCCGAAGGACGGGGAAAAGAAATGATAGATCAAATCCGGATACAAGCGGACGCTGATCATGCCGTAAATTACGGCGGTGACCACATGCAACAACTCCAGGATGACGACAAATAATATTTTGGCCTTCACCATGTCATTTTTCGTTACGGGCAGCATGCTGGTGAACATGAAGTCGTTCTGGCTTTTATACCCCCCGAACAAATTCGGTATCGTAATAAAACAAAAGTACAGGATGACGAGGAAGTACAGCCAGCCCGGAATTAACATTAAAGCGCCAGTCAAAAAGGGCAGTACATAGAAGAAAGGACTTCCGCCCAGCTTAAATTCCTTCATCAATAAGTTATACATGCGCAGCCTCCTTCTTCGAGACGTAGATCATAATTTCCTCCAGATTAGGGATGGCTGATTTCAGCGGCAAAGACGGATCGAGGTCTCGGGAATGAATCAGGCCTGTAAAGCCGAATGAATTGATTTTGTAGGAAATCAGCCGGTCCTTGACCGTCTCCAACTGCTCTTTTCTCCCGTTCAGCAGACGATACGAATCGATAAACTCGTCTTTCTCCGCGCTGTTGACGATTTGTCCGTTGTGAATGTAGGTAATATAATCGGCGCATTTCTCCAAATCGGAGGTGATATGGGTTGAAAAAAGGATGCTGATCTCGCCGTCCTTCACCAGTTCCCGGAAAATGTCCAGCAGGCTGTCTCGCGCAACCGGATCAAGTCCGCTGGTCGGCTCATCCAGAATAAGAAGCTTGGCGCCGTGCGACAAAGCCAGAGCCAGGCTGTATTTGACTCTCATGCCGGTCGATAATTCGGCGATTTTTTTACTCTCCATCAAGTTGAACTTTTTCAGATACATGGAGTAGGTTGCATCGTCCCAGTTGCGATAGAACGGTTTGATCACGCTCGTCAACGTTTTGATGGTGTTGCGGGGATAGAAATGGATGTCCCCGAACGCTGAGCCTATTTCTTGTTTCAATTCGATTTCGTGCTCGGCCATATTTTTGCCCCAGATTCGAATCTCGCCGCGATCCGGACGAATCAAATTCAAAATGGATTTGATCGTGGTCGTTTTTCCTGCGCCATTGGCTCCGATAAATCCCATAATATAACCTTTTTCCAGCTGAAAAGACACGTCTTTTAAATGAAAGTGCTCGTATTTCTTATTCAAGTTTCGAATCTCCAAAGCCAGCATGTCGTACCTCCGCTTCTAATTGTGTATGTTGTGCATACACAATATATCATTGCCGGCGTTCGAGTGTCAACTCGTACGGTTTCGGATCCCGGACGGGTTAGAAGGACGGAACCGGGCTTCGGTCTGTCTAGGGTCGAAGAAATCGGCCCTGCTAAACGGAACGATAGCCTCGTGTTGACAACGACGTCTTGTCCGTATTATAATTGTGGATGTGAAAAATGGACCGCCACGGCAGAGCGGTTCACTGGCAGTCCAGAGGTCGGCGGTTCGTTCCCGTCAGGTTTGCCAATCTTGCAAGGGTTCTTAGCTCAGTTGGCAGAGCAGGTGACTCTTAATCATCAGGTCCAGGGTTCGAGCCCCTGAGAACCCACCAGACTATTCTGAAACGAAACGGCAGAGCTTCTGCCGTTTTTTTGTGATTCAGAAAGGATCAAATTCGCTATCCTGATCTGAATCCCCTCCGACAAAAACGCAATTCTGCGTCTAGAGGACGCCGAAGGCGTTTTGGCTTGTGTTGCGGCAAGTAAGCCCCCGCTTAGGCGTGCATCGGGGGTGTGGCGGATGCCGCAGCGGCTTCCGTCTTCCAGGGCAGATGAACCGTAAACACGGTGCTTACATTCGGGACGCTGCGCACCGAGATCCACCCGCCGTGCCGCTGCACGATTTCATTCGATATTGAAAGCCCGATGCCGATTCCGTTGCTTCTCCGCCCTTTGTCGACGCGATAAAACCGCTCGAAAATCCGATCCAGCTCCCCGGCCGGGATTCCTTGTCCCCGATCCTCGATATCGATTTGCGCCGTCTCGTCCGTCGCCCGCAGCCGAACGCCCAGAAACTTGCCGTCGCCTCCGTGAAGGAGCGCGTTGTCGATCAGATTGCGCAGCGCCTGAACCAACGAATCGCGGTCGTAATTCAGCCCGGCGAACGGCTCGGGAATGTCCGCATTCCAGGTCATGTCCCGATCCTTCAGGATGAGCACGTACTCCGCCACAATCGACTGCAGGAGCTCGGGGAGGAAGCCTTGCTCCAACCGGAACGCCTTCGATACGTCGTCGAGCTCGGCGAGCCGGAACAGCTGATGCAGCAATCCGTTCATATATTCGGACTTCTGGAGGATGATCGTCGCATGTCTGACCCGGGCGACGGAATCGTGCGCCGATCCTCGCTGCAGCGTCTCGGCATAGCCCTGTATGATCGAAAGCGGCGTCCTTAAATCGTGAGAAAGGTTTCTGACGAGCCGGGTGCGGGACTGCTCGATCTGGCGAATGCGAGCATACTGCCGATACAGCTTCTCCGACATCTCGTTAAACAATCGGGTCAACTCGCCGATCTCGTCTTCGGATCCGACCTGCAGGCGAACGGGCTCTTCCCGCAGGTCGGCGTGGCGCATGGCCCGGCTTAGCCTGCCCACCCTTCGGGTAACGAACAGGATGAACACGAACGCGACCCCCGCAGGCAGAGCGACGATCAGAATTAACGGAACGATCAAAAACGGGTAGACGGAATCCCGGTTCAAATACAAATAAAATTGAACCTGCTGAAACGCGGCGCCCTTCACATCGAAAACGACGAAATACCGATGTCCGCCGACCGTGATCTCGTAGGCCAAGGAGGCATCCTCTCCGTTGAACATGCGGCCGGGCTGATTCGCGAAGCGCGCCAGCAGATGCTGGGCGGGATACGGGGACGTCCGGTCCGAGGAGGCGTACAGCAGCTTTCCGTCGCTATCGAACAATTCCATATCGACGTCTTCGTAGTCGGCATCGAACTGCCGAAATATGCGGGCGAATCGCTCCGGATGCGGCCCTTCCGCTTGTTCGAGCCGCTCGGACAGCCGGAGGCTCATCTCCTGCAGCTTGACATGATTATAACCGGTTACAAGCAGGGCATTGAATGCATAGATCATCGCGACGAGCGCCACGACGGCGATCAGAACGGACATCGCAATCATCCACATCATCTTCGTCTTCAGCTTCACTCCGGATCTCCCGCCAGCAGGTACCCCACGCCCCACACCGTCTGGATGTAACGGGGGTGGCGGGGATCGTCCTCCATTTTTTTTCGCAAAAAGTTGATATAGACATTAACGGAATTTTCGTCGTAATTCGAATGTCCCCAAGCCTCTTCGAACAATCGGATTTTCGCGATCGCCTGGTTGGGACGCTTCATCAGAGCTAACAGAATTTTCGTCTCGGTGGCGGAGAGAGGGATCGGCTGATCCGCTTTATACAGCATTTGCGCAGCCGGGTGAAGCGTTAAATTCGCATAGGTATACGACATCATCTGATCGATCGGCACCGACTGGCGGGCTCGGCGCAGATGGGCGTGCACCCGGGCGACCAGCTCGAAGGGGCTGAACGGCTTCGTGACGTAATCGTCCGCTCCCAGTCCGAGACCGTAAATTTTACTGTCCACCTCGTGTCTGGCGCTTAATAGAATGATGGGCATCTCCATCGCGCCCCCGCGTATCCGCTTCAGCACCGCGAAGCCGTCCAAGCCGTCCATCATGATGTCCAGGATGACCAGGTCGAACGATGCGTTGTCCAGATGCCTCAAGGCGGCAAAGCCGGAATTCGCTTTCGTGACGCGCAGCTCCGATTGGACCAGATGAAGCTCGACAAGATCCAGCAGCTCCGGTTCGTTGTCCACAAGAAGAATATGTTTTTCCACGATCAGACACCCGCTCGAAATCTAGTCATTCCTTATCAGTATAGCGCAAAAATCGTCAGAGATTGTAGGATTTTAAGAATGTTTTAAGAGGTTTCCAGCGCTTGTTTTGCTAACATAAAATACGAGCTGGACCAGCCGCCTCTCAGATTGTCGAGGGGCTTTCTGCATAGGAATAAGGAGTGAAGGAACATGAGATCGAACCGATGGCGAATTCTCGTTTATTTGGCTGCGTCGCTCCTGCTGCTGGGAAGTCTGACGGCTGCGCACGGCTTCCGGCCGGCGGACGCCGCGACGAGCGGCGTGATCGCCGTCGGCGCGGGAGCGACGCATTCCCTGGCGCTGAAATCGGACGGCTCCGTCGTCGCCTGGGGCTCGAATTCCGTCGGTCAATCGACCGTGCCGCCAGAAGCGCAGAGCGGCGTTGTCGAGATCGCTGCGGGAGGGTTCCATTCCCTGGCGCTGAAGGCGGACGGCTCCGTCGTCACCTGGGGGATGGACTCTTACGATCTGTTGACTGTGCCTGCGGAGGCGCAAAGCGGAGTGACCGCTATCGCTGCCGGATTTTCGCATTCCCTGGCGCTCCGGGGGGACGCCGTCGTCGCTTGGGGAGACTCTTCGTCCGGAGCGTCGGGCATGCCCCCGGAAACGCAAAGCGGAGTCGCCGCCATCGCCGCGGGCATGAGCTTCTCGATGGCGCTCAAAAGCGACGGCTCCGTCTTCGTCTGGGGATCGGCGCCGGGGGCCGTTCCGTCGGATGCCGGAAGCGGCGTAATTGCGATCGCCGCCGGCTATACTCACGCGCTGGCGCTGAAATCGGACGGCCGCGTCGTCGCTTGGGGCTCCGGCGCATCGACCGTGCCGCCGGAAGCGCAAAGCGGAGTGGTCGCCATCGCCGCCGGATGGGGACACTCGCTGGCGCTGAAATCGGACGGCTCCGTCGTCGCTTGGGGAAGCGGGGTCCCTGACTTGGCCGTTCCGACTTGGCTTTCCGAAGTGACGTCGTTGGCCGCGGGCTCCGACCATGCGGTCGCCCTGAGGGCCGACGGCACGGTCGTCGCCTGGGGGGATTCCGCCAATGGTCGAACGTCCGTTCCGGCGGAGTTCGGCCCGCCCAAGCCGTTCGTCGCCTTCGACGGGTTTACGGACGGACAGCGTTTCGCCGCGCCGCCTTCCGAGGTTCGCGTTACGGTCAGCGAGGCGGTCTACTGGGCGGCGGACGGCGTCGAGCTGAACGCGTCCAATGCGCTTGCGCTGTTGAGCATGGAGAAGGACGGGGCCTTATTTTCCGATTATGCGTCGAGCTATGACGAGGTCTCGCGCACGTACACGTTGGCGTTTAACGGCGTGCTCGACTACGGAGCCTACAAAATCAAGGCAGCCGGCCATAGGGTGAGGAACGTCTACTTCAGTCTGCTTGACGCTGCAGAAGCAGGCTTTGCCGTCGTCCAACCTGTCGTGTCCGGCATCTCCGCCAGTCCGGCGAATATGGCCAGTTCGGGGGGAAGCGCAACCGTCGCCGTAACCGGCTCGAGCCTGGCGGGACAGACGGTGGAGATCTATGTGAACGGAGCCGAACCGGTTGCTGCCGTCGTTACGAGCGACACGAGCGCGGAGGCGACCGTTGCGCTCCCCCGCAATACGAGCTCGAGCGCCAAGAGCTACGTGTTCAGCGTTTATTTGAACGGCGTCGAAGCGGCGGACTTATCCGCGACGGTTACTGTGGCGCCGGCGCCGCCGGTCGGCAGCGGCGGCGGTCATCACGGAGGCGGCGCGCCGAATGCCGTCGTCAAGCCGTTCATCGACTGGAACGGCACGCCGTTGGATCCGGCAGCGATCGACGCCTCGCAGCCGTTCGCGACGCTGAACGTGACGCCCAATGAAGAAGGTATCGCATATGTCGGCATTCCGGCCGTCGTACTGAACGGCCTCAAGGAGCGAAACGCCGGTTTGACGATCGAAATTAGAGCCCCTTACGGGAGCTATCGGGTGCCGGTCGATCTGGCTGGCCGCATCCCGGGGCTCAATGACAAGCTGGCGGCAGCCGGCCTGAATCTCGAGGATATCAGCTTCAAAATCATCCTCTCCGACAAGTCGGACGACAGCCGGGCACGACGGCTGCTTGCCAATGGCTTCCCGCAGGGCAGGGCGCTGGGCCCGATCGTGGACTTTCATCTGGACATCGTCGAGACGAAGACCGCGCGGACGCTCGGAGCGGCGGATTTGTTCAACGCCGCATTGACCAGAACCCTCCCTGTGACGGAGAGCGAGTTCAAGGCATCGAGATCATGGGGCGCGTTCCGGTATGACGAGACGGAGAAGGAGTTCGAATTCGTGCCCTCCCGGGTGTCCACCGTAGACGGACAGATTCAAGTGGAGATTCGTTCTTATGCCAACAGCTTGTACGTCACGGCGGAGAATGACGTCCGCTTCACCGATGTGGACAAGCATTGGAGCCGGCCATTCGTCGAGCAGGCTGCGGCCAAACGGCTTGTTCTGGGCGTAGGCGAGGGGAGGTTCGAGCCCGACAAAGCGGTGACGAGAGCGGAATTCGCCGCGATGCTCGTCCGCATGCTCGGACGCGGCGCACCGAGCGGCGCGGGCTCTCCGCCCTATGAAGACGTTCGTTCGGACGCTTGGTACAGCGGCGCGGTCAGGCAAGCGGAGGAACTCGGTCTTATTGGCTTCGCGCAAGAAGGGCGTTACTTGCCGGATCAGCCGATAACCCGCATGGAGATGGCGAGCATGCTGGCAGCGGCCATCCGTCTGGAGAAACGGCCCGTCAGCAGCGCCGACGTCAACCTCGCCGGCTTCAAGGATCTCGGAGGGCTGTCGGCCGCAGATCTCGGGAACGTTCGTCTGCTGGTCAAGCTGGGGATTATGACGGGCACGGGGGCGAAAACGTTCGATCCGCAGGGCGCAACCACGCGGGGGCAGGCGGCGGCCGTGCTCCTGCGGACGCTGCAGGAAGTCGGATAAACGAACGTACAACGAGCAGACGCCTAAGGAAAGGCGGACGTAAGCGCGGAATTCGCGCCAGCGTCCGCCTCTTCGGCTTGTTGCCGAATTCCGTGACAAATGTAACTATGGAGAGAATGCGGAAGTCGTCATACTGAAGTTAAAAAAGGAAGGATGTATGCGATGACGATTGCTTCTCTGCGAGGCGTAGTTAAAAGATACGGGCTGTACGTGGCGCTCGACCATGTGGATCTGGATATTGACCGGGGGGAAATTATCGGGCTTCTCGGTCCCAACGGCGCGGGCAAAACGACGCTAATCCAGACGTTAACCGGAATTCTGCCGTTCGAGCGAGGCAGCATCGAGCTTTTCGGACAGTCGCAGCCGCCTTATCGTCACGATATCAAGAAGAAGCTGGGGCTGGTCACGCAGGAGATTACCGTATTTGAAGAGCTGTCGGCGCGAGAAAACCTGTCTTTTTTTGCAGGCGTGTACGGCTTGAAGGGGGAAACGAGGAAGAAGCGGGTGGCGGAAGCTCTGGAATTCGTCGGTCTGACGGATCACGCCGATAAGAAGCCCGGCAAGTTTTCCGGAGGGATGAAGCGCCGCTTGAATATGGCTTGCGCCCTCACGCACCGGCCCGAATTTCTGATCATGGACGAACCGACCGTCGGCATCGATCCGCAATCCAGAAATCATATTCTGGAAGCGGTCAGAAAGCTGAGGGATCAAGGAACGACCGTGCTGTACACGTCGCATTATATGGAGGAGGTGCAGGCGATCGCTTCCCGAGTGGTCATTATGGATCAGGGACAAATCATCAAAGAAGGAACGGTTCAGGAGCTCATTCGAACGATTCAGCACGAGGAAAAAGTGAAATTCGAGGTGGCCGATCCGGCCGGCATTCCGGTCGAGGAGCTGGAGAAGATTGCCGGCGTTCATAAAGTCGTCGTCGGCGGCAGCCAGGTGACGGTCGTATCGGCGGCAGGTTCGGGCAATCTGGATCGGATTCTGACCCTCGTGAAGGAGCACGCCGCGGTGCTCAGCATTCAGGCGGATAAGCCCAACTTGGAGGATGTATTCCTCACCTTGACGGGAAAGCAGCTTAGAGACACGGAGAAGCCGCTATGAGCGTACTTTCGACGTTGAAGTATACGGCGCTGCGAATCGTTAGGGGTTATATCGTGCTGCTGCTGCTGCTCTTGCTCCCCATTCTCATTTTGACGTTCTTTTGGTTGATTCTCTCGGGCGCGGTCGACGAGACGGGCGAGCCGTATTTCCATCAATCGGCGCTCTCGATGGTGCTCTCTTTTCAGCTTTTCGGCGGCTCGGTCGTCATGCATATGATTTATCAGGATTTCTTTACCGCCAACAAATGGAGGATTTACACGCTGCCATTCAACAAAACGCTGTACGCTTTTTCGATTCTGATGTGCGGAACCGCGTATTCCGTCATGATGGGAGCGGCCTTGATGACTTTCACTCAGTTCGCGCTGGGGATGGAATGGAACTGGCTGTGGACGCTGTGCCTGATTTCCTTGATGTCCGTTATGTCCAGCATCGTATGCTTGATCTTCACCTTCTCCGTGAACAGCTATAAGCTTGCGGAGCGATTAAGCGAGATTTACGGCATCGGCTTTATCGCGCTGGCCGGCCTATTCTTCCCGCTGCCG
This sequence comes from Cohnella hongkongensis, assembly GCF_042654645.1. Lineage (NCBI taxonomy): Bacteria > Bacillati > Bacillota > Bacilli > Caryophanales > Paenibacillaceae > Cohnella > Cohnella hongkongensis. The sequence goes on along the minus strand of NZ_JBHSEP010000001.1, from coordinate 278,530 downwards.
GACAACGCCTTCTTCGACTTCATGGGCTCCTACGGGAATCCGCTCGCCTTGTCGATCGGGGCGGTGAACGAGATGAAGCAAGGCAATCCGCAGCAGGCCTGGCTTCAAGCGAGCATTCTCCTGGCGGCCAATGTCGTCTTGTTCATCGCGATGCTGCTGGCGGGGAGGAGGAAAATCAAGTGACGATTTTCCGTTATGCGTTAAAAAGAAGCTTCGGCAACAAGACGAATATGATTTTTCTCGGGCTTTTTCCGATTGCATGTCTTTTTTTGCCTTCGGGCCAGAACGGGGTCTTGTTTCCTTACGGATATCAATACTTCGGCATTCTTCTTCTGTTTGTAGGAATCCGTCTGGCATCCCAGGTTCTGGAGGATCGCGCTCAAGGCGTTGTGAAGCGCCTGGCCGTAGCTCCGGTGAGCCATCTCCGTTATTGGAGTCAGAATCTGATGGCTTTCTTCCTGATTATGGGCGTCCAATGCGCGATAGCCGTATACGGCGGCGTTCTCTACGGGCATGAATTGTACAGGCCGCTCCCGCTTCTGCTGCTATATGTTTCCTTCAGCTTGACGTCGTTGGCCATTGCGCTGGCTTGGATTTCGCTTTATCGTGTGAAGGAGACGTCTTTTCTGGTCTATATGGCGCTGATCTTTTTGATTGTCGTCATGGGCGGTTTACTGATTCCGCTCGAGATTTTTCCCGAGTCGCTAAAGCGAATCGCCGTCATTCTGCCGACCTATTGGCTCGTTCAAGGTCAGACTTGGGTAGCGTCGGGAGAGCGGGTCGCCGACTTTCTGCTGATAAATGCGGTATTGTGGCTGTATGCCGTCATCTTCGCCATTATAGGAAGCGCAAGAAAAATGCACTGATCCGGGAGGGGAAGGATGAAGGAGCTCGTGGATCCGAAGCGGTTTGTAACGGGATGGCGCTTTCTTCAGGTCGGCCTGCTCGTTCATATCTGGATCATGGGAGAATACGAGGCAAGCGCCTTTATCTTGATCCTTCTTCTGTTCGTCATGGCGAGCTTGCGCTGGCGCTTCCGCCTGCCGCTCTGGACGGTTGTATTCGACGCGTTCATGTGCCTGCTGTATGTTCCGTACGCCGATATCGGCTATTTAGGCTTGGCGCTGCCGATTTTCGAGTTTGCGTTGAAGGGGAAGCGTCTGACCGCACTGCTGCTCGTCGCCGGCTTGACGTATGCGGCGCCTTCCGGCTTCTTCTTCTGGCTGTACTTCCAGGCGTTATTTTTCGGCATCTTCTCTTCCGTCACGTTAAATTCTCAACGCATCTACAAGCTGGAGGCGGATGAGCAGCGCAAGGCCAGACACGAGTTGGAGCGAATCAAGGGCGAGCTGCTGGAGGCCAGCCGAGCGGCTTCCCAACAGGCGGAGCTGATGGAGAGAAACCGCATATCGAGGCGCCTTCACGACCATCTCGGGCATGACCTGACCGGCGCGTGGCTGGCCTTGCAGGCTTACGAGCACGTTCGGCAGCCTGAAGAAGCGAAGCAGCTGCTTCAGGAAGTGAAAAATCGCTTGGAGCGCAGTACGGTCATCTTAAGGGAGACGGTTCACAATATGACGACTGCCGCCTTGACCGGTATAGAAAACCTGGATCACATCGTGCGCCACTTCCGGCAGATCGAGATTTGTTATGAGAAAAAGGGCGATATGCAGCTCGTATCGGCCCATCAATGGGGGCTGCTGGAGGCTTGCTTAAAGGAAGCGCTGACCAATGTGGTCCGCCACAGCCAGGCGACCTCGGTCGAAGTGGACGTGCAGGTGACGGAATCGATCGCGAGGCTGCTGGTAGGGGACAACGGCGCCGCAACGCTCCGCCGTCCGGCGGGTAGCGGCTTGAGGAGCCTGCAGCTTCGGGCTCGCGCAATGGAAGGCAGTCTGTCGATCCATCGGGAGAACGGCTTCCTGCTCGTTTGCGTGCTTCCTCTGGAGAAGGAGGGGGTGAAGGCGTGAAGCTTCTGATCGTCGACGACGACCCGCTGGTGTGCCAAAGCCTGGAGCTGCTGCTCGGGAAGGAGGAGGGCTTCGAAGTGATCGGCTCGGCGGCCAACGGCCGGGAAGCGCTGGAACGCTGCCGGATCCAGCCGCCGGACGTTGTTCTGATGGATATTCAGATGCCGGTCATGAACGGGATTGAAAGCGCGAGGGAGATCAAATCTTTGTTTCCCTCCGTTCACATTATGATGCTGACGACCTTTAAGGATGAAAAGAATATTAGAATCGCTTTGAAAGCGGGCGCGGAGGGCTATTTGCTCAAATCGGCTTCGATCGGCAATATGGCCGATCGGATCAGAGCGTTAATGACCGGAACGAGAGTGCTGGATCCGGAGGTGCTGGATACGATCATCGCGCCGCCGAGAGAGGCTTTGGCAGGATTGACGGAGCGGGAGACGGATATCGTCGAGCTCGTCTCCCAGGGCCTGTCCAACAAAGAGATCGGAGAACGGCTGTTTCTAAGCGACGGCACCGTGCGCAATATGCTGTCCGTCATTCTGGATAAGCTGGAGCTTCGCGACCGAACCCAACTGGCCATCTATTACTGGAAAGGAAAGTAGAGCGGATGGCAGCCAATATAGGCGGCCCCAAGGAGAGAGGAGAGCTCTCCCTGGGGCCGCCTTCATGCGCAGCATGGCGATTGCCAGGCGGTGCAATTCCGCTGCGGGCTTGGCAGTCGGACTGTTAGCTGAACAGCTTCTCGGCGCGGCAGTAAGCCGTTTTGCCGCTGCAGCACGTATTTGCGATTAAACGAAGCGACGCGGACCCTTTCATTAAGGAGGAGACCGCGACAATCACAAAACCGTATCCCGACATTATCTGTTCTAACCTTATCGGAATTGAATGATTAAATTGGCCGAATTCCATTTACATAATATTGCGAGGGTGATATCATTTATTTACGAATAGAAACGGTGTTTCTCATAGAGAAACAATAGGGGTGTGGTTTGTGCTAAAGAATCTCACATTATCGCTTCAACTGCTAAAACAATTTACCCACGAGAAAAATTCGTGGGGCGTGCGAGAGTTGGCCAAGGAATTGGAGGCTAATCCGACGGTTGTGTTTCGCATTCTGGAGACGATGAAGAATAACGGGTTTATGGTGCAAAATCCGGTGACCAAGAAGTACAGCCTCGGCGTCATTTTTTTGGAATTGGGAACGGTCATGAAGGCGGGCATCAATCTGGAGAAGCTGATCCGCCCGCTGCTCGAAGAAATGTGTCGGATCTCTACCGAGTCCGTGTTTCTCACTACCATCGACGGGGAGGAATGCGTAACGCTGATGGCCGTCGAGCCGGTCAATCGAGTGAAAGCGTCCGCCTTCGAAGGAAGCAGGGCTCCGCTGTACGCCGGCGCTTCCTATAGGGCTATACTCGCTTTTCAGGACGACGGATTCATCGAGCGTATTTTGGACAAAGGCGTGGTGCGCTTCACTTCGCTTACGCTGACGGACAAGCAGCATTATTGGGATGAAATACGGAAGGTTAGAGAGAAGGGGGTTGCGATCAGCTACGGCGAATATACGCCCGACGTCATTGCGGTGGCCGTCCCGATCAAGGACGCCTCCGGAGCGGTGACCGCTTCGCTGACCGTATCGGGTCCCACCTACCGGTTCTCGGAAGAGCGGCAGCAGGAGGCGATTGCGCTGCTCCGCCAGAAGCAGCCGGAAATTGAAAATATGCTGTTCAGATTCAACATTTTTCTCGCGTGAGCGAGCAGCAGGCCATTTAAAATATCAGGAGGAATTTCGATGTCAAACAAGATCCATAACCGGTCCGTTCGCTGGTCCGCCGTTGTATTATCGCTCTTCATGCTGCTGCTGGCGGCGTGCTCCAATAACTCGGCTCCGACCGGCTCCGTCTCCCCTTCGCCGTCCGGCTCGGCATCGTCCGGCTCGCCGACCCCGGCGGAGCGCAAGCCGTTTACGTATATTTTGCAGCAGCCCGTCAAATCGATCGACCCGGCCAAGGCCGTGGACGAAACGGAGCTGCTGACGGTTATCAATACGTACGATCCGCTGTTCTACCCCGACGTCGACAACAACAAGATGGATCCGGTCCCTCATGTCGCGGAATCCTATACCGTATCGGACGACGGCAAAGTCTATACGATTAAGATCAAGGAGGGCATTCGTTTCCATAGCGGCAACGAGCTGAAAGCCGCCGACGTCGCGTACAGCATCAAGCGGAGTCTGGCTCTCGGGCAAGGTAATTCCTGGCTGTGGTCCAGCGTGCTGGACGCCGACGGCGTGACTGCCCCGGATGAGCGCACGGTCGTATTTTCGCTGAAAACGCCGTATGCCCCCTTTATTTCGTCGCTGACCCAGCTGTTCGTCTTGGACAGCGCGGAGCTCGTCAAGCACTACGCCGAAGGCCAGTACGGGGAAGACCAGGATTACGGGGAAGCTTACTTGAGCGAGAACACCGTCGGCTCCGGCCCTTACCGAATCGTATCGTGGGATCAGCAATCGGAAATGAAGCTTGCCTCCCATCCGGAATATTGGAGAGGATGGAAGGACGATCAGATCAAGGACATTACCTTAAAGGTAGTGACGGAGGAATCGACGGTCAAGACGCTGATGGTATCCGGGGAAGCGCAAATGATTCATAAGGTGCTGACCATTAATGCTTATCAGGAGCTCGCGACTCACGACTCCATCGCGGTAGACAGCCTGCCGAGCGCCAAGCTGATGTATTTCCCGATGAATACGCAGAAAGCGCCGACGGACGATGGGAAGATCAGAGAGGCGATCTCGCTCGCATTCGATTACGATACGGCGCTTCATGCGATTCTCGGCGGAGCGACGGCCGCGGCCGGACCGGTGCCGCTGATCGTGACGGGGCACGACGAGTCGATTCAGCCGTTAAGCCGCAATCTGGAGCGGGCCAAGGAGCTCGTCGGCGAATCCCAATACAAAGGCTCGGAGCTTAACGTTACCTTCATGTATATTGCCGACAATGTAACGCAGCGCCAATTGGCGCAGCTAGTGCAAAGCAATTTGAAGGAAATCGGCATTACGGTAGAGCTGAAGCCGGTGACATGGACCCAGATTACGGCCGCTTCCGCCAAGGCAAGCACGACCGAAAATCTGACCGCGATTACGACCAGTCTCTCTTATCCGCACCAGGACGCGTTTTTGAACGGCCTCTATCACCCGGCCAGCCACGGCAATTACAATTCGATGAGCTGGCTGGACGACGCGGAGATTACCGATTTGCTGGAACGGGCCAGAACGGCGCCGACCCAAGAGGAGCAAGCCGAGCTGTACGCGCAAGCCCAGCGGCAAATTGCTACGCTTTATCCGGCCGTATATATTTCCAATCCGAACAATACGATTGCTTACAGCAAACAGGTGACGGGCTATCGGTATGTCGGGCTGATGGGCTACGACCTGGCCTTCTATAACCTGCGCTATGCGGCGTAACATTCGGAAGCATCCGGAGTTGAAGGAGTGAGAAGCCGTTGAGCAAAAAACCGCTTATCTTGATGTCCGCTTCGCACGACATCAATCCGCGGCATGGCGGACAGCAGTACGTGCTGAATAAAAACTATGCGCTTGCCGTTGCGGCCGGCGGCGGAATTCCGCTGCTGGCTTCCGGCGAGCGCGATTACGACAGCTACGCCGAGCTAGCGGACGGACTGGTGCTGACCGGCGGCTGGCTTCTGCATCCCGACAACTACGCTTTCGGGCACTGCAAGGCGGGCGATCAGGAAACGTTTAACGATGAGGTGCGCAATCCGTACGACCAGAAGCTGTACCAGGCGTTCAAGAAGGCCGGCAAGCCTGTGCTCGGCATTTGCCAGGGGCTGCTGGCCATCAACATCGGACAAGGCGGCGCGAACAGCTTCGACCTGCCGGGCGAGATCGGCACCGAGCACGGCGCCGGCATCGGCCACCGGATTAAAGCCGAACAGGGATCGATCGTCGAATCGCTGTTCGGTCCGAGCCTGACGGTGAACAGCCACCACACGCATTACATCCGAAAATTGGGCGACGATCTGCGAGTGACGGCCTTCTCGGACGACGGCGTGCCGGAAGCGATCGAGCACGTCGATCTGCCGGTCTTCGGCACGCAATGGCATCCGGAGCGGATGCGTGGAGAGATGCCCAATCCTCCCGACGGTCCGGATATGACCCGGCTATTTTCTTATTTCGTCGAGCAGTGCTCGGAATGTAGAAACAAGGAAAAAGGAGCGGATTAACGATGGCGAGCCAACCGGTTATCCTTGTCACAAGCGATCATACGTTTTCTGCGCCCAATATGTACACCGCTCCGATCTATGCGTTGGACAAGTCGTATACGAACGCCGTCAGCGAAGCCGGGGGTCTGCCGGTTACGCCGCTCGGTCCCGGCATGGAACGGGAATACAGCGAATTGGCGGACGGCTTGCTGCTGACCGGCGGGCTTCATATTCATCCCGGCAGGTATCATACGCCAATCGCTTTCGACGATTCGCCGGTGACGACCAACTTTTATCGGGATACGATGGAGTTCGATCTGTTTCGCGCTTTCTATGCGGCCGGGAAGCCGATATTCGGCATCGGCCGAGGGCATCAGCTGATCAATGTCGCGCTTGGCGGCACGCTTCACCAGGATCTTCGGCGTTCGCACGGATTGGACTATGCGCAGGGCAAGAAGGAGACGCTGACCGCGCTGCCCGATTCCGTTCTGTTTAAGCTGTTCGGAGCCGAGCCGACGGTTTGGCTGCAGCATACCCAGGCGGTGGGCAAGCTGGGCGCCGGATTAAAAGCGACCTCTTATACCGCGGACGGGATTGTCGAGTCTTTGGAGCATGCGGAACGGCCGATTCTATCGGTGCAATTTCATCCGGAGCTGTTGGCGGACAAGGCGGAGAGGCTGCGGTTATTCGAATACTTTTTGAAAATGGGTTAAGGTGAAGGTGAGGCTATGACCCGTTTTATTTCCAGGAGATTATTGGCGATGGTGCCGGTGCTGTTCGGACTGATCGTATTGATGTTCCTGCTCTCGAGGCTGATGCCCGGCGACGCGATCCGGCTGTCGCTTGGACCGGATGCCACGGCGCAGCAAATTCGGGATCTGGAAGAAAAAATGGGGCTGACCAAGCCGCTGGTCCTCCAGTTCACGGATTATATGACCGGACTGCTGCAAGGGGATATGGGCGTATCGCTGAGGACGGGGCGCAACGTGCTGCTGGATATCCGGGAGACGCTGCCCGCCACGCTTGAGCTGGCGCTGTTCTCCATGGCGCTGTCCGTGCTGATCGGCGTCTCCCTGGGCGTGGCGGCCGCAGTTCGCAATAACAAGTGGAGCGATCATCTGATACGCCTAGTTTCTCTGTCCGGCACGGCGCTGCCTCGCTTCTGGCTGGCGATTTTGCTTCAGCTCGTATTCGCGTACTGGCTGAACCTTCTCCCGGTCATCAGCAGAGGCGCCGTAGAGGTGGAACGGATCACCGGCCTGCGGCTGCTCGACAGCTTGATGACGTTTAACGGCGCGGGTTTTCTTGACAGCTTAAAGCATTTGATTCTGCCCTCCCTGGCGCTCGCGATTTCGACCTCGGCCCAGATTATGCGGATGACAAGAGCCAACATGCTCGATCAGATTCACAAGGATTACGTCATTGCGGCCAGAGCTTACGGCTTGCCTCCCTCGCTCGTCAACCGATATATGCTGAAGAACGCTTTTATTTCCGTATTGACCACGATCGGCATGCAGTTGGGTTCGCTGCTCGGCAACGCCTTCCTGGTGGAGTCCGTATTCGGCTGGCCCGGCTTGGCGCAGTATGCGATACAAGGGCTGATGTTCAAAGATTACAACGCCATTATCGGCGTTACCCTTGTGATCGGCATTTTTTTTGCGCTGATTAACGTGGTTATCGATTTGCTGTACGGATGGCTGGATCCGAGAATTAAGGTGGGGCGATAAGGAGGAGCGGTATCGTGCTCGTTCAGCATCATGCGAAAAAGAAAATCAAAAAGCTGTTGTCCAACAAGCTAACGGCGGCCGGCCTCCTGATTTTGCTGCTGGTCGTCGTGTGCGCGGTTTTCGCCCCTTGGCTGGCCCCGTATCCGGGAGACGCGACGGGCGAAATCAACTTCGCCTTCATGAACCAAGCTCCGAGCGCCGCGCATTGGTTCGGAACGGACGAGGTCGAGCGGGACATCTTGAGCCGCGTCGTTTTCGGAGCGAGATATTCGCTTGTCATGGGGGTCATGGTGATGGCGATCGCCGTCTTGATCGGCGTTCCCCTCGGCTTGATCGCCGGCTTCTGGGGGGGCATGGTCAACGCCGTCATTATGCGGATCACCGATATTTTCCTGGCGGTGCCTTCGATCATCCTGGCGATGACGACCGCGGCTTTGCTGTCGCCTTCGCTCATGAACGCCATGCTCGCCATCTCCTTCGGCTGGTGGCCCTGGTTTACGCGGCTCGTCCAGGCCGAGGTGCTGAAGCTTCGCAACGAGCCTTACGTGTCTGCGGCCGTCGGCATCGGCTCCAGCAAGTGGCGTATCGTGTTTCGGGAAATATTGCCGAACTGTCTGTCTCCGATCATCGTGAAAATTTCGACGGATATGGGGGCCGTGATTTTGACGGGAGCGAGCCTGGGCTTCCTCGGCTTGGGCGCGCAGCCGCCTTCTCCGGAATGGGGGACGATGGTGGCCGAAGGACGCGTCTATCTGCCGACGATGTGGTGGCAGACGACCTTCCCCGGCCTGGCGATTCTGGTCACCGTGCTCGGATGCAATCTGGTAGGGGACGGGCTGCGAGACTTCTTCGATGTGAAGGTCGATTAGCGCCGGAAACAATCAAGAGAGAGGACGACAGCCATGAGCGAACAAGCCGCCAAGCTGCTTGAGATCCGTCGACTGAACGTCTTTTTCAGGAATGACGACGAGAGAGTCCATGCGATCAAGGACGTTAATCTTCATGTCGGCCGCGGGGAGCTGGTCACTGTGGTCGGCGAATCGGGCAGCGGGAAAACGGTGACGGTACGCTCGATTCTGGGCCTGCTGCCCGCCGCCCAAACGATCTACGACGGCGGTGAAATCCGGTTCGAAGGCCGCAACCTGCTGGACAATAAACCCGAGGACTGGTCCGCGATCCGGGGGAGCCAGATTTCCATGGTGTTCCAGGATCCGATGACGGCGCTGAATCCGGTGTTCACCGTGGGGACGCAGCTGGAAAACGTGTATGTCTACCAAGGCATGCGGCGGATGTTCGGGCTTTCGCAGCGGGACAAGCGCCGCCGCAAGCAGGAGGCGAGAGCGCGGGCGCTGGAATTGCTGGAGAAGATGAAGCTGCCGGACCCGCCCGCCTTGCTGAACCGCTATCCGTTCGAATTGAGCGGAGGCATGAGGCAGCGAATCGTCATCGCGCTCGCGCTGATGCACACTCCCCGGCTGCTGATCGCCGACGAGCCCGGCACGGCTCTGGACGTAACGGTTCAGGACAGCATTAACAAGGAACTGAAACGATTGGTTCGGGATGAAAATATATCGATGATCTACATTACTCATAATTTGGGCGTCGCCCGGGAGATGGGCGAGCGGACGTATGTAATGCAGCACGGACGGGTGGTGGAGGAAGGAAGCACGAAGGATGTGTTTTCCGCGCCCAGGCACGATTATACCCGCTCGCTGCTGCAAGCCGTGCCCAAGCTGGTATAAGCGAGGTGAAGACTCGATGAGCAGCGTCATGCTGGAGTTCAAGAACGCGACCAAGCACTATACGGTCAGAAACAAAGGCGAACGCCGACGCCGGACGATTGCGGCCGTCGACGACGTTTCGTTTGCCGTGCCGAAGGGAACCACCGTCGCCGTCGTCGGAGAATCGGGCTCGGGAAAAACGACGCTTGCCCGGTTGGCGATGAAGTTCGAGGCGTTGACGGGGGGCAGTCTTCTGTTCGAGGGCAAGGACATCTCGTCGATGAAGGCCCGCAAAGAGCTGTTCTATTACCGCAGCAAGGTGCAGATGGTACACCAGGACCCCGCTTCTTCGCTTAATCCGAGCATGACGATCGGCCGCATTCTGGAGCAGCCTCTTCTCGTGCACCGCTACGGGACAAAGGAGCAGCGAGCGGACAGAGTGCGGCAGCTGCTGCAGCTGGTCGAGCTTCCGGCCGATTTTGCGGCCCGATATCCGCATATGCTGAGCGGGGGACAGAAGCAGCGGGTAGGCATCGCCCGGGCGATCTCGCTGAATTCGGAACTGATTATTTTGGACGAACCGACGTCGGCGCTGGACGTTTCCGTTCAGGCCCGAATCATGGAGCTGCTGAAGCAGCTGCAGCGGACGCTCGGATTGACCTATTTGTTTATTACGCACGATCTGGCGCTGGTCAAAAATACCGCCGACCATGTCGTGGTCATGCAGGCGGGCAAGCGGATTGAAACGGGAACGGCTCACGACATCTTTACTTCTCCGCGCGCGGCGTACACGCGCAAGCTGATCAAATCGATACCGGTAGTCAGCGAGGAAGAGGAGGACTATTTGAGACACATCACGTTATAGGGGAGCCTGAAACATGAATACACTGGAAAGCCGTCACATTATGCCGCTCTCCGTCGGAGGGACCATTCTTGGCGGCGGGGGCGGAGGCGAGAGCCGCATAGGCATCGATACCGCCCGTAAAGCATTCGAGAGTCCGTCGGCCCCCACCTTGATTCAGCTTGACGATCTGGCCGACGACGATCTGGTGCTGACCATTTCGGCCGTGGGGGCTCCCTCGGCGGAGTACCAGCATATCGATTACAGGGATTATGTGAACGTTATCGACATCTTCGAGAGAAACGCGGGGGGAGAGATCAAGGCGCTGATCGCCAACGAGATGGGCGGCATCTCCAGCTTTAATCCGTTCGTGCCGTCCGCCTTCAAAGGCATTCCGCTGATCGACGGAGCCTGCAACGGACGCGCTCATCCGCTGGGAACGATGGGGGCCATGCGGCTGGCCGAGAAGGGCTACGAGTCCGTGCAGGCGGTCTCCGGCGGCAAGCCGCAAACGAGTCGGCGCGTTGAGATGTGGACCAGAGGCTCGATAGAATCCGCCTCGGCGCTGGTGCGTCAAGCGGCTGTCGCGGCGGGCGGTTTGGTCGTCGTGGCGAGAAATCCGGTCACCAAGAGGTATTTGGCCGAAAACGCGGCGCTGGGCTGTCTGAGCCAGTCCTGCGCCATTGGCGAAGCGCATATGAGAGGCTCGACGCCGAGCGACAAAATCGCCAACGTGCTGGATATGCTGGGCGGACGAATCGTGTGCGAGGGGGCGGTGTCCCGTCTCGTTCTGGAGATTCGCGGCGGGCTGGATTGGGGCAGATTCGACATCGTCGGGGAAGCCGACCGGTATCGCACCTACATCTGGAATGAATATATGGCGGTGGACTTCAACGGGGAGAGGCTGAGCACCTTTCCCGATCTGATCATGACGTTCGACAAGGCTACCGGCCGTCCGCTGACGTCGGCGGAGCTGAGCGAAGGCCGGGAGGTCGTGCTCGCCGTGGCTCCGCGCAGCCGGCTGAGGCTCGGTTCCGGAATGAGCGAACGTTCCGGATACGCGGCGATTGAAGAAGCGCTGCAAATCGCGATGGTGCCGTATGTACAGGAATTGATCTACTGACCAGCGGAAGGAGAGCGGTAATATGCGGAGCGTTGAGGAATTTTGCGCGGCTTATGGCGTGGACAGAAGAAACAGCGATTGCGTGAAATGGGATCGCGTCGAGGAGCGATTCGGAGCGGGCGGCTTGCTCCCGATGTGGGTTGCCGATATGGACTTCAAAATTCCCGAGGCGGCGCAGAAGGCGATGATCGATCGCGTTCACCACGGGGCGTTCGGATACGGCGGGATTCCGGCTTCGTATTACGAAGCGCTGTTCGGCTGGATGAGCGCCCGTCACGGCGTCGAGCTGGACCCCGGCTGGATCCGGTTCTCGACGGGGGTGGTCAATTCCTTCTACTGGACGGTGCAAGCGTTCACGAAGCCCGGCGACGCGGTGATCGTATGCTCGCCCGTCTATTATCCTTTCTATCATGCGGTTGAGGACAACGGGCGTTTGCTTGTGCGCTCGGAGCTGATCAATACGGAGGGCGAATACACGATGGACTTCGACGACTTCGAGGCGCAGATCGTAGCCCGGCGGGTGAAGCTGTTTATCCATTGTTCGCCGCACAATCCGGTCGGCAGAGTGTGGACGGAGGAGGAATTGCGCCGGACCTTCGAGATCTGCGCGAAGCACGGCGTCATAGTTGTCAGCGACGAAATTCATCTGGACTTCGCCCGTCCGGGAACGGAATTCGTAAGCGCCTTAAAGCTGAAGCCGCATTACCCCAATCTGATCGTGCTGCATTCGGCTTCCAAAACGTTTAATCTCGCCGGACTGCTGCACTCCCATCTGATTATTCCGGACGAAAGGCTGCGGGAAGTTTACGACGCGCATGCCAAGCAGGTGAACAAAGCCGCTGCGAGCGTAATGGGACTGATCGCCGCCGAAGCCTGCTACCGCGAAGGCGGCGAATGGCTGGACGGCTTGCGGAGCCTGATCGAGCATAATTACGGGCTGCTGAAAAGCGAATTCGAAGTGCGCCTCCCTCAGGCCGTGCTCAGCGAGAAGGAAGGCACCTATCTGGCCTGGCTCGATCTTAGAAAATGCGCCGCCGCCGACCAGGTACGCGCTCTGGTGCAGGACAAATGCGGGCTTGCCGTGGATTACGGGGAATGGTTCGGCGAGAAGTCGCAAGGGTTTATCCGCATCAATCTGGCGACATTGCCGGAGCATATTCGCTTTGCCGCCGGGCAAATCAGCAAGCATTTCTCGATTTTCTGAAGAGGGGCTGTCTCCCAGGGGCGGTACCGTCGTGGAGGGAGAGCGAAGCGCCTGCCTCATACGGTCGCCTTTTGGGTGGACAGCCCTCGTTGCGGCAAGCTAAGCGAACGCTGCAAAGCGCAAGCAGATCGGCCGGGACACCTCAAGCTCGATGCCGGCGGGCCGCAGCTTGCCGCTCTCCGCGTCGCGGGCGAACGTGACGATATGATGGCTGTCGCGGTTGGCGACAAGCACGAACCGCCCGTCGGGCGAGACGGCGAAGTTGCGGGGATGGCCGCCGAGCGTCGGCGCATGCTGAACCAGCGTCAGCCGTCCGTCCTCCGAGCCGACGCGGTAGACCGCAAGGCTGTCGTGTCCCCGGTTGGAGCCATAGAGGAACTTGCCGTCCGGGGACAGATGGATGTCCGCGCAGGCGTTGCTTCCCTCATAGCCCTCCGGCAGCGTGGCTATCGTCTGGACGACGCTCAGCCGTCCGGCGTCCGCGTCGAACGCGTAGACGTTAATCGTGCCGTTCAGCTCGTTAATGCCGTAGCCGTACGGCAGCTGCGGATGAAAGACAAAGTGGCGCGGTCCCGATCCCGGGGCGACGCTTGTTTCGCTATGTAAGCTCAAGGATTTTTCCGCTGCGTCGATCTTGTACACGAACAGCTTGTCCAGTCCGAGATCGGAGACGATCGCATAGCGGTTGTACCGGTCGACGACGGCCGAATGGACTCTGGATTGCGACTGCACCGGCAGCACGCTTGCGCCCTCGTGCCGATGCACCTGGACGGCGGGGCCGATGCGTCCGTCTTCCAGAACGGGCGATACGCCCAGCATGCCGCCGTGATAGCTTGACGTGAGCGCCAGCCGGCGCGTGCGGTCCAGTTCGATATGACAGGTCGTCCCCGGCGTCGTGGCCTCCAGATTGAGCTGCTGCAGCCGCTCAGCTTTCGGATCGAAGCGGAACGCGGCCGCAGCGCCGCTCCGTTTTCCTTCCTCATCCTTGAGCTCCGTTATGGCATAGATCGTTCCGGCGTCCGCGTTCGGAACGAGGAACGTTGGGTTGGACAAGCCGCTGGCCTGATCCAGTACGGTTAGCGAGCCGGTCTGTCCGTCATAGGAGCAGGCGTACAGGCCGGGTCCGTTCTCCTCCGCATAGGAGCCGATGAAGACATACGTTCGGGTTGTCATTCGGGGATGAACACCTCCAGATCTGATATCGCTTTATCCTCTGCATTTTATCACGATTCGAGAGAAGAAGCATGCAAAACCTCGGGCCATTCGTTTCCGCGCCGCCGTTGGGAGCTGCCGTCTCCTCCCTCAGACCGAGCCGCAAACCACTCTCCGGCAGGTTTATCGGCCTTTCGCAAGTTCCTACAATGGAGGCAGAAGGCTGAACGGGAAGCCGGCGAGGCTCGAATGTTCATACTCCGTTCATAAAGGCGGAGTAATTTCTAGTTGTGGAACAGATGAAGGAGGATGGCGATGTTTAAGAATGACGAATGGGCTGTCGAGGCGTCCGGGCTCGTCAAGCTTTTTGGCGACAACCGGGCTGTCGACGGCGTGGACTTGAAAGTTCGCGCGGGATCGATCTACGGCGTGCTCGGCCCGAACGGAGCGGGGAAGACGACGACGATCCGAATGCTGGCGACGCTGCTCAGGCCGGATTCCGGGTCGGCCCGCATCTTCGGCTACGATGCGGTGAAGGAGTCGCAGATCGTGCGCCAGCTGATCGGAGTGACCGGCCAGTACGCCTCGGTGGACGAGTCGCTGAGCGCGACCGAGAATTTGATTATTTTCTCCCGGCTGCTGGGGCTGGGACGTGCGGAGGCGCGCAGCAAGGCCGCCGCTCTGCTGGAGGAATTCGGCTTGACGGAGGCTGCGAAGAGACCGCTCAAAAACTTCTCGGGCGGCATGCGCCGCCGTCTGGATCTGGCGGCAAGCCTGATCGCCCGGCCGCCGCTCATCTTCCTGGACGAGCCAACGACAGGGCTGGACCCTCGAACGCGCGCCCAGATGTGGGAGACGATCCGCCGCCTGGTCAAGAACGGCTCCACCGTTCTGCTTACGACGCAATACCTCGACGAGGCCGATCAGTTGGCCGACCGGATCGCGGTCATCGACCGAGGCCGCGTCGTCGCCGAGGGAACGGTGGACGAACTGAAGAAGTCGGTGGGCACCTCCTCGCTGCATTTGCGCGTGCAGCAGACAGGCGACATTCCCGAAGCGCGCCGAACGATCGAGCAAGTGCTTCAGGCCGCCACCGGCATATCGTCGGAGGCCGGCGTCATTACCGCCCCGATGGCGAATGCGGACCTGGTGACGGACCTGCTTGTCGCACTCCGAGCGAAGTCGATTCGGCTGGCCGAGGTGAGCGTGCAGAAGCCGACGCTGGACGAGGTTTTCCTGACGATCACGGGGCAGGCCGTAAAGGAGAATGAGGAGGAAAGCGCATGAGAACGGCGGAGGTCAAGGCGGGAGCGTCCCGTCCGCTAAGAAACTATACGGGTTTCGGGCAGTCGGTGCGGCATTCGTTAACGATGGCCTATCGGGGACTGCTGAAAATCCGGCGTACGCCGGAGCAGCTGTTTGACGTGACGCTGCAGCCTATTCTTTTTACGCTGATGTTTACTTATATTTTCGGCGGGGCGATCTCCGGCGACGTGTTAAGCTATTTGCCGGTGATCATTCCGGGCATCCTCGTACAGACCGTCATTACCACCTCGATCGTCACCGGCGTTCAGCTGCGAGAGGATATGGACAAAGGCGTATTCGACCGCTTCAAATCGCTGCCGATCGCCCGGATCGCGCCGCTGGCCGGAGCGCTGCTGGCCGATACGATCCGTTATACCATTGCGACCGCGCTGACGTTCGCGATGGGCTATCTCATGGGCTATCGTCCCGACGGAGGGCTGGGGAGCGTCGCCGTGGCGGCGGTGCTGGTCATTTTCTGCTCATGGGCGGTCAGCTGGATCTTCGCTTTCTTCGGGGTGATCGCCCGAACCGCTTCCAGCGTTCAAGGCATCTCGATGATCGTGCTGTTCCCGCTGACGTTTCTCTCCAACGCCTTCGTGCCGGTCGAGACGATGCCGAACTGGCTGCAATGGTTTGTGAACGTCAACCCGATCTCGCATCTCGTATCGGCCGTCCGCGAGCTGGCCAACAACGGAACCGCGGGCTGGGACCTCGGCATCTCCCTGATCGGCTCCGCCGTCATCGTGGCCGTGTTCGCCCCGATTACAGTCAGAGCGTATATGCGCCGGACGTAGCTCCCGGACGAGTAAAGCGATCCATTTTATCCCTGACGAGCCTTCCGAGTGGGCCAACCGCTCATTTCGTGGTATGATGGGAAACGGGTGAAGCAGACTATGGACAATAAAGAAACGACGACTGCGGCTAACGACGCGCAAGCCGCGAACAAGGACGAGAAATTCGCCGAGCTGGTCAAGGCGGTTCATCATAACGGCCTTGTCGCTTTAAGGATGCATTTCGACCAGGTGGAAGGAAAAGTGCTGAATCAGGACATTTACGGCCCTGTCTTTGTCTTTCGCGTCCAGGACGAGTCGGGCGCCGGCTACGAGTGCGGGTTTTTCCTTCGCGAGCTGGTCGCCCGGTTCCAGGGGAACAACAATCCTTCGGAGTGGATGGCTTCCTTCTTTATCGAGCTGATGAAGACGGAGGGGGGAAGGCCGTTTCCCAAGCCGCCTTCGAGCGAAGCGGAGGCCAAGGGGCTCATCGACAACGTCCTGGTTCCGCAATGCATCAAAGCCGTAACCGAAGAGTTCGCACCGGAGCGGGTCCACGCGGGGCTGGCCTGGAATCAGGAGCATGGCCCCGTATTCGAGACCGGTTTTCCGGCAATCCGGGACGGCAACAACGTCTGCGCGATTCCTCTTCATCTCTTGTTTACGCATCTGCTTCTGAACCGGGACCCGGCCGACATGCTGCTGCAGGGCTTGTACAAGATCAGAGAAGAACACGGTCTTCAATAAAGATCGACGGAACCGTTTCGCCGCCTGCTTTCATGGGCGGATGAGACGGTTCCTTTAAGATTGGAGCGCCGCTAAATCGCCTTGACAATTGGCGAAGAATTGATAGGATAGAAATAGTTAATATGAAAATGATTCTCATTCTCGAAGTCGGCATCGCTCTCGCAGAAGCCGGCAGCATGGAGATAAGGAATAAGGAGACATCGGCATGAACAAAATTGCGATCCCTTTCATTGTTCTTCTTTTTGTCGCTGCACTTGGCGCATGCGGGGGCGGCCAGGAGAGGGACGGAGCTCCGGGGAGCAGCGCGCCGGCGAACAAGGAAGCGCTGCCCGGAACCGTCACCTATGAATCCGAGAACGGTCCCGTAGAGATTCCGGCCAACCCGCAACGCATCATCGGACTGGCGAACGCGCCGAACGTCGCTTCGCTGGACGGCAATCTGGTCGGCGTGGACGAGTGGACGAAGAAAAACCCGCTGTTCGCCGACAAGCTGGCCGACGTCGAGACCGTGTCCGACGCCGACCTGGAGAAAATCATCGAGCTCGAGCCCGACCTGATCCTGGCCGGTTCGTGGATGAACAACCTCGACCGGATGAGCGAGATCGCTCCGACGATCGTCTATACTTGGGGCAGGCTGGACTATATGCAGCAGCATCTCGAGATCGGCAAGCTGCTCGGCATGGAAGCGGAGACGAAGGCCTGGATCGAGGACTTCTCGAGCCGAGCCAAAGCGGCCGGCGACCAGATCAAAGCGAAGTACGGCGAAGACGTGACCGTATCCGTCTTCGAGTACGACATGAAGGATGTCTACGTATTCGGCGACAACTGGGCTCGGGGCACGGAGATTCTGTACCAGGCGATGGGGCTGAGCATGCCGGAGAAAGTCGAGCAGGACGCCTTGGAGCCGGGCTACTACACGCTGTCGCATGAAGTCATTCCCGAATATGCCGGGGATTTCATCGTCCTGAGCAAAAACAAGGAAGGCAACGGCGCCTTCATGGACACGGAGACGTGGAGAAACATTCCCGCCGTTCAAAACCGCCGCGTCATCGAGATCGATACGGAGTCTTCGACCTACAGCGATCCGACTACGCTCGAATATTTGCTGGACATCTTTAAGACCGGATTTCTTCTAGACTAAGCGGCCCGATACTGCCCGGTCCGCCCGGGGAGAGCGCATCGTCAGCCATCGACGAGGGGCTCTCCTCTTTTTTGGTCACGGGGGAGTCGCGATTGCGGGTCTGACGGATCCGCTTGGCGAGAGGTCAGGAACATGTTGGCTTACCTGTAGACGACGGTCGGTCTAAGGAAAAGGCAGGGAGGAGCGTCGATGAGAATCTCCAAGAAACCGGAGGAACGGAAGAGCGAAATTCTGGATGCGGCCAGGGCGAATTTATCGCGGTGATGGGGCCGTGGGCTCCGGCAAGTTCATCGCAATCGGTAAGAAATGGAAAGCTCCCTTTTCCTATATAATGATGGTAGAACGGACAAGGAAGGGGATTTGGAGATGGCACAGTCGAGAACGGCCAAGTCTGGTAAGGAGCAGGTCGAAGCGTATTTGGCTCGGCTCGAGCATCCGCTAAAACCGGATATCGAAGCGGTGAGGCGCTTCGTGCTGGAAGCGGACGATCGGCTAACTTCCCATGTTCTGCGTCCAAATAGGAAATCACTTCATTGGCGAAAGGCGGTCCCCATGTTTATTCCGATTCGCAAGAAAGCAGTGACGGCATTGCTCGGTCTGATGGCCGCTAGTTGGCTTGCGGCGTCCTGCTCCGGCGGGAATAGCGGAGAGGACGGGATCGCACTCCGCGAAATCGCGTCCCATCCGCTCGAAAGCGCCGCAAGCGCGGGCCAAATCGCGGAGGAAGCGGCTTGGGAGTCCCCGAACGGGGGCGTAACCCCTGAAGAGGATTCGATCACGGAGCTCGGCGTGAACAACGAGTCGGCGGAGTCGCCGAACGGCGTTTACTTGGCCGAAGCGTACGGCGTCAACAAGACGATTGCCGCAGGAGGTTTGTATCCGGCCGAGGGCGTCCGCCTCGTGCGGAAAGCGTCGGGAGAAGCGATATGGTCGACGGCGGGATACTACAGCCATTCCTTCCGGTGGTCGGAGGACAGCCGGTACGTTGCCGTTTCCTATATGGCGCGCGTCTGGGGCGGAACGCTTGTCGTCGACGCGCGCGACGGCGTCGAAATCTCCCTTCCGGGACTGGAGGAGATACGCGGACAATGGGAGGGAGACGCGACCGCGCATGAGGTTCGGGCGGATCCGTATTTCCAGGCCGAAGAATGGCTGGACGACCGCCGCCTGCGCGTATCGTTCGAATGGACCGGAGAAGACGATGAACCGTACGTCGGAGACTACGTCTACGACGTGTCCGCAGGCAAGCTGCTCGAAATTCGGCCGGCCGCCTGAGATCAGCCACGGCGGTCGAGCGGACGTCGGGTGGTGACGGCGCGGATTTAGGAAGCCGGTTATGGTATACTGTTTATATCGTATACACATTCAGCGCGCTCCGTATCGGAGCCCGCGGGACATCAAGGAGACAACGATGGAACGGATGCATACCGGAGACGGTTCGAGCCCGACGGATCAGGAAGCAGCGCTGCAGAAGCTCCCCCATGCCGCCAAGCTGAGTTGGGGGCTCGTCAAGCCCTCGACCCGGGGCCCGAAGGGCGAGTTAAGCGTTCGGAAAATCGTCGACGCGGCGATCGCGATTGCCGACCGGGACGGTCTTGCCGCCGTATCGATGAACCGGGTCGCAGCCTCTCTGGGCTTTACGACCATGTCGCTTTACCGTTATCTTTCCAGCAAGGACGATCTTCTTCTGTTAATGTACGACGCCGTCAGCGACATCGAGCTCCCGGAGAGAACGAACGGGGATTGGCGAGCGGAGATGCGGGCATACGTGCGCGTATGCGTGGAGGTGTTCGTCCGGCATCCCTGGTTCGGCGATATTCCGGTTACGACCATCCCGATTATGCCGAACACGCTGAAGATCATCGACTGGCTAATGGGGACGATGCGCTCCTTTCCGCTGAACGAGCATGAGAAGATGTCGATTCTGCTGCTGCTCAGCAGCTACAGCCGGTCGGTCGGCATCATCAGCCGGGACTTCGACCAGGCGCTAAAGGCCGGAGCCGATCCGGACACGTTTAACGGACTGGAGTACAGCGCCGCTCTGAAGCAGCTGGTGCAGCCTGAGAGCTATCCTTATCTTCATCCGCTCGTCATGTCAGGGACTTATGCGGGGGAGAACGAACAGGAGAGCACGGTCGGCGACGATTTCGACTTCGGATTGGAACGGATTTTGGACGGCATTCAGCGCTACCTGGACGCCAAGCGGAAGAGTTAAACGAGAGG
Organism: Cohnella hongkongensis; assembly: GCF_042654645.1. Classification (NCBI taxonomy): domain Bacteria; kingdom Bacillati; phylum Bacillota; class Bacilli; order Caryophanales; family Paenibacillaceae; genus Cohnella; species Cohnella hongkongensis. The sequence goes on along the minus strand of NZ_JBHSEP010000001.1, from coordinate 258,382 downwards.
CTGTGCCCAAAGTTGATCTTCTCGTTTGAGGAGACAGCTCGCTTGAAGGAAAGCGGAAAAAGTAAAGGAATGGCGGTGCTAGGGGGGATCCCTGCACCGCCATTCCTGGCTTTTGATCGATTGCCGCCTTCTTGAGCAGTCGACTTTTCGTACACATTCGCCCCGTTCGAGCGTCCCTCATCTGCCGTAGTATAAACCGCTATTGAGTCGCCTCTTGCCGTCTATCGGCGACCGGAGCGGCGGCGGAACGAGAACCGGCACCAGAGGAGGGAGCCGAGGATGAGGAACACGCACCAGCCGATGGCCAGCCAGGCATGACCGCCGATCGGCGTACCGGTCAGCAAGCCGCGGATCGTCTCGATGACCGGCGTAATCGGCTGATGGTTGGCGATGCCCTGAAGCCAATTCGGCATCGTCTCCGTCGATACGAACGCGCTGGACAAATAGGGGAGAAACAGCAGGGCGAAGCCGTATCCGCTTGCTGCGGACGGACTGCTCGCCACCAGACCGATCGCGGCGAACAGCCAGGTGAAGGCCAGAATGAACAGCACGATAACCCCGAGAGCGGCGAGCCATTCCGCCAATGTGGCGTTCGGGCGGAAGCCGACCAGGCAGGCAACGCCGATGACGATCGCGGTCGCGAGCAGATTGCGGGCAAGACTGGCGGCGACATGACCGGTCACGACGCTCATGCTGTGGATCGGCATCGTCCGGAACCGGTCGATAATGCCGTTCGTCATATCTTGGGAGACGTCGACGGCCGTGCTGGACGATCCGAAGCCGGCGCATAGCAGAATGATGCCCGGGACGACGTAATCGACATAATTGCCGCTCGGATCGAGCGCCCCTCCGAATACATAAGTGAACAGCAGCATAAGCATAACCGGAAGAATGACGGCCATCAGGAGCGCTTCCACATTTCTGAGGCTCAGACGCAGGCTCCGGCCGATGAAGACGGAGTTGACTGTGGCGAAGGAAGCCGCGGACGACTTCGGCGGTACGGACGAATTCATGAGATCGATTCCTCCTGACGTTGAGAAGTGAGTGCGAGAAAAACGTCGTCCATGCTCGGCTTGCGCAGGCTGACCCTCGTATCCCCCGGAAACAGGGCGGCAAGCTCGGACAGCGACTGACGGAGATCGGCGATCGTTCCGGTCGTGGGTATTGTCCGCAGCAAGGCCTCGCTGCGGTCGCGAAGCTCGATCACGTCTTCGCCGACCCGGGCTTTCAGCTCCGCGGCGGTTCCGGTCGCGACGACGCGTCCGCCGGCGATCACCGAGATCGTATCGGCGAGCTGGTCCGCTTCCTCCAGATATTGCGTCGTCAGGAAGACGGTGATGCCCCGTTCCTTCAGCCGGAGGATGACTTTCCACAGCGTTTGCCGGCTGATCGTATCCAGTCCTGTCGTCGGTTCGTCCAGGAACAGCACCGGCCGGTCGACGACGAGGCTGACGGCGAGATCCAGCCTTCTGCGCATGCCGCCCGAATACGACTTCACCCTTTTCTTGCCGGCCGCTTTCAGATCGAACTGCTCAAGCAGCTCCTCCGTGCGAACGCGCGATTCCGACGAAGAGAGTCCGGACAGCCGGCAGATCATCCGCACGTTTTCCTCCCCGGTCAGCATCTCGTCCACGGCCGCGAACTGGCCGGTCAAGCTGATGGCATGCTTGACCGAGTCGGGATCCGTCGCGACGTCGTGCCCCGCTACCTTCGCGACTCCCGTATCGGCCGGCAATAACGTAGACAGAATGTGGATCAGCGTCGTTTTGCCCGCCCCGTTCGGTCCGAGCAGCGCGTAGATGGCGCCGGAAGGCACGGACAGGTCGACGCCTTGCAGGACGGCTTGATTGCCGAAGCATTTGGTTAACCCTCTCGTTTCAATAGCCAGCGGATTCATCCCGATTTTCCCTTCCTTTCTGCTTTGCTTTAATTGTATATGACATAAACAGTATATTATATATACAGTTTTTGAGCAACCACAATATTCATTTCGGCATCAAGGAGAAACGCCACGCGTCAAGCGGGACCCGTCCGATTGCCTCGACGCGGACATTGCGTGTACACTGAAGGAAGCATGGATCAACGACTCGAAGGAGAGAATGACCGGCCTATGAACGAGTTGTATACGTGCTCGGGCGCATGGCGGATCGTCCTGCAGGCGGCAGACGGAGCCGACAGGCATTGGATGGACGGTTACGGCCTGTTCGCCGTGCTCGGGGGCAAGGGCCAGCTGGCGATCGAGGGGGAGAAATGGATTCTGCATCCGGGGACGCTTCTCTTCTCCAATCCGGACCGGCTGGTGGAGCTGCAAGCGGCGGAGCGGGGCCATCTCGTCGTGGCCGCCGTTCGGTTCCGGATTCTCCGTCGCTCCGAGAAGCCGGGAGAAGAAGGGCTGTACCGGGAGCGGACAGACCGGTGGATGAACGACGGGGCGGTGGCGCTTGACGGGGCGTACAGAGCCGCCGAGCTTGTAGGCGAGCTCTTGACCGCCTCAGCCAGCGGCGAAGCCGACGATCTTCAGCTCATGCGGAGAGACCTGCTGCTGTACGAGCTGCTGCTGCTTCTGCGCGAACGCGGCAAGCCGGTCGGGAGCCAGGCTGCGGCGCCGGATCACCAGACGGCGATCCGCCACGTCATCGCCTATATGCAGCAGCATTATAACGAGGAGATTACGAGGGATTCGATGGCGGCTCTGGCAGGATTCCATCCGCGCTCCTTCTCCGGCCTGTTCAAGCAGGAGACCGGCAGCGGATTCGCGGACTATTTGGCCGACATTCGCATCCGCAAGGCGAAGGAGCATCTGCTGCTCACTCGCAGCAATCTGGACGAGATCGCCCGCGATGTCGGGTATTCGAACGGTCTTTATTTGAGCCGCAAGTTCAAGCAAGTGACGGGCTTCTCGCCGAAGGCCTATATTCGCGAGCCTAAGCGCGTCGTGATCTACGACTTGATCGGTCATCTGCTCGCATTGGGCGTCAAGCCGGTCGGAGCTTCTTACTTCGGCGGACTGACCAACCACGTTCTGCTGAGAGAGGAGCTGCGGGGCGTCGAAGACGTGGGGCGAACCTCGATGCAGCCCGTCATCGATTCCAGACCCGACCTGATTGTCGCGCCGAGCTGGCTTGGGCCGGAGCTGACCGGCAGGCTGCAGACGGTCGCGCCGACGATGGTCGTTCCTTACGGCGATCCGGTCGATCGGGTGCGGCGTCTGGGGGACGCGCTTGGCCGCCGGGCGGAAGCCGAAGTCTGCATCGCCCGTTATCGGGAGCGGGCGAAGGAGATTCGGGAGGAAATCTCGGAAGTGATTCGCCCCGGGGAGTCGGTCGGGCTGTACGAGCTCAGCCCCGAGAGCATCTGGGTGTTCAGCGAATTTCACGGCCGCGGCGGGTATAATCTGTATCGGGCGATGGGTCTGGAGCCTCCGGAGATCGTCCGGCGTCGCGTGATGGGCAAGGGGATGATTACCCAGCTGCAGATCGAGCAGCTGCCCGCGTATGCGGCAGATCACATGTTTGTATGCTATCCGTTTACGCCCGACAGCGAGCAGTGGGTGACAAGAATGATGCGGCATCCGGCATGGAGGTCGATTCCGGCCCACCGCAGCAACCGTATTTATTTTATCGACCGGCAGCTGTTCCATTCCTCCGACATGCTGTCCATGATCAAGCAGCTTGAACTGCAGCGGGATCTGCTGCTGAAGCATGGGCGGACGGACGAAGGGCCATGCGTCTTTGTGCATGAAAAGAATGACTTTAATCCATAGACGACGGTCTTCAGCCTGATAAAATAAAGTTGTCCAATGATAATGAGAATCGATTTCATTTAGGTGGACGATCTTAGCCAAGCAGGAGGAGTCATGAAGGATGGACTGGAGACGAAAAAATAAGCCGATGTACGCGCTGCTTGCCGTCGCGGTGACGGCGATGCTGCTCGCCGCGTGCGGCGGCAATGGGGATAAAGAGGGAGGCGGTTCCGCAGCGGAGCCGGCCGGAACGGAGCAGGCGTCGCCGCAGCCGGAACAGAGCTCGCCGGAAGGGGCTCAGCAGGAGGAGCCGGGCGAACGCAAGCTTGTCGATCCGCTCGGACACGAAGTGGTCGCGCCTGCGGAGCCGCAGCGCGTGCTGGCTTCTTATCTGGAAGACTATTTAGTGGCGCTCGGCGTCGTCCCGGTGGCGCAGTGGTCGGTCGGAGGCTCACCCATGGGGTATTTGCAGCCGGATCTGGCGGACGTTCAGACGATTCCCCACGATCTTCCGTTCGAAGCGGTAGCCAGCGTGGAGCCGGATTTGATTCTGATCGGGGACGAAGCCCTGATTGCCGACGGCAAATACGACACTTACGCCAGAATCGCGCCGACCTACGCCCTCGGTCAGGAGGTCAACGCGGATTGGCGGAAGGCGCTGCTGAAGGTCGGCGAAGCGCTGGGCAAGAGCGAGGAAGCCCAAGCCGTGCTTGATCGGTACGAAGAAGATTTGCAGGCTGCCCGCGAGAAGATTGATGCGGCATACGAGACGCGTCCTTCGGCTGCGGCGATCTGGCTCGTCTCGAAAACGTTCTGGCTGGTCAGCGACAGCCAGTCGAGCGGCGACGTCATGTACCGCGATCTCGGACTTGCCGTTCCGGAACTGGTCGAGCGGATCTCCAAGGGCGAAGGCGGCATCTGGAAGTCCGTATCGCTGGAGGCGCTGACCGAACTGGACGCGGATCATATCTTCCTGATTAATAGCGACGTCTCATCGGGGTCCGAAGCGCTTCAGGATCCGATCTGGCAGAGCATCAAGGCGGTCAAGAACGGCAATGTCCACGAGTATCCGCCGTCCTCGAGCTGGCTGTATACCGGCGCCATCGCAAACCGGCACATCGTCGAGGACGTTCTGGAAAGCCTTGTCCCTTAATAGAACCGGCGGCAGAAGCCTGTCCGTTCCGCAGTTGGCGGGACGGAGGGCTTCTTTTTCGCTGAGGATCGGCATTTCGCTCAGGGTAGGGGCGCTGAACACCGCTTTCCGGCTAAGACACGAGCGATGCCTCGCGAGAGAGTCCTCCGTTCCGAAGCCGTGTCCAAACTTCCGGGCTTGCTTAATCGGGGAGGAATATCGCCCTCCGCGGCGAAATCTGATGACGATAACACTCTCAGAAGGAAGGCGATTGCTGTGAGCAGGGAAGTCGGCATCGGAGTTATCGGATTGGGCGGAATGGCGCGGCATCACATCGAGCGGTTGGGGGAGGTGGAAGGCGCGAAGATTGTGGCCCTGTGCGACGTCAGCCCCGAAGCGCTGGCCGAGGTCGGCGACAGGCTAGGCGTGCCGGAGATGAGGCGTTATCGTTCCGGGGAAGCGCTCATCTCCGACCCGGAAGTGGAAGGAATCGTTGCGGTCACCCCGAACGATTCGCACGCGGCGATTTTGCTGGCTTGCATCGGGGCAGGCAAGCCCTTGTTCGCGGAGAAGCCGCTGACGCGGACGCTGGACGAAGCGCGCGAAGTGGCGGAGGCGTACCGCCGCTCGCCGATGCCGCTGCTGATCAACTTCTCTTACCGCAACGGGCCCGCGTTTCAATATGCGAGGAGGTTCGTCGCCGAAGGCAGGCTGGGCCGCTTGAACCATCTGTTCGTGCAATACTTGCAGGATTGGGGAGCGACGGTCAAAGATGCGCCCTTTCTGTGGCGCTTCGACGAGGCGGTGGCCGGCACGGGCGCCCTGGGCGACCTCGGCTCGCATATGATGGACCTCGCGGAATATTTGACGGGATCGCGGATGGTCGAGCTTCAGGCGATGCTCTCGACGATCGTGCCTCAGCGGAGGGACCCGAAGACGGGAGCGCCCGCAGCCGTCCGGGTCGACGACTTCGCCTGCTTGAACGCCCGCTTCGCAAGTGGGGCAATCGGCGTCTTCCAGACGTCGCGCAATGCGCTTGGCTCGGGCAATCAGCACGAGATCGCCCTGTATGGAGAGAAGGGAACGCTTCGCGTCAGCACGCTGAACGACCGCGAGCTCGTCTGGATTTATCCGGCGGAGGACGGCCAAGGGACCGTGACGGAGACGATCGCCGTTCCGGAGAGCGAAGGACTGAATCCATGGGCGGCGTTCGTCGACGGAATTCGCAGCGGCCGTCCGCTCCGCCCGGACTTCGCCGGTCTGGAGGACGGATATCGCAATCAGCGGCTGCTGGAAGCGGTCGTGCAGGCGCATCTCTCCCGCGCCGCCGTCCCGGTCGAAGCCGAGTAATCGCCCTCCCCTCAGGTGTCGAACATTCCGATTCCGTTCGGAACGTTCGACACCTTTTTGCCGTCCGCTTCGACGGTCTCCCGCCCAAGAGAGGAATCGAGTCCCCCTTGTCGGAGAATGTAAGCGGTTTCCCCTTCATGCGTTTTCTTTCATACTGAACGGGCAAAGCAGGTTATCCAAAAATCTCGTTTAACAGGGGGAGAACAAGCGATGGAAAAAAGGCTGTCGGCATGGCTGGCGTTCGCGCTGATTTTCGTATTGGCCGCGTGCGGAGGAAACAACGGAGCTTCTTCGGGCGGGGGGGCGAGTCCGGGCGCGTCGCCGGACGGCTCGGACAACCCGGTCGAGAAGGTGACGATCGAATATTGGCATACCTATTCGGACAGCGAGGAGAAGGTGCTGATCGAACAGATCAAGCCGATGTTCGAATCCGAGTATCCGAACATCGAGCTTAAGCTGACGCGCATGCCGTACGAGGGGCTGAAGGACCAGGTGATCGCGGCGGTGGCCGGAGACGCGGCCCCGGATTTGATGCGGATGGACATTATTTGGGTGCCCGAGCTCGCTTCCAAGGGCGCGTTGAAGAAGCTGAGCGGCTTGCCCGGCTTCGACGAAATCAAGAGCGCCGTATTCGACGGCCCGATGCAGACGAACATTTTCGAAGGGGACTATTACGGAGTGCCGCTCAACACGAACACGAAGATCGCCATCTATCATGCGGACACGCTGAAGGAGGCGGGGCTGGAACAGGCGCCCGCGACGATAGACGAGCTCGTGCAGGCGGCCCGCAGCCTTAAAGCCCAAGGCAAGCAGGGCATCGGCATCTCGAGCATCGGCGCCTGGGGCGTTCTGCCTTACTTCTGGAGTCTCGGCGGCAAGGTGACGAGCGACGATTATACGCAGGTGGACGGCTACCTGAACAGCGCCGACAGCATCGAAGCGCTACAGCAGATCGTAAGCTGGAACGACGAAGGGCTGGTCATACCGGCGCTGCTCGGCGGGGAGCCGGGGTCGTGGGACGGCCTGAAATCGGGTCAATACTTGATGATCGACGACGGCCCCTGGTTTTTCAGCATTCTGCTCGGAGACGCGGAGAACACGTTTAATCCGCTCGAACGGACGGTTCGCGCTCCGTTTCCCGCAGGCCGGGGAGGCAGCGTTTCCGTCGTAGGCGGCGAGAATCTGGTTACGTTCGCCAATTCGAAGCACCCGGAGGAGGCATGGACGTTCATGAGATGGATGCTTGGCAAGGAACCGCAGTCGATCATGGTCGAGGCCGGTATGGTGCCGACGAACCGCGAAGCCGCCCAAGAGATCGACTCGAGCCGAAATCCGTACATCGGCCCGTTTATCGAGCAGTTGGACACGGCGCTCCCCCGCACGCCGATTCCTCAGTGGGGCGAGATGGAGACGATTCTCAATCTGAGTCTGGAGAAGGCGATCCGCGGAGAGCTGACGGCGGCCGATGCGCTCAACGAGGCCGTGAAGCAGATGAACGCGATTCTGGCCCCGTAACGCCTCGACGATCGGTTCGCCTGCGACGACGGCCGGGACCGCGAAAGCTTGCGCCGCGGCCGTCGCTATCCTATAGAAGGAGGACACAGCCGTGACGCAAGCGCAAGCGACGCTGTCGAACAAATCCCGCTTTCGCGCCGGACTGGCGCAATGGCTGAACGCGCTTCCGTTCGTTGCCGTCGGGATGATCGGCGTTCTCGTCTTCGTCGTCTACCCGATGATCCAGAACGCCATGGTCAGCTTTCAGGAATTTAACATTCTGCCCGGCCAGGCCAGTCCCTGGGTCGGGTGGGACAACTACCGGGCCGTCTTCGACGATCCGAACGGCAAGTTTATAATCGCGCTGAAGAACACGTTCCTCAACGTTGCGGTCACCGTGCCGATCAACTGGTTTCTCGCCGTCTTTTTCGCCGTCGTCATCAACACCCGGTTCGTGAAAATGAAAGTCGCCTTCCGCACGCTGTATTACTTGCCGATCGTGACGTCGTGGATCGTCGTGGCGCTGCTGTTCAAATATTTATTCGCCGACGGGTCGGGCGGCTTCGTCAATTACGTGCTGCTGAACGTCGGCATTCTGTCGGAGCCGGTCGCCTGGAAAAGCCACTATTGGTCGGCGATGGTCATGATCTGGCTGTTTCATATTTGGAAGACGGTCGGCTGGGGAATCGTCATCTACCTGGCCGCGCTGCAGGGCATTCCGCGCGATCTGTACGAGGCCGCGGACATGGACGGCGCTTCGGCGACGGGCAAGTTTATCCGCGTGACGCTGCCGATGCTGCGCCCGATTACCGTGTTCGTGCTGATTAATCTGGTGAACGGCGCTTTCGGCTTTTTCCCGCAGGTGTATTTCATGACGGCCGGCGGACCGATGAATCAGACGCAGGTCATTCCCAGCCTGATTTATATGGAGGCGTTTAAGCACTTCCACTTCGGAGAAGCGGCGGCGATGGGCGTGATGATGGGGCTGCTCGTGTTCGCCGTCACGTATTCCCAGATGACCAAGATCGGCAAGCAACGCTTGTTCTGACGACGATTGGAGGAGACACGCCATGCGAACGCCATGGATGACGAAGCTCGCCGTATACGCTCTTCTCGTGGCCGGAGCGCTGCTGTTCGTATTTCCGTTTATTTATATGATTCTTACTTCCTTCTTTACCGCCACGTTCTCGCTGCCCCGGCCGGAGGAAGTGTTCCGCGTCACTCCCAATTTCGTCAACTATCAGGTAGTATGGGGCAAAAACCACTTCGCCCAATATTTCGGCAACAGCATGCTGCTCACGTCGGTGGCGATGGCGGGGGCGCTGCTCGTCAGCTCGTTGACGGCATACGGATTCGCGAGGTTTTCCTTTCCCGGCAAGGAGGGGGTCTTCCGGCTGTTCTTGCTGACGATGATGATCCCGTCGGTCATTAATATCATCCCGCAATTCATCATCATTAAAAATATGGGACTGGTGAATACCTACGCCGGATTGTGGCTGATCTACATCGCAACGGGGGTCGTGGGCAACATGTTTTTCCTGCGCGGGTTTTTCGAGAGCATTCCGAGGGAGCTGGAGGAATCGGTGCTGATCGACGGCGGGGGCAGCTGGCGCATCTACTGGAATATCTACTTGCCCTTGTCGCTCCCGGCGATGGGAACGCTCGCGATCTTCGTGTTTCAGGCGACGTGGGAGGAATACTTCCTGGCCTTGACGATTATTAAGAGCGAGGCGCTGCGCACGCTGCCGATTGCGATTCTGATGTTCAACGACAAGTATGCGACCAACTACGGACAAATTTTCGCCGCGTCGATCATCGCGCTGCTGCCGGTTATTCTGATCTACATCGCCTTCCAGAAAAAATTCGTGCAGTCGGGCTTTAACGAAGGGGCTGTAAAAGGCTGACGGGGGAACGAATTCCGGAATATCGGACACCGTGTTGGAATCGCTTTCACTCCCGCCTCCGGACGTGTACAATAATCGTACGGGGGGAGAGCGGATGAAGCAGCTCGTCTGGGGCAACGGACGGAGGTTTCGCGGCGGCAGAAGGTTGGCAACGAAAATGATAGCGACTCTGCTCGTCGTCATTCTCATCCCGACGCTGACGAGCGTGCTGTTCTACAACGCCTCGTCCAAGCTCGTCAAGAAAAACGTGCGCGTGTCCTCGCTGCAGCTCGTCAGGCAAGCCGCCGACGCGCTGTCTGCGATAATGCTCGCCGGCACGGACGCCTCCAACATTTTGTACAGCGACGTCAAGCTGCAGCAGGCCGTTCGCAATACGAGCCCGGCTCCGGAGGAGGAGGAAGACTACAAAACGTACGTCTCCAATTTGCTGAACAACTACGTGGGCTCCAACTCGTTCGTCCGAACGATGTATGTGCTGAGGGAGGAAGGCACGAGCTGGGGCAGCGGCTCCTTTAAGCTCTCGAAAATCTACGTGCAGTCGCTGCACGATCTGGAATGGGCGAAGCAGGCGAGACGGAAGGACGGGGTGCCGGTGTGGGGGCGGCTCTCCTACGATCCGTACAGCGGAATCGGGGACATCAACGATCTCGTGCTGCCCGTCGCCCGGGTGATCAAGGACTTCGAGTCACTTGCCGATATCGGGTACTTGCTCGTCAACCTCGACGGGAACAAAATCTTGGATCGAATCGGACAAATCCGTCTCGGGGATACCGGCGGCTTTTTCGTTGTGGACGAAGCGGGCACGATTGTGATCGACCGTCGGATGGAGCGCATCGGCCGTCCGTTGTCCGACCCCGAGCTGAGGGAATGGGCCTCGTCCGGCCGCGCCGCCGAGTTCGAGCATGAAGAAGGCGGCGTCCGGTTTTATCATATCAAGCAGCCGCTGCCGGGCGGCTGGAGCGTCGTCGGGTCGGTGCCGATTCACGAGATTACGGACGAGCTGACCGGCATGCGCCGAATGATCGGGACGTCGGCGGTAGGGTTCGCGCTGCTCGCCGTCGCGATCGGTCTTGTCCTGGCCCGCCAGGTCACGAAGCCGATCCAGCAGTTGACCTCGCAGATGAAGGTGGCGGAGGGAGGCGACTTCACCGCGCGGACGGAGATCGGCTCGAAGGACGAAATCGGGCTGCTGAGCCGGCAGTTCAATAAAATGATCAAACGGATCGACGAGCTGGTGCGGGAGGTGCGGGAGGTGCAGGAGAGCAAGCGCCAGGCCGAGCTGCGGGCGGTCATGCACCGCATCAATCCGCACTTCCTGTTCAACACGCTCAGCACGATCAAGTGGCTCGTCCGTTACAACCAATCCGCCAAAGCTTACGAAGCGCTGGCGTCTCTCGTGCAGCTGCTCGAGACAAACATGGGCAAGAAGGGCAGCTTCGTTACGCTCGGGGAGGAGCTGGACATCGTCGCTCAATATTTGTCCATCCTTAAAATTCGCTACGACACGACGTTCCGGCTTCATCTGAACGTCTCTCCCGAGGCGGAGACGTTTCCGATTCCGCGAATGCTCGTTCAGCCGGTCGTCGAGAACGCCGTGTTCCACGGCCTCGTCCCTCTGGGAGGGGGAGGAGATATCTGGATCGACGCATGGGCGACCGAGCAGGCCATCGGTATGGTGATTCGCGACAACGGCCGCGGGATTTCGCCGGACGAGCTGCAGAAGCTGGAGCTTCCGCAGGGGGCGGAGCCTTCCGGAATGACGGGAATCGGGCTGACGCACGTTCGCGAATGGATTCGGCTCTACTATCCGCCAGGCTCGGAAATTCGAATCGAAAGCGGGCCCCCGGGCGGAACGGCCGTCTTCATGACGCTGATCAAGCCGACGGAGCAACGCGAGCGGCGGGAGGAGGGATGAAGATGTACCGGGTTGCCATCGTGGACGACGAACCGGTCATCCGGTTCGGGATCAAAGCCTCGGTCGACTGGGCCCGGGAGAACGTCGGGCTCGTCGGAGATTTCGCCAACGGCGAGGAAGCGTGGCGGGCGCTTGAGAGCGAGCCGGTCGACATTCTGATCACGGACATCAAGATGCCCGTGATGGACGGCCTGGAGCTGACGAGACGGACGCTGGGGCGCCATCCGCGGACGAAGGTGATTTTCGTCAGCAGCTACAACGATTTCGAATACGTCCGGCAAGGGCTCAAGCTGGGCGTCGTCGACTATTTGCTGAAGCCGACGCTCGAGCCCGAAGGCTTGCTGGAGCTTGTCCGCAAATGCTTGAGGCAGATCGAGGAGGAGAGGCGGCACGACCTGGACCGGCAGCTGATTCGGATATCGAAGCGGAGCTTCGACCGCAAGCGGCTCGAGTCGGACGTCAAGCGGGCGCTGGCCCACGACGACGGCGGACTGTCCGCGGAGGCGGTCCCCGAATGGATGAAGCGCGGCTATGCGATCTGCACCGTGCTGATCGACGGTCTGAGGGAAACAGAGGAGCGATTCGGACAGCTCCACTCGGCCATCCTGCTCGAGGAGATGCAGAGCGTCTTCTACGAGACGGCCGAGGAAGGCGCCGCGTTCCTGGTCGGCACGCGGATGCTCGTGCTGCTCGTCGCCGCCGGAGACGGCGGCTCGCCTCCTTCGTTCCTTCGCGGCGTCGCGGAGAAGTGGCGCGGCCGCCTCGGAGTGACGGTGACGATCGGATATGCGCACGGCGGGGGCGTCGAAGAGCTGAGAGGCGTGTTCGGGGCGAGCGGAAGGGCGGCCGAGCGGAGATTTTATGAAGGAAGCGGACAATACGCAGCGTCGGAAGCCGCTCTCCCTTCGGCGGATCGGCCGTCCGGCCTGCCGTCAGCCGGCCAGCTGCTGCAGGAGCTGAAGGCGTGCGCGCACGCCCGAGACGCGGAGGCGGCCGACAAGGTCGTGCGCCGCTGGATCGGCCGCTGGACGGCGCTTCGGCCCGATCCGGACGCGGTGCGCAAGGAAGCGCTCGAGATCGTCACGGCGCTGTTCGTGAACGAGCAGGAAATGACCGTTCTGCTCGAAGGCTTCGAGGAGCTGAAGCGCAGCGAGACGATAGCCGAGCTGACCGCCTTGCTGCACGCCCAGATCAAGGGCTACCGCAAATCGTACGCCGCCGGCTCGCATACGTACCGGGGCAACAAGCAGCTGATCGATAAGGCGATCGCCTATATCTCCCGTCATTACACGGGGGAGATTACGCTGCAGCAGCTCGCCGATTACGTCCATATGAGCAAAAACTACTTCTGCCTGCAGTTTAAGCATCATACGGGGTTGAACTTCATCGATTACTTAATTCGGCTGCGCATCGGCAAGGCGAAGGAGCTGCTTCGGGATACGGAGCTGAAAATCTACGAGGTCGCCGGCAGAGCCGGATTCAACGACGTCAAATATTTCAGCAAGCTGTTCAAGAAGACGACCGGCGCGTCGCCGGTTGAATACCGGGAGCGCCGCTTGTCGCGCGAGTAGGCGGGGAGGGGAGCGCGTTGACGCGCAGAACGAATGCGGCGAGAGGAAGGGATCGCTTCGGTCGGCTTGCCGTCCTGGGTCTGGCGATCGCCGCCGTTCTGCTGCCGGGCTGCGGCGCAGACGAGAGCATTATCGCCGGAGACGAGGTCGAGCGGGTGGTCGAGCCGGAGGCGAGCGAGGTGATCACGGTCTGGCATACGTACAGCGACGTGGAGACGAGAACGTTCGAGCAGGAGGTCATTCCGGCCTTCGAGGCGGAGCATCCCGACATTCGCGTCCTGTCGGTTAAGCATGCATACGAGTACTTCAAAGGCTCGCTGATCGCGGAGACGACTTCCGGCGCCGGACCGGACGTCGTACGAATGGATATCGTCTGGCTGCCGGAGTTCGCCAGGCTGGGGTTGATCGATCCGATCGATACGTATCCCGAGCTGCCCGGCGTAACGAAGCGGCTGCTGCCATCGGCGCTCGAATCCGGGAAGTACGAGGGGAGGCACTACGGGCTGCCGCTCAACATCAATACGAAGGCGGCGATCTACAGCCGGGAGCTGCTTCGCAAAGCCGGTCTGGAGAAGCCTCCGGAGACGATGGACGAACTGGTTGCGCTGGCCGAGCGCACCGGTTATCAGTTGGGCGTCAACGGCATCAATACGTGGGCGGTGCTGCCCTATTTTGTCGGTCTTGGCGGCCAGCTTACGAACAAGGACTATACGAAAGCGAGCGGCTATCTGGACGGGCCGGCCAGCGCGCGGGCCGTGCATACGCTAAGAAGGCTGATCGAATCGGACATCGTCAGCGGCGACGTGCTGTCCGGCAAGCTGGAGCGATGGCAGGCGGTTCAGGACGGAAAGCTGCTGATGATGGACGAAGGACCGTGGTATTATACGATTCTGGCGAACGTCGAGGGCTACGATTACGCGAGGCTGAAGCGGGACACGCTGCTGGCTCCGTTCCCGCACAACCCGGGGACGAAAGGCTCGATTATCGGCGGAGAAAATCTGGTGCTGATGAGAAATTCCCGGAACAAGCAGGCGGCTTGGACGTTCATGAAGTGGATGACGGACGTGGAAGCCCAGCGGCTTATGTTCAAGACAGGGCTGCTGCCGACGAACGCCGAAGCGAGCGACTCGAAGGAAACGTACAGCCCGACGATCCGCCCCTATGTGGAAAGCCTGGACGCCTCGTTCCTCCGTCCTCCCGTAGCCAACTGGGCCAAGATCGATCAGGCGTTCAACGAGATGTTCGAGCGGATGCTGCATGGCCGGGTTCCGGTCGAGGTCGGTCTCGGGCAGCTGGCGAAACAGATCGACGAATGGCTGGAAGAGTAGAAGGCGGGCGCGGAGAGAAGACGTTTCGAAGACCCGCAGGACCAAGAAGAAAGCTCTGCCGTCGGAGAAGCGGTCGCCGGCTTCGGCCGGGCAACAGGGTAAAGGAGGCCGTTGCGGCGCTGATGATCGCCAAGCCGAAGCTTTCGCGCACGGGATCGCCTCAATTACTCGATATAAGTTGAACCAATGCCCATTGCATTCCGAAAGGAATTATTAAAGAAAGAGTTAATGTTTCTGCCGCTTGGCCGGTTCATGATTAAAAGCTATTCCTGCTCCTTGCGAGCGGATAGCTTTTTTTCGTCATTCACGGATTAAGGCATAAACGGCAAAATTGGAGCCTGGCCTGATTAGAGCTAGATGAGACAAGGCTCATAATAGAGGGGCCCAAAGATCCGTTCACATTAAAGTTCTAAAAATTTGTTAATGCCGAAAAGCCCGGGGATTGTGCTACATTCATTGAAGTCGCAGCACATGGCTTGACCGGCTTAGACTCACTCCGAACGATATATCCCATTGCTATATAGGTTGAACCAAGATAAGACAACGAGAATCCCCCATGCAGTGGAGAAAGGGAATAGGCAATTCATGAAGGGGTTCAGCTTATCCGATTACGAAAACGAGGAAGATCGCAATGAAAAAGTTATTGAAAAGCGGTTTTGTCAAATTTGGACTTGCTGCTGCCGTCGCGTTCGGAGCGCTTGCGTATTGGCTGATGCCGCCAGTCGCCAAGGTAGAGAGCGCCGAGATCGGCGATGGCGTCAAGGTGAAATTCAAAGCGAACGGGGCGCAAATCGAGCAATTTCAAAATCAGTCATGGAAACCGTATTTTGCCAAAGGGGTCAATATGGGGGCTGCCGTTCCGGGACATTTCCCCGGAGAACTCGAGATTTCGAAGGACGACTACATGAGATGGTTTGAAATGATCCAAGAGATGGGCGCCAACGTCATTCGCGTGTACACCATTCTCAAACCGGAGTTTTACGAAGCTTTGGTCCGGTACAATGCGAAGCATCGGGAGGATCCGCTCTTCTTCATTCAGGGGGTGTGGAGTCCGGAAGAGCAATTGATCGAAGGCCAGAACGCCTTTGATCCGCAGGTCAAGACGAAGTTTGAAAAAGAGATTCGAGAGGCCGTAGAGGCGGTATACGGAAATATCGACCTCGAGGCCGAGGCGCATTCCGGCAAGGCCAGCGGCAAGTACGTATTTAATGCAGGGCCCTATCTCATGGGATGGATCGTCGGCACGGAATGGGATCCCGTGATGGTGGTCAAAACGAATCGGAACAATTCGGACGTAGCGGATTATAAGGGAGCGCATTTTCAAAGCCTGCCCGGGGCTAGTCCCTTCGAGAAATGGTTGGCCGAGATGGTCGACATCACGGCCGCCACGGAAGCCAAGCACGGATGGCAGCATCCGATCGCCTTCTCGAATTGGGTGACCACCGACCCGCTCGAGCATCCGGGCGAGCCGCTGGTGGCCGAAGATATGGTCAGCGTCGATCCGACGCATATCGCAGCCGTAGATTGGGACGCCGGCTATTTTGCTTCCTATCACGTCTACCCCTATTATCCCGACTTCTTCACCTTCGACAAGTCGTATCAGACGATGAAGAACGATAGAGGGGAAACGGACAGCTACAAAGCCTATCTTCACAAGCTGAAGAACTACCATCGCGATATGCCGGTCATGATTACCGAATTCGGCGTTCCCGCCTCGCAAGGCATTGCCCACGTCGGCATGCTGGGTCGCAATCAGGGAGGACACGACGACAAGACGCAAGGGGAGATGGATGCGGATATGTTCCGTCAAATCCATCAGGAGGGATACTCCGGCGCGATCTTGTTTACCTGGCAGGACGAATGGTTCAAGAAAACCTGGAACACGATGCACTACGACGTTCCCGACCGACGGGCCTATTGGTACAACGCGCTGACGAACGAATCCCATTTCGGGGTGCTCGGCATGTATCCGGGCAAAGACGATACGATTCACATCGACGGGGATGCCTCGGACTGGGACAAGCTCGATGACGGGGACAAGACCAGGCTGAATCTGCAGATCGAAGGATTTAACGAAATATGGGCCGCGCACGACGAAGGGTATTTGTACCTCTTGGTAAAATTATCCGAATCTTTAGATTTTTCTAATCATTCCTTGTATCTCGGGTTCGATACGTTGAAGGGCGGCAATCGCCATGCCCCGCAGCTTCAAGGAAAGACGCTGGATGAAGGACTGGAAACGTTAATCGAGCTCGGCAACGAGGATAAAGGGAAGATGACGATTGCCTCCAACTACGACTTCCATACCCGATTTTACGGCAAGCTGTCGAACATACTCGCTTATGACCCCAAGGAGTTGCAGGACGATAGCGGACTGTTCAAGCCGTGGAAACTGGTCGTGAATTATTTGCTCGAATATCCGGACGCCCGCGTCGATCATCCCTTCGGCGATATCGAGGTCGGCGACTTGCTGAGGGGAACGAGCGATCCGCAGGATCCGAACTACAATTCGAAAGCGATGTGGCAGGCTCGAGGCCATGTATTGGAAATTCGCATTCCGTGGATGCTGCTGGGGTTCAGCGATCCTAGCTCGCTTAGCGCCATCAGTTATACCGACACCGGCACGAAAGAATTCGAATCCGTGAAAGTCGAGGGCGTTCGCCTTGTGCCATGGATCGTCCGCAAGGGGACGAAGGAGGTCGTCGGACTCGGGGGCGACCGCCCGTATCCGGTATCGAAGCTTCCTTTTTACACGTGGGACAGGTGGGAGGATGTCGATGTCGACTACGTGGAACGCCCCAAACAAAGCTACTATGCGATGCAAAAAGCGATGCGCGAAGTGAAGCAGCCGGTATCCGGGTAATCGCGAAGGAAAGGAAGGATTTTATTTGTGTATACCCACCTCGAAGTGGCGATCCATTTTTTATATGCTCTCATTGTTCTGAATATCGTATTCGCCGTCGCCGTGTATGCCGTGAAAATCAACAAGCTGAGAAGAGCCGGAATAGAACGCAGGTTTGAGGCCAAAATCAAAGATTACCTCACCTATGTCCAGGTCCATATCGAAGGCGAAGAGCCGTTGAACGCGCCGCCGTTTCCAATGAACAAGGTCGAACGGGAAGCGATGCAGGAACGGTTGAATGAGATGATCGAAACCTTTACCGGAGCTCCTCGCGATAAATGCAAGGACCTCTGCCGCCGCCTGGGACTGGTGCAATATCATCTGGACCGCTTGAACCAAGGCTCTTACTCGGCGAAGATCGATGCGGCGTATCACTTGGGCTGCATGAGAGCCCGGGAAGCCGTTCCGGCTCTGCTCAAGCTTCTTCGAACGCATAAGCGGAATTCTTCTCTCTTCGTCATCGCCCGTTCGATTGCCAAATGCGCTCGCGACGATCGGGATGTCCAGGATATGGTTCAGATCGTCCTGCGACATAACAAAGGATTTTATGAATTGCTGGTCGACATGATCCAGGAAGCGGATATCGACCATGGGGCGCTGTTTGCCGAATTCATTCGGCGGGAAAGCCAGGAATTCGTTCAGATCGGCTTGTGCGGATTGAAGGATTATACCGAGCCGGCGGCGGCCTCGGCCGTCTATCGTCTCCTCGATTCCACGGATAGCGCCATTCAAGCTAAAGCCGCGGAAATCTATCTGAAATCCGTTCATTTTATCCCCGGAAACGTCGCGCAAAAGCTGCTTCGGCATCCGGCGGACGAAGTTCGCGTCCTCGCGATCCGGGCGGTCGCCGATCTGAAGCTCGTTCCGTATATCGACGTCTTGGGAGAATCGCTATTGGACGAAAGCAAGCGGGTATCCGGCGCCAGCGCGAAAGGACTATTGCTTCTTGGAGAAGAAGGAATCGCCCGATTGTGCGGAGTCGCCGCAGAAGCCAGAGGGTCGGAGCAAGGAGAATACCTTCGATTGCTCATCGAGGAAGAGATCCAATCTCTTACGACGCAACTCCACGACCTTGACGGCCTGACTCGATATAATTCGCTGGCTTACCATTACGATAAAGCGTTCGGCAAGAGCCAACGGATCTATCGCGTCGTGTAGCTTGCAGGCTAGGAGGAATTCGAGATGAGGATATGGGATTACTATTGGCAGCAGGCTGCGAGCTTTTTGCGAGACTTTTTACTGGGCTACGGCTACTTTGCCATGTATTATGCGTTGACGATCACTTTCGTTTATTTCCTGATTTTTTCCCTGTCGATTCGGCATACTTTCCCTCTCCAGAGAGGGATTCGTTACAATCGCGTACAGAAGCTGTCCGGTTCCAAGCACGTGCCGCCCGTGTCGTTATTGGTCCCGGCCTACAACGAAGAATTAACGATTAAAGAGAATGTGCGCTCCTTGTTGGCTTTGAATTATCCGGAATACGAGGTCATCGTCGTCAATGACGGCTCCAATGACGATACGGCCCGAATTATGATCGAGGAGTTTCAGCTCCGGGAGATCCGTCCTTTCGTCGCCCAGCGGATTAAGACCGAGAAGATCAGAGGCTATTACCATAACCCGGAATATCCGAACCTGTATTTCATCGATAAGGAAAACGGAGGGAAGGCGGATTCCTTGAATGCGGGGATCAACCTTTCTCGCTATGCTTTGATTTCTACGATCGATGCGGATTCGCTGCTGGAAAAGGACGCGCTGACGAGAATCGCCAGAGTGTACATGGAAAATCCCGAGGATACCGTAGCGGTCGGCGGCAACGTTCGAGTCGTCAACAGCTGCACGGTAGAAGACGGGGGGGTCAAAAGCATCCGATTCCCCAGGCAATGGTGGCCGGCTCTCCAGAACGTCGAGTATATCAAGGCTTTCCTGGGCGGCCGGATCGGCTGGAGCGCCATCAACGGCTTGATCATCGTCTCCGGCGCCTTCGGCGTCTTCCAGAAGGACAAGGTGATTGCCGTAGGCGGTTACCGCGGCGGATACCCCGGGGAAGACATGAACATCGTCATCAAGCTGCACCGTTATTGCCTGGAGAACAAAATTCCTTATCGGGTCGCTTTTTGCCCGGATGCCGTATGCTGGACGCAAGCGCCGGATACGTATCGGATTCTCAGCAGCCAGCGGAAGCGTTGGGGCCGCGGTAACCTGAAAAACATGATCGAAGAAGGGGTCCATATGGTCTTCCGTCCCCGCTACAAAGTGTTCGGGCTGCTGACGCTTCCTTACAACATCCTGTTCGAAACGTTGAACCCTTACTTCCGGTTGAGCGGTCTAATCGCGATGATCGGGTATTGGCTGCTGAATATGGCGGATTGGAAAACCGTCGCCGTCTTTATGCTGGTGAACTTCTTCTCCTGCTTCATTCTTAGCCTTGGAGCACTATTCATCGAGGAGAAGGCCTTCAGCCGCTATCCCAAGCTGAGCGATCTTCATAAAATGCTGCTTTACTCTATCCTCATGTTTCTCGGTTATCGTCAAGTCGGCGTTTTGTGGAGGTTCCTGGGACACATCGACTACTTCCGCAACAATAATACGTGGGGAACGATGGTTAGGACCCGTTTCAATAAATAACGTTCTGAATATCGATTAAAGGAGTGAAAAATATGGCGATTGTGATTCGCAGCAGCATTCAGGAAATTACGCTGCAGCTTTTACAGCACATCCATACAGCGACCGCGAGGAGCGGTTCGTGCGGAGTCATTCTGGCTCCATGCGCCAGGATGAGCGCCAAAACGCTCGAGCAGGCAAAGGGGGTTATGAACGGCAGCGATGCCTCGCGCCCGGTCCAATTGTTCTATGACAATCCGAATCAGCTTTTATTCGCCGTACTGGACGGCGGAACCTTGGGCAGCGCCCATTACGCGTCTCTCGTATTGAAGGATTTTCTCCAGCCTCAGCGTTTGCTGCAAGGGCCATTGATCGTGTCCGGTTTCCCGGAGAGCGCCAAGCCGACCGAGTCTGCAATCGCCGCATTCCTGCAGCGGGCGATCCGGAGCAAAGGGAACGAGGATGACATTCGCTTTTATACGGCGGCCAATGCCGAGACGTCCGTTCTGGTCGCCGATCCCGACGATCTCGTTCGCGAATTCATCAAGATCCGGCTGGAGCTGAAGGGGTATCGCGTCTATGCGGCCAAGGACGGACAAGAGGCTTACGACGAATATGTTCGGAGATCGCCGGACGTCGTCATTACCGAGCTGAATCTGCCCGGTATGGACGGATATCAGCTCGTTCGCAGCATTCAATCGAATGAAGGCAAGGCGATCGTTCTGACGGACAAGCAGCTCGAGGAATCCCGGAGCCGCGCTTACGAGGCGGGGGCTGCCGATTATGTGACCAAGCCGCTATCGATCTCTGAATTGGAGTGGAAAATCAAGAGGCTGACGAAAACTCATTAATCTTGCGAATCGAGGTGCGGATCGTATGAAGTACAACCTTTTAAAAGAGAATCTGCAGAACAAAACGGCGAAGGTAGGCGTCGTCGGACTGGGGTATGTCGGATTGCCGTTAGCGATGGAAATGGTGAAGGGCGGATTTACCGTATACGGCATCGATCTGGACAGCCGGAAAATAGAGTCCCTTCTGGACGGAGAGTCCTATATTCAAGACGTGCCGAGCGCCGCGGTGGCCGATGCGGTCGGCAGCGGGAAGTTCGTGCCGACGAACCGCTACGAAACGATTCGGGAATTGGATACGATCAGCATATGCGTCCCGACGCCGCTTAGCGAAAACCAGGATCCGGACACTTCCTATATCGTGAGCGTCGTCAATGAGATCAAGAAATATATCCGCAAAGGAGCCTTGATCGTTCTGGAAAGCACGACGTATCCCGGAACGACGGAGGAATTGATCGAATACGAGCTGAAGTCGCTGGGGCTCGCGGCAGGCCGGGATTACTTCCTGTGCTTCTCTCCGGAACGGGTAGACCCGGGCAACCCCAACTTCAATACTTACAATACGCCTAAGGTCATCGGCGGAACGACCGAGAAATGCAAGGAGCTCGGGGTGATGCTGTACAACAACGTGGTCGAAACCGTCGTTCCGGTGTCTTCTCCTAAAGTCGCGGAGATGTCCAAGCTGCTGGAGAATACGTTCCGCAGCGTCAACATCGCCTTCGTCAACGAATTGGCCATGATGTGCGATCGCATGGCGATCGACGTATGGGAAGTCATCCGGGCGGCTTCTACGAAACCGTTCGGATTCATGTCCTTCTATCCGGGGCCGGGAATCGGCGGTCACTGCATCCCGCTGGACCCGATGTATCTGTCCTGGAAAGCCAAGGAGTTTCGTTTCTACAGCAAGTTCATCGAATTGGCCCAATCCATCAACGATAATATGCCGGAATACGTGCTGAACAAAACGGCTCAAGTGCTGAACGTCTACGCGAAATCGATTCGCAACTCGAAGGTGCTGATCCTCGGCATGTCCTACAAGCCGGATATCGACGATCTGCGCGAATCCCCCGGCCTGGAAATCTATGAATTGTTCCAAAAGAGCGGAGCGAAGGTCGACTATTACGATCCGTATGCGACTTCGTTCAAGGACGAGCAGGGCCGCACCGTTCATTCGGTCAAATACGATCCGGACGCCTTCACTCAATACGATTGCATGGTGCTGATCACCAATCACCGAAGCTTCAGCTATCACGAGCTGGCGGACATGGGCGTTCCGATCATCGATACGCGCAATGCTTTCGCGGAGATCAAGTCGGATCACATTCACAAGCTGGGAACCGGAATCACCCCTCAAGACGTGAAGGTTCTTGTCGGCGCTTAAGCTCGAATTTCCAAGAAATGCGCGGTATCTGAAAATCATTCTAATCGCCTTGCTGCTCTGCATGGCGATCGCAACGGTTCTTATGCTGAAATGGAGCTCCGAAAAACCGGCTGTCAAGGCCACCTGGATATGGGATACGACGACGTTACAGGAAGACAGCAACGAAATACTCGCTTTTGCCGAAGACCAGGGAGTGAACGTGATCTTCCTGCACATCGACCGCAAATCCGCAGATTTCGAACCGTACCGGGTCTTCGTCGAAGAAGCGCACGGCCTGGGGATTGAAGTCGAGGCGTTGGGAGGAGACCCGGCCTGGGGATTGACTGATTATCGGCAGGAGATCGAGGCCTTTCTCGGATGGATTGAAAACTATCAGAACGCTGCGGGCGAGCAAGCCGCATTCGACGGCATCCACGTGGACATCGAGCCCTATCTGCTGGAGGAATGGGAGCGGGATCGCGACGATGCCGTGCGCCAATGGATGGAGAATGTGGAGGTATTGGTCGGCAGGGCGCGGCAGGACGCGTCCTTGCGCATCTCGGCCGATCTCCCTTTCTGGATTCATAAGATTCCTGCCAGCCATAGCGAGAGCTTGGGAGCCTGGATGATCGACCGGTTCGACCGCGTCGTGCTCATGAATTACCGGAATTTCGCTATCGGAAACAACGGGATCGTCGATCAGGCGCTGCCGATGATTAAAGAAGGAACGCGAGCGGGCAAGCCGGTGATCGTCGGTCTGGAAACGGGCCCTACGGAGGAAGGAGAGCACGTCACTTTTTACGGCAAGGGCGCCTCCAGCTTGCATCGGCAAATGCGGCTGAGCCATCTGCTCTTGCGGTGGCATGCCGGGTATGAAGGCTTTTCTATCCATGATTACAAACATTGGAGGGAAGCCGCGGAATCCGGCTTCCAGGAATGAAGGAAAGGACGATAAGCATGGGAAAATACTTTGGAACCGATGGGGTTCGCGGAATCGCCAATAGGGAGCTAAGTCCGGAACTGGTCTTCCGTTTAGGCCGCGCAGGCGGCTATGCGCTGACCCGGAACAAGCAAGGGAAGCGTCCCGTAATTCTGATCGGACGGGATACCCGCATATCGGGAGAAATGCTGGAAGCGGCTCTAGTCGCGGGTTTGCTATCGATCGGAGCGGATGTGGTCCGTCTGGGAATTCTCTCTACCCCAGGCGTGGCGTACTTGACGAAAACGAGGGGGGCGGATGCGGGGGTGATGATTTCCGCTTCCCATAACCCTGTGGAGGATAACGGGATCAAATTTTTCGGGGGCGACGGCTTTAAGCTGTCGGACGCGATCGAAGCGGAGATCGAAGCGCTCCTGGATGCGGATGAAGATCGGATTCCCCGTCCGATCGGCGCCGAAGTAGGCGCGGTACAGGATGACCCCGAAGGCGGGCAGGATTATCTGTCCTATTTGAAGGCCACGGTCCATCAGCGCTTCGAAGGGCTCAAGGTCGTCGTGGATTGCGCCCATGGGGCGGCATCGAGGCTCGCCCCCCAGCTTCTGCGCGATTTAGGCGCGGACACGGTGATGTTGTCTCATCAGCCGGACGGGCTGAATATTAACGAAAACTGCGGCTCGACGCACCCCGAAGCGGTTCAACGGGCAGTTGTGGAGCATCGGGCCGATCTGGGCCTTTCCTTCGACGGGGATGCGGATCGGCTCATTGCCGTCGACGAGAAGGGAGCGATCGTGGACGGAGACCAGATTCTCTATATACTGGCAGAATTCCTGAAGAAGCGCCGCCGGTTGAAGAACGATACGGTAGTCTCTACGGTGATGAGCAACCTGGGCTTCCACAAGGCGCTGGAGAGCAGGGGAGTGGAGACCAGGCAAACCAAAGTCGGGGATCGCTACGTCCTGGAGGAGATGGTGCGGGGCGGATATAACCTGGGCGGGGAACAGTCCGGCCATATCGTGATGCTGGACTACAGCACGACGGGCGACGGCATGCTGTGCGCGATCCAGCTAATGAATGTGTTGAAGTCCGAATCCGCGCCCCTAAGCGGGCTTGCCCAAGGGATGACCAAGTATCCGCAGCTTCTGGTGAACGTTCAGGTCGAGGACAAGTCGAGGCTGGCAGGGAATCCGAAGATCGAAGAGGCCGTCAGGGCGGTAGAGAATCGGATGGGCGGGAGCGGAAGAGTGCTCGTTCGCCCTTCG
This sequence comes from Cohnella hongkongensis, assembly GCF_042654645.1. Taxonomy (NCBI): domain Bacteria; kingdom Bacillati; phylum Bacillota; class Bacilli; order Caryophanales; family Paenibacillaceae; genus Cohnella; species Cohnella hongkongensis. The sequence goes on along the minus strand of NZ_JBHSEP010000001.1, from coordinate 234,036 downwards.
GGCACGGAACCGCTTGTGCGCGTCATGGCAGAGGGTCCGAACGAGCAGGAGCTGGCAGGCTTCGTCTCCGTTCTTGCCGATGTCATTAAGGAAGAATTGGAGATCAGGCCGCAGGAATGAATAAACGGCTCATCTGCATGCGGATTGTAGCTCTGGCCGCCGCGATTTTCGCGCCGTCCGCCGTTGCCGGTCCTCCCGTTCAAGCCGTCGAAGCTAATCCGGTTCAAATCGCCGTGGATAACGGGAAGGTCGCTTATCCGGTTCAAGTCGTCGTAGATGGCGAGAAGGTCGTTTTCCCGGATGAGCCTCCGTATGTCGATCGCCAAACCCATCGTACGATGGTGCCGGCCAGGCTCGTATCCGAAAAGCTGGGCGCGAAGATGCAATGGGAGGGGGAGCTGAACCGGGTTACTTTTTCGCTGAAAGCTGCAACGATCCGCTTAACGATAGGTCAAAACGATGCGCAAGTGAATGGGAAGACCATTGCGATCGATGCGCCGGCGGTGATCAAAAACAACCGGACGATGATCCCGCTGCGGCTGATCGGCGAGCTCTTTCAAGCTCAGGTGGAATGGGACGCGAAGCGTCAACTGGCCGTCGTGACGTCTTCGCCGACCATTCCGAAAGGAACGTGGATTTGGGATAGCCGCATTATCGAGCAGGATCGAGAGCGAATTCTAAGCTTCGCAAGCGAGCATGACGTGACGGCCGTTTACCTTCATGTGAACAAGGATATTGCGTCTCGGGCGTATGCGGATTTCATTCGAAGCGCCAAGGAGCGGCAAATCCGAGTGGAGGCTCTGGCGGGCCGTCCCGAATGGGGCTTGAAGGCGAATCAGAACCAAATTCAAGCTTTCATGGCATGGGTACGGCAATACAATGCGTCCGTCGAGCCGGAAGAACGTTTTGACGGCCTGCATTTGGATATCGAGCCTTATCTCCTGGACGAATGGGAAACAGACCGGAGGAAGATGGTTGAAGAGTGGATCCATAATTTGAGATTCCTCGAGCAGGAGACCCGGGGAAGCGGCCTGACGATCGCGTTGGACGTTCCCTTTTGGCTTCATAACGTGAAGATCCCCGGCACCGAATACAGCTTCAGCGCCTGGTTATTGGAGAAGTTCGACGGCCTGGTGATCATGGATTATCGCAATCGCGCATTAGGCAGCAACGGGATCGTCGAGAACGCTCGGGCCATGCTGAGGGAAGCCGCCGCTTTGGGTAAGCCGTTGATCGTTGCAATCGAAACCGCCGAAAGCTCGGAAGGCGATCACACGTCGTTTTATTCCAAGAGCGCGGAATACATGGAACAAGAGCTGCAAGCCGCTCATCAAGCGTTCTCTCGGTATGCCGGGTACGCCGGAATGGCCGTTCACGATTATAGAAGCTGGGCTGCCTTGGTTGGGAGATAGGAGGGGCGGCCGCCTCTCCCGACGCTCTGCCGAAATCGCCCTGAAGCTCGATCACTTGAGCGTGCGGGGCGCGTTCGGCGGCCTGGCGGACGGCGCGGAGGCGCTGGTTGGCGTCGTAGGAGCCCGGCGTGGGGGACGTAATGGAGCTCTTCGGCGATTTTCAATATTTTGACGGCCGTTTCTTTCGTGACCTTGTCGCTGCCATTCAGGGCGTACGAGACGGTCGAGATGGAGACGCCGGCTCATTCATCGTCTACGTCGGGCCCCAACAGCCAGACTAACTCCGCCCTTCCTTTCCGGCTGATCAAGTGATCCAGCCGGGGAACGTCGGGTAACGGTCCGAGGGACCGGTCGGGGAGTACGTCGAAGAAACGGTCAATTGGACCGTTATCTCGATCGCCAAACTGCAAAGACGACCAACTAATATGAAGTCAGGGCTGTTCCATACGCTGTATGGGACAGCCCCTCTTTCGCAGCGACTGTGCTTGATTAGCTAAGGCCAAGAAAGTGCCCTGGGTCCGGAGTGTGGCGGCGGGTGCGAACAGCGGAGGCCAAAAAAGCGCCCCCGAAGGGCCATGTCATTAAGTTAAGGCGCAGGGCCAAAAATCAAGAACAAGAGCAGGTTATCGAAAAGATAGCCCGCTCTTTTTTTGCACGAAAAAGAGAAAATAGGACTTGACAAGTAAATAAATTTATGTGGAAAAGCCCCTTTCGACGGCCGCATCGGCATAGGATTCTCCTGCTTTCATTGTTCATCTGAAGTCCATTATAACGGCAACGACGACAATCATCGCGCAAAAAATGAGGGAGAGGCCGCAATTTTCGAAACTTCCGCGGAGAAAGCGGGGGTGAAGCCAAGAAAATACGCCGTTCCTCAACCGAGGAGACGGCGATGTTCGTCACGATATATATCCCTTCAGCACGTGCCGCAACCCCTACTCCTTCACGCTGCCGAGTACGATTCCTTTGACGAAATACCTTTGCAGAAACGGATAAACGAGCAATATGGGCAAGGCCCCCATGAAAATTTGCGCCGCCTTGACTGTCCGGTCCGACACCTCGGCCAATAGCTCCAAGTCCGTGGAAGAGGCCAGTGTCATGTCTCTGCTCGCAATAACGGTCTGAAGATAACTTTGCAACGGATAATGGTCCGGCGAGTTCATATAAATCAGACCGTCGAACCAGGAGTTCCAATGGCCGACAGTCGTAAACAGTGCAATGGTGGCGATGGCCGGCAGCGAAAGCGGAAAATAGATTTTCCACAATGTCCGGAAATGACCGGCTCCGTCTATAAAGGCCGCCTCTTCCAGTTCCTTCGGAAGTCCTCTGAAAAAATTGAGAAGCAACACGACGTTGAATACCGGAACGGCGCCCGGTAATACCAAGGCCCATATCGAATCCAACAATCCGGCTTTGTTGACGGTCATATAAGTCGGAATCAGCCCGCCGCTGAACAACATCGTAAAAACAAAATACCATACATAGGCCGTCCTTAACTTGAATCTGCTGGATTCCTTGGAAAGAGGATATGCAATCAGAATCGTGAGCAGCAAGTTCAGTGGCAAACCGATCGCGACGCGTTCCAATGTCACGAGCAATGACTTCATGAAAGCAGGGCGGCTTAGCACGAACTCGTAAGATTTCAAAGTGAACTCCACCGGCCATAACTTCACGTATCCCGAGGTAGCGGCAGCATTCGAACTGAAGGATAACGCCAATACATGCGCAAGCGGCAATATGCAGACGAGCGCCGTCGCGATCAGTGCTGTGTAGTTAACGATAAGAAATAGGCGCCTGCTGAAGGAAAGACGCTCAACCACCCGGTCATCCTCCCTTAAAAAATACGATAATTCGCATATCTATAAGCCAGTAAATACGAAACCGAGATGAGCAATAGTGAAACCACGGATTTGAGCAAGCCGACCGCAGTCGCCACGCTGTATTGCGCGTCGATCAACCCGATACGGTACACGAGCGTATCGATAATATCGCCGCTTTCGTACACTTGGGGACTGTAAAGATTGAATACTTGATCGAAGCCGGCATTGAGCACATTGCCCAGACTAAGGGTCGCCATGAGGACGATTATCGGCATCATGCCCGGGAGGGTAATATGCAATGTCTGCTTCCATCGGCTTGCGCCATCGACGATCGCGGCTTCGTACAAGGCCGGATTAATCGAAGTCAGGGCAGCAAGAAACACGATCGTACTGAAGCCGAACTCCTTCCATACATCCGTTACGACAAGCACGTATGGAAAAACATGATTGTTTCCCAGAAAATAAACCGGCTGAAACCCGACTGCCTTGATGATTTGGTTCACGAAGCCCGTGGAAGGCGACAAAATATCGATCAGCACGCCGCCCAGAATAATCCAGGACAAGAAATGAGGCAAATAAATCAGCGTCTGAATGCTTCTTTTGACGAACTCCTTGCGCACTTCGTTCAGCATGAGGGATACGGTAATCGGGACGAGCAGTCCGGCGACGATCTTCATCATCGCGATGAACACCGTATTCCGCAATACGACCATCGATCCGGGCAAGTCCCATACGAACTTCAAATTATCCAGTCCGACCCATTGCGATACGAACATCCCTTTGGCGGGAATGTAGTGCTGAAACGCCATGACGATGCCAAACATCGGAAAATAGCTGAAGATCAGCACGATGAAGGCTCCCGGCAGAATCATCAGATGTAGCGGGAGATCCGCGAACCGGTGTTTCCCCATCGACCTGCACCTCTCCATGAAGGGGGAGGACCTCCTGCAAGCATCCTCCCCATTCAGATAATCAATTTATTTCGATTGATTCCATTCGTTCACTTCGGTCGTCATCAGACTGCCGCCCAGCTTGTTCCAATCCGCTACAAATTTATCGAAGTTGTCGATCGATTCTCCCATGATGATCTTCGTGAACGTTTCTTCCTCGATCTTGTCGAGCGTCGCTTTTTTCGCCGCCATTGTCGGCGTCGGCGCCCCGAAAAATCCGTTCCTTGCGGTCAGGTCGTTCTCCTCGTAAACATTGACCACCGAGAAGGAGCCCTCCGGTCCGAATACCCGGTCATACGCCCAATTCAGCGTATCCGTATCGCCGTTGCGGTACTTCATGATGCGGTTGTAATAATCCGTTTCCTCAGCGTTCAACTGGGAAGCGTCGCCGGATAGCACCGCTTGGGAAACCTTGAGATGGGCGTCCAGATTTTTTCTGGCTGGCCAGGCCTGGAACGGCGCGTATTTATGCCTTTCCAAACCGCCCGCATTCCAATGCATGGCGTAGATTTCGGGCGTGGTCGATTTTCCCCAGCCTTTCTCGACGAACACATTCAGTGATTTGACTAACGCTTCCGGATGTTCCGTACCCTTCAACACGGCATAATACTGACCGACGGCCAAACTGTGCGGCGTTCGGGCCGGCTTGTCATCGACCGTCGGAAGCGCGAACGCCCTCCATTGCGCGTCGGGATTGTTCTTTCTGCTCGGCTGAAGCGGCCAGATGGAATTCGCCATGCCGCCGAAATGCAGGCCCGCTTTGCCGGATGCGGACAATTCCGCGGCCTTTCCTCCGTCCTTCACCCCGAACTCCTGGTCCAGCAGACCAGCCTTGTACAGTTCCTGCAGCTTGGCCAAGGCCGCTTTCACCTCGGGCTGAACGGAGCCGTAGACCAGATTGCCGCTTCCGTCATCCAGCCATATTCTGGGGTAAGCGTGAAAGCCGTTGAAAAAGCCTTCAAGCGTCGCATAACCGACACCGAATAGTCCGTTCGTCATGGACAGGCCGATCGTATCGGCTTTGCCGTTGCCGTCGGGGTCATCTTTGACGAACGCTTCCATGACCTTGTAAAACTCGTCCATCGTCTTCGGAGCGGTAAGGCCCAGCTTCTCCAGCCAATCCGTTCGGGCCCAGTACATCGAATAGCCGTCTTGCGGAGAGCCGGTGAAAGGCATTGCCATCAGCTTGCCGCCGAAAGTTGCCGACGCCATTACCTCCGGTCCGCCCTGGTTCATGATTTCTTTCAGGAACGGAGAGGCGTGCTTCTCATAGATGTCTGTGAGATCCATGATCAAGTCGGCATCGACAAGCTGCTTTAATTGAACCGCGCTTACGGGAATGATTTGCGGAAGGTCGCCCGATGCGATCGAAACGTTCATTTTTTGATCGTATTGCTCCCCGTTTGCGACCCACGCATTTTTGACCTTGATATTCAATTCGCTCTCTAGCGTCCGGCTCCATACGTTGTTGTCCAGCGACTCCCCACTGTCGAACTTGAACGTATCGTCTTGCTTCCGGACCGTCGTCACTTCGATCGGCTGGTCGTACTTGCCGAAGTACGGATCCTCTTCCGCCTTGCCTTCCCCGGGCTGGCCCGAATCGTTCGCGCTTGCGGAAGATGGCGAGGCTGCCTCAGGCGAAGAGCTTCCTTCGGTTCCCTTGGTACCTCCGCAGGCGGACAGCGCCAGCATGATCGCGAGCATCACACAGATGGCCGCATACGTCCTCGATTGACCTCTCTTTTTCATGGATTAGCCTCCTCGTATGTGAATACGCTTTAATTATCCAGTCCGGGACCGTCCCTCACAACGGGACGATCTTGACGATCGTTGCCCGATTTCTACCATTTATGCATGCAGCATTCAGCCGTCCCGGTTGTTCAACCGAATCGACCGATCCCGATGCTCCTGCGGCGTTTGCCCGGTCAATTTCTTGTACAGCCTGGAGAAATAAGCTGGCGATTGAAAACCGACAGCGCGGGCGATATCGATAATTTTCATCAGCGATCCTTCCAGCAACTCATTGGCCTTGGCGATGCGGCGCTCGTTAATCGCATCGATCAGATTTTTGCCCGTGCGGCTTTTGTAAATCCTGGATAAGTAAGCCGGATTCAAATAGACTTTGCCGGAAAGAAACGCAAGGGACAGGTCCTCGTGCAGGTGATCCTCGATGATTTGGTTCACGACGGCGACGATGCGGCTCCCCGCCTCCAACCGCTCCGACCCTTTGGCATCGTTCCACGCAGCCAACAACTGTCCGACGGCTTCCAAGCCTTTCTGCGGATCGGTCCGATGCTCGCTGTCGAGCAGATCCCACAATCTCTTCAGCAGTGTTTCGTTATCCGTACCGCCCCACGAATTAAGCTGCTGCAGCATTTTGGAAATGAGCGTGAGGTACAATTCCGAATACAAGGCCGCATCGATGTACGAGACGGCAAGAAACTGCCGGATCTCGCAGAGGATCCGGAAACTTCGCTCGGCTTGTTCGGGATCGAACACCCCGTCTTCTTCCAGCAAGTTGCCGAACAGCATCCGGATATGATGCTCGTTCCGCCGCTCTTGATCCTCCTTCGCTTCGTCGTCCTCTCCGTTCAGCACGACCAGCATTTCATGGCCAAGCTTTCGAACCAGCGATCTTTTCAACACTGCATAGCCGGAAGCGATGCGGTACCACGAGACCGGCCCGCTGAGGGTGGAGAACGAGACGGGAAGCTGCAGCAGCTCTTTGGCGATCTGTTGGATGTTCTCCAGCGTGCCGCAAATCAAAGCACCCGGATTTCCCGACGGGAGAGAATCCCAATGACCGTTTGCAGGCTGAAGTACCCAGAAAAAAGAATGGTCCTCAAAGGATGACTTGAGAATGATAAACCCGTTAAAGCACTCCATTCCGATGTTCTCCAAGGCGCCGAGCAGAAGCAATTTGTCCGTCTGTCCATAGGCGGGCTTCCACTCGTCGACCTTTCCCAGGACAAGGACGACAGGCACTTCTAGATCGGGCTTCACGACCAGGTCCTCGAAAATTTCCGGCGTCAGCGATTTGATGGTCCGGTATCCCTCGCAGATCTTGTTCAAATACTCGCTCCGCAAGGCGGGAAGAGCGATTCGGAGCCGCTGTTTCGCAGCTTCGACGAAATTTTTGCCGCTTCTTTCCGCACGGGTGAGCGCAATGGCTTTTTTGACCGATTCGACGATTTCTTCGTCATCCTCGTTTTTCAAAATGTAGTTGACGGCGCCTTCCCTGACCGCTTTCTGAACCAACTCGAACTCGTTGTAGCCGGTCAGGAAAATCACCTTGCAATCCGGCCACCGCTTCATGATTTCGCCTTGAAGCTCGAGCCCGCTGATGCCGGGCATTCGAATGTCGGAGAGGACGACGTCGATTTTGGTTTGGTCGAGCACGCGAATGGCCTCGTCTCCGGAGTAAGCCCTGTAAACTTGGAGGTCCAGCTCTTCTTGCTCCGTGAAGATCGCATGCAAGCCGTCCACGATCATATCTTCATCGTCCACGATCAGCAGCTTATACATGCTCGTTCTCCTCCTTCGGTATGGCGACGGTCACCTGCAACCCCCCAAGTTCGCTCCGCGAAAGCGAAAGTCCGCCTTTATTCTTGCAATGAATGCGGATTCTGCGATGGATATTGATCATTCCGGTGCTTTCCGCCACTGCGTCCGGAGACAACAAACTTCTCCGAAGCTCCGCAAGCAGATTTTCATTCATTTCTTCTCCGTTGTCCTCCACGGTGATCGTCACTTGGCTCTTCTCCTCGACAAAGAGAACTCGGATCAAGCCGCCAGCGCTCTTCTTCTCCAATCCGTGGTTATAGGCATTCTCGATCAATGGCTGCAGCGTAAGCCGCGGGACGAGGATCGCGTCCATCGTCGCCGGAAGCTCCGGAAATTGTAACGCAATGCGTCTGGAGAAGCGGATGTTTTGGATTTCCGCATACGTTCTCGCGAATCGAACCTCAGTATCGAGGGAGATGATGTCATGGCCGTCCCTCGTGATGAACTGATAGTACTCTCCCAAAAGCTTCGTTAACCGCATGACGCTCTCGTAATCTTCCGATTTGGCCATTCGGTACAGGATAAAGAAGCTGTTGTAAAAAAAGTGCGGATTGATCTGCGACTGCAGCTTCCTCAACTCGGCCAATTGCGCGCGATACCTCTGCTCGTACACTTCATGAATCAGTATTTGCAGCCTTTCGATCATCTGATTGAATTGAAAATACAAATAGGAGAATTCATCCTTGAACCGATAGGAACCGATTCGCTGGAATTTGCCCATCTCGGCGCTTCTGAAAGACTGAAGTAGACGGACGAGAGGCCGGTGAATCAAGCTGTAGATCGAATAGGAGAAGATCAGGATGATGAACAAGGAGACAACCAAAAGAAGCCAGTACCACCTTTTATACTTCAAGATGGGTTGAAGCATCCGCTCCTCTGGCGTATAAGTCAGCATAACCGCGCCGATGCTCAGGGCTCTCTGATACGTGACCATATATTTTCGATCCTGGATGGACAAAGTTCCGGCTCCGTTCGTTTGAGCCGCCGCGGTCGTATCGTCCAGCCAAGCCAGTATGCGATCCTGAAAATGCGAATCCTGCCGGTCCGACAAAATCCAGGACCGGGCCGAATCCGCCAACACCGTACCTCCTTCTTCATGAGAAACGAAACGATTCAGATCGTTTAACAATTCCTTCGTATGGATTTCAACATGAACGACGAAGGAAGGTCTCCCCAGGTCGCCGAGGAAAGCCCGCTCCGGAAAGGGGAAACTGATGAACATCCGGTCGTTCCAAAGTCGGATCGGCGTGTCCAGCCGTTCTTTCGACATCGGGGAATGGAAAAACTCGTCGGTCGGGAAAGGAACCGTAGAGCTGGCAGTGGCAAGGGTGCTCCCTATGTCGCTAACATAAACGGCAATGTCCTTTACGTAACGATTGGAGCTCTTCAACATTTCCAGCCGTTTGACGAGCCTGCGGGTCGACTGCATTCGCTCGATATTGTTCATCGCCGAATACGCCACGCTTAGTTTGGACAAGTCGTCATCGTACATCAGCTCGAATTCCTGCTTGATGATGCGGTTGAATTCGGAGTCGATCGTATTCATGTAATAGTTGACTTTCGAAAACATGGATTTCGAGATCTCTGACTTGAGCGTCTCGGATCCCGACTCGTTCATCGATAAACTCAAGATGTATAAAGGCGCGAGAACGAGAAGAAACGTGAGAATCAGTTTCTGTAGGATCGTCAAATGGGATATCAAACGGAACATCGATCTACCTTCTTTCCTTGCTCATTCACCCCTATTCTACTCTTTGATAAAGGCAAAATTCAGGGTTGATTCGGACAACAAGCAAGGCTAAACCGACATAAGATGACTCCTGATGCATGCAGGAGCCATCTTTTGATGAATGGATGGATTTCAGCCTTCGGCATGACGAGGCGCAGGGATGATATAACGTTTTTCCCGATGGGATCGGGAAATCGCTTGCTCCAGCATCATGGTTTGCAAACCGTCTTCTCCGGTCGCACTCACGGTTGGATTGCCTTTTAGGGTGTCCACCCAGCTGGCGACGGATCGGTAAAAGGTATCGTCAAGCGTTAAGGGCTCCGGAACGATGCGATCGATTCGTTCCTCGTGCTGGATCGTCACTTCTCCGTTAACGGAAGCGATGTTCATGCGGCATACCTGGAGAATACCATGGGTACCGACAATATCGATTTCCATCAACGGATAGCGGAAGGACCGGTGGCAAGCGGTTAGCGTAAGCAGCATCCTACCGAAGCGAATGACCGTCGTTTCATTGTAGGACGGAATATAGAGCAATTCATGCGCGCGATCCCACGGGTAATTCCGTTCCGCGTCGATTTCGGTCAACGTGGAGATCAACTCGTCCGGATCGCCGAACAGAAACCGGATCAGATCGAGTGCATGGTGATGGCAGTAAGCGTGAACCTGAAACGATGCCGTTTTGACATCCCCGATAGCGCCTGCATCCAGCTGTTGTTTCAAAATTTGAATACTGTCGATGAAACGGTAATTATAATCGACACCCAACTGTTTGCCTGATCGCATGGCCGCCTCCGCCATGCGGGTCCCTGCTTGCAAGCTGTGCGCCATTATTTTTTCGCTTAACACATGGCAGCCGTTCTCCAGAGCGAAGATCGCGGGCAGGTCATGGTCATACTCGCGCGTGCATACGGACACGAGATCCGGCTTTTCCGTTAAGATCAACTCTTCGAAGGAAGCGTAGGCCACTCCGCCCACTTTGGCAGTGAGTGCTTGCGCTTTGGACAAATCAATGTCCGCAGCGCCGACAAATTGAACGTCGGGGAGTTTGGAATAACCGACGGCGTGGTTGGTACCCGCTCCGCCGCAACCGATGACAACAGCTTTGAATGCGCTCATTTTATTCATCTCCCCAAATCGCCTCAATGGCTTTTTTGCAGTTCACCGTTGCCTCCTCTACGGCAAAAGCTACATCCGGCAAATCAATGTACTCAACGGCAATAAATCCGTTGTAGCTGGCAGCGCGCAACTCATCCGCCCAGCGCTTCAATTCGAGCAGACCCTCGCCGAATGGCATTTGGATGCGGTCCCAAGTTCGTCCGCAATCCCTTATATGCACATGCTTGACGAATGGGAGCAGCGGACGGATCCGGTCTTCACTCCCGTTGCAATAATAATGCGATACGTCCAGGGTGAGGCCGAGACCGGGTACATGCTGCGCCAGCCGTAGCGCATTCTCTGGCTTTTCCGTCATGGAGAACATATGGGTTTCAATGGTGGCCTGTGCGCCTGTGGCCGCGCAAATACGGACAAGCTCGCGCAGTTGCTCCACTTCTCCCGCGAAGTCGGTTTCCGGGGAGCGCGGATTGGTCGTAATGATCTTTATGGACAAATCATTTGCCAATGCGGCCAGCATTTGCATTTCCTCCGTTGTCCGTTCCGTTAGCCCGGCATTCAGCCCGACGGCTGTTAAATGATGCTGCTCCAGCAAGTGTTGGACACGGGCAAGTTCTCGTTCATAGCGATTCATCAGATTTTCCGGTTTCAAATCGCACCAGGGCTGCACCCCAAGCTCGACCAGACGAAAACCCATCCGGTTGACTTGTGCAAGCGCTTCTTCCAATGTGCCTTGCGAGCGTATGAGTGTTGAGCCGACAGCTTCCATCGAATACTCGACCTCCTCGATCTGTTGATTTGCTCCCGATCGTACAAGCGCTTTTACAATGGGTTGGATTCGCGGTAACGCATGCTGCCTCCTTAAGCCAGTTTCGGGAACATGCCACCCCGGAGCACGTCGCCTTTCTCGAATCCCTGTCCGTCGGTACATACATGGTTCGAACCGCTATAGGTCGTGCCGTCCGCCATGTAGATGATCGCAAGCGCCCGGCGTGGCCGGTCGGTCGTGTTGGCATGCGCGTAATGGAAGGTCAATCCGTCGTGGAACGTGCAACTGCCAGCTTTCAAGCGGACGATCGCCGCCATATTGCGATCCACCCCAGACGCGCCTTCGTCGCTGAATATATCCTCGGGATTGACCAAGTCGATCGTCTTAAGATTTTTCACCCTTTGCGATTTCGGAACGAACATCATGCAGCCGTTGTTTTCGTCCACATCGTCCAGCGCGATCCAAATCGACATAGCGCCGGTCTCGTTCATCGGCCAGTAAGGCCAGTCTTGATGCCAGGGCGTCGGCTTGGAATCCCTCGGCATTTTGAACAGGGCATGGTCATGGAAGAGACGGACGCCGGAAAAGCCCGTCAGCTGCTTCGCCGCATCCGCGAACCGCTTAGACAGAACGAACCGGGCCATCCCGCCGTGGTCTCGCCACGTGTTGACCCGCTGGTTCAGCACCTTATAATAGAGATCGCCGACGCCGGAGGTTTGGACCCCGCGGCCTCCTTGGACGCCCATCGCCTCCTCTAGGTTTTCGCGCAGTTCTTCCAGCTCTTCCGTAGTCAGCATGTTTTCCACTTGGACAAAACCGTTTTCCCTGTAGTAGCTTACCTGCTCATCCGTGAGTTTGATCGTATTGTCTAACACGACAGTCACCCTTTCCATCATCGTTTTCACTATTACTGTAAGGGATCGCCTTCTGTTCAGACTTGGCGGATCGACTAAAAAAAACAGGCGATCCGCCAAGTCGTCGATGGGACTCTGCGCTATACTGTTCCTAGGAGGGTTCGTTATGAACATTCATTCAGGCGCACATTATTTCAAGAATGAAGGATTTCCGTTCCATATCGACAGATACGCCATACAGCCGAACGAGTATATTCCATCCCACACGCACGATTTCATCGAGCTGGTGTTTGTCGTTTCCGGCAACGCGGAGCACGAGATGGCAGGCAATCGCTATACGTTGCAGAAAGGCGACGTGTTCGTGATTGAACCGAACATTTTTCACAGCTATAACGGGGCAAGCGAGGAGACCATCGTCTACAACGTCCTGTTTGACCCTGATTTCCTGCGAAGAGAGCTCGATTCCCTCCTCCTATTGCCCGCCTTCGTCCAGTTCTTTTATTTGCTCCCCTTCCTGCGACGAAGCGCCTCATTTGTTCCGTACCAGCCGCTGCAGGATGAGCAGTGCCAGGTTATCCTTCACCATCTGGATACGATCTACCGCGAATATGCCGAGCAACGAGAGGGCTGGCGGCTGCTGGTAAAAACCCGATGGATCGAGTGCCTCGTCTGGCTCAGCCGCTATCTGAACGAAAAGCCCGGCATCCTTCCGCTTCCAATGGTCGGCGACCGCAATTGGATCGAGTCCGTTTGCTATTTCATCGAGCGGGAGTTCCGTCAACCGCTGACGCTTGAGCAGGTCAGCCGGCTTTGCGGGATGAGCGTTTCCTCTTTCACGGCTAAATTCCGCGTAGCGACGGGAAGCAGCTTCGTGGATTACTTACACAAGACACGAATCCGACATACCTGCTGGCTGCTCGCGGAAACGGACCGCAAAGTTACGGATATCGCCTATGAGGCGGGTTTCGGGGATATCAGCTTCTTCCATAAGGTGTTTCGCAAACACCGCGGTCTGACGCCCAAGGAATATAGACGGCAGGCTTCCGATCGCGCAACGCTGCTGGCGGAGCAAACAAATACGCCGTCCCTCCGTGAAGGAGACGGCGATATTTGATGCGATATTTTTTATCCCTTTAGCCTTACCGTTTGGTCAGCCCCGCGAAAGCTTCAAATCCCGAGTTGGGCCCCCGAAGGGGCGCCTAAACCGGCGATGCCGGAGCATGCGGAGCCACTACTCCTTAACCGCGCCGATGACGATTTGCGAGGCGCGGATCGTGCGCTGGGACATGTTGGCGATCATATCGGGATCGAAGCTGGTCATGTTGCCCTGCACGATGACGGTTTGCATGAAGCTGGCGAGCGGCAGATTTTCGGCTCCCTTCATATAGATCAGGCCGTCGAAGTAGGCGTTCCAGTGGCCGACCATCGTGAACAAGGCAATCGTCGCGATCGAGGGCAGCGAGATCGGCGACGTTCAACATAATCATCTACGGCAAGCTTCCGGTAGACGCGTTTGACGACTTCGTCGCCAGTTGGAAAGCGAACGGCGGCGATCAGGTGACGCTGGAAGTCAACGATTGGTTCAAATCCGTATCGCAGCAGTAAACCTGCAGCTCTGTCGAGAAGCCCATCTTCGCTCCGGAAGGACGCGGGATGGGCTTTTTCGGCAGTCAGGCGACGGGGTCTATGTTGGAAATCCGGCTGATCGGTTCGAATCATGGGGTCCTTCATCAGATCTCCCTATTTACAAACCGACGGTCTGTTTGTAAAATAAAAACAAAGAGAGGGGAAGATGCCCGTGAAGCAAGTGGAACGCAAGCAGATGACGATCGGCCGGCTGCTCGACGCGACGAAGGAGCTCATTCGGGAAAAAGGCTGCGCCGCCATTACGATGAACGACATCATGGACCGGTCGAAGCTGTCCAAGGGAGCGATTTTTCACCATGTTAGAAGCAAGGACGAGATTTTCGCCTGGGTGCTGCACGAACGGCTGGAGGAGACCGACAAGCGGTTTACGGCGGAGACGGAGCGCGAAGCGAAGACGTTCGAAGGACCGCTGAGCAAGATCGCCGAAGACTTCGCCGCGCTGGAGGACGGACAGGACGTGACGAACAAGGTGCTCGCTTACTTGCTGGGCAAGGACGAGGACCCCGCCGTCGGGGAAGCGCTGGGACGCTATTACGAGCAGACCGCGCGGTTTTCCAGGCAATGGATCGAATCCGGACAGCGGCACGGCGTCATTCCGGACACCGTGGACGCGGGGAAAATGGGCGATTTATTCGTGCTGATCTCGCTCGGATTGCGCGTGCGCTCGTCCATTCCCGGCGTATCCGCCGACTTCGCCGCTTCGGATTTTACCGGGCTCATTCGCAGTCTGCTTCAGTCTCATACACTTAAAGGGAGAGGGTAACCGATGAATTTGTGGCTAACGCTTCACATTGTCGGCGTCGTTCTGTTCGTCGGCAACATCGTCACGGCCGCTTTCTGGAAAGTACGGGCCGATCTCGGAGGGAATCCGGTCGTCGTCCATGATGCCGCGAAGAGCGTCATGCTGGCTGACTTCGTCTTTACGCTGCCCGGCATCGTCCTCGTTACGGCGTCCGGCGTCGCCATGGCGCACAAGGCCGGCATGCCGATGGACGAGAGCAATTGGCTGACGGTTTCGCTCGCCGTCTTCGGAGCGACAGGCCTCATCTGGGGAGCGGTGCTGATTCCGCTGCAGCGGGCGATGATCCGTCACAGCGCTGCATCGGTCGCCGGAGGAAGCTTAACCGCGGAGTACCGGCGAGCGTCGCGGCTGTGGGCCGTCTTCGGCGCAGCCGCGACCTTGCTGCCGATCGCCGTTCTCGCGCTTATGATCGCCAAGCCGTTCTAGGGGGTGTATTCGGCCATATCTGCTTTCCTCGGAGTATGCATACACGCCCTAGGCTTGGGCTGCGCCGAGTTTTCTCGCCTGCTCCAGCCATTTGGCCCGCTGCGCGTCCGTGGAGCCTTTGAGCGGGGTAATCTCGGTAACGCGAACCGGCTGGATGCCGCAAAACTGCAGGATGTTGCGCTTCATGACGCTGTGGCCGGCCCGCCTGTAGATCAAGCGATTGTACCAGGGCGGCGTGTCCATCGTGACGATGAGGCGCGCCGTTTTGCCCGTGAGCAGCTTATCCCATAGCGGGGAATTTTCCCTGTACTTGAAGGCGAAGCCGGGAAGGAACACGCGGTCGAAGAAGCCTTTCAAGACGGCCGGCATCGCGCCCCACCAGGTCGGATAGACGAACACGAGGTGATCGGCCCAGCGGATCGCTTCCTGGGCTTCGACGAGCTCGGGCTCCAGCTCGGTTCTTCGGCGATAGCCGTGCCTCAGATTCTGATCGAACGAAATTCGGCTGAGATCGATCAGCCGCACGCTGGCACGGGAGCCGGAAGCGCCTTCCGCATAGGCTTGGGACAGGGCGGAACAGAAGCTTTCGGGATTCGGGTGGCCGGTAATGACGAGAATTTTTTTGCTCATAGCGAGACCTCCGTATCGGGAAGGGAACCTTCGCAGGATTCTTTTTCCCTGTATTTGTGTTAGGATAGCGGGTAAGAACTGTATTCAGCATACGACGAACCGCGCGAGTCGCCTATGATGCGACGCGCAGGAAATCTGCTGAATCGCGCAAGGGAGGTCGGCGCGTGAACGATCAGGGAATGGCCGTGACGATGGTGTATCCGATTATGAAGACGCTCGTCCGCAAAGGCTTCGATACAGAGCGGTTTTGCGAGTCCGCCGCTTTCGACGGGGCGCTGCTGCGGGACCCGGAAGCGAGAATTTCCGCTCGGGAGCTGGAACGGCTGATGAACGCCGCAGCAGCGTACACGGACGACGATTATTTCGGCCTGAACCAGGGGCAGATGACCGACGTGTCCGATATGGGCATTCTCGGGTACGTGATGATGCACTCGGAGACGATCGCGGATGCGCTGGACGCTTATCGGAGATTTAACGTTATTTTGTGCAGCGGCTTTAATCTCGCTTGGGAGAAAGAAGGGCGGGACGCTGTGATTCGCTTGTACCCCCTGAATCCGGCGACGCGGATGTCCCGGCACTGTATGGAGGACATGGCGAGCTCGGTTTACCAGCTTATATGCAAATTCGCTAACCGATCGGTTCCGCTGCATGAGCTTCAATTTTCCCATGATGCGCCTTCGCACGACGCATCGTATGACGTCGCTCTCTATGTGTCCGTCTTCGGAATCGAGCCGCGCTTCGGCGGCGCGGAAACGTTTTTCCGAATGGACAGGGAGGTGCTGAACGCTCCGATCTTATACTCCGACGCTCGCTTGAGGTCGTCGTTCGAGGCGATCGCCGTCGAGACGATGGAGAGGCTGATGCGAGGCAAGACATTGTCGGACGGCGTCTTCCAATGGCTGATGCAGCGACTGCCCGTCGCCTTCCCTACATTACGGCAGACCGCCCTGCATTTCGGGATGAGCACGAGAACGCTGCAAGCGAAGCTCAAGGAGGAGAACGCCTCCTTCAACGGGCTGTGCGCGAGCGTACGGATGGAGCTGGCCAAGGGGTACTTGAGCCGTTCGGAGCATTCGGTATCGGAGATCGCCTATCTGCTGCATTATTCGGAGCCGAGCGCGTTTCAGAACGCCTTCAAGAAGTGGGCGGGAGTGACGCCCGCGCAGTTTCGTACCGGAGCGAATTCCGGAAGAAGGCGCGAGAAGCCGGCGAAGAAAGAGGCTTAGTTTAAAAATTCGGCAGAATAACGGTGTTGACATCTCCGTTCCGACATCCTATAATAGCCATTAACTTCATTACTCAAATGTTGCGATTAGAAATAGTAAGAATGACATGACCTTTCAGAGAGCCGTTGGCGGGTGCGAAACGGCAGCGTCGTCCATTCCGAACTCGTCTATGAACAGCTTGCCCGACAATGTAAGGCAGGACGGAATTCCACCGTTACAGGGATAGATGGTGATGGCCATCGAAGAAGATTGTTTTCCGCTTGCGGAAAACGAATTAGAGTGGTACCGCGAGTTCAACCTCGTCTCTATAGCAGAGACGGGGTTTTTTTGTTGGCCGGATTCCGGGTCCGTCCAGCCTCGCTTCACATAGATCGCGAAACACCAACCTACGGGAGGAAACGAACATGAGCAGAAAAATTATCGTACTGGACACCACTTTGCGCGACGGAGAACAAGTGCCGGGAGCCAAATTGAACGTATATCAGAAACTGGAAATCGCCAAGCAGCTCAAGCGTCTGAACGTCGACATCATCGAGGCCGGATTTCCGGCCTCGTCCGAGGGGGACTTCCGCGCCGTGCAGGAAATCGTGCGCAGCGTAGGCGATACCGTATCGATTACGGCGCTGGCCCGAGCCGTCAAGAAGGATATCGACGCCGTCTACGAGAGCATCAAGCTGGCGCAAAATCCGCTGATCCATATCGTACTCGGCACGTCGAACATTCACGTGGAGAAGAAGTTCAACCGCTCGAAGGACGCGGTGCTGCAGATGGGCGTTGATGCGGTGAAATACGCGAAGACGCTGCTGCCGAACGTTCAGTATTCGACGGAGGACGCGTCGCGCTCCGACTTCGAGTATTTGTGGTCGACGATCGAGGCGGTCGTCAAGGCGGGAGCGACAATGATCAACGTTCCCGACACGGTCGGATTCGCGGTTCCCGAAGAGTACGGAGAGCTGATCCGCAAGCTTAACGAGCGGCTCAAAAACTTGGACGACCGCGTCGTTCTGAGCGTCCATTGCCATAACGACATGGGGATGGCGACGGCCAACACGCTGAGCGCGGTCCGGAACGGCGCCGATAAGGTGGAGGTGACGATCAACGGTCTGGGCGAACGGGCGGGCAACACGTCCCTGGAGGAAGTCGTCATGGCGCTTAAAGTCCGGGAAAGCTTCTACGGCGGCTATACGGACATCCGGACGAAGGAGCTGCTCAAATCCTCCCGCCTGGTCAGCCATCTGACGGGGTTGGACGTGCAGGTCAACAAGGCGATCACCGGGGAGAACGCCTTCGCGCATTCCTCCGGCATTCACCAGGACGGCTTGCTGAAGGATAAGAACGTCTACGAGATTATGTCTCCCGAGGATGTGGGCGCAGAGAAGATGGAGATGATTCTGACCGCGCGGTCCGGTCGACATGCGTTCAGAAACGCGGTGGAGAAAATGGGCTTCGATCCGGGAGAAGGAGAAGCGTTCGAGGCGCTGTTCGCGAAGTTTCTGGCGCTGGCCGACGCGAAGAAGGAAGTGTACGATCACGACGTCTTTTATTTGGCGGCGGATCACAACGAAGCCGGCGACGGGGAGAAGCAGCTGTACGCGCTCGACTCGTTCCAGGTCGTCAGCAACGACATGTTCCCGACCGCCTCGGTTCAATTGAAGAAAGGTACGGAGATCGTCAAGGGAAGCGCAGTCGGCGACGGTCCGATCGACGCGCTGTATGGCGTCATCAAGACGCTGGTCGGCTTGGACGTCGAGCTGAAGGATTACAGGATCAGCAGCCTGTCCAGAGGCAAGGAGGCGATCGGCCGGGTGAACCTGCGCCTCTCATTCGACGGCAAGACGTATACGGGACGCGCGATGGATACCGATATCGTGAAGGCGAGCGCGAACGCGTTCCTGAACGGCATCAACGCGATTTTGCTGGACAACGCCAAGGAATAGAACCTTTGCCGCAAGAACGGAGGAACGGGCATGCCATTAAAAGAAAGCGCGCAGCGCATTCAGGAGCTGTTGTCGGAGTCGGGCTACGAAAACCGGGTGGTGGAGCTGCCGGACAGCACGCGCACGGCCCAGGAGGCGGCGAACGCGATCGGATGCGAGATAGCTCAGATCGCCAAGTCGATTGTCTTCCGACGGAAGCGAGCCGATGCCCCCTTGCTTGTCGTCGCCAGCGGCGTCAACCGCGTCGACGAGAAGAAAATCGCGGCGGAGATCGGCGACAAGCTGGAGAAGGCGGATGCCGATTTCGTACGCGAACGGACCGGCTTCGTCATCGGCGGAGTCGCCCCGATCGGGCATGCGGAGCCGATCATGACGGTTATCGACGAGGATTTGCTGCAGTTCGAGACGCTGTGGGCGGCGGCGGGACATCCGAAGGCGGTGTTCCAACTGACGCCTGAACAGCTCGTCCAGATGACGGAAGGACGGGTATCGGCGGTCAAGTGACCCCGCGGTCGACCGCTTCGCTGGAACATCAGCTTAAGACGCCCCCCGACGGGGTGGGCGTCTTTTCTATCGGGCCGAGAGGACGCCCTCTAAGCGGGGCAGGAGCTAAGGGGGCGGACGAATCGGCGATTTTTCAGACATTCCCAGATCATCGCCCCGCGAGCTCCAAGCAGCAATGCTTGTACTTTCTTCCGCTGCCGCAAGCGCACAGATCGTTTCTTCCCGGCAGCTTTCCTTTGTAATAAACATTGAGGCCCTGCGCAAACCAATTGCGGCGAACCTTTTCCGAAAGCGCAACCATCCGCTCATGCGCATAAGCGTATATTTTCTGGTAACTGAGACAGAAATAATCCGGGTCCGATTCGCGCAAGTCGTCACTCCATCTGCGGTTGCGCGGACAGCCTCCGTAACACAGCTCAAGCCAGGGACACGTCTTGCACTGTTCGGACAGCCGCAGCTTCATGTTCGAGAATTGCTCGTGCAAGGGATGATTCAGAATATCGGGAAGGGCATCCGTGACGACGTTGCCGATTTTCCAGTCGGGGTGAATGTAAAAGTCGCATGGAAAAGCATCGCCGTTTTGTTCCAAAATAAGCGTGCTCGAACAGGTTTTCCGGTGAACGCACAGTTCGGCTTCGCGGCGGGCGTAGACGCTGAGCATGTTGTCGAAGAAACGCTCGGACAGGACAGGATGTCCGTTATTGTACCAGCAGTCGAACGCCTCGCACAGAAAGTCGCCGTATTGCTCCGGCGTGATTTCGTACAAGCCGGGCTGGTCGATCCGCTTCGAGTGAAATCGCATGCACGGGATGAATTGAACGAAGCCGAATTTTGCCTGCTCATAAAACCGGTACAGCTCTTCCGCTTTACCGACATTGTCTTTATGGATGACGGTAAGAATGTTGAAGTCCACGTCATGACGACGCAGGTGAGAGATCCCCTTCATGACTCTGTCGAAGCTTCCTTGACCTCGGGCATCCGCCCGGCGGCGGTCGTGAATTTCTTTGGGACCGTCCAGACTGACGCCGACCAGAAAACGATATCGTTTGAGAAAGGCGGCCCACCGGTCATGAAGCAGTGTCCCGTTCGTTTGCAGGGCATTGCTGATGACGGTATTCGGCAAGGCGTATTTCGCTTGGAGCGCGACGACTTCCTCGAAAAAATCAAGACCCGCCAAGAGCGGCTCTCCTCCTTGCCAGGCAAAGGAAGCGACTCCTTGCGATAACGCCATATATTCCTTGATAAATTTCTCGAGCAGCGAGGAGTCGATTCTGTTGATTTTGTTTCCGGGTTTCCCCCTGCAGGTGCTGTAATAGCAATAGCTGCAGGCGAGGTTGCAATCCTCCGAAACCGTTTTCCACATGACGCCGATAGGGCCGGATGTTTTCGACTCGCGAACAGGCTTCATGTTGTCCCCCTCCTTTTCCCGTTTCGATTGATTGTATCTTGTTCTTCCGCTTCTTGGTTATGACAAAGATCACTGCGGAACGAGAGAGAAACGCGTTTCACCGCTTCGCCGAATTCTCGCAGACGCTTGTCGGCAGGCTTAAGTCGTCCCCGACTCGGGTTGGGCGTCTTTTCTTTCAAAGTCAGGTATAATAAGGAGGCTGGAATATAGAGAAGAGGACGAGAGAAGACCATGAGCTTTAATATTGAAAGATTGTTCGATCAGTACGGCTACGAGGTTCTGTTCCTGGGGCTGCTGCTGGAATTCATTGCGCTGCCTTTCCCCGGGGAGACGACGATGCTCTACGCCGGCTATTTGTCGTACGCAGGCATTCTGAACGGCTGGAAGGCGTTCGCTTGGGCTTTCGCCGGTACGACGATCGGCATGACGATTACCTATTTCGTCGGGCTTAAAGCCGGAATGCCGTTTCTCCTGAAGTTCGGAAAGTGGCTGCTGATCACTCCGTCCAAGCTTGAAAAAACGCAGAAGTGGTACCGCAAATACGGGAACGCGCTCGTCTTTATCGGATATTTTATCCCCGGCGTGAGGCACCTGACCGGTTACTTCGCCGGGATCATCGGTTCGCCGTTCCGGACGTTCGCGGCCTACGCTTACGGCGGCGCGCTCTTCTGGTGCGCCTTGTTCGTCAGTCTCGGACACGTCTTCGGCCCGCAATGGGAGCGGGTGCTGCACGCGATCGAGCATCATTCGTGGAAGCTTGCGATCGCGGCAGCGGTCGTCGCGCTTGCCGTCTGGGGCGTCAGATGGGCCGTTCTGAGCGCACGGAAGAAGAGGCAGCCCGCCCGTTCTGAGTAGGGCGTCCGCTTCTCGGATGTCCCTCTTATTTTCCATATTCAGTCCGCGGAATTCGTGATATAATTCCCTTCATGTTTCAGCGAACGGATTGGAGCGGATGCGTCATGAAAGTCGGATTGTTCAACGCGATACTCGCTTATGTCATATGGGGATTGCTGCCCTTGTATTGGAAGGAATTCGATTCGATGCCGGCGGGAGAAATTCTGTCGCACAGAATGATCTGGTCGTTCCTCTTCGTGGCCGGACTTCTCTCGCTGCAGCGGCGCTGGAAGGATTTCGCCGGACTGCTGAAAAACCGGAAGGCGCTGCTGCCGCTTGTCGCCAGCAGCCTGTTGATCTCGGTCAACTGGCTCCTCTTTATCTGGGCCGTCAACAACGGTCACGTCGTCGAGACGAGTCTCGGGTATTATTTGACCCCGCTCATTAACGTGGCGCTGGCGATCTTTTTTCTGCGCGAGAAGCCGTCCGGGGCTCAGTGGCTGGCGATCGCCCTGGCGGGAGCGGGCGTCGTCCTCGTGACGATCGATTACGGAAGCCTGCCGTGGGTCTCGCTTACCCTCGCATTAAGCTTCGGGCTCTACGGTCTCGTCAAGAAGAGAGTCAAGATCGATTCCTCGCTTGGCTTAATGACCGAAACCGCGATTGTCGTTCCGGCGGCGCTCGTCTATTGGGGCTATCTCGGCGCTTCGGGCAGCGCGACCGCATGGACGCTGCCGCTGTCCTCGCTTGCGCTGCTGCTGTTCGCGGGAGCGGCTACCGCATTGCCGCTGCTGCTATTCGCCAAGGCGGCCGCGAAGCTGCCGCTGTCGATGCTCGGGTTCATTCAGTACATCGGTCCGACGCTTACGCTGATCTTAAGCGTGACCGTGTTCCAGGAGACGGTGAGCCAGGTGACGATGATCAGCTTTACGCTGATCTGGGCGGCGCTGATCGTCTATGCGACGGCGACGATCCGGGAGGCCCGGGCGCAGTCGACTCCACTTAAGGCGAGCGGGGGGACTTCAGCTTGAACATCAAGGCGATGAAGACGAACGATTGGCTGCTTCTGCTGATCGTATTCGGCGGCTTTTTGATTTTCGGATTATCCGAGAACGTGAAAGGGCCGGCCATTCCGCGAATGCAGGCCGATTTCAGTCTTCATGAGACGCAGCTCGGCATGCTGCTCGCTTTCAATTCGCTCGGCTATCTGGTTGCTTGCTCGTTCACGGGGCTGTTGACAAGGAAGATCGGCATTAAGCGGACGGGCAATCTGGCCTTCGTATCGATGGCGGTGTCCGGAGTGCTGATGTACGTATCGGCGAACTACGTTCAGCTGTCGGTCGCCTATTTTCTCATGTACATCGGCAACGGCATGCTGGAGATCGGCCTGGCGATCATGGCGGCCCGCATATTCACTCGCAATACGGGCGCGATGATGAATCTGGCCCATTTCTTCTACGGGCTCAGCTCGGCGGTCGCCCCGATCGTCGCCGCGTCCATGATGGGCTGGCAGCCGATGGGCGGCGAGCTGGGCTGGCGGGGCATGTACTTGATTATGCTGTCGCTGTCGCTGCTGCCGATTCTTCCGTCGCTCTTCGCCAAGTTTCCCGGAGACGGAGACGGAGAAGGCGGGGAGCAGGGGGAGCGGCTGACGCTGAAAGCGCTCGGGCGGGATCCGGCCGCCTGGCTGATCGTCGTCGTGCTTTCGCTGGGAGTCGTCTCCGAGCTGGCTGTCGGCGGCTGGCTCGTCAACTATTTGGAGAAGGCGTACGATTGGTCGACCGAGGCGGCATCGGGCATGCTGTCGCTGTTTTTCGTCTTTTTCATGGCGGCCAGACTGCTGCTCGGTCCGCTGACGGACAAGATCGGTTACACGCTATCGGTCATCCTGCTGTCCGCGGTCTCGGGCTTGTGCAGCATGGCGGCCATTATGATCGGCGAACGGGGGGCGATTCTGTTCGCGATTGCCGGCGTCGGCATTGCGCCGATCTACCCGACGGTCATGGCGATTCTCGCCAAACGTTACCCCAGAGGCACCGAAACGGCGATCACGTTCACCGTGACGCTGATGGGAATCGCCTGCGTCTTCGGCAATCTGATGATCGGCGTCGTGATCGACGCGGCCCGGAGGCTGTTTGGAGCCGGTCTGGCGGCCAAGGAAAGCTTGACCCTGGGGCTGCAGGCCGGATACGGATTTATCGCGCTGCTCGCGCTTCTCTGCTCCGTCAGCTGCATGTTCCTTTATGCTTATTTGCGGAGAAAGAACGAGCTGGTATAGCTGTCTTAAGTGTCTCTCGATGAGTAGGCGAAACCGTTCAAGCCAAAGCTCCGGTCGTGCCGGGTGAAGTGCACCCTTAGGCGCGACTTAGGGGCTTTTTGTCGTTTTACTATGGGGAGTGCAATGTGTGTAAATTTTACACAATTATATTAGGTGTTATATGAAATAAATCACATCGGCGAAAAATGGAGAAAGTTATCGAAAACTCGAATTAATCAGCGAAAACTACGGATATTATCAACAGTATGAACGTTGAGTGTTGTGGTGTTATTTGCTATTCTGTAACCGGAAAGCGATTTCAGTTTCATCATGAACGACAGTTTTGTGGCTTTCCTTGTGTAAATTTTTCATACGTAGGTGAGGTGAAAAAGAAGGGGCTCTTCCATCAACTCAACGCTTCTGTGGGTAAGAGCAAGCGAGAATGCGTTGAAACGGGTACAAAACGAGAGAAAACGGACCAATCATTAAAATCAACTCAGAGAGGTGCTATGGAGATGTCAAAGATGAAGTTGCGCCCGTTCGCGTTCGCGGCGTTGGCGGCGACGCTGCTGCTGTCCGCGTGTTCCTCCGGAAACGATAAAGGGGCGGAAAATTCCGCTCAGCCTTCCGGATCCGCTAATGTCGAGAAAGTTAAGATCAAGTTTGGCTATTGGGGCAATGATACGGTATTGAAAGCGTACCAGTATGCGGTTGAGGGCCTGGATCAAGAACTTCCAGGCGTTGAAGTGGAATTCGTCCAATATCCTTCCGATTCCGACTTCTGGGACACTCTGCCTTCCCAGATCGCCGCGAAAGCGGCTCCCGATATTGTCAATGTCACCAACGAACGCTACTTGGAATTTATCTCGAACGAGCTTTTCCTGGAACTCGATCCTTCAAAGCTGGAGATGACGAACGTCTCCCAAGCGGCGAAAGACATCTGGACGGTGGACGGCAAGCTGTACGGCTATCCGTATACGGCGGCTCCGGCCGGATTCGTCATCAACATGGATTTGTGGAAACAGGCCGGTCTGGACGAGAACAAGCTCCCTTCCACCTGGGAAGAGGTGAAGGAGGCGGCCCAGGCGCTGACCAAGGATGACGTTCACGGTCTGGTCATCAACATCGATTCCGAATTCCACTTAACCCAGTATGCGCTGTCCTTCGGCGGCGGTTGGGAGGAAGGAGCGGCGATCGACTCTCCGGCCAACGCCAAGGCTATGGATTATATTATCGAGATGTTCAAGGAAGGGTTAGCCGTATCACCGAAGCAATTGGGGCAAGCTTGGGACGGAGCCGCCTTCGCGGCGGGCAAGGCGGCCATGTCGACTGGCGGCATCTGGTACATCTCGAACCTGCAGACGGCAGCTCCCGATATGAATTATAAAATTATTCCGATTCCGCAAGTCGATCCGGCCGCTCCTTCCGAGACGATGCACTCCGACGCCTTCGTGGCGCTGAAGAGCACCGAGCACGAAGAGATCGTCAACCGGGTGATCAACTATATGGCCCGGAAGGACTTCCAACAGTACGCGCTGGAGAACAGAGGAATCATTCCGAGCGATACGACGATCTCCGATCAGTTCTACGAGATTAATCCGCAAACGGCTCAGTTAAAAGAGGCGGTTCCGTACTCGGTGTCGTTCGGATATCCTCCGAGAACACAGAAGTTTACGAACGCGCTGATTAACGCCATCGGATCGGCTATCTACAAGAACGACAGCACGATGACGGGTCAGGATGTCGTCAACATGGCTAAGAAAGACTTCGAGCAGTAAAAAAGCAACTGGACGATTAAAGCGGGTTGGAGCTTCCCGCTCCAGCCTGCTAGTGGAAGGTGAAGTGCGAAAATGAGATGGAAAGCGGCGAGCAAGGATACGCGGTCGATGTGGCGGACGGCGTATCTGTTTTTGCTTCCAGCCATGCTGTTGTGGGCGGTCTGGTTTCTGATTCCTGCTCTGCAATCCTTCAGGCTCAGTTTTTTCGAATACAACTATGTCATGAAGCTGAACAACCATTTTGTCGGTTTGGACAACTTCGTCAAGCTGTTCAAGAATGACAGCTTTTACAATGCGCTGTCCAACACGGTGACGATGGTCGTCGTCGCCGTGCCTTTGCAAACTTTTTTTGCGCTTCTGCTGGCGGTTTGCATCAATGTTTCTTTCAAGGGAAGAAGCGTATACCGAACGATTTTTTATATGCCCCACGTCATTTCGTCCATTGCGGTAGCAACGGTGTTCATGTATTTATTCGTGGGCGGAAAACCGATTCCCACGCTATTATCCTACTTCGGGATCGATAACGTGTCCTGGTTCGCGGATACGAGGTATGCGCTGCCGTTCATTATTATGATGTACGTCTGGCAGCAGGTCGGCTTCTACATGATTATTTATCTATCCGGCTTGCAGACGATATCCGGTGAAGTCGTCGAAGCGGCGGAGATGGACGGCGCCAACGGCAAGCAGAGGCTTCGGTATATTACGCTCCCGATGCTCAAGCCCGTGACGTTTCTGGCGCTGACGCACGGCGCCATCAGCGCCTTCCAGGTGTTCGATCAGATCGCGGCGGTATCCGGGCAAGGGCAATTGGGGTCGCCGGCCGGATCGATCAGCACGCTGGTTACCTTCTTCTACCTCAACTCCTTCAAGTTCGGTGAGGTTGGCTTCGGCAGCGCCACAGCGGTCGTTCTGTTCGCCATGATTCTGGCCATCACGCTGCTGCAGAAAAAAATGTTCGGAAAAGACGAGTGATGAAAGGGTATAGATGATGAACGCGACAAGAAAAGGGCTTCTGTATCTTCTGCTGACCGGCTTGGCAATGCTTTTCATCCTGCCTTTCGCCTATTCGCTGTACTATTCCCTGCTGCCGCTACAGTTCATCGACCGGATCGTATCGGTGCGGCACTTCACGCTGGAAAACTACCGTCTGTTGTTTGAGAGCTACCCGGTTCTTCGCTGGTTCGGCAACACGGTTGTCAATACGTTCTGCATCGTGATCGGAAATATCATCATCGATTGCATGGCCGGGTATGCGCTGAGCCGTTTGCAGTTTCCGGGAAGGAACGCGATTTTTGTCGCGGTGCTGGCGACGATGATGATCCCGTACCAGTTCATTATTACGCCTGTCTACATTCAGTTGGCGGACTTGGGCTGGATCGATACGATGTACGGCATTACGGTCCCGTTTTTGTTTAACAGCTTATATATTTTTATGGCGCGCCAGTTTTTCCTGACCATTCCGAAGGAATTGGAGGAGGCGGCCAGAGTCGACGGATTAAGCCGGGAGGGCATTTTCTTCCGCATTATGCTGCCGCTGACCAAGCCACTTATCACCTCCATCGCGATCTTCAGTTTCTCGGGAACGTGGAATTCGTACTTGATTCCGGCAACCTTCCTCGCATCCAGAGAAAACTATACGCTGGTCGTCGGGCTTAAAACCGTCAAGGACTTAATGTTCGAGCGGATGAATCTGACATTGGCCGGCGTCGTCTTGCTGTCGCTTCCCATCCTGATCGTGTTTTTGCTGCTGCAACGGCATTTCGTGGAAGGAATTGCAGCTTCGGGAATTAAAGGTTAATATCAGAGGAGGAATGGATGAATGAACAGATTTCCCCGGTTGAATGACAGCGTCAGACTACAGATGCTTGAGCATCCGCAAGGCGTCGTGGATATAGTGCTGGACACGGATACGTATACGGAAGTGGATGACCAGTTTGCGCTGGTCTACGCGTTGAAGTCCAAGGAGCGCCTGAATGTCAAGGCGATCTATGCGGCGCCTTTCTCCATGAACGAGCGGGCATCCGACCCCGGCGTCGGGATGGAGCTGAGCTACAACGAGATTTTGCGGTTTCTGCGCATGCTCAATATTCCGCACGAGAACCTGGTGTTCAAAGGCTCCAAAACCTACTTGCCGGATCTGGATCATCCCGTGTCCAGTCCTGCCGTGCTTGACCTGATCGAGAAAGCCAAAGGGTATTCCAGCGAGCGTCCGCTTTATGTGGTAGGTATCGGGGCTTCCACCAATATCGCTTCGGCGCTGCTGCTCTGTCCCGATCTCGTCAACCGAATCGTGGTAGTCTGGCTCGGCGGAAACACTTTGGATGACAACAACAATAACGCGTACAATGTGTATCAGGACATTCTGGCCGCCCAGGTACTGTTCAACAGTGGAGTGCCGCTGGTTCACGTTCCGTGTTATTCGGTGACTTCGCATTTGCTCACCTCCGTACCGGAGATGGAAGCCTGCATCGGAGGCAAGAACGAAGCCAGCGATGCGCTGATCGAGCTCGTTCGGGAATATGGAAGCAATCGTCTGGGCTGGGCCAAAGTGATCTGGGATATTGGCGCGATTGCTTATCTGCTTAACGAGAAGTGGGCGCCGGCACCCATCATTCATTCGCCGATATTGACGGATAAGCTGCAGTGGAGTTTCGACCGCTCCAGACACCTGATGAGAAACGTCGCATCCGTAGACCGGAATGCGATCTTCATAGATTTGTTCGATAAGCTCCAGAGGTAGAACGGCTCTGGCGGCAAGCACTAGCAAAGAAGCGGCGGTGTTAAGGTTGGCGACGATTAAAGAGGTTGCGGAATTGGCGGGGGTGTCCATCGCTACGGTTTCCCGCATGATCAATCAGAACGGTTACGTCAGCAAGCAGGCAGAGCAAAGCATCGCTTCGGCGATGGAGCAGTTGGGTTATAAACCGCTGGCGGCGCGCCGAATGGCGGTCAACAGCATGCCGACGATTGCGCTGATTCTTCCCGATATCACCAATCTCTTTTTCTCCGAGCTGGCCCGCGCCATTGAAGATGTAAGTCAGCAGAAGGGCTACGCGGTCTTCTTCTGCAATTCGGACCATCAAGACCACCGGGAAATCCGTTATCTGGACATTTTGCGCAAGCGCAAAATTGACGGAATTATATTTGCTTCCAATTATTTGACTCAGCAGGAACTGGACAGACTGAGACAGCAGCAAATCCCCGTCGTTGTATTGGATCGTGCCTCGGATACGAGCAAGTGCACGTTGATTCGCAGCAACAATTACGAGGGAGCGATTATGGCGGTACGTCATCTGCTCGATACGGGCTGCCAGAAAATCGCGCACATTTACGGGCCGCCCGAAATTGCGACGGCAAGCGAGAGAATGCAGGGCTACGAGGATAGCGTGAGATCCTGCTCGTGGTATACGCCATCGCTGATGGCGCCCGGCATGTTTCGTCTGGAGGGCGGCGTGCAGGCGGTGGAAACACTGCTGAACCGCCATCCCGATATCGACGGAATATTTGCCGGCAACGATCTGATGGCGCTCGGCGCGCTGAAGGCTCTTCATCGTAAAGGAATCAGCGTGCCCGAGAAGATTGCGGTCTGCGGCTTCGACGGAATCAGTCTGGCCGAGATTGTCGAGCCCGAGCTGACGACCGTCGCGCAGCCGATCTACGAGATGGGGAAGGTGGCGGCGCAAAGCGTCATTCAGCAGATCGAAGAGGGCCGGACGGGAACGCATCCGGACGTCATCGAGATGGAAGTCAAACTGAAGGTCAGGGGATCGACACGAAGGGGTTGAAGGAACAAGATGGCGGAAACTCCAATTCCCCGAATTGTCGTCGTCGGCAGTGTGAACATGGATCTGGTCGTGGAAATCGGGGAAGTTCCGGAGCAAGGGCAGACGCGAACCGGCAAGTCCTTTAAGCTGCTGCCGGGAGGCAAAGGGGCGAATCAGGCGGTTGCTGCGGCGCGGCTTCATTCGCAAACGATTTTTATCGGCGCGGTAGGCTCGGATCGCTTCGGCGAACAGCTGCTGTCGGCGATGCAGACGGAGAATATCCACTGCTCGGTTACGGTCATGCCGGAGGAAAGCACCGGTGTCGCCTCGATTTGGGTATACGACACGGACAATCGCATCGTGGTCGTGCCCGGCGCCAACGGCAAGCTGGCTTGGCAGGACATTCACCGCAGCAGGCATTTAATAGACGGGGCGGATGTCGTTCTGCTGCAGCTGGAAATATCCCCCGCTGCCGTTCAGGAGACGATTCGCTATGCCTATGAATCGGGCAAGAAAGTCGTCCTGAACCCGGCTCCCGCGCACAAGCTTCCGGAAGAGCTCTATCCGATGCTGTACGCCATGACGCCGAACCGGGACGAATTGGCCGTGCTGGCCGAAAGTCCCGAGCTGCTTGGCGGCTTCAAACCGGGGTTGCTGGACGAGGCAATGGACAAGCTGTTAAGCAAGGGGCTTAATGCCGTCGTCGTGACGCTGGGCTCTGAGGGCGCCGCGTACAAGGACGCGCGCGGACTCCGTTTTCACGTTCCGGGAAAGAAGGTTCAGGCGCTCGATACGACGGGAGCGGGCGATTGCTTTAACGCAGCTTTCTCCGTTTCGATCGCTCGCGGGGACGGGGCGAAGAAGGCGGTGGAATTCGCGGTGGCCGCCTCGGCGCTGGCCGTGACCCGATTCGGAGCGCAGAACGGAATGCCGCAGGAAGAGGAAATCGTCCGTTTTATGGAGGAAATGCGAGTGTGAACTCGGGCGGTCCGGTTTCGGACATTTATAGGGAAGGGCTAGAGCATGGATCTCCGGGAAACCGGAAGGAGATCCATGCTTTTTTAGTGAAGCTGAAATAAGTTCGCTGTCCTGATCCGAACAGGAGCCGGAATGATTACCCGGTTGAGAGAAGTGCTATACTCCTATTATCGGGCATGATTCCGTTATGAAGGAGGTCAAGATGAGCTTTCGCAAACATTCCGCTTTTTTGAAATATTCGTTAGGGTTGATCGGCTACGCCGTCGCGATCGCCCTCTATGTCGCCTACGTCTCGCCGAATCAGGTGCCGGAGGCGTATCGGGGCACGGCGGCCGATCCCGCGACCTTTTTTTCCCCGAATCAGCTTCAGAGCAGCGAGTGGCTGAATGCGGCCCGCAACTGGATTTTCTTTATGAGCGGCCCCTGGGAGTGGCTGATTTATTTCATGATGCTGGCCAGCGGACTCGCACGGAGATGGAGAGTCAAGCTTGAGGAGCGCGGACTTCCGATCTATCTGCGCTTTCCCCTTTATGTGCTGCTCATCCAGGCGACGGCCTATCTGCTTTACTTTCCGCTTCGGGCTGCAAGCTACTGCCTGTCGAAGACGTACGGCATCTCGACGCAGCCGCTGACGGGATGGCTGAGGGACAAGCTGATCGCTTTCGGAATCGGCTATGCGACGATGCTGGCCGTTTCCGCGGTCGCTTTCTGGATCATTTCCCGAGGAGGCCGCTGG
The DNA here is from genome assembly GCF_042654645.1 of Cohnella hongkongensis. Taxonomy (NCBI): domain Bacteria; kingdom Bacillati; phylum Bacillota; class Bacilli; order Caryophanales; family Paenibacillaceae; genus Cohnella; species Cohnella hongkongensis. Next base: position 202,895 of record NZ_JBHSEP010000001.1, on the reverse strand, counting down.
TGGCTGAAGCTGTGGCTTCTGTCCGTGCCGTTCACCCTGCTGATGATGTACGTGCAGCCGGTCGTTATCGATCCGCTCTACAGCCAATTCAGCCGTCTGTCCGATCCGCAGCTGGAGGAAGGCATTCTGGAGCTCGCCGCCAGAGCGGGCATTCCGGCTCACCGCGTATATGAAGTCGACATGTCGGAGAAAACGAATGCGCTGAACGCGTATGTCAACGGGATCGGCTCCTCGCTGCGGATCGTGCTGTGGGATACGACGCTGCAGCGGCTGGAAGAACCGGAAATCATGCTGATTATGGCTCACGAAATGGGGCACTACGTCATGCGCCATCTGGAATGGAGCGCCGCAGGGGCTGTCGGCTCCTCCTTGGCGCTGCTGGCTCTGGGCGGCTGGCTCTACAGGGCAGCTATACGCAAACGGGGCGTCCGATGGGGCATCCGTTCTCTGTCGGACATGACCGCTTTGCCTCTTGCACTGATGATCCTATCGATGCTTTCCTTCGCTTCGCTGCCGATTTCCAATTATGTCTCGCGGCAGGCGGAGACGGCGGCCGATCGCTACGCTATGGAACTGATCGGAAGCGCCGAAGGCGCAGTGACGATGTACCAGAAGATGGCAGTGGCGTCGCTGAGCGACGTCCATCCGCCGCTGCTGGTCAAATGGTTCAGGGATACTCATCCCTCCGATATGGAAAGGATCTTGTATGCGGACAACTTTGAGCGGACCCCAAGACCTTAAGGTCGATATCTACTTACTGGCCGGACTGGGGACGGCCCCCGGCTTCATGGAAAACTTGCGGATCATGCTGACGGAGAGCCTGCTGAAGGCGGAGGTGTTCGGCCGGCCGTTCATCCGGTCGAGCCTGCTGTATCCGTACGGCGACTGGAGCCGGAACGTCGTCGCTCAGCTCTGGGAAATTCGGGCCGATATGCGGCGGGGAGCGGCGCGGCTGGACCGATCGATCGGAGGCGGCCGAGCGCTGGCCGACATCGCGCGCGAACGGGCCGAGGCCGGAGACGGCGAAGAGAGCGGGACGACGCTGCTCGTCGGACATAGCGGGGGCGGCGTCGCTGCCGTTCACGCGGCGGAGCTGCTGCTGAAGAGCGGCGTCAGCTCCTGCTGCTTCGCGGTGAAGATCGGCTCTCCCCGCTGCCGGGTCCCTGAGCGGATGAAGCCTCGCGTTCTGTCGATCTTCGCGGAGGGAAGAAGGAAGGACGGTTCCGTCGGGCCGTCCCCGGATTTCGTATCCCGTATCGGCTCTTACGGCGGATGGACCCGAAAGCGGGGACTGCCCTGCTGGACGCGGAACAAGCACGCGCCGGCCGCATTTCTCGGCGTGCCGATCGTGGGCAAGCATGCCGATTATTTCCGCGACCGGGAGCCTTATTTCAACACCGACGGCCGCTCCAATCTCGAGCTGATCGTCGACTCGATCGTCGGCTGGCTCACAACGGTAAAATAACGGTCCGTTCGGCAGGCTCGCTCGGCATAAGGCTTGCCGGCGTCCGAAGCGGCGCGCCTGGCCGGATCAGCCGGTCGGGCAGGTTGACGCTGCCGCCCGCTGGCTTATATACTCGTAACGATGACAATACCGGGGGGATGAATCGGCATGGCGCATAACGAAGCAAAGCTGGGGACCTACGAGAGCGAGCAGGCGGTCTATTTGAAGCACGGAAAATATTCGGCGATTGTGCTGCCCGGAATCGGCGGCAATCTCATATCCTTCCGCGACGAGAGCCGGGGATTCCGGTTTATTCGCGAGCCGGAGGGAGACGCCTGGGCCGGATTCGTCGAGCGCCCCTGGGTGCACGGCGTTCCGGTTCTGTTTCCGCCGAACCGCTACGATGCCGGCACGTTCGAATACGACGGACGGACCTACCGGTTTCCGGTAAACGAGCCGTCGACGGGCAACCATCTGCACGGCTTCGTGTACAGTTCGAAGTGGGAAGTGGTCGAATACGGCAGCACGGAGGAGGAGAGCTTCGCGACCGTTCGGCTGGTTTTCGACGAGAAGGAGCCGGGGTATGCTTACTTCCCGCACCGCGTGACGCTGACGCAGACGTTGACGCTGACGGACGCCGGACTCTCGCACCGGTTCGAGGCGACGAACGACAGCGCCGAGGCGATTCCTTTCATGCTCGGCTTCCATACGACGGTTAACGCTCCGTTCGCGCCGGGAAGCCGCCCGGAGGATCTGGAGTGCGGCTTCTCGTTCGGCGAGAGATGGGAGCTGAACGAGCGGATGCTTCCGACCGGCAGGCGTCTGCCTCTGAACGAAGAAGAACGGCGGCTTCGGGAAGGGAAGGGCGACCCGTACTTCGCGTCGATGGACAACCACTACACCGCCTCGGCTGTGGACGGGATCAACGCGATGACGCTGTACGACCGCCGGACCGGCGTTCGCTTCGTCTACGAAGCCGGAGACGCCTACAAGCATTGGATGGTGTATAACGGCGAGGCGAGCGGCAGCTTTTTCTGTCCGGAGCCGCAGACCGGGATGGTGAATGCGCCGAACGTCGATCTTCCCGCGGAGGAAACCGGATTGATCCGTCTCGAGCCGGGCGAGAGCTGGAGCGCGGTCAGCCGTATGTATTCGGAATAAAACGCCGTGCGCCGGTTGATCCGGATTTGCGGCACGCCGCAATCGATCGACCAATGACAAGGCTGCTCCTCCAGCGTCCGAATCCGCCGGGCGCTGGAGGAGCAGCCTTATGTGCGTTTCCAAGATAATGGTAGTCAATTTTACGAACCTTGCTCTACAATAACGTGGAACGCAGTTTTTTCGAGGATAATAGAAGTGTCGGTCAGAATGACCTAAGCTGGATCGGAGGGCGGCGGATTGGGCAAGTCGCTAATGAACCCGTTAACCAAATTAAGCGTCAAGCAGCAGCTCGTCTTGCTGTTTATCGTGCTGGTCAGCCCCGTCTTCGTCATTCACTGGTACGGCAACATTCAGGCGGAGCAAATTCTGAAACGGCACGTCACGCAAGCCTACACGGAGCTGAACAAGCAGAACCGGCTGCTCATCGCCCGCGATCTCGATACGGTGAACCGGGTGACGCGAGCGATTATCCAGGATCCGCTTACGCAGGCGATGAACACGAACAGGCCGGCGACGATGCGCGATCGGCTGAGCCATTACGACGAGATGGAGAAGCTGCTCGGCTCCTATTCCGGCGGAATCAGCGGCGGGGAAGCGATTCACTATACGCTCTACGTGTACGATCCGAAGGGAGAATACGCCGTCGCGCCCAAGACGCCGAATCAGACGAAAAATTCCGGCGTTTTCTTCTACTCGGACGATACGAAGACGGATTGGATCCGGGAGGCGGAGGAGCGCAAGGGAGCGGGCTATTTGCGCATGCTGTCCCGGGACGGCAGCCTCGAGTGGGACAGCCAATCGCTTTATTACGTCCGTGCGATCAACAACATCTACCGGGGCAACGACGTCATCGGCGTGCTGATCGCCACGATGGACCGGAAGATCGGCCAGTCGCTGCAGACCGTCTCGCTGTCCGACGGAGAAATCTACTTGACCGACTGGTCGAACCGCATTCTCGCGTCGACCGTGCCGGCCAAAGAAGCGTATTTCCGGCTGCCTCCGGAAATTCGTACGGGAGACCGCTACGAAGGAACGGTGGACGCCATCGCCTCCGATTATATCTATGTGATGAGCTTCAACTACCGAGCCGACCAGAAGCTGGTGTACCGTGTGCCGGTGCAAACGCTGCTCCGTCAGCAGAACGAGCTGAAGAGAGTCATCCAATTCATTACGGTGGCGGACGCGCTGCTCGCCATTCTCGTAATGACGTACTTCTGGCAGGGGCTGATGACGCCGCTGCAGCGTCTGGCCTGGTTCGTCCGCCAATACGTGCCGGGGCGGCTCGTGCCGAGCACGCCGGATCGGCACCGGAAGGACGAGGTCGGCGTGCTCGTCTCCTCTGTATACGATATGGCGAGGCGGCTGAATGTGCTCATTCGCGATCACTACACGTTCGAGATCAAGCGGAAAGAGACGCAGCTCCAGCTGCTCTATCAGCAGATCAATCCCCATCTTCTGTACAACACGCTGGAGACGATCTATTGGAAGAGCATGCTGGAGGGCAAGTCCGAATCGGCGGAGATGATCAAGGAGCTGTCCAAGCTGATGAAGATCGCGCTCAGCCGGGGCAAGGAGCTGATTACGCTGGAGGAGGAGCTGCAGCACGCGACCGCGTACACGGCTCTTGTCGAGAAGCGGCAGGAGCAGAGCTTCCACGTACGGTGGAGCGTGGACCGAAGCGTGACGGCTTGCGAGATTCCCAAGATTACGCTTCAGCCGCTCATTGAGAACGCGATCATTCATGGCGTCAAGAACATGGGGGAAGACGGGGAGATCGTCGTGAGCGGAAAGCGGGACGGGGACAAGGTCGTCATTGAGGTCGAAGATAACGGCTATAAGGAGATCGACGTCGACGCCCTGACGAATCATCTGAACGAGGATCGCGAGCAGACGCAGAAGGGCTACGGAATTCGCAACGTGCATCAGCGTCTGCAGCTTCACTTCGGCGCTTCGTACGGGCTGAGCTACCGCAAACGTCCGGGAGGGGGAACAATCGCGGCGGTGACGATCCCTTACGCCCGGCAAGATCCGAACGAATCTTCCTAGGAGGTCATCCATGTACAATATTCTCATCGTTGACGACGAGCCTCTGATCTGCAAAGGTCTCAGCAGTCTGCTGCAGACGTCGGGATTGAGTCTGGATCGTGTTTTTATCGCCTACAACGCCTATGAAGCGCTGGATTACATTCGAATGGAGAGCATCGACGTGCTCGTCACCGACATTCAGATGGGCGCGATGAACGGAATCGAGCTCATGTATCAGTCGAAGATGATCAAGCCGTGGATCGAGACGATCGTCATCTCCGCCCATGAGACGTTTCAGTACGCGCAGATGGCGATTCGGCTCGGAGCGAAGGACTACTTAATCAAGCCGCTGAATAACGAGCATTTCTTAAATACAGTCCGCAACGTCATTCTGAATATCAACCGTCCCGTATCCGCTGAGTATCCGATTCTTTCGGGGACGCGAGATCGCTTTCAGATGGAAAGCCCGGACGGAGGCAAAGATCGGCTTCTCAACGAGCTGCTGACGAATCCGGAGCTTTCCGCCGATCGGTCGCCGGCGCTGGGGCAGTACGGGGTGTCGCTCCCGGGCCCCTATTACGCGGTCTTGCGGGTGCATCTTCAATTTCCGGAAGTCTCGGCGAAGGACGAGAATCTGCTGCGGTACGCGGCGCTGAATATCGTCACCGAACTGCTGGATCAGGAGTCGGGCCGCCATGCGTTCTATTCGCAGCCGAACGAAATCTGCATCCTGTTCCAATGGAGCGAAGAGGATTACTCCGATCCGACCGTGAACAAAATCAATCAGCTGGAAATCGTCGGGCGCAGCCTGCATTACAATATCGAGCAGTACTTGCGGCTCGCCAACGTCGTCGGAATCAGCCAGATTCTGAAGGGGGCGGAGTTTCTGCCGCAGCTGAACGAGCAATCGCTCAAGGCGATTCAATGGAACAATCGGCATAAGGATCATTACGTGTTCTATTTCGGGGATTACAAATGGGGAATTCCGTCCGACGATCTGACGGAGGAGGAATGGATTTCCCGGAACAATTTTATCGTCGAGAAGGTAAAGGAATATATCGATCGGAATTACGCGCTGAAGGGGCTGACGCTAAACGATATTGCGCATAAAAACCACGTCAGTCCCAATTACTTGAGCTATTTGTTTAAGAAATACATGGGAATCAATCTATGGGAATACGTCATCAAGCTGCGCATGGAGGAGAGCAAAAGGCTGATTCTGACGACGGATCTCCGGAGATACGAGATCGCCGACCGCGTCGGCTACGAATCGCCCGAGCATTTCAGCAAAATTTTCAAAAAGTATTTCGGCTGCAGCCCCAGCGAGCTGAAGAAGTAAGATCGCCTATCATTGCGATAGATACGCACATGTTAAGAAGCCGCCTCCCTTTTCTATAATTTGAGACAGACCAACAGAAAAGGAATGAGGAGTGCTATGCAGCCACAAGCTACAGCTTCGATGCGGCCGACAAATGCGAATAAGCGAGGTCTGTTTCGAACCCTGAGAAAACATTTTTGGGGTTACTTTTTTATTTTGCCGGCCGCCGTCCTGTTCATCTTGTTTTTGTGGACGCCGATCGTAAAAGGGTTCGTCTACAGCTTCTATCACGTGGATTTCGTCCATGGCGACAAGTTCGTCGGCTGGGACAATTACAGGACGGTGTTCAACGACAATAGCGTCGGGATTGCGATTCGCAATACGCTGTACTATATGGGACTTGCGCTCGTCATCGGCTTCTGGGTGCCGATCGTCTTCGCCGTCGCCATCTCCGAGCTCAGAAGATTCCAAGGGATCTCGAGAATCGCGGCGTACTTGCCCAACGTCATTCCCGTCGTCGTTCTGTACGGCTTGTGGAGATGGCTGTACGATCCCGTCGGTCCTATTAACGCGATGCTGAAGGGGCTGGGGTTAGACCCGATCATGTTCATGGCGGACTCGAAATGGGCGATGGCCGCGCTCGTCATCATGGAGACGTGGCAGCAGTTCGGCTCCGCGCTGCTCATCTACCTGGCCGCCGTCGTCAGCATCCCCAAGGACTGGTATGAAGCCGCAGAGATCGACGGAGCGGGCGTCATGGCCCGAATCCGTCACATAACGCTGCCTTCCATCCGCAATCTGATTCTGCTGCTGCTGGTGATGCAGTTGATTGCCACCTCGCAAGGCTTCCAGTCCCAGCTCGCCATGCTGGACGGGGGTCCGATCAACTCGACGTTGACGTACGGCCTTGTGATCGTGAAGTACGCGTTTTCCAGGCTGGATTACGGCGTCGCCTCCGCGATGGGCGTGCTGATGTTCTTCGTGCTTGCCGTGCTTGCCGTTCTTCAATTCAGAATGACGAATCGGGGGGGCGATTGAAGATGAGGACGGCCGAGCGCGCGATTCTGTCCAGATACGATTATAGAAAAAGGTCCAATCAATTCGCTTTTGCGATCGTATGTCTCGTCATCGCGACGATGGTGTTCACGATGATCTATCCGATCGCCGTCACGTTCATGAACTCGTTCAAGACGACGCAGGAGGTCAATTCGTTCCCTCCGAAGTTTCTTCCCGAATCGTGGAAGCTGGACAACTTCACTGAGGGCTGGCGGTACATGGACATCCCGCATTTCATGGGCAACACGTTCAAAATTTTCGCCGGCAACATGGTCGTGACGATCTTCGTCCTCGGCCTTGCGTCCTTCGCGCTGTCCAGGCTGAATCTGCCTTATCGAAAAGGGATCTACCTCTTTTTCCTGATGACCTTGTTCATCCCGCCTTCCACCTACATTGTGCCGAACTTCGTCAACCTGAAGGATCTGGGATTGCTGAATACGTTTTTCGCCTTCTGGCTGCCGGCCGGGGCGAGCGCCTTTAACCTGCTGCTGCTGAAAAGCTTTTTCGACAACCTTCATCACGAGATGTTCGAAGCGGCGCGGATGGACGGCGCGTCCGACTGGCGAAGCTTTACGACAATCGCGCTTCCGCTGTCCGTACCGATCTTCTCGACGCTGGCCATCTTCGTGTTCTCGGCGGTATGGAACGACTGGTTCTGGCCGTCCCTTGTTATGCACGGGGATCCTAACTATCCGCTGGCTACGGCCATCTACAAAAAAGTGATCGCGGCCCGGGGGCTCAAGCTGAACGTAAAGTTTGCGATTCTCGCCATGACCGCCGTTCCGCCGATGATTGTTTTCCTGATTTTCCAGAGATACATTATGGGCGGTCTGCAGATCGGAGGCGTGAAGGGATAGCGGCGGCTATACGCGCAGGTTCCGGAAGTTCGGTTTTCAGCGGCAAAAGCGGACTTTTGGAACACCGTCATAACATCGTAAACACGCACACGAACGAAATAGGAATGCACATCGTGCGAGAAATCGGTCTCCATTATGATGAAACTGTACTTCAAATTCTGTCGATAAGGGGAGTTACCATGAAAAAGAGGAACGTATTATCGGCGCTTCTGAGCTTGACGCTGCTCGGCTCGCTGCTGGCGGCATGCAGCGGCGGCAACGAGGGCGGAGCCTCTCCGGGCGCGTCCACCGCGCCGGCACCGACCCAGAGCGAGGCCCCTCCGGAGAAGGTCACGATCAAAATCTATTATCCGACGGCGGATAAAGTCGAGCTTCGGCAGCTCGAAGACGAGAAAATCAAGCGGTTCCAGGCCAAGTATCCGAATGTTGAGGTCATTCCGGACGATTGGCAGTACGCGGTTGACGAGATCGGCATCAAGATGGCCGCCAACGAGGCGCCGACTTTCTTCAACACGTTCGCGACCGAAGCGAAGATGCTGGTGGAGAAAGGCTGGGCGGCCGACATTACCGAGCTGTGGAACAACTATCCGAACAAGGATCAGATTAATCCGGTATTCCAGAACCAGTTCATCGTCGACGGCAAAGTGTATGGCGTGACGCAGAAAGGGTACGTCGTAACGACGATGATCAACAAGAAGATGCTGGAGGAAAAAGGCATCCCGATTCCTCCGTACGACTGGACTTGGGACGATATGTACAATGTTGCCAAAGCGGCAGCCGATCCGGACAAGGGCATCTCGGGCATCGCGCCGATGGCCAAGGGGGGAGACGGCGGCTGGAACTGGACGAACTTCCTGTTCGAAGCGGGCGGCGACATTACGACGATCGCCGACGGCAAGCTGCAAGCCTCCTTTCATTCCGATGCGGGCTTGAAGGCGCTGGAATTTTACCGGAAGCTCCGCTGGGAAGCGAACGCCGTTCCGCAAGACTGGGCGCTCGGCTGGGGCGACGCGACGGCCGCATTCGCGCAAGGACGCGCCGCCATGGTAATCGCGGGCGCGGAAGGTCCGCTCCAGCAGGCTCTGCAGGCCGGCTTCACGCCCGATGACGTGCTCGTCTACCCGATGCCGGCGGCCGAGAAGGGCGGCAAGCATACCGGCGTACTCGGGGGCGACTATCTGGTCATCAATCCGAACGCGTCCAAGGCGGAGCAGGAAGCGGCGTTTAACTATATCACATTCGACTATTTCTCCGACGAGTACCTCGAATCTCTGGAGAAGAACATCCAGATGTTCCAGGAGGAAGACAAGTACTTCGTTCCGGCGCATATGGATTACTACAATTCCGATTCCGAGTACGGTCAGCGGGTTCAAGCCATTTTCGACAAGTACGACAACGTCTTCAAGTACGACGCCGCGTCGAACGCGCTGCTGGACGGCAAGCCGGAAGCGCAGTACAATACGCAGGAGTATTATAACGAGATGACGACGGTCATCCAGGAGGTCTTCTCGAAGAAGGACGCCGATCTTCAAGCGCTGCTCGATGCGGCGGCGAAGAACATGCAGGAGAAGTACTTTGATTCGATAACCGTGCAGTAAAAGAGCTGAAAGAGGGTCGAACCGATCGCGCGAGCGAGGGGGTTTGGCCCTTTGTTCGTGATGCAGCAAGTATAAAATAAACTATCCTTATCTGAATCCCCTCCGGCAAAAAACGCGATTCTGCGTCTAGAGGACGCCGAAGGCGTTTTGGCTTGCGTCACGAGGGCTTAAGCGAATGCCCGGAAGCCATACGGACGGCGGCCATAGGCGGTTCACGCGCGCCGTCGTCGGCTGCCGGCTGCCCGTGGATCCGGACTTGCTTCGATCCTGTTCGGGGAAAACACCGTTCCCGTCTTGTCCACTCCTTCATATGCTGAAGCAGAGTTCAACTTAAGGGGGGACGACTCATGCAACTGTACGCGGGAACGGCGTGCGCTTTGCTCGGTGCGGCGATGACTTTCTCGTTCGGCAATTGGAGCGAGTCGCTGACGCTGCTGATCATTCTGATGGCGATCGATTACATGACGGGGATAGCTGCAGCGGTGAAGGAGGGGAGCGGTCTTAACAGCAGCATCGGCTTCTGGGGTCTCCTGAAGAAGGGGCTTATTCTGCTTGTCATCATGATCACGCACAGGATCGACGTCCTGCTGGGGGCGGATCTGATCATGGGCAGCGCCGTCTTTTTCTATATCGCCAACGAGCTGCTGTCCATCACTGAAAACTACGGAAGGATGGGGCTGCCGCTGCCGGACAAGTTAAGGAACGTCGTGGCGGTGCTGCGGAACCGGGCCGGGGAGAAGGGCGAAGATTCGAACAAGAAATCGTGAGTCCCGACCGCCGCCGGGGTTATTGCTGGCAGCGCCGGGCATCTGGAACTGGCACCGCTTTCCGATCTTTGAAAAGATCTATTGATAGTCGTGCAAGGGAAATCTGATGACGCGAAGAGGTTTTTTTCGGCTTGGCATGCGCGGGTTCCCGTTTATAATAGAGAAGTGGCATGCCGCCGAGTCAAGGAAAGAACGGGATAACGGAATAGAGTCCGGGTATACTTTGTTAGAAACAAAGGTCTTTTCTTACAAGAAGGAGGCTGGTTCGCGATGAGATTGGAAAGCGGCACAAGCGTAATTATGCGGGTCGAGATGGACAAGCAGGCGGTGACGTTCGGGGAGCTCGTGTCTCTGATCGGCCGGCAGGGCGGAGATATCGTCGCCATCGACGTCATTCAGCCCGGCCGGAGGACGGAAATACGCGATCTGACCGTAAGCGTCGCGGAGCCTTCCGTCATCGGGGCGCTGTCGGACGCCGTCAGGGCGATGAAGGGAATTCGCCTGATTAACGTCTCCGACCGTACCTTCCTGCTCCATCTCGGCGGGAAAATCCAGATTCGCTCGAAGGTTCCGATCAAAAACCGCGACGACCTGTCCCGCGTCTATACTCCGGGGGTCGCCAACGTCTGCATGGCGATCCGGGACGACGTGAACAAGTCCCACTCTCTGACGATCCGGCGCAATACGGTAGCGGTCGTCTCCGACGGGACGGCCGTTCTCGGACTGGGCGACATCGGTCCGCATGCGGCCATGCCGGTCATGGAAGGGAAAGCGATGCTGTTCAAGGAGCTGGCCGGCGTGGACGCCTTCCCGATCTGTCTGGATACGAAGGACACGGAAGAGATCATCGCGATCGTGAAGGCGCTGGCTCCGACGTTCGGCGGCATCAATCTCGAGGATATCTCCTCTCCGAGGTGCTTCGAGATCGAACGCAGGCTGAAGGAAGAACTGGACATTCCCGTCTTCCACGACGACCAGCACGGGACCGCCGTCGTCCTGCTCGCGGGGCTCGTTAATGCGCTGAAAATCGTGGGCAAAAACATCGCCGACATCAAAGTGGTCGTATGCGGCATCGGAGCGGCAGGGGTCGCCTGCTCGCGCATGCTGTTGGCCGCGGGCGTCACTCGTCTTGTCGGCGTCGACAAGGACGGCGCCATTCACAGGGACGAGCATTACGGCAACGAGGCCTGGAACGAATTCGCCCGGCTGACGAATCCGGACAACGAGAAGGGACGGCTATCCGAGGTGATCGCGGGAGCGGACGTATTTATCGGCTTGTCCCGGCCGAGACTGCTGCATAACGAGGATATTCGCAAAATGAATTCCGATCCGATCGTATTCGCGATGGCCAATCCCGATCCGGAAATCTCTCCGGAGGAAGCGGGATCGAGCGTCAGAGTGTTCGCGACCGGTCGGTCGGACTATCCGAACCAGCTCAACAACGTGCTGGCCTTTCCGGGCATTTTTCGCGGCGCCCTGGACGCGCGGGCCAGAACGATCAGCGAGTCGATGAAGCTGGCCGCCGCGCATGCGATCGCATCGATCGTGACGCCGGATGAGCTGAACGAGGAGTACATCATTCCCAGCGTCTTTAACGACAAAGTCGTCCCCGCCGTTAGACGGGCCGTTGTCCAGGAAGCGATTAACGAAGGGATTGCCCGCAAGGTGCCGAGCGATTTTCGCAATCTCGACTAACGCGGGGCTCCTTGCCCGTTCCTCTTTTTGTTCATGAATTTGTCAAAAGTTTTAACGGAAGATGCTCGACAAATGCTTGAGTTCAAATGAGGAAATTAGGTAGAATATGAGGTAGACATTTTGTAGGAAGCAGGGGAGCAGACAATGCACAAATGGTTAATGTCCGCATTGGTGACGATCGCGTGCGCAATGGGGGTATACTTGCTGGCGACCGCGCTGCCGGAAAGACCGAAAGAGGAAGCGTTGGCCGAAGGTCAAGAATTGCTCAGAATCAAAGCGACGAACTTCGAGTTCGACCAGGCGGAGTACAGAGTGAAGGCCGGAACCAACTACAAAGTGAAATACTCCAACACGCTCGGAACGCACGGCGTCGAGTTCGTGGGCTTGGGAATCGAATTGGACAAGGATACTCCGGAGATGGATGTCACCTTCGATACGCCCGGCACTTATGAGCTGCACTGTTCCATTATGTGCGGACAAGGACATGCCACGATGATTTCCAAACTGATTGTCGAATAGAGAAAGAAGGAGCCGTCAGGCTCCTTTTTTCCAGCGATCCGGTAGATCTCCGCAGAGAGCCGAAGGAGGTTACGCTCGGCTTTTCCCTTTCGAGCGGGTCCGAGCGATTCCGAGATCGATCAAGTACCCGATGAGCGCCCAGCTTAACACCGTAAGAATGTACATCAGCCATACGTCGACTCTGTGCAGATCGGTAAACAGCTCGACGAGCCACATCGGGACGCTGAACATCATCAGGAACAGATTATGAGGGTCGTAGCCGGTTGCGTTAAAAAGGCAAAGCGCAAGTCCGATCAGCGTGCATATTCCGGTAGCGGGATAACGCATATCGCAGGCATGCCCCTTTCGCTGGATATGACCTAGTATGCGCGTGCCGGCTCCATGTCATAAGAAGAAAGGAATGGAAATCCCATGATTACGCATATCGTTCTGTTCAAGCTGAAAGACCGCAGCCCGGAAAGCGTCGAGCGCACGGCTCAGGTGCTGCGAGACATGGAGGGGAAGATCGAGGAGCTTCGTTACCTGGAAGTCGGCAAGGACGTGCTTCATTCGGAGCGTTCTTACGACATTGCGTTGGTGACGAAGTTCGATTCGCTCGAAGCGCTGAACGCCTATCAGGTGCATCCGGTGCACCAGAAGGTGATCGAGCATATGACAGCCGTTCGCGAAGCTTCGGTTGCGGTCGACTATGAGAGCTGATCGCCTATTGACGCTGGCCGCGGAGAAAGATCCGTCCAACATGGGCGACGTGTACCAGATGGCCACGTATACGATCCTCATTCTGATCAGCGCGGTGGTTATGGTCGTCTGGCTAAAGCGCAGAGGCCGCAGCAAGAAGAAATAACGGGGGGTTCCGGCCGATGTACGACGTTAACGTGACCTATATTCGCAGCCGGCTTGCCTGTCTGCCGGAGCTGGCGCAAGCGCTGTCCGCGGCGACCGTATCATGGAAGGGCCAACTGATCGAAGGTCTTGCCCAGGAGCGAGCGCTTCATCTAGCGGCGGAAGTCGCGACCGATGTCGGACATGCCCTGATCGACGGCTTTATCATGAGAGACGCCAGCAGCTACGAGGATATTATCGATATCATCTCGGAGGAAGGCGTCATTTCGCCGGAAGTGGCCCAGCCGCTGCGCAGTCTCGTCCTGCTTCGCAAGACGCTCGTGCAGGAATACGACCAGTGGCCGCGCCATAAGCTTCATCCGCTCACCCCGGAGCTCCCGAGGGTGCTGATGGGCTTCTCGGATCAGGTGGAGGCGTATTTGAACAAAGAGTTATTTTGACGATTGACATCCGTTTTATGGGGAAAGCCCTGTCGCATTTGCGGCACGGGCTTTTTCGCGATTCAGCGCACGACGTCAACTTATATCAACGCGATCCCGATCCCCGGGACGGCGTGAACCGATGTGCCCTTGCGGACTCGATTTTTTTGGCTTGTCCGCTGTGTCAAGACGGGCTGCCGCTACTTATATTGTATTAACCGCATGGGCATTCGCCCGGGAAAGCGGTGGACGGAGGGGAAGCCAATGGCGTGGCAGGTAGCCGGGTATGGAATCGCGGCGGCGGCGGTGGCCATAGCGGCGGCAGTCGTATGGGCGCTGGTCTCATTCTCGACATCGGTGCGGCGGCTTGAATGGACGGCGGCGAACGTCGGCAGAGAAGCGGAAGCTTCCTTGCGGCGCTGCGGCCGTCTGGCGCAAGAGGCCGCAGAGACGCTTGCCCTGTCTCGGCAAGGTCTGGAAGGCTTCGTTACGCTCGCGGAGGGGGCGCGAGCGATGGGAGAAGCCGTTCATGCCGCCGCCCGGACGACGGTGCGCCTGACCGAGCTGTATCGGGATTGTCTGTCCGCGCCTTTTCGCTCCGAATCCGGCGAGAGCCCGTCCGCCGGGAAGCCGGAGCCGTTCGAGCTCGGGCGGATGCTGTGGTCCCTGTGGCAGGGACGATCCGACACGGTCCGGTCTTCGTCTGTCGGCCGTCAGACCCCGGATGCGGATGCGGATCTAACAGAGGGAGAGTGAACAAGAATGGCAGAGAAGAAGGTTGTCAAATCGTTTATGTGGGGCGTGTTGACCGGTGCCGTATCGGGAGCGGTGACCGCTTTGCTGCTGGCGCCGAAAACGGGCCGCGAGCTTCGCGGCGACATTGCCGAGACGGCCCATAAAGTCGGCGAGAAGACGGCCGACATCAGCCGTCAGGCCGGTTCGGCCGTACAGTCGCTGGCCAAGCGCACGTCGGGTCTTATTACGGACATTCGCGCGCGCAAAAATCAGGAGGCGCCGCAAGCCGAAGTCTCGTCGGTTAAAGATGAGGAAAGCACGGCCGCGTTATAGAGCGTCGGAGAACCGTCCGAACCGAGCCGCCCGCAGGGCGGTTCTTTGCCGTATCCGAGGGAACCATTTGTTCCGGGTGCTCATAAAATAATCTAAAGCGACCTATACACCCATGAAGAAAGCGGTGTTCCTGTGCAGCAACCGATCGCTGTTCTTGACTCCGGAGTCGGGGGGCTGACCGTCGTGAAGGAAGTGATGCGGCAGCTTCCCAGTGAGCAAATTTTGTATTTCGGCGACACCGCCAGAACTCCGTACGGACCTAGAGCAGCGGAAGAGGTCGTAGCATTTACGCGCGAGATCGTCGAATACCTCGTTCAATACGAGCCGAAGATGATCGTCATCGCCTGCAATACGGCAACTGCGGCTGCGCTGGAGGATATCCGCCGACGAGTGGAGCTGCCGGTGATCGGGGTCATCAATCCGGGAGCGAGAGCGGCGGTGAGACGAACGAGGTCGGGCATCGTAGGCGTGATCGGCACCGAGGGAACGGTTAAGAGCGGAGCTTACGAGGCGGCGCTGAAGCGCCTGTCTTCCCGGGTGGAGATCGTCAGCCGGGCCTGTCCTTCGTTCGTGCCCTTGGTGGAGGAAGGGGATTTCCGTTCCTCGAGAGCCTTCGACATCGTCGCCGAGGAATTGGCCCCGCTTCGGAACTCGAAAATAGACTGCCTGATTCTCGGCTGCACGCATTACCCTTATCTGGCGGACTGCATCTCCCAAGCGATGGGACCGGAGGTCGTCCTGATCAATTCGGCGGAAGAAACCGCGCGGGAGATTCAAGAGGTGCTGGGCACAAGCAACGGGCTGGCCCCGTCGGACCAAATCCCGACTCACCAATTTTTCAGCAGCGGCGATCCCGTGAAATTCAGAGAGATCGCCCAGGAATGGCTCGACGAACAAATCCGGCGAACCTCTGTCGTCTGGCAGTTTACGCCGATCGGCTCCAGATGACGGACGCCGGATCGAGCATCGCACGGACGGCTTGTCGGCGTCCCGGCGATTCATAAGTCGGGTTCGGCCCGCATACATGATTACCATCGCCGAGTAAAGGGAGGAATCGTGATGGCGGACAGTCCGGCGTATTCGGATTACGGGCCGGATCGGCTGCAGGCGGAGCTGGAGGCTTTAACGCGGAGGCATTCCTTTGTCGTCGCGGGATCGATCGGCAGCAGCGCGCTTGGCCGGCCGATCCCGTTCTTCAGGTTGGGGACGGGGCCTTATCGGTGGCACTTCAACGGCGCGTGCCATGCGAACGAATGGATCACCTCGGTGCTGTTGATGAAATTCGCCGAGGATTATGCCGACAGCTATGCGCGAGACGTCTCGTTCTGGGGGAAGTCGGCCAAGGAGCTGTTCGAGCGGTGCAGTCTCTGGATCGTGCCGATGCTGAATCCGGACGGCGTAGAGCTGGTCCAGCGCGGGCTGACGGAAGGGCATCCGCATTACCGCGAGCTGCTGCGATGGAACCGGGGTTCCGGACGGTTTCATCGATGGAAAGCGAACGCCAGGGGCGTCGATCTGAACGATCAGTTCCCCGCATTCTGGGAGGAAGAGCGCAAGCGCCGCGCCATGGACGGGCCGGCGCCCCGCGATTATTCCGGAGAGAGACCGCTGAGCGAGCCGGAAGCGGCCGCTCTGGCGGCGTTTACCGAGCGGCAGAGCTTCGATGCGGTGCTCGCGCTTCATACGCAGGGAGAGGAGATTTATTGGAATTATCGCGGCTCGGAGCCGAGGGAGTCCCGGGAATGGGCCGACCGGATGGCGAAGGCGTCAGGGTATCGCGCCGTCTATCTGGAGGGCAGCGACGCCGGCTACAAGGATTGGTTTATTGCCAGGTTCGGCCGGCCCGGATTTACGGTCGAGGCGGGGTGGGGACACAACCCGCTGCCGCCGGATTCGGTCGACGAGCTGTACGACGATGTCGCCAGGCTGCTGGCCGAAGCGCTCGATTGTTCGCCGCGCTTGACTGACGTGCGCGCCGATCGGGTACAATGAGAGAAAACTGCGGCTCTCAGGAAAGGAGCTTCCCTCATGTCTCGCAAGCGCGGACTCGCGTTATGGATGCGCATCCCCGGACGGGTATGGCGAATTCTAAGCTCGAACAGAGTGGCGTTAAAGGACAAGCTGATCTTCGTCGTACCGGTCGCTCTGTACTGGATCCTGCCGGATTTCATGCCGATGCTGCCGATCGACGACGCGGCGTTCACCGCAGTCGCGGCCGCAGCCTATGCGCGGCTGATGGAGCGCAAGTACGGGTTATGAACCCGACGATAGGCGGACGCATATACTCTCTGTAGAATTCAAACCTGCTACAGAGAGGCGTGACCGTATTGGCTATTTCGTATATGGATTACAGTTCTCCGAACGCCCAATTCTCCTTCGAGCTGAAGAACGACGTGTTCTTCAAAAAGGACGACCGCAATTATATCCATCGCTTGTCGATCCAGGATTTGAATACGCTCGGCAACAGCTCCTTGCTGGATATTTTCCTGAGCGCAGGCAACGTCATCGAACCGCACATCCACCAGAACGCATCGGAGCTCATCTACTGCATTTCGGGGGCGGCCGTCGTGTCGATCGTCAATCCTTTCTCGCTCCGGCTGATGAATATTCCGATCCGGCCGGGCCAGGTCGTGAACGTTCCGCAGGGCTGGTGGCACTATGAGATCGCTACCGAAGACCGCACGCATCTGCTGGCGATCTTCGACGCGCCGATTCCGGAAGCGATCTTCGGCTCCGATATTTTGCGCTTGACGCCCCCGAGCGTATGGGCGCACACGTACTGTCTGGACGAAGCCCAGGTGAAGGCCGCGCTGGCGCCGCTGCAAGCGACGACGTATATCGGGCCGTCGAAGGATTGCAAGAAAGGGAAGCGGTCGGAAGCTCCCTCCGCCGCAGTCGGGCCGCATCCGTCGCAGGGCTTGCCGGCCGGCCAACCGGCATTTTCCTATTCTCCCCATCCGCCGTACGCCCCCCAAGTGTACGGTTAACTGCAGGAGCGGCGGACGAAGCGCGACCGAGACGGCTCACCCGCAGCGGGCCGTCTCTCTTGTATTCCTACAGTAAACTCTTTACAATAGAACGGAGAACCTGACGGGAGTGGAAGACGATGAACTGTAAAATTACCCGAAATGCGGCGAAGGTGCTGCGCCAGGAGCTGGACAAGCCCGAGAACGCCGAACTGAAGCTTAAAGTTTTCGTTACGCACAGCCACGGCGATCATGCCCATTACGGCATGGATCTGGCCAAGCCGACCGGCGAAGACGAAGTCGTAGCGACGGATAAAGGCATCGATGTCATTCTGAAGAAGGGCGAAGAATTTCTCGACGGCGTGAAGATCGACTATCTTTATTTTCCTCAGGAAGGGTTCGTCATTACGAATCCGAGCAAAGGGAACCATGGAGACCACTGATTCGCAGGCCGTCGCGTCCCGGAACGACATCCGGATCTGCGACAAGTGCAAGCACATTCGCGTCAAGTCGATGCTGCCCAAGCTTCAGAAGATGGCCCCGGGAGCCGAGATCAAGGTGGCGTGCAAATCTTATTGCGGGCCTTGCGCGCGTTACGCCTTCGTATTCGTCAACGGCCGGTACGTGACGGCCCCGTCGGAAGACGAAGCGGTCGAGAAGGCGAGCAAGTACGTCAAACATTAGCGGAAACCGGAAATGCGACAAGGCCATTCGGCGACGATCGGAAGAGGATCGCCGAATGGCCTTGTCGATTTTAATGCGAGTCGTCCTCCCGGAATGCCGGGATCAGGTCGTTCTCGATCGTTCTGTCGGATACGCTCAAGTCCCGATTTGCGGCTTCGGCTCCTGCGGCGCATGCCGCAGAGTCGGTTTCCGCCGCTTCGCCGCCCTCCAGGGAGTAGCACCGGCCGTTCTCGATCAGCCCGTCGGCGCTCGGCACGAAGTAGACGCTGCCGTCGGTAAAGCCGCCGTTGCGGAATACGACAGGCTTCCTCGCTTCGGAGAGCATGCTGACCCCCATTAAGTATCGGCCTTCAATCGGGATGCCGAGAAGGTGCATCACGGTGGGCAGCGTATCGATCTGTCCGACGGCCTTCTCGATGACGCCGGCATGCTCGTCGTTAGGCAGGTGGATCAGGAAAGGCACCTGGCGCACGATCCGATCCTTCTCCAGCTCGGAGACAGGTCGGTCGAACAGCTTCTCGTACAAGCTCCAATCGTAGATGGAGTTGTCGTGATCTCCGTAGAACATGAAAATAGTGTCGTCCCACAGCCCTTCGTCCTGCAATTCCTGCACGAGCTTTCCGACCGCCGTATCCACGTAGCGGGCCGCCTGAAGGTAGTCCCCCATGATCGTGCCGCTCAGCTCCCCTACGTTCAATTCCTGGTTGACGTAAGGAATCTTGTAAGGATGGTGGCTGGTGAGCGTAATCGTCAGAGCGTAGAACGGCGAACGGTTGCGCTCCTTCAATTGCTCGATCGTCTGGCGGAAGAACGAGATGTCGCCGAGCGACCAGCCGATCGGCTCGTCGATCAGATAGTCTTTAATCGTATAGAACTGGTCGTAATTCATGTTGTGATACATATTGTTCCGGTTCCAGAAGCTTCCGTCATAAGGATGATGGACGGTCGTATCGTAGCCGCGTTCCTGAAGGATGCCCGGAGCGCAATCGTAGTCGTTGCCGGCAAAGCGGATAAATACGGAGCCGGTCGGCAGCGGATGCATCGAGCAGCTCGTCAGGAAGTCGGCGTCGGAAGTTCGGCCTTGCGCCGTCTGATGATAGAAGTTCGGAAAATAAAGGCTTCGGTCCATCAGGCGGTTCAGATGAGGGGTAATTTCCTCGCCTCCGATCGATTGTCCGATGACGAACGTATGGAACGCTTCGGCCTGGACGATCAGGACGTTCTTGCCCCCGTATTGCCCGAACAGAGGCTCGGACTCCATCTGCTTCTGCAGCTGCTGCCGTTCCTCGAACCAGGTTTTGGCCTCCAGAATTTGCTCCTCCGACAGCTTGGCCCCGAACCAATGCTCCTTCGCGTAGCGATAGGTATCGTAGCCGTGAAACCCGAGCAGCCCCGTGACGTTGTAGATCGGGATATTCCACCAGTTGCCCACGAACAAGCCGCGCGCCCAGCCGTTCTTCTGTTCGACGACGGGATAGTAGATCAACGCCCAGCCGAGAGAGAAGGCGAGAGCGGCCGGAAGCAGCCTGCGCCACAGAAAGCCGAGCCCGCGCCGCGAAGCCTTCCGAAGAGGCGCGGCGGGCGAGCGCTTGGCGGACCTCCACAACGTCCATCCGGCGAGCGCGAAGGCGATCGGAAGATCTGCGAAATAAATCCAGTCGCCGGGCTGCATCAGACTCCAAATGCTGTCCTGCAGCTCTCCGACCTGGCCGGCCTGAAGCAGCACCGGAACGGAGATGAAGTCTTTGAAGTAACGAAAATAAATAAGATCGGCGAACAGCAGGACGGATAACGCCAGATCCAGCACGGCCAAGGCGACCGCTCTCGCCCGGACGCCCAGAAACAGAGTCCAGAAGGAGACGAGAAGCATCGCTCCGAGATTGACGGCCCATTTCCAGTAATTCATTCCGCCGACGTTCAATTGATGGTCCAGCTCGTTTAATTTATACAGCATAGACGCGACGAGCAGCAGCATTCCCCAGATCGGCCACGAAGCCAGCGCGCTTAAGCTTCGGCTTATCCACGGGCTCGCGGCGTTGCGCAGTTTGGGCAGCATCGTTCACTTCCTTTCCGGTATCCGTCTTGAACGACGGTCCGCGTTTACATCGGGTTAATTCTAACATGACAAAGAGGAAACAAAAAAAAGTATAACTCTTCTGCGGGGGAATTTACAAACTTTGTGCTAAAATGATCGTGGAAGATCAGGACGGAGGTAGAGAAGCGATGGAGCGGACGCCGGAAACTTATTTTGACGGCTTATATGAAAGCGACGCGGATCTGGATCGGGTCGGCAAACGGCTGCGGGAAGCGGGAATGCGGGACATCTCTGTCGCTGCCGGTTACGGGAGGCTGCTTACGCTGCTGGTCACGGTGTCGGGCGCCAAAAGGGCGCTGGAGATCGGCGCTCTGGGGGGCTATAGCGGAATCTGCCTGGCTCGCGGGCTGGGCGCGGACGGCAAGCTGGTCTCGCTCGAAATCCATCGGGAATACGCCGAGCTGGCCCTGGCCAACATGAGGGATGCGGGCCTCGGAGACCGGGTCGAGTACCGCGTCGGAGACGCATCGGCCAGTCTGGACAGGCTGAAGGAGGAAGGCGAGAAGTTTGACTTTTTCTTTATTGACGCGGATAAGGAAAACTATCCCCTGTACCTGGAAGCCTGCATCGAGCTGGCTAACGACGGCGCGATCATTGCGGCGGACAATACGCTGCTGAGAGGGAAAACGATAGATGACGCGAGGCAAGGTCCGTCGGTTCGCGCCATCCGCCAGTTCAACCTGGCCATCGCGCGAGACGCGCGCCTGCAAGGGGTTCATCTTCCGGCTTTTGACGGATTGGCTCTGGCCCGGGTGAAGGGCTGAGGGGGGGGGGCGTATGAACAGCGCAAGCTCTGGAACGGCCGGCGAATGCCGCTCCAGAGCTTTTTTACATATGTGCAAACTCGTTTTTGACAAAATGAAAAAAATAATTAGAAATTTGCTAAATCCTGAGCCGGTGGAAAAATCAACATTTAAAAAAACCGTACCAAAACGAATGATTTTCACCTTCACATCCACCTCGCTCGCGCCGAGACCAGATCCGATGAATGTTTATACGGCAAATCTAATGTTTAACCAAAAATAGAAAGCGCTTTCCGCTTGATGAGTAAGAATATATATCACAATGAGGTAGATTCATTTACAATTCCAAAAATTCACATTGCAGAACACAAATGTTCATAGTAAGATGACTTTTGTTCAAGAACATCCGGGCAAGGACGAAGCGAGCGCTCTGCAGCAGGCAAAGGGCGAATCGGGGACTCTCTATACGAATTTAGGTAAAAATTTGCATAGATAGAATAAATTCGTGAATAGATAACGGAAGTTTCGAAGAACATACTCTTATAAACGGGGAGGCAAATGAATGAATTACAAGAAAATGATCTCGACTGCGATGGCAGTTGCGCTCGCCGGCTCGCTTCTGGCCGCTTGCGGCAACGACAACGGCAGCAACTCGGCTTCTCCTTCCGGCAGCGGAGCGTCCCAGGGGAACGCGAAGCCGCAGGAGTTCCGCTTTACGCTTGCCAGCGAGCCGCCTAGCCTGGATCCCGCGCTGATGAAAGATGCCCAATCCTCGATTGTGGCGTCCGGCTTGTACGACGGTCTGACCCGTCTTAGCCCGGAAGGCGTTCCGGAGCCGGCGATCGCCAAGGAATGGACGGTGTCCGAGGACGGCAAAACCTATACGTTCAAGCTGCGCGACGACGCCAAATGGAGCAACGGCGATCCGGTCACCGCGAGCGACTTCGAGTATTCCTGGAAGCGCGCGCTGAATCCGGAGACGGGTTCCGAATACGCATACATGCTCTTCTATCTGGAAAACGGAGAGAAATTCAACGCCGGGGAAGCGGCGGAAGACGAAGTCGGCGTTAAGGCGCTCGACGAAACGACGCTGGAAGTGAAGCTTGCTTCCGCAACGCCGTACTTCAACAGCCTGATCGCGCACTATACGTATTGGCCGGTACACCCGGCTTCCGTCGAAGGCAAGCCGGAATGGGCGGCAGACGCCGATACGATCGTCTCGAACGGACCGTTCCTGCTGAAAGAGTGGGCCCACGGCGACAAGCTCGTTTTGACGAAAAACCCGGACTACTATCATGCGGCCGAAGTCGGTTTCGACACGGTCACCATCTCCCTCGTAGAGGACGACTCTACCGTATTTAACCTGTTCGAGACGGACAAGATCGACTGGATCGGCGCGCAAGCCGGCTCGGTGCCGAGCGACCGCGTCCCTCAGCTCGTCGAGGACGGCAAGGCCAAAATCAAGGAAATTGCGTCCACTTATTACTATTTGTTCAACACGAAGCAAAAGCCGTTCGACAACGTCAAGGTGCGCAAAGCGTTCGCGATGGCGATCGATCGTCAAGCGATCATCGACAACGTGACGAAGGCGAACCAGACGCCGGCCTTCGCGCTGATCCCGCCGAGCATCGGCGGCCTGGACGGCAAGAACTTCCGCGAAATGTATCCGGACGACGGCTACTTCTCCGAGAATCTGGAGGAAGCGAAGAAGCTGCTGGCCGAAGGTCTGGCGGAGGGCGGCCTCGACAAGTTCCCGGAAACGACGCTGCTGTACAATACGAACGAAGGCCATAAAGCGATTGCGGAGGCGATCGTCGATATGTGGCGCAAAAATCTCGGCGTGGAAGTGAAGCTGTCCAACCAAGAGTGGGGCACCTTCCTGGAGTCGAGAAAAGCCGGACAATTCGGCGTCGCCCGCTCCGGCTGGGGAGCCGACTTCAACCACGCGATCAACTTCTCGTACGACTTGATTCACCCGAAATCGGGCAACAACGACGGCAAGTACGACAATATGGCCGTCGGACAAGCGCTCGACGACGCCATCGCGGCACCGGACGAGAAGACTCGTCTGGAGCGGATCGCCCAAGCGGAGAAAACGGCGATCGCCGACGATATGGCAGTTCTGCCGATCTACTACTATACGACCGTCACGATGGAGAAGGACGGCTTCGAGGACGTCGTCTCCGATTATGCGGGTCACCTGGATTGGGCATTCGGCAAGAAGAAGTAAAGCGTCGGTGATGTCGCGCTAATATCCATGACGCGAAAGGGTATATATAGCACGCACGCTATATATACCCTTTCGGTTGCATCATAAAGGCAGAACGGGCGGGTGAAAAAAGCTTGATTCGTTATATTGCGAAAAAAATCATTTTTATGCTGGTCTCATTGTTTTGCCTGGTCACGGCGACGTTCGTTCTGATGAACGCCGTGCCGGGCAGTCCTCTGCAATCCGAAAAAGCGACAAGCGAAACGATCCAGAAAAATCTGGAGGCGTATTACGGCTTGGATAAGCCGCTGATCGTACAGTATGGCGTCTATTTGAAAAATCTCGTTCAGGGCGACCTGGGCATCTCGATGAAGAAGAAGTTTCAAGCGGTGGACAAAATCATTTCCGATTCGTTCAAGTATTCTCTTAAACTCGGCTTAGTATCCGTGGTCACTTCCGTAGTGGCAGGATGCGTGCTGGGCATTCTCGCGGCCATGTACCACCGCAAGCTCCTCGACAATCTCGCGATGATCATTGCCGTTATCGGCTTGTCCGTCCCGAGTCTGGTGCTGGCGCCGCTTCTGCAATACGTCCTAGCTGTGAAAATCAAGGCGTTCGAGGTGGCGGGATTAAACGGGCCTCTGGATTACGTGCTGCCTACGATCGCTCTTTCCTCCACCTCTATCGCCTTTATCGCCAGGTTGATTCGTTCAACCATGATAGAAGTATTAAACGCCGACTTTATCAAGACGGCGAAGGCCAAAGGCTTGGCCGGCCATCTGATCGTGTGGCGTCATGCGCTTCGCAACTCGATGCTGCCGGTCGTGACGTTCCTCGGCTTTCTGATGGCCAATGTCATTACCGGCTCGGTCGTCATCGAGAAAATATTCGCGATTCCCGGACTCGGCAAGTTTTTTGTGCAAAGCGTCTCCGACCGGGACTACCCGCTCATTATGGGCATTACGATTTTCTATGCCGTGATTCTGATGGTCAGCCGTTTGCTGTCGGATATCGCCTATGTGTTGGTCGATCCGCGCATTAGAATGTCAGGCGGAAAGGTGGCGAAATAAACCTTGCTGCAGAAAGATTCCAAGACGGGAGCGATTCGGCTCGAACAGTTTCAGCCGCTTAGGCGCGACTCCGGCGAAGCGGAGAGGATCGAGCGCAAGCGGTTGACCGCCTGGCAGGACATTCGCATGAGGCTGTACGGCAACAAGCTGGCGATGACGGGCTTCTGGATTATGGCGGCCGTCGTCCTGCTCGCGGTGTTCGCGCCGCTTCTCTATCCGCACGATCATTTCACGAACAACCTGAGCAAAACCAATCTGCCGCCGAGCGCCGAGCACTGGTTCGGCACCGACGATCTGGGGCGCGATCTGTTCGCGAGAACGTGGAAGGGCGCGCAGGTGTCTCTGTTCGTCGGCTTTGCGGCCGCTCTGATCGATCTCGTTATCGGCATCATCTACGGAGGAATTATGGGGTACTACGGCGGCAAGCTGGACGAAGGCATGAACCGGTTCGCCGAGGTGCTGTACGCGATTCCCTATCTGCTTGTCGTCATTCTGCTTCTCGTCGTCATGGAGCCGAGCTTGACTACGATTATCGTGGCCATGTCGATTACCGGATGGATCAACATGGCGTGGATCGTGCGCGGGCAGATGATGCAGTTGAAAAGCCAGGAGTACGCGCTGGCGTCCAAGGCGCTGGGCGCAGGCGCGATGCGCATCATTTTCCGTCACCTGATCCCGAACGCGATGGGACCGATTCTCGTGACGATGACGTTAACCGTTCCGAGCGCGATATTCACGGAAGCGTTCCTAAGCTTCCTCGGCCTCGGCGTGCAGTCGCCCGTCGCTTCGTGGGGGACGATGATCAACGACGGCGTCAAGTCGATGACGATCTATCCGTGGCGGCTGTTCTTTCCGGCATTTTTCCTGAGCTTGACGATGTTTGCCTTTAATATTTTCGGAGACGGAATGCGCGACGCATTCGATCCGAAGCTGAAAAAATAACGACCGCAATACGCGGAAAGGAGGTTGCGGCCTTCATGAAATCGACGCCAAGCGCAAACGGCGCATTGTTGGACGTGCAAAACTTGAGCGTTTCGTTCGACGTATACGGCGGGGAAGTGCAAGCCGTCCGGGACGTCAGCTTCCAAGTCAAGGAGGGGGAAGCGGTCGCTATCGTCGGAGAATCCGGTTCGGGCAAAAGCGTTACCGCCCAAACGATCATGCGCCTGATTCAAATGCCCCCCGGACGAATCAAGCAGGGGCAGGTCGTGCTTGACGGGCAAGACTTGCTTGCGCTGTCCGAGAAGGAAATGCAGAAGGTGCGGGGCAACAAGATCGGAATGATCTTCCAGGACCCGATGACGTCGCTGAATCCGACGATGACGGTCGGCAAGCAGATTATGGAAGGGCTGCTGCAGCATCAGAGGATGAGCCGGGAAGAGGCGAAATCGCGGGTCGTCGAGCTGCTGAGGATGGTCGGCATCCCGAATCCGGAGACGCGGCTTAAGCAGTATCCCCACCAGTTTTCCGGAGGCATGCGCCAGCGGGTCGTCATTGCGATCGCGCTCGCATGCAATCCTTCCCTGCTTATCGCGGACGAGCCGACGACCGCTCTCGACGTGACAATCCAGGCGCAAATCCTGAGCCTGATGAGAGAGCTGCAGCAGAAAATGAAAACCTCGATCATTTTGATCACGCACGACTTGGGCATCGTTGCGGATATTTGCGACCGGGTAATCGTCATGTATGCGGGCCAGGTCGTGGAGACGGGGACGAAGAGAGAAATCTTCCATAATCCGCAGCACCCGTATACGAAAGGGCTGCTCAGATCTTTGCCTCGCCTGGACCAGGCGAAGGACGAGCCGCTAATTCCGATCTTCGGCACTCCTCCGGATCTGATCCAGCCTCCCCAGGGCTGCGGCTTCTGCAGCCGCTGCGGCGAGGCGATGCGCATCTGCGAGACGGAAGTTCCCGATTATACGGAGGTCAGCGGCACACAGTCGGTCCGGTGCTGGCTGCAGCATCCGTATGCGAAGCAATCGGGTTCGGCCGGCGGCAAGGAGGCTAGCGTATGAGCAAGGCATTCATCGAGATCGAAGGCTTGCGCAAGCATTTCGACCTGGGCAATCATCGTATCTTAAAGGCAGTCAATGACGTCAGCTTCTCGATCCAAAAGGGGGAGACGCTCGGGCTGGTCGGTGAATCCGGCTGCGGCAAGTCGACGGCGGGGCGTACGATCATTCGCTTGTACGAGCCGACTTCCGGCAGCGTCTCCATCGAAGGCACGGATATTACGAAGCTGTCCAAATCCAAGTTCAAAGCTTATCGCAGCAAAATGCAGATGGTGTTCCAGGATCCTTACGCTTCTCTAAATCCGAGAATGACTATTCTGGACATTATCGGCGAAGCGCTCGACATTCACGGCTTGGCGGGTAGCAGAGCCGAGAGAAAGCGCCGGGTCGAGGAGCTGCTCGAGATGGTCGGCCTGAACGCCGAGCATGCGTCGCGTTATCCGCACGAATTTTCCGGCGGTCAGCGGCAGCGAATCGGAATTACCCGAGCGCTTGCGGTTAATCCGCAGTTCATGATCTGCGACGAGCCGATCTCCGCGCTCGACGTCTCGATCCAGGCGCAGATCATCAACCTGCTGATCGAGCTGCAGAAGAAGATGGGGCTGACCTATCTGTTCATTGCGCACGATTTGTCGATGGTCAAGTATATGAGCGATCGCGTCGCCGTCATGTACTTGGGCAAAATCGTCGAGCTCGCGCGCAGCGAGGATCTGTACGCCAATCCGCAGCACCCGTACACGAGGGCGCTGCTGTCGGCGATCCCGGTTCCCGACCCGGACGTGGAGGAGAGCAAGGAGCGCATCGTGCTGAAGGGCGATCTGCCTAGCCCGGTCGATCCGCCGAGCGGCTGTCCGTTCCGCACCCGCTGTCCTCTGGCAACGGAGAAATGCGCGGCGGAGGTTCCCGAGTTCCGCGAGGCGCGTCCGAATCATTTCGCGGCTTGTCATTATGCGTGAGCAGCGGGAGGTCTGCCGCCGAGCGGCAGCGGAGCCCGGAAGCGCGTTTTCAAGGCGGGCTGACTCTCTTCATGAGAACGTCCGGCGACGGCCGGAGACCGCCGTTCGCGGACGCTTGACATCGGCTGCCGGTTAGGATAAAGTGATTCAAACGAAGCCATACGATGAAAGCGACGAAGGGAAGCAGTAGCGTTCGAATTCCGCGTTCCAGAAAGCCGGCGGTCGATGCAAGCCGGTACGCGGGCGAATGGCGAATTACGTCCCGGAGCTTCTTGTTCCGAACCCGCGCGGGGCGCGGAAGGACAAGACGGAATGCCGGCCGTTATCGGGCAAGAGCGGAG
The DNA here is from genome assembly GCF_042654645.1 of Cohnella hongkongensis. Taxonomy (NCBI): domain Bacteria; kingdom Bacillati; phylum Bacillota; class Bacilli; order Caryophanales; family Paenibacillaceae; genus Cohnella; species Cohnella hongkongensis. Next base: position 175,049 of record NZ_JBHSEP010000001.1, on the reverse strand, counting down.
CAGGCGTCCTTCCGGCGCGGCTCAAATAGGGTGGTACCGCGATGACTCGTCCCTGTCTTCAGGACAGGACGGGTCTTTTTTTGATTGGCCGCCCGCTCAGCCGAATTGAATCCATATTAAAAGGAGAGACAAGGAATGACTCATCTGGACCCCCAGCTGCTGGAAAACCTCGAGTACAGAGGCTTGATCTACCAGTCGACGAACCGCGACGGCTTGCAGGAGAAGCTGAAGAAGGAGCCGATCGTGCTGTACTGCGGCTTCGATCCGACGGCAGACAGCCTCCACATCGGCCATCTGCTGCCGATTCTCATTTTGCGCCACTTTCAGAAGGCCGGCCACAGGCCGATCGCGCTGGTCGGCGGCGGCACCGGAATGATCGGCGATCCGAGCGGACGCTCGACGGAGCGTTCCCTCAACACGGCCGATACGGTCGCGCTCTGGACGGAACGATTAAAAAATCAACTGTCCCGCTTTCTCGAATTCGAGGGCGACAATCCGGCGAAGCTCGTCAGCAACTATGACTGGCTGGGGTCGCTCGATCTGATTACGTTCCTGCGCGACATCGGCAAGAACTTCACCGTCAACTACATGCTGGCGAAGGACTCGGTGGACTCGCGTCTGGCGAACGGCATTTCCTTCACCGAGTTCAGCTACATGATTTTGCAATCGTACGACTTCTACAAGCTGCTGACCGACCACGGCTGCTCTCTGCAGGTCGGCGGAAGCGATCAATGGGGCAACATTACGGCAGGGCTCGATCTGATCGGCAAAATGGGCGGGGGAGAGGCGTTCGGCATGACGCTGCCTCTCGTCACGAAGAGCGACGGGAAGAAGTTCGGCAAGTCCGAATCGGGCGCCGTCTGGCTTGACCGGAACAAAACGTCCGTGTACGCCTTCTATCAGTTCTGGATCAATACGGACGACAACGATGTCGTCAAGTTTCTGAAGTACTTTACCTTCCTGCCCCCCGAACGGATTGCCGAGCTCGAGCGGGAGCTGGCCGAGCGTCCGGAGAAGCGAGTTGCCCAGCGTGAGCTGGCCCGGGAAGTGACGCGGCTCGTTCACGGCGAAGAAGCTGTCGTCAGCGCGGAGAACATCACGCAGGCGCTGTTCTCCGGCGACGTAACCCAGCTGAGCGAGGCGGAGCTCGTCGAGGCGCTGCAGGATATGCCGACGACGGTCGTGCGCGATCGGCAGGAGTCGCCGCTGGTCGAGCTGCTGATCGAGACGAAAGCAGCGCCTTCGAAGCGCCAGGCGCGCGAGGACATCGAGAAGGGCGCCGTCTATCTGAACGGACGGAGGGAGCAGTCGCTCGAGTTCGTCCTGACGAAGGAGCATCTCCTGCACGGGAAGTACGCCGTTATCCGCAGAGGGAAGAAAAACTACTTCCTCGTCAAATTCGAGCTTTCTTGACCGAACCGAACGAAGCCGGGAGTCGATCCGCGAGATCGCTCCCGGCTTGATGCGTTATTCGTCCCTTTAAGTCGCAAGCGCAAAAATATTCCTTTACAGGAATATTCCCTTGGTGGTATATTCAGGGCAAGCAAAAAACTACCCAACTGCGAAGGAGAGGGGACGGCCGGAAAAAATCCCTTAACGAGGTGAATGACATGTCAGGATCTCTTCCGGACATGGACATGACGGTGCTGAGCGCGTTGTCCGAACCTAACCGCAAGCGAATCGTCGAGCTGCTGCGGGACGGACCCCTTACCGTGGGAGAGATCGCCGATCGGCTGGGGCTTCGTCAGCCTCAAGCCTCCAAGCATCTGAAGATTCTGGGCGAGAGCGGGATTGTGGACGTGCAGGCCGAGGCCAACCGCAGAATCTACAGGCTGCGGCCGGCGCCCTTCCTGGCGCTGGACGACTGGCTGCAATCGTTTCGTCGCGTAATGGAGGAAAGATTCGACAAGCTGGACGACTACTTGCGCGAATTGAGGAGCAAGGAAGATTCATCACATTTCTTTAATTATCAGGAGGATGACAATGACTAACAACGCGATGGTGTCCAGAGTGGAGAACGATCGGGTGCTCGTGCTGGAGCGCGTTTTCGACGCGCCGCGGGAGCTCGTATTCAACATGTTCAAGGAAGCGGAGCATCTCAAGGTATGGTGGGGACCGAGAGGCTGGGAGATTCCGGTCTGCAAGGTCGATTTCCGTCCAGGCGGCGTTTGGCACTACTGCATGAAGTGCGTCGATCGGAACCAGGGCGATTTTTACGGAATGGAGTCTTGGGGCAAGGCCGTCTATAAGGAAATTGTCGAACCGGAGAAGATTGTCTATACCGACTACTTCTCGGATGCCGAAGGCCGTGAGAACGACACGATGCCGGCGACCGAGGTGACGATGGAGTTTATCGATCTCGGCGGCAAGACGAAGCTGGTCTGCTTCAACGAATACGTGACCGCCGAGGCGCTCAAATCCGTCATCGATATGGGCATGCTGCAGGGCATCACCGAAACGTGGGACCGTCTGGAGGAGCGTCTGAACGAGCTCAAATAAAACAAGCGGGGGAAGGCCGCCTGGCTCGCAGAGCCGGCGGCCTTCCGGCATGAAGGAAGGTCCGATCGCCGCCGAGGACGGGCTTCGCCGAGCGTCACCCTGCGGCGCCGGCCTCCCGCCGAGCCCGCAGCGCTCCGGTGGCCCAGAGGCAGGTCAGGAACAGCAGCACGCCCGCCACGATGAACAGCCCCTCGATGCCGATCCAGCCGGATAAGGCTCCGCCGACGACCGGACCCATCATATTGCCGAGGGCGAGCGCGCTCGTATTGAAGCCGAAGGCCCGGCTCTCCTTGCCGTCCGGCGTATACTGGCGCACAAGCGCGTTGACGGTCGGAATCAGGCCGCCCATGAAGCAGCCCATCAGGAAGCGAAAGACGAGCAGCATGCCGACGGAATCCGCGAACGCTTGCGGAATCGTCATGGCGGCGGAGCCCGCCAGGCAGACGAGCAGGATGCGGATCGGACCGATCCTGTCGCTGAGCCGGCCCAGCAGGGGCGAGCAGATCATGTTGGAGATTCCGGTGACGGAGCCGACGAACCCGGCATAGAACGCCAGATTCTCCGCCGTGCCGTGCAGGTGCTGCACGTAGATCGGAATAAGCGGCATCGGGCTGAGCATGGCGAACTGAATCAGGAACGTAATCGTGAGCAGAACGGGCAGCTGCCGGATGGCCATCAGCTCGCGGAGCCCTCTCAGGACGCTGGCCTGCTTCTTCAGCGCCGCGGCGGCCCGGTCGAACTTCTCGTGAACGAGCATCCACGACAGAACGGAGGCGAGAAACAGCAAAGCGCCCGTGATGTAAAAAATCGGCCGAAAGCCGAAGTTGTCCGCCATTAACCCTCCCATAAAAGGGCCGAGTATCGCTCCCGCCGTGCTTCCGGACTGAAGCGTGCCCATCGCAAAGCCCATACGGTCCTTGGGGGTCGCCGTCGACACGAGGGACACCGCAGCGGGCACGTATCCCGAGATCGTTCCGTTAAGCATCCGCAGCAGAAGCAGATGCCAGGGCTCGGTCGCGAAGCCCATCAGCAGCATGACGATCGCCATTCCGAAGCCGGAGCGAAGAAGCATCATTTTCCGGCCGTATTTCTCCGCAAGCTTGCCCCATAACGGTTGGAACAGGAAAGACGTTACGAAGTTCGCCGCGAAAATCACGCCGGCCCATACGCCGATCTCGTGTTCCCCCGTCACCCCCAAATCCTGCTGCAAGTATAACGACAGAAAAGGCATAATCATCGTCATCCCGGCCATGACGAGGAAGTTGCCGATCATTAATAAGTACAGATTGACTTTCCAACGCTGCATTGCTGACACCTTCTCCAGATGCGGATCTGATCTCTAGCCAGTATAACATAGGCTCATGCGGGGGCAAAAAAACGCATTGTCAAACTATTGTCATACTCGCTTCGGGCTGGAAGCTTGTCCGCGCCAGCCAAAAGGGGCATAATGAAAGCAATGAAAAACCAAAACGGTACATAAAAGAGGCTGGAAGCTTATGTTGAAGAACGACTTGTTCTTGCGGGCGTGCAGAGGGGAAGCGGTGGAGCGAATTCCCGTGTGGTATATGCGCCAGGCGGGACGCTACGATCCGGATTACCGCAAAATCAAGGAAAAGTATTCGCTTCTGGAGATTTGCCGGCAGCCCGAGCTGGCCGCGGAAGTGACGCTGATGCCGATTCGCAAGCTGGGCGTCGATGCCGCGATTCTCTACTCGGACATCATGAATCCCGTCGCGTCGATCGGCATCGAATTCGATATCGTGAAGGATGTCGGCCCGGTGATCCATAACCCGGTGCGCGGCGCCGCCGACGTGGAGAGGCTGAAGCCGCTCGACGCGGAGGGCGATCTGCCGCACGTTCTGGAGACGATTCGAATACTGGACCGCGAGCTGGAGGTTCCGTTGATCACGTTCGCGGGTGCGCCGTTCACGCTGGCCAGCTATTTAATAGAAGGCAGACCGTCCAAATCGTATATCCGCACGAAATCGCTAATGTACGGAGATCCCCACACCTGGCACCGGCTGATGGGCAAGCTGGCGGATATGGCGGCGGCCTACTTGCGCGCGCATATTTCCTCCGGAGCGAAGGCGGTTCAGCTGTTCGACAGCTGGGTCGGCGCTCTCGCTCCGCACGATTTCAAGGCATTCGTGCTGCCGCATATCGAGCGGATTTTCTCGGAGCTGGCGGATTTGAACGTGCCGAAAATATATTTCCCGGGCGTCAGCTCCGGCGAGCTTCTCCCGCATTTGACCGGCTTGAAAGCCGACGTCATCGGACTCGATTGGCGGGTGCCGCTGGCGGAGGGGCGGCGCAGGCTCGGCGGGCGGTATGCGATCCAGGGCAATCTCGATCCCTACGTGCTTACCGCTCCGTCCGAGGTCATTCACGAGCAGGCGCGGAAGCTGCTGGACGAAGGCATGCGAGAGCCCGGCTACATTTTCAACCTGGGACACGGACTGTTTCCGGAAGCGTCTCTGGAGAAGCTCAAAGAGCTGACGGATTATATTCATAGCTACAGCGAACGGAAGCTGGCAGAGGAGGCAAAGGCATGAGCGGGGCTAACCCACCGATCGGGGTGCTTGTCATGTCCTACGGGACGCCCGAAAGCATGGAAGGCATAGAAGCTTACTATACGCACATTCGCAGAGGTCATCCTCCGACGCCGGAGCAATTGGAGGATTTGACGTCCCGCTACCGGGCTATTGTAGGCGGAGTCTTCCCGCTTCGCGAAAATACGAACCGGCAGGCGGAGGCGCTTCAGCGCATGCTGGACGAACGGGCGGGCGAGGGCGTCTACGCCTGCTACCAGGGCTTGAAGCATGCGGCTCCGTTCATCGAGGACGGCGTTGCGGCGATGGCGGCGGACGGCATTCGGGAGGCGGTCGGCATCGTGCTGACGCCGCAGTATTCTTCGATGAGCGTCGGCGGCTACTTGAAGCGGGCGGAGGAGGAAGCGGCGAAGCGCGGCATCCGGTTCCGCGGCGTCCAGGAGTACCATCTGCACCCGCAGCTGATCGAAGCTCTGAGCGAACGCGTGACCGAAGGGCTGAAGAGGCTCGGAGGCGGCCGCGAAGAAGCGCTCGTGTTGTTCAGCGCGCACAGTCTGCCGGAGAAAATTCTCGAGCTGAACGACCCGTACGCCGACCAACTGCTGGCAACTTCCGCAGCCGTCGCCGCCAAGGCGGGCGTGGACCGGTGGCAGTTCACCTGGCAGAGCGCGGGGCAGACCGGGCAGCCCTGGCTGGGGCCGGACATTCTGGAGACGCTGGAGAAGCTGGCAGCCGAGGGCGTTCGGTCGGTGCTCGTAGCGCCGGTCGGCTTCGTGTCGGATCATCTCGAGGTTCTGTACGATCTCGACATCGAGGCGAAGAAGTTTGCGGAGGAGAAAGGGATGCGGCTGGAGCGAATCCGCATGCTGAACGACGATCCGCAATATATGGCCGCTCTGGCCGATTCGGTCATCGGGGCGGCGAGCGGGGGAGACGGCCATGACGAATAAAAGTCGCCGGGTGGCGGTGCTGGGCGGCGGGATTACCGGTCTCAGCGCCGCCTTTTACTTGCTCCGGCAGGCGAAGGAGCGGGGGGAAGCGATCGAAGTCGCCGTCCTGGAAGGGGCGGACCGGCTTGGAGGGAGGATCCATACGCTGCGGAGGGACGGGTTCGTCATCGAACGCGGGCCGGACTCGTTCCTCGGACGCAAGCTTCCGATGATCCGGTTGGCGGAAGAGCTCGGATTGGCGTCGGAGCTGACGGGCACGAATCCGCAGGCGAAGAGCACGTATATAGCCTTGGACGGCAGGCTCGTGCCGATGCCGCAGGGGCTTACGCTCGGCATTCCTGCCGATCGCGACAAGTTCATGCGGACGGAGCTCCTGTCGGAGGCAGGCAAGCGGAGGGCGCTGGAGGAGGAGGAGCTGCCGGATGATGGGCCGGCGGGAGACGAGTCGGTCGGGGCTTTCCTCGAGCGCCGCATGGGCAAGGAGATGGTCGGACGCCTATTCGAGCCGCTGCTGGCGGGCATTCACGCCGGCGATCTGTACAAGCTCGGGCTGGAGGCGACTTTCCCCCAATTCAAGCGAATGGTCGAGGAGCACGGCAGCCTCATAGCGGGCACGCGGGCGGCCCAGCGGGCCGCCGCCGCGAAGGCGGAGCGGGAGCCGGCCGGAGCCGGAACCGCGTCGGCGCTTCCCGCCAGCGTATTCCTGACGTTCAGGAACGGCTTGTCGACGATCGTCGAAGCGTTGGAGAGCCGTATCCGAGCGGAGGGAGGGGAGATTCGCCTCGGCGCCAAAGTGCTGGCGATCGAGCCGATCGGCGCGGAAGCGGAGCGATCGGCTTACCGGCTTCGGCTGTCCGACGGAACGGTACGGGAAGCCGATCAGGCGCTCGTCGCGCTGCCTGCGTACGCCGCGTCGGAGCTGCTGGAGCCGCACACGGACGTCGCGGCCTTGCGCGCTATCCGCTACGTCTCGGTGGCCAACGTCGTGTTCGGGTACGACGCCGACGGATTCGACCGGGAGCTGGACGGTTCCGGCTTCCTTGTGCCGCGAGGGGAGAAGCGGCTCATTACGGCGAGCACTTGGACTTCGGCCAAGTGGCTGCATACGGCGCCGGAGGGCAAACGCCTCATCCGCTGCTACGTCGGACGGGCGGGCGACGAGCAGGGCGTCGAGCTGGACGACGAGGCGATGACCGCGGCGGTGCGCCGCGACCTGCGCGACCTGATGGGGCTGGAGGCGGCGCCCGAATTCGCCGAGATTACGCGGCTGCGCCATTCGATGCCGCAATATCCGGTCGGCCATGTCGGCGCGATCGCCGATTTCCGCGCCAAGCTCGGGCAGCGGCTGCCGGGCGTCGTCGCCACCGGCGCCGCGTTCGAGGCCGTCGGCCTGCCGGACTGCGTCGCTCAGGGGAAGCAGGCCGCAGAGGCGCTGCTGGACCTTTCGCGGGGGCCGTCATAAGACGGCCTCTTCTTCATCATCGGAGGGCAATCCGCAGAGACGGACGATAGCGAGACTCGGGTACGGGGGGAATGGCCGCCCAGGGGGTTGTTGCGGCGTCGATGCAGGGCTACAATGGGAAAATACAGACGCCTGAAGTCGTCTGAGACGGGGAGGAAATGCGGTGCGGCAGGGAGAGCTGACGACGGTCATTCTGGCGGGGGGAGAAGGCAGGCGCATGGGCGGACGCAACAAAGCGCTGCTGACGCTCGGACGGGAGACGATAATCGAACGTCAGCTGCGCGAGGCGGCGAAGCTGTCGACGGACGTCGTCGTCGTCGCCAACGATGCGCGCTTCTCCGAGCAGCTGGCGGCGGCGTATCCGGGCGTGCGGATCGTCTCCGACGCGTACGCCGGAGAAGGTCCGCTGGCCGGCGTGCATGCCGGCTTCCGCGAAGCGCGGTCTCCGCATGTCTGGCTGCTCGGCTGCGATCAGCCTTATCCGAGCGCCTCGGCCGCCGAATACTTGCTTCGCTTGCTGTCGGTCGAACAGGCGCAGGCGGCGGTTCCGCTTATCGGGGGAAATCTTCAGCCGTTTCACGCCGTCTACCGTCAGGAGACGGGGGCGATCGCCGAGGAGCGGCTGCTTGCCGGATCGAGACGGCTGTTGCATTGGCTGGAACGACTCGAGCGGCGGGAAGTCGGCGCCGACGAGCTGCTGGCGGCCGGACATTCGACCGACTTGGCCGAGGACATCGATACGCCCGAGCAATACGAGGATGCGATCGCCCGCTGGGCGGCGCGTCCCCTACACCCGCAGCAAAGGAGTTAGCGCCAATATGCAGCATACAGACAGTCCGGAGCGGTTCCGCCGGCAGGCGAAGCAGCCCGAGGAAGCGCAGAGAGCGGTGCTGGACCATGCTCGCTTTCTCGGTGCGGAGAACGTTTCGTTGTACGAGGCTTGGGGCCGGCATCTGGCCGAAGAGTTGATCGCTCCGCATCCTTTTCCCGCCTTCCGCCGCTCGGGCATGGACGGCTATGCGGTGCGCAGCGCCGATCTGAAGCAGGCGCGGCCCGAGAGCCCGGCGGAGCTGGAGGTGCTGGAAAGCTTGCCGGGAGGCGCGGAGCCCAAGCATCCGATCGGCCCGGGTCAGGCGTCGCGAATTATGACAGGGGGAATGGTGCCCGAAGGGGCGGACGCCGTCGTTATGCTGGAGATGACCTCGGCCGGGGAGAGGGACGGGATGCCGATCGTACGGATCGGCAAGTCGGTGCCGTCCGGCGTCAACCTCTCCGAGATCGGCAGCGAAATCCGGTTGGGCGATCGTCTGCTGCCCGTCGGCCAGCCGATCGGCCCCGGGGAGAGCGCCCTGCTCGCCTCTTGCGGGTATACGCGCGTGGCGGCGGCAAGACGCCCGCGCGTGGCGATTCTGTCCACGGGCAGCGAGCTGCTGGAAGTGGACGAGCCGCTCGCGCCGGCCAAAATCCGCAACAGCAACGCGCCGATGCTGGCGGCGCTTGTTCGGGAATTCGGCGGCGAGCCGCTGATGCTCGGCAAGGTGCCCGACCGCGCGGAGGAGGCGGAAGAGCGGGTGAGGCAGGCGTTGTCCGGCTGCGATCTGCTGCTGACTTCCGGCGGAGTGTCGGTCGGGGATTACGATGTCATGGCCGACATTGTCGCACGGCCGGACGCGAAGCTGCTGTTCAACAAAGTCGCCATGCGGCCGGGAAGTCCGACTTCCGCGGCGCTGTTCGGAGAGAAGCTGATTCTTGCCCTGTCCGGCAATCCGGGCGCCTGCTTCGTCGGCTTCCATCTGTTCGCCGTTCCGGCGCTGCGCCGGATGCTCGGAGTGGAGCGGCCGCTGCACCCGGCTTATTCGGCCTTCCTGGGAGAGGATTTCCCGAAGGTGAACGCCTATCGCCGATACGTCAGAGCCGCCACCGAGATCAGAGACGGTCAGGTCTGGGTAACGCCGACCGGAGACGACAAGTCCAGTCTGATGACGACGATCGTCGGCTCGGATTGCCTGATTGAAATTCCTCCGACCAAGGAGGGATTGAAGCGGGGGCAGCCGGTGAAGGCGTGGAAAATCAGGCCGTAGCGCGAGGAGGGGCGCCGAAGTGCGCATTATTCAGATCGTAGGCTACAAAAATTCGGGCAAAACGACGCTGGCTTGCGAGCTGGTCCGCAGACTTGCGGCCGAAGGCCGCAAAGTCGGGACGCTGAAGCGCGACGCTCACCAGTTCGAGCCGGAGCCGCCGGGAACGGATACGTGGAAACACAGGCAGGCCGGCGCGGCGGTAACGGCGATCGCTTCTTCGTCCCGCACGGCATGGGTGCTGGAGAGGGGGACGCCCGTCGAGGAGCTGGTCTCCCGGATGGGAGCGCACGGGCTCGACGATCTGATCGTCGAAGGCTTCAAAACCGCGGCCTATCCGAAGGTCGCGCTTATCCGCGACGACAAGGACGCCGATCTGCTCCGCCTGGCCAACGTGATCGCGGTCGGGTCGAGAACGAAGCTGCCTCGGATCGAGAGGGAGGCGGCCGGTCTGGGGCTCCCCGTTTTTGTCCTGCCGAACGCCGAGGCTTTCGATCCTTTGATTGCCTTTCTGCGACAGCGATAATTCGGAGCGCTCCCGTCTTTGTCTTCTTTCAGGGAATCTGAAAAATAACGCTTGACCCGATAAGGAGCTTCATGGTAGTATATTAAACGTTGACGCCAAACAACAACTCTTCATTTGCGGTCGTGGCGGAATTGGCAGACGCGCACGGTTCAGGTCCGTGTGGGCTAATACCCCGTGGAGGTTCGAGTCCTCTCGACCGCACCACTTCATCCATGACAGGCTTCCGATCTGTTTCCAACAGATTGGAAGCCTTTTTGCATATTGATTCACACTATCTAAGCACCAGCTCATCTATGACAATATAAAAGAGGAGGAGAAGGAGGGGAGGACGGTCAATGACGTCAGGCTAAGCGGTTCAAAACTGAAATCAGCTGAAGGAACCTGTCGTCCGAAACGATCGGGGACGGGACAATGTCGTCCGGTTAAGCCGTTGTCGTATGCGATCGGTGGCGTGCTTCCTGCCGGTGACGTCTAACGGTTGCAGTGGCGCTTAATCGATCGTTTTTCCGAAAAAGGAAAAGCTAACGGTTGCCGTCGCGCTTATTTTGGGGTTATCGAGCGAAAAGGTACGTCTTCAGCTGAAATAGCCGCTGCTGCAACCGTTACAATCTCCACATCGCGAAAACGGCACGATTAGCGGCGCTGGCAACCGTTACGTTAGTGGGTGGCGTGGGTTGGCACAATTTGGCGTGGGCTAGCGTAGGTTGGTGGACTGACGTAGGATGGCGGGCTAGCGGGGGTTGGTGGGTTGGCGCAAGTTGGGCTGGGCTAGCGTAGGTTGGTGGGCTGATTTAGGATGGTGGAATGGGCCAGCCGACTCTGATGCTTTGACTTGGCGATCATGGCAGGCGCGGGGCGAACCAGGTAACGGCAGAACCAACATTTTCGCGCGAATTCGCTACAATCGTTATACGATTTCAAACAATAATGCCATCTGAGCGGATGCGGACCTGCCGACGGCATGATTTTTCTTCTATTTGGACGAAAATTCACAACGATTGTCCAACAATACCTTTCGTTTCTCAATATCCGCCCGGGATCCCCCCCATTTATACTGATATTGGAAAACGCTTTCAAAATAATTTGAGGCGTTGAATGAATCTCAGGAGGGGGATTGCATTACATGAAAAAGTGGTTGTCGATCGTACTGGCTGCTGTCCTGGCGCTTCAGACGACGCAGCTGACCGTCCATGCGGCAAGTTCGGAGCAGACGGAGACGGAGCGCGTCCAAATAGGGGTGCCCGCCAACAGCGAGAAAATGATGCGCGACGAGGCGCCGACAAACGGGGAGCTATCGAACTCGCTCGTCATGGAGGCGGCCCGCAACGAATACGAGAGCGGCCAGATCATCGTCCGGGCGACGGAGGAGGATCTGGCTGCGGTCGGCGTTAGCGTTACCGATCTGGTCGGCGAGTCCGGGCAGCGGATCGCTGCCGATCGGATCAAAGTATATAAGCAGCACTACATCGAGGTGACCAAGCAGACGACGCAGGCGAATCCCAAAGGCTGGTATCCGGACGCGCTGCTGCCGCTCGGCTCGTCCGACCGATTTGAGGTGAAGGCCGGCCGCAATCAGGGCATCTGGCTCACTGTTCATGTGCCGAAAGACCAGCCGCCGGGCGTGTATTACGGTCAGGTAACCGTGCAAGTGCAGGACGCCGAGCTGCTGGAGGTGCCGATTCATTTTACTGTATGGGATTTTCAGCTCGAAGATGGCTCCAGCACGTCTACGGCATTCGCTCTGTGGGGAGATCAACTGGCCAAGGCGCATCATGTGGAGATGAATACGCAGGAATATTGGGAGCTTCTCGAAAATTATTACTGGTTCCAGACCGAATATCGGCTGCCGCCAGACGATCTGCCGATTCCAACCGACGATATTGACGCATACATCGATGCGGCGGGCCGGTTTCTGGACAATTCGAAGGTAACGAGCTTCCGCATTCCTTATTACTGCAGCGGAAATTGCGATGAGACCAGGAGTCTTGATCTGGACAAGATGCAGAGTATAGTAGACAAGCTGCGGGCCAGAGGCTGGCTCTCCAAAGGCTACTTCTATCTGAACTTTCTGGATGAGCCGTCCCCGGACCGCTACCCGCTTGTAAAAGACGTGTCGGTGCAGCTCAAGGAGATCGCGCCCGATGTCAGACACGTCGTCACGAAGGAGGTTGTGTCCGACTTGACCGGATATGTGAATACGTGGGCGGTTCCGCTCCAACTGTACGATCCGGTCAAAGCCGGGCAGCGAGAGGCTGCGGGCGATCAGATGTGGTGGTACACCGCGCTCGCTCCCCAGCATCCGTATCCCTCCTATCATATTGACGACGATCTGTTGGGCGCGCGTCTGCTCTCCTGGATGCAGATGCAGCATCATATAGAGGGCAATCTGTACTGGTCAACGACGATTTTTCAAAAGTACAACGGCGCTCGTTACGTCGATCGGGACGTGTGGAGCGATCCGATGGCGTTTGCGGGCGGTGCGAATGGCGACGGCTTCTTGATGTATCCCGGTTATGACTACGGCATTCATGGTCCCGTGCCGACGATTCGTCTTGAAGCGATTCGCGAAGGCATGGAGGATTACGAATATCTGCGATTGCTGCAGCAACGGTTGAGCGCTGCGGCCGGGCAGCTCGGACTGGCGGATTTTGACGTCGATGCGGCGCTCCAGCCCTATTACGATCGCTTGTTCGAGAGGATCAACAAGTATGACGAAGATCCGCAGCAATTGCTCCAGGTCCGGCGGGAGATCGCCAACCGAATCGTCGAGCTCGTACGCGATCCCCTGTATGTGTGGAACGTGGAACGGGTGTCGGATTTACAGCAGCGGATTACGATTTATGCGAAAAAGGGAGCGTCCGCGCAGCTTGCCGGCCAGACGCTTCAAGCAGAGGCGCAAGGGGCGAGCTATGAAGTCTTCTCCGAACTGGTCGAGCTGAACCCCGGCTTGAACAGCCTGCCTCTCAACGTGACGCATGAGGGCGAGGCGCAGCAGCAGACGCTGGTGCTGGTCGGCAAGGGAGCGGGGCTGCCCGAGTTCACGATCGGTTTGAACGACGCCGAGACTGCGGACGATCTCTCCCGTTTTATGAAAAATGGGGTGTCCATGAGCCTGTCGACGGATTGGTCTACCCAGGGCGATAGCTCCTTCAAGGTAGACTACACGGGAGGCGGGGATTATCCGGGCTTTCAACTGTTTTATGAAGGAACCGGTTTTCGTTCGGGCGACTGGTCGAAGTATTCGGGGATCGGGTTCGACGTCTATAATCCGTCGGATGCGGAGGCGACGATTTACGTCAAATTTTTCGACCAGAACTGGACGAATTACGACGGCAATTCGATCACGATCGCCGCTAAGGAATCGAAACGGGTATTTATCCCTGCGGAATCGTTCGGAGGGGTCGACCGTTCGAGGATGATCGGCTTTGAAATTTGGACCTTCGGACGCGCCCAGTCGTATACGCTGTACTACGATCGTTTTCATTTTATCGCTCACGAGGCGCTTCCCTCGCAGGATTTGAGCGAGGCGGCCCCCGAGTATACGATTGCCCTGAACAATGCGGAGACAGAGGACGATCTGGCCCGTTGGCAAAAGACGGAGGTCAGCTTAAGTCTGTCCTCGGATTATGTGACGCAAGGACGGCAAGCGATGAAGGTCGATTATACGCCAAGCGCGGACCCTCAAAATCATTGGCCGGGCATTTCGCTATTCTATGAAGGAACCGGCTTCCGGTCGGCCGATTGGTCGAAGTACAGCGCTCTGGGCTTCGATGTATATAATCCCCAGGATGAAGAAGCGAGGATCTATGTCAAGACCTTCGATCAGGATTGGAAGCATAACGACCAGAACCCGGTGACGATCGGTCCGAAGGAATGGAAGCATGTGCGCATTCCGATCTCGACGCTGGCGGATATTGACGTTACCCGTATGATCGGATTCGAGATTTGGAAGTTTGGTGAGGCTCATCCGTATACGCTGTATTTCGATCATTTCCACTTTATCGCGGGCGAGCCATTGCCGTCGCAGTACCCGGGCGAGCTGCCGGATGAAGGGCTGTTTGCCTACAGGATAGACGAGGACGAGCTGATCGTTGACGGCGAGCTTGACGAGGCGGCATGGGATTTGCGCCATGAGATCTTCTATCCGATCTACGGCGAGACCGACAATACGGGGCGGTTCGGCGTATTGTGGAACGACCGCTATCTGTACGCCGCCTTCGAGGTGAACGATCAAGATCCGAGGAGCTTCTCTCATCCGACGCAGCCGTGGGAGGATGACGGAGTAGAGCTGTTCATCGACGGCGACTTGACGAAAGGTCCGCGCGGCAAGCATGCCCCTCAGCTTACGATCCGATATGCGGACGATCAGGTGTTCTTGAACGGCGCGCCGAGCGAGTCGGCGAGTGCGGTGATTCAGCGTTCCCAGCCCGCGACGGACGGGTATACGGTCGAACTGGCAGTCCCTTGGACGCTGATCGCTATTCAGCCGCAGGAGGGCCGATCGATCGGCATTACGGCGCACATCAATGACGAGGACATGGCGAACGGGATTCGCTCCTATGGGGTAGTCGCGCACACGCTGTCCGGCTTGAACGATGTCACGACAAGCGCGGAATGGAGCGAGGTGTCTCTGTCCGGCGAGCCGGCGCCGGGCTCGCCGGATTTGCTGGCGGCGGACAAGGCGGCTCTGGAGATCGGGTTCGCGGATCCGGATACGGCGGATGCCGTGACGCAAAATCTATCGTTGCCGCTGACGGGCAGGCACGGCACATCCATTAGCTGGACGTCCAGCGATGCGGCCGTTGGGCCGGACGGCACCGTCACGCGTCCCGCCTATAGGAACGGCGACGCGGTGGTGATTCTAACCGCGACGCTGGTCAGAGGAAGCCGTTCGGACACCAAAACCTTCCCCGTGAAGGTGCTCAAGCTGGCTCGGTCGGAGGAGCCAAGCCCAAGTCCGAACCCAGGTTCGAGCCCGGACACAGGTTCAATCCAGGCCCCGGGCGGCTCGGCGCCAACGCCGACGCCTGTGAACGGTACGGCAGCGCTTGAGCCGATATTAAAAGCGAACGGCAGCGCGCAAGCTTCCGTCTCGTCCTCCATGCTGGATGCGCTTGCCCGAAGCGCTGCGACGGATGCCGCAGGCGCCAAGACGATCAAGCTGATCGTAAAGCCGATCGCCGGCGCGCAAGCCTACGAGGTGCTGCTGCCGGCAGATGTGTTCGCGGCCGGCAGCGATATCGGCAAGCTGATTATCGACACGCAGACGGCGACGCTTGCACTGCCGCGCGCCATGCTCGGCGACGAACATCTCCGCCAGGCGGCGACGCTCGGACTGTCGGTAGCGCCTGTTTCCATGAGCGAGCTTGCCGGGCAGCGGCGGAGAGATCCGTTCGGGAGCGGGCCGGCGATCGAACTGATCTTGACGGCAGACGGCCGGTCGATCGAATGGAACAATCCGGACGCCCCCGTCGCCATTGCGCTGAAGAATGCGATTACGGCAGCCGAGGCGAGTGACGCTTCCTTTAATCCCGACTTTATGACGATCTGGCGCATAGATGGGGACGGAGGTGCGGTGCAGGTGCCGAATGCCAAGTACGACCCGACAACAGGAGAGCTTGTGTTCTCCGCTGCGCAGTTTGGCATCTATGCGGCAGCCTATTATCATCGTACGTTCGACGATCTGGCCCAAATCGATTGGGCAAGAGCGGCGATCGAAGCTCTTGCGTCTAAAGGCGTGATGGAGGGGGCGACGGATCGGAGATTTAGACCGAGAGCGGACATTACGCGGGCGGAGTTTTTGGGCAGCCTCGTGCGGCTACTGGGATTGTCCGCCACAGCGCAGTCGAGCTTCGCCGATGTTGCCGCGACGGACGCCAACTACCGGGAGATCGCGATTGCCGAAGCGCTCGGCATCACCTCAGGCATCGGGAACGGCAGATTCGGTCCGAACCAGCCGATCTCCAGGCAAGAGATGATGGTGCTCGTCGTCAAGGCGCTGCGGCTCGCCGGCTTTAGCCTAGGTTCGGACGAAGACGCGAGTCTGACCGGCTTCGCCGACGAGGCGGCCGTGGCGGACTACGCCCGCGCTAGCGCAGCGACGCTGCTGGGCAGCGGACTAGTCCGCGGAGAGGGCGGAGGCAGGCTGAATCCGCAGGGAAGCTTGACGAGGGCGGCCGCCGCGACTGTGCTTTACAACATATTGAAGCGCGAATAGCGCAGGCATAGAGGATCTCCGTCTTCGCTTCCGCGCGAAGACGGGGGCCTTGCTTTTATTTTCAATTGGCGGCGTTCCTGCTATCATACCAATTATAATCTGCTTCTGCTTGCTTGAAGGGAGCTACCTTAACCCCATGATCTTTCCTGGCTTATTAAGGCAGACCAGCATCAAGTACAAGCTGATCGCGATTTTCATTTTCTTCGTTCTGATTCCTTTTCTGCTATTGTCGCTTGTTTACGTCTACTACGCGCAAACGATTCTGAAGGAAAAGATTGTCGTGACGCACACGGAGATCACGAAGCAGATCGGACAAAACTTGAACGTCGTGTTCAAGGACATGGTCACGACCTCGCATGTCGTGCTCGCGAATAACGATATGGGCGAAGTATTGTCGAAAAACATTTACGACGATCCCGTCAACATTTTCGGCAACATTAAGATGCTCAACAATCTGTTCACCGAGATCATGTATTCGGTGTTGAACTACCCGAACAGCTTCGTCGCGATCAAGGATAGCTACGGGAATCTGCATATGAGCCAGAATGTGCCGCTCGGCGCCATCAAGGACAAGATCGCAGGTTTCATCGACCGCCATGCGAGCTGGCCGGAGGGCGCCAACACCAAGTGGTTGTCCGTCGAAGGCTTGAATTCCAGCAACCAGAATCCGTATGGCATCGGCCTGCTGATGATGCTGCCCTACGAGTCGATCGGTCACAGCAAGGGGACGATGCTGATCAGCGTTAACGAGATGAACCTCTACCGGATCTTGCAGTCCGCCAAGATAGATCCGGCCATCACGATCCGTATCGTGAATGAGCAGGGAAGCATCGTCACATCCACCGACCGCGCCGAGATCGGCCTCCCTTACCCGGATGCGGCTTCGCTGCAGTCGGTAGAGGCGGGCTCTGCCAGCTCCGAGTACAGCCGGGCGCACAGAGCGTTCGTCAACGCATATTCGCTGAGCAACGGCTGGAGACTGGTCCAGACGATTCCCCGCGAGGTGATCTATCGCGATATCGAGCGAAGCCGGACGCTGTTCATCTCGATTACCGGCGGGTTCCTTGCGCTGTTCGCCGCGCTGTCGGCGCTGCTGGTCGGGCGCATCACGAAGCCGATCATTCAACTGACGGAGGCGATGAAGGAGGTCCAAGGAGGCAACCTGAGCGTCTCCGTCAAGATCAGCGGCCGAGACGAGGTGGGGCAGCTTTCTAAGGTGTTCAATACAATGGTACTGCGCATGAACGAGTTGATCCGTCGGATCAACGAAGAGGAGCGGGACAAGCGCGAGGCGGAGCTCAAGATGCTGCGGTCGCAGATCAAGCCGCATTTCCTGTTCAACACGCTGAACTCGATCCGGTGGGTGGCCGACATCAATAAGGCGAAGCCCGTCAGCGATCTGATCGTATCGCTCGCCACGCTGCTCAAGAGCGGCATTCTGGGCAACAAGGAGTTCGTGCCGCTGGCGGAGGAGATCGACAATCTGCGGCACTATTGCAACATTCAGGCGATCCGCTACGGCGGGCTGTTTGAGGTCGAATACCGCGTATCCGAGGAGGCGGCGATGTGCCCGGTCATCAATCTGATCCTGCAGCCGATCATCGAGAACAGCTTGATTCACGGCTTCAACGGACTGAATCGAAGAGGGCGCATCGACGTTGAGGCATGGACGGAGGACGGCGCGCTGAAGATTCGTATCGTCGACAACGGCCAAGGGATGACGCCGGAGCAGCTCGCGTCGATCTTTACCCCGAAGGCGGAGGAGCAGGCGACGAAAATGAGGGGGATCGGGTTGCCGAACGTTCGCGAACGGCTGCGGCTGCATTATGGCGGCGGATTCCGGCTGACTATCGACAGCGCGCCGGGTCAAGGGACGGAGGTCGCGCTCGATTTGCCGAGTCGTTCTCAGCAAGGGGGAGCAGACGATGATTAAATTGTTTATTGCGGACGACGAGCTTCTGGTGCTTATGGGGATACGCGTCATCGCCGATTGGGAAGCAAACGGCATGGAGATCGTCGGGGAAGCGCGGGACGGCAAGTCGGCGCTCAGTCTCATCATGGAGACTGCGCCCGACGTCGTGATCACCGATCTGAATATGCCGGTTATGGACGGCATCGAGCTGATTAAGCGGCTGAAGCAGACCGGGTACCAGGGCCAGATTGTCGTTCTGAGCAATTATAACGAGCTGCAGATGGTAAAGGAAGCGATCAAGGCGGGAGCCGCGGATTATGTGCTGAAGGTGACGCTGAACGGGAACGAGCTGGTCGAGCTTGTGCGCTCGCTGGCGGGCGTGTCGGAGCGGACGGCAGGCGACGGAGAGCAGCTGCGCCGGAACAGTCTGGCGCTGGAGTGGCTGCACGGCGATATCGACGCGGCGGAGCTGCGAGCTCGCATCGAGCGGTTCCGGCTGCGAATCGGCGAGCGCAACCGGCTGATCGCCGCGTCCGCATTGCGCGGGGAACGGGGGGTGCCGGACGATGAGACGCTGCGGAACATACTGCTCGAGGTAGTTAACCGCAAGACGGCTGCGGAAGCGTTGACGCTGGGAGCCGGCCGCTGCCTGCTTGTGTTTCCGGTCGAGACCGGAGACGAGCCGGAGTCGGCACTGCGGGAGATCGGCGAGGACATTCGAATGCTGATCCGACGCTATTTAAATCTGGATATGCAGTTGATCTACCAGCAGCAACCCGTGGCGTGGGAGAGGATGGGGGAGGAGGTGCGGCATCTCGCGGTCGGCCTCGACTCCGAGTTTTACGAGCTGTGCCCGGGCGTGCGGCGGATGGACGAGATTGCGGTGACCCTTGATCTGGAGGAGGCGTTCTGGCATCTGAAGCAGCGGCTGCGGGACCAGTTGGAGCTCGGCGAGGACGTTTCGCCGCTGCTGGACGAGCTGTTCAGACATATCGAGGACAAGCGCTACGGCATGAAGGCGGTCAGGCAGATCGGGCGCAATCTGCATACATTGGCCGAGGAGGTTTTGAGAAGCGCGGGCGGGGAACTGGATGCGGCCGTAGATTCTGAAGCGGCGGACGGTTTCGACAGCGCCTCCGATTTTGCGGCGTATAGCAGTCGAATCGAGCAATTGTTCGAACGCGTTCATGCCGGTCTGGCCCAGCTTCGATCCGGCCGCAAGCGCGACGAGATTCGCAAGGCGATCGCATATATCAAGCAAAACTACCGCAGCAAAATCACGCTGGAAGATCTCTCGAACCACGTTAACCTGAACAAGAACTATTTCTCCACGCTCTTCAAGCAAGAGACCGATCTGTCTCCGGTCGAATACATCATTCAGTACAAGATGGAGAAGGCCAGAGAGCTGCTGCTGTCAGGACAGGCGAACGTCAGCGTAGTATCGCACGATCTGGGCTATGACGATCTTTCCTACTTCAGCCGGCTGTTCAAAAAGCACTTTGGAGTAAGCCCGGGCTCCATCGCCCGTAAAAGCTGAAGAGCGGCCGGTCATTGCCGGCCGCTCTTTTTCATGTGTACGCCCAGCATGGGCTTCATCAAATAGGGTAAGAGTCCCGAACGGGGGCTGGCGAACGCCTACCGTTCTTTTTTTGACAAATGAATTGACAAACGATCGTATCATGATATTATAATGTTATAACAGGTGGAGGTTGATCATTTCGCGAAAGGGGAGCTCATCTTGATTGATAAGAACAATCCGCTGTCATTATATCATCAACTGAAGCAAATTATCTCCAACAAAATTCAGGAAGGCGAATGGAAGGTCGGGGACAAGCTGCCATCCGAAGCCGAGTTATGCGATCTCTATCAGGTTAGCCGTATCACGGCAAGGCGCGCCCTATCCGAGCTCGAACATGAGGGCATGATCGAGAAGAAGACGGGCAAAGGTACTTTCGTTCGTTTTTCCGGCATTAACCAGGAACTGAATCGGTTCTACAGCTTTACGAACGAAGTGAAGCGGCGGGGATACACGCCATCCTCCAAGCAATTATCTCTTGAAAGGGTTTTCCCCGACAACGAGGTCAGACTGGCTTTGACCTTGCCCGAGGGCGAGCAGGTTTACTTGATCAAGCGGCTCCGGATGGCCGACAACGAAGCGATTGTCATTGACCGCTCTTACTTGCCGTGCCGGCTGTTTCCTGGGTTGGACCAATACGATTTCGGTCGGCGTTCCTTGTACGAGACGCTAAGCGAGGTCTACAATGTAGCCGCCAACATGGCCGAAGAGACGATCGATGCTGTCCTGATCAGCAAGGAAGAAGCGGATTTGCTCGATATTAAGAAAAACTCTCCGTGTCTGTTAATTAAGCGGATTGCTTATTTCGGCACGCTTCCGGTGGAGTTCAACTATCGGATCGTCAACCGCGATAAGTATAAATATAAAATCCAGTTGAAGTAACGCATGTAGATTTGAACTAGGGGGTGATGTACGCTCTACAAGCTCTGTTTTCAAGGGGGCGGAGCACGGTTTTAAAAGTTTGAAAAATCGGAATATTATGAAAAATCGGAGGAAAAGAGTATGCGTAAAATTGTTTTTTTTCTGCTTATCGTGGCAATGACGGCATTGACGGCTTGTTCAAGCGCAAATGAAAGCGGAAACAATGCGGGGTCTAAAGGAAGCCCGTCTGCGGAAACCGGCGGCGAAGCCGTAAACAAAAAGCTGCGAATCGGTTTTACGGTCGCCAATCTGGCGAATACGTATTTCGTCGACTTGTCGGAAGGCGTGAAGGCAAGGGCCAAAGAGCTCGGATACGACGTCACCGTTCATGACGGCAAAGGTGACGCGGTGCAGCAAGTCAACGCGATCGAAAACTTCATTACGCAGAAGCTGGACGTCATCGTCATCAGCCCGGTTGACGACAAGGCTTTGGAGCCGGTAGTCAAGAAAGCCAAAGAAGCCGGCATCACCGTCATCAGCTCCAACCAGAACGTAGCCGGCTCCGATGCATTCCTTACCGTGCCGGAGTATGAATATGGAATGGCGATCGGAGAAGAGGCGGGTAAATGGATTGCCGACAAATTGGGCGGCACGGCGGAAGTCGCTATTATCGATTACCCGGAATTGAAAGTGATCATCGAACGGGCCAACGGAATTAAGGACGGCATTCTGAAGCATGCGCCGGATGCCAAAATCGTGGCCAATCAGTCGGCGAACACGGTTGAGAAAGGAATGCGGGCAATGGAAACGATTCTCCAGGCTCATCCGAACGTCAAAGTCGTCGCAGCCGTTAACGATGCCGGTGCGCTCGGCGTTTACGAAGTCGTGAAAGCCGCTAAGAAAGATACGCCGGACTTCTTTATCGGCGGGCTGGACGCTACTCAGGAAGCACTCAAGAAGATCAAGGAGGACGGGATTTACCGCGCGACTATCGACATCGCTCCGGTTGGAATGGGGCGGCAGATTGTAGATACGGCGGTGAAAGTCATCGCGGACGGCCCGATTGCCGAACCGATCGCGGTGAATATGATTCCCGTAACGCTTAGCAACGTGGACGAATTTATCCAGTAAGAAATACGATTCTATCCGCAGACCTTTCTCCCTGGACGTTGTGCGGCGAAGACGGGAGAGAGGGTCTGCGGGAGATAAAGGAGGCCGGCCGGGATGGGCGAACCCCTATTAGCTCTTCGGGACATTAGCAAATATTACCCTGGCGTTAAGGCGCTGGACGGCGTTTCAATCGATTTTCGGCCAGGAGAGGTGCATTCGATCGTAGGCGAGAACGGCGCGGGCAAATCGACGCTGATCAAGACGATCACCGGCGCCATCGAGCCGACTTCGGGCAGCATTAGGTACAACGGCGTTGAGATGAGCGGCATGAATCCGATCTATGCTTTAAAGGAAGGAATCAGCGCGATCTATCAGGAATTCAACCTGATTCCGAGTCTGACGGTAGCTGAAAATATTTTCTACGGCAGAGAGCTTGGCGGCAGGTTCATGATCGATAGACGCGAGATGAACGCCCGGTCGTCGCAAATTTTAAGTCAACTCGGCGTGAACGTGCGGCCGCAAAGCCTGGTTAAAGATTTGAGCGTCGGCTTTCAGCAAATCGTAGAAATCGCCAAAGCGATATCCGGCAACGCCAAAGTGTTGATTATGGACGAGCCTACCGCCCCGCTGACGAGCAGCGAAGTCGAGAAGCTGTACGATATCGTCGACAAGCTGAAGCGGCAGGGGATGACGATTATTTACATTTCCCACAAATTCGAGGAAATCTTCCGCCTCTCCGACCGGATTACGGTCATGAGAGACGGCAAATATATTCGAACACTGCAGTGCGAAGACACGAACCGATCCGAACTGGTCGGCTTGATGGTCGGACGGGCGTTGGGACAGCATTATCCGCCCAAAGCCTCCCGGACGGGACCCCCGGTGCTGGAGGTCAAGGGTCTCTCAAACCCTCAGGTCAACAACGTATCCATCACCCTGAGAGAAGGAGAAATACTGGGCATCGCCGGCCTGGTCGGCGCCGGAAGAACGGAGCTGGTTCGCGCCATATTCGGCGTCGATCCGATCTTCGCCGGCGAGGTGCTAATCAGAGGGAAACGCGTAAAGATCCGTCATCCGATGGACGCCATCGGCTACAAGATGGGGCTCATTCCGGAGGACAGAAAACAGCATGGCGCGCTGTTGAACATGGACGTGAAGTTTAACGTCTCGTACGCTTCGCTCGATAAAATCTCCTCCTTCGGTTTTCTTCATAAGAAGAAGGAGAAAAACCTGGCCACGGATTATATCGCGGCATTGGCGATCAAGACGCCCGGGGAACTGCAGGCGGTCAAAAACTTGAGCGGCGGCAACCAGCAGAAGGTCGTTCTGGCCAAATGGCTGGCGACACAGTGCGATATTCTGATCTTCGACGAGCCTACTCGAGGCATCGACGTCGGAGCGAAGCAGGAGATCTACACCCTGATGCGAAAGCTGATCGGCGAGAACAAGTCGATTATTATGATTTCTTCCGAAATGCCGGAGCTGATCGGGATGTCCGACCGGGTGCTGGTCATGAAGGAAGGGGCGCTAACCGGAGAGGTTGCAGGCGATGAAATGACGCAGGAACGCATTCTGACGATGGCTACGGAATAACAGTCGTCGTTCTTATCCCAAATGTAGAGCGGAGGTCAACCCGTGCCGATAAGAGCCATACTCGTAAAATACGGAATTTACATTGTGCTGCTGCTTCTCGTCCTCTTTTTCTCGGTCGCCTCGGATGCTTTTTTGTCCGTAGATAACCTGTTGAACATTTTAAGACAAGTATCGATAGTCGGAATCGTGGCCGTAGGCATGACGTTCGTGATTTTGACGGCGGGCATCGACTTGTCCATCGGTTCGATTATCGGCGTTTCCGCCGTATTGGCCGCAAAACTGATGCTGTTCGGCGTCCATCCGGCGCTGGCGTTCGTGCTGACGCTCGTTGCCGGTATCGTGATCGGTCTCGTCAACACGTACTTTATCCACGAGATTCAAATTCCGGCGCTGATCGTGACGCTGGCGACTTTAACGGCGCTAAGAGGGATCGCCTACATTATTACCGGAGGGTTGCCCGTATATGGCTTGCCGGAAGGCTATTCGTTCATCGGACAAGGTTATGTAATGGGGATTCCCGTTCCCGTCATCCTCATGCTTTCTTGCTTCGCCGTCGGATACTTCGTTCTGGAGAAGACGCGTTTCGGCAGGTACGTCTACGGAGTCGGCAGCAACGAGGAAGCTTCCCGTCTGTCCGGAGTTAACGTTCGCAAAATCAAATACATCGCTTACTGTCTAAGCGGCTTCCTAAGCGCGCTTGCCGGACTGGTGCTGCTCTCAAGGGTAAACAGCGGCCAGCCTACGGCGGGAACTGGCTACGAGCTTGACGTCATTATCGGCGTCGTGCTGGGAGGCGTCAGCATGAACGGGGGCGAAGGCCGGATCAGCGGCGTCATTACCGGTATTTTGATTATGGGCGTGCTCACGAACGGCATGATTCTGCTTAACATCAGCGAATATTACCAGCTTGTCGTCAAAGGAGCCGTGCTGCTGTTGGCCGTAAGTCTGGATTACGTATCGAAAAAACGGAGGGTTAAAGTTGCGCATACATGAACTTAAACGGGGATTATTCGTATCTTGTCAGGCACAACCGGACGAGCCGCTGTTCGGATCGGAATATATGGCTAGAATGGCAGTGGCGGCGGAGATGGGCGGCGCGGTAGGCGTACGCGTCAACACGATTCCGGACATCGTCGCGGTTAAGAAAGCGGTCGCGATTCCGGTCATCGGCATCATCAAGCAGGAGTATCCGAATTGTTATCCCTATATAACGCCGACAATGAAGGAAGTCAGAGAGGTTGCGGCAACGGGAGCCGAGATCGTGGCGATCGACGCGAGCAAGCTGACCAAACCGGACGGCAAAACAACGGAGCAATTCATTCACGATATCAAAAGCGAACTGGATATTCTGGTTATGGCGGATGTGTCGACGCTTGAAGAAGGCATCGCAGCCTGGAAAGCCGGCGCGGATCTGATTTCCTCAACGTTGTGCGGGTATACGCCTTACACGCGGAAGGAATCGAACGTGCCGATCGAGCTGCAGGAGCCTAATCTCGAAATTATCGCGGCGCTGGCCGATAAGATCGAAGCTCCGATTGTCGCGGAAGGGCGTTTCTGGGACTATCGCAATGCGGTTAAAGCGCTCGAGAATGGCGCCCATTCCGTGGTAATCGGGGCGGGCATTACGAGACCGCAGATCATTACTTTGAAAAACGTAACGCAGATCAACGCGTATTTGCAGACGGTCTAAGTCTAAGCGATTGAAGACGAGGTGAGGGCAATGATCGCACTTGGAATAGATATCGGGGGAACGAAAATAGCCGGCGGAATCGTCGACGATAACGGATCGCTGCTTGACGTCGAATATCGGGCGACGGATGCTTCCAAAGGGAAAGACTACGTTTTGGCAGGAATAGATGGGCTGATTACCGAGCTGCGCAGCCGCTGCAAGCCGGATGTGGTCGGTATTGGCAGCGCGGGGCGAATCGACGTGGATTCGGGCAGCGTCTATTACGCCACATCGAATCTTCCGAATTGGACTGGTCTGAATTTGAAGCAATATATCGAGGACAGGCACGGCATTCCAACGATCGTCGATAACGACGTCAACACGGCCGGCATCGGAGAAATGTGGCTGGGAGCGGGGAAAAACGAACAATCGGCAGTGTGCGTGACGCTTGGCACCGGGATTGCGGCAGCGGTATTCGTCGACGGGAAAATCGTCAGGGGCGGCCGTTGGAGCGCCGGAGAGATCGGCCATATGATTTTGTATCCCGGCGGCAGGCCGTGCAATTGCGGACAGCATGGCTGCTTCGAGCAGTACTGCTCGGGAACCGCGCTTTATCGAAGCTACAACGAGCGCCGAGGCGAGGAAGCGATCGCGTCGGGCAGACAGTTCTTCGAATTGCTGACAGCCGGCGACGCTGTCGCCCGCGATACGCTCAACGCCTTCGTATCCGATTTGGCCGTGGCGTTCATCAGCTTGGCGAACGTGTACGACCCGGACCTGTTCATCGTTGGCGGCGGGCTGATCGACACCAAAGAATGGTGGTGGGGGAGGCTTGAAAAGCACATTCGCGAACAGGCCAACCCGGCCGTGGCCAGCATGAAGCTCGTTCCCGCAGCCTTCAAAAACCAAGCCGGCATGCTCGGCGCGGCCAAGCTAGGCTTCGAGCATTTGGCTGGCCGGTAAGCATCGGAGCAAGCCGCATATGGACGAAAAAACACTTCCGTTTGGGAGTGTTTTTTTCTCTTCGCAAGGGCAGAGCTCCAATGGATAGCGGCGCATCGTCATTGGCAACGGGAATGCCAATTACGATACGGTCATTTTACTCGAGGCACGAAGCCGATAGAAAGCTATACATAATTCAAGCACGGCCAACGCATGGAAGAATGCCGCCGGACACGACGATCACCTAATCGATTCTGAAAATAATAAAGGCCGCTCTGAAAATAATCCAAGTCTCAGCGGACGGTGTCCGTCGCTGCCGAAGCGGGTTCGCGGATGCATGAAAAAGTGACGAATATTATCCAATATCCGCTGCCGTTTTCTCAATATCGGGGGAGACGGCAACGCCTTATAATGAAAGAGCAACAGGAAGCGCTTTCAAATAAAAGGGAGGACGAACAGATGAAAAAATGGTTGACCTCGACGCTCGTGCTGGCGACGGCCGCATCGATGCTGGCCGCATGCGGCGGCAACAAGGACAATTCGGGAGCTGCGTCTCCCGCGGAGAGCGGGTCCGCGGCGGCATCTCCGAGCGCCGGAGCGAGCGCGCAGACGACGCCGGTCGAACTGACGCTGTGGGTGAATACGAAGGACGAGAGCGCGTTCGACAAAAACCTGCGCAGCGAATTTATGGCGGAGCATCCCGATATCAAGCTGAACGTCATCGACAAGAGCGGGGATACGAACACGGAATATGCCATCGCTTATGCCGCAGGCGTCGCGCCCGATGTGATCGACATCTCCGGGCCGATGTTCAAGAAGTATATCCAGAAGGGGTACTTCGCGCCGCTCGACGACTTCATCGCGAATTGGCCGGAGAAGGACAAGCACACCGACGTGTTCAAGGAGATCGGCATCAAGGACGGCACCACCTACGGACTCGTCACCTTCCTCGGCCCGATGATGTTCGGCTACAATAAGGCGCTGTTCAGCCAGGCGAACCTGCAGCCGCCGAAGACATGGGACGAGATGATCGACGCTGCCGTGAAGCTGACGGATCGCAGCAAAAATCAGTACGGCTACTCGATGCTCGCTAACGACTGGCTCGACTGGTTTTTCCAATTCTACGTCTGGCAGGCCGGCGGCGATCTGACGAGCGTGAAGGATGACGGCACGATCGAGCTGCAGTTCACTTCGCCTGCCGTCGTCAAGGCGCTGGAGCTGTATAGAGACCTGAAGTGGAAGGATCAAGTCGTACAGAGCGATATTACGCTCGACTTCAACGGCATGGTGCAGGAGTTCGCCACCGGCAAGTCCGCGATGATGATTTTTGCTCCGGACTGGGTGCCGATGGTCGCATCGCTGGGGATGAAGGTCGAGGATCTGGGCATCGTCCCGATGCCGATAGGCCCGAGCGGCAAGCCGGTTACGTCGACCGGCGTGGCGCTGACCGCGATCACGGGCAACATCAGCAAGGAGAAGCAGCAGGCGGCATGGGAGTGGATCGAGTATCGTTACGGCCGAGATACGATCACAAGCAAGCTGCAGGACCAGGAGAAGAAAGGGATTGTGCCGCCGCAAATCATGATCTACAAGGATATGAAGCAGAGCGATATCGTGACGCTCGACCCGGCATGGGAGGAAGCGCTGAACGAGGGCGTCTCCACCGGACGCGACGAGTACGAGGGCAAGGCCGTGCTGACCAAGTATGTCGTCGCCGCTGTCCAGAAGGTGCTGGTCGATAAAAACGCCGATATCATGGCCGAGCTGCAAAAGCAGCAGGATCTGGCGCAGAAGGAAGCGGTCGACAAATACAACGCGGACGTTCTCGCAGGCAAGTAAGCAGCTGGAACCTATAGAAAAAAAGGCGAAAATATAGGCGGGAGGCTTCGCGCTTCCCCTTATATTTTCATCCCGGCTAAAGGAGTGGAGCGCAGATGCAAATGAAACGATGGATTCGCCCGTGGCTGTTTATCGCCCCCGCGCTGCTGTCCATTACACTGCTGAAATATTACCCGATCGCGCAAGCGTTCTACATGTCTCTTCATGAATATGATCTCGTGCGCCCGCCAGGCCGCTTCGTCGGCTTCGGCAATTACAAGTCGCTGCTGGATATCGGCTTTTTCTGGACCTCCTGGCGCAATACGTTTGTTTATCTTGTTCTGACCTTGCTGCTTGCGTTTGTTCCTCCGATTATTCAGGCTGTGTTTTTGAATGAGATCAAACGCTTCGGCAGACTGTTCCGATCGATTTACATTTTGCCGGTCGTCATCCCTCTGTCCGTGACGGTAATTTTGTGGAAATGGATATGGCATCCGGACTACGGATTGGCTAACTTGATTACCCGTTTTGTGGGGCTCGGCGAGTACAGCTGGCTGAACGATCTTCACCTGGCGAAATTCGCGCTGATCTTTCCCGGCTTCCTCGGCGGAGGGATTGCGGTCTTCATTTATCTGGCAGCCATTCAAGGCATACCGGAGGAGATCTTCGAGGCGGCTACACTGGATGGAGCGGGCAAGTGGCGGCAGTTGATGCGCATCACGCTGCCGAATATTTCGTTCGTGATCGCCATTCAACTGATTTTCACGGTGATCGGCGTCCTGCAGATTCTCGATCTTCCGTTCCAGATGACGCATGGCGGGCCGGTTAATTCGACCTTATCGGTGGCGCTTGGAATTTATGAATATGCGGAGAAAAATATGGATTATGGAGCGGCGACGGCATCCTCCTTTATGCTCATGTTCGTCATCTTGCTCATCACAGTCGTTCAACTCTTGCTGAGCAAAGAAGACACCAATTGAGGAGAGGATGAGGACATTGTTCAAACGTATCGCTTCCGGCAACTGCATGTTTACGGTCGTCTCCTACGTGCTGACCGTCGTTTGGTGCGGGCTGCTTCTCGTGCCGCTGCTCTTTTTATTCTCCTCGTCCATGAAGGACGATTTGCAAATTTACGAGACGCCGCCGAAGCTTCTGCCGTCGCCGCCCAAGTCGATCGGCATCGTGCTCGATTATACGAAGGTCGCCGAGCAGGGCGAGGCGGCGCTGCAGGAGGCACTGTGGCGGGACTCAACGCTGGCGCTCTACTCTACGGTTTATGAGATCAACAAAAGCGGCGTGTTTGGGGTTGACTTTTACGGTACGGTCGGAGATCGCGTCATCTACAAATCCTCTTCCGGCAAGAGCGATTTACAGATGAATCTGACGTACTTGATCTACGATAAAGCCCAGGTAAACCGGGCGAATCTGCTGGAGAAATACAAGCAGTCGGTGGAAAATGTCGGGTATCGGTTCGATCCGCAAGGGCTCTCCGCGTCGTTCGATCGCTCGCGCCTTGGCGACAACGAGTTCGACGGCCAGATCGGCGATTATCTCGCCAATAAATACAATGTTGAGGGCGTCTACAAGGGCAGCGTTGTGCGGGAGAGCTACTGGTTCGCTTTGAAAAACTTTGCGGGCTATTGGAAGCTGCCCCAGGTGCTGTTCGCCGAAGAGGAGATGATTGCCAAGTTCAGCTTCCTATGGTTTGGAGCGAATACGCTGCTCGTGATCGTCTTCGCGATCGCGGCGCAGGTGACGATCGATTCGCTGGCGGCCTTCGCCCTGTCCCGGCTGTTCGGCAGGCGGATGGCGAAGCTGCTGCTGCTCTATATTTTGGCGGCGACCATGATTCCGTTCGTAGCCTACATGATTCCGATGTACGTGATGTTCCAGCGCTGGGGCTTAAGCGATTCCTATTGGGGCATGCTGGTGCCGCATTTGACTGCGGCCGGATTTTTCGTCTATTTGTACAAGGGCTTCTTTGACAAGCTGCCGGGTGAATTGTTTGAGGCCGCGCGCGTCGACGGCGCCTCGGAGATGCGTGTCTACTTCAGCATTCTGATGCGGCTGTCCCAGCCGGTGACGGCGGTCGTCGCGATTACGACGATGCTCGGCGTGTGGAACGACTTTTTCTGGCCGTTCCTGATCGTCAAGAAGGCCGAGCTGTGGCCGCTTAACGTCGCCCTGTACAATCTGTCGCTCAACGCGAACATCAAGCAGAACTTCCTGATGGGCATGGCGGCGCTCTCTCTCATCCCGCTGCTGATCGTGGTCGCGGCGTTCAGCGACAGCTTGCGCAAGGGCATGGTATTCTCCGGCATTAAAGGATAACGACAACAGAGCGGAAGGTGACAGCGGTTGACACAAGTTCAGGTTTACCGGGAGCGGCTCACGCTCCCTACCTACGAAGTGTTGAAGGAGGATATCAATCCGTTCTTCGACAAATATTTGGACCCTTACCCGTACACGCAGCAAAACCATTTTTCGCAGGAAAAAAGGGACCGGACGTATGACGCCGTCGTTGTGGAAAACGAATATTTCAAGCTGACGGTGCTCCCGGCGTTCGGCGGGCGGCTCTACAGCGCTTACGACAAGCGCGCGCAGCGCGAGATGTTCTACCGTAATGACGTCATTCGGCCGCGCATGGTCGGGACGCGCGGCGCCTGGATCTCCGGAGGCATCGAATTCAATTTTCCGATCTCGCACGCTCCGCATACGTCGGACCGGGTCAATGTCGATACGAGGCAGTACGAGGACGGCAGCGCGTCCGTCGTCTTCGGCAGCATCGAGCAGCTCTCGTCGATGAATTGGAAGGTCGAGCTTCGGCTGTACCCCGGCGTGGCGAGCATCGAGCAAAAGGTGAAGCTGTACAATCCGACCCGGCTGGAGCAGCGCTACTACTTTTGGACGAACGCGGCAGTCGATTACCATCCGCATCTGCGCCTCGTCTATCCGTTCGAATGGGGCGTCAACAATATCTCGGCGAGCTATGAAAATTGGCCGATGTTCGACGGGTACGACTGCACGGTCGCCGGGCAAATGCCGTATGCGTTCGAGACGTTCGGCAAGCTGCCGATGCATAACTTCTTCGGCGTTTACGACGGGTTGGCGAAATACGGCGTCGTGCATTATGCCGATCGCAAGAAGCTGAAGGGCGCCAAGTTTTTTACCTGGGGCACCGATGCGTATGCCGAAGCATGGAATCGCTCGCTCACGGAGGACGATTCCGCCTATATCGAGATTCAGAGCGGCCCGTTCGAGAGCCAGACGGTCTACAAATTCTTGAAGCCCCATCAGACCGTCCAATGGAGCGAATACTGGTATGCGATTCCGGAGCTGGGCGACCTGCATTATGCCGAGCGGGAGGCGGCGGTCCGCTTCGAGTTCAACGATCGCTCGCTCGTCATCCACTGCTCTGCAGTCCGGCGCCTGGACGCCTGCGAGCTGGCGCTTACAGTCGGCGGACAGACGTACCGGCAGCGGCTAGATCTGACGCCGGAGCGTACTGCAGCGGCGAGCTTCGCGCTGCCGGAGCTGGCGGATCGGGCGGAGAAGTATCGGTTCCGCCTGGAGATTCGGCACTGCGGGCGGACGCTGCTCGCGATGAGCGGGCGGGACGAGCGGATGTCGGAGCCGCCGGATATTCATCTGTTCGAGGACGTGCGCGTCGTGCGCCGGCCCGAGAGTGAAGGCGCCTCGGCTCTGGACCGGGCGCAGTACCAGGAATCGTTCGGCCTGCTCGAAGAGGCAGCCGGGTATTACGAGGCGCATCTGCGAGACTATCCGCGCTGCACGGTGTCTCTCGTCCGGTTGGGCCAAATCAGACTGAAGCAGCAGCGGCCCGTCGAGGCGATCCGGCTGCTGCAGGAGGCGCTGCGCTGCGACAATCGCAATGCGAAGGCCCGGTTCCTGCTTGGCGCAGCCGAACAGATGACAGGTCGGACGCTCATAGCCAGAAAGCTGTTCGAGGACATCGCGGCGGACGCCGATTATTATGACGGTTCGCTCATCGAGTGGGTCAAGACGGACATCGCGCTCGGCCACTGGCATGAAGCGCTCGTCCATATCGACAGCGCCGGCTTCGACAGCCCCTATCTAGACCTGCTTAGGCGAATTTGCGAGCGGCGGCTGGGCGTTCCGGCGACAGCGCCGTCGGACGAAGCGGCGGTCCCGACACTGCTGAGCGAGTACGGCTATGCGGAGCGCTGGCTGGCCTCCGATTCCGAGGAAGATCGGGCCAAGCTGGCGGACTACGCCGGAGGCGACGAGCGGGTGCTCCTTCCGATCGCGCTTTTCTACGCGGAGCTGGGCATGCGGGACGACGCGCTGAAAGTGCTGGATCAGGCCCGCGATGCCGGGCTGCGCAGCGGTCTTGCAAGGCTGATGCTGACTTGGCCGTCCGGATTCGGCGACGAGCCGCCCGCGGATGCCGCACAGCGGATCGAGGAGGCGCTGCGGCATTCGCTCGATTACGCGTTCTTGAACGAGGCGCCGGTCGCCGCGTTTCTGGAGCAAATCCGCGAGCTGGACACGAGCGGGCGTTTGGACTATGTGCTGAGCGTCTACTATTACGCTATCGAGCGTCGGGAGGACGCGCTGGCTCTCTCGTTATCCGCCTATGGCAAAGGGCTGCGCTACACCGTGCTGCTCCGCAATCTCGGATACATGTACTTGAAAAATCGCAAGGAACCTGCAGTCGCCGCCGCGTATTTGGAAGAGGATGCGCGGACGAACGGCGGCGGCAACACGGATACGCTGCTGCTGCTCGACCAGATCTACAGGGAAAGGGGAGAGCTGGACAAGCGGGAGGCGCTGATCTCGCTGATGGAAGCAGCGGACAATCGCGCCAAAGTACTTGTGCAGCTTACAGAAATTTATTTGGCTCTCGGACAATACGAGGCTGCTTACGGGATTCTATCCACCGAGGAATTCGAGAATGGAGAAGGCACCGAATTCAGCGGTCCTTGTTGGAGGGAGGCGACGCTCGGATTGGCCCGTCAGGCGCTGAACGCCGGAGACTGGGCGGCGGCCAAGCATTGGGCGGATCGCGTGGAGCAATATCCGTCCAGGCTCAATTACGGCGATTCCGTTCGCTTCTCGTTCGCATCGGTGCGGTTCCGTCGGGGGGTAATCTATGCCAGTATCGGAGAGGAAGCGGCCGCGATAGAGCAATTTCGGCTGGGGGCCGCAGAGCTGCAGACGAGCACCCGTATAGCTGGCGAATCGGACCGGCAGGCCGCTCGCGCTTGTCTGGAGCAGCTCGCGGCACGATTTCTCGTCTGAGCCGCAGTACGAACGGTTTAGAGTCCTCTCGACCGCACCATATTCACAATGAGCAAGCTCTTGAATTTGTCCTTATGACGGTTCGGGAGCTTTTTCGTTTGAAGGTCGTTATAGGCGTTTAATGTGAGTCCTAAATGGCATTCCCCTTCTTCGTCTGCCGATCTCTTTCCATCTATTAACGATTATGGTAGTATGGGCACTGTTATATCCCAAAATTAGTTATAGAAAGGAGGAACCTGCGATTGCCGGCGACGATTAAGGATATTGCCAAAAAAGTAGGCGTCAATGTTTCCACGGTCTCGAGAGTTCTGAACAATAGAGGCTACATTAGCGACAGCTTGCGCGAGAAGATCGAGCGGGCGATGATTGAGCTGAATTATCAGCCGAATGAAGTCGCCAGAACGCTGTTCCGCAAAAAAAGCAACATGATCGGCATTATCATTCCGACCGTTGCCCATCCTTTTTTTGCCGAATTGTGCAGTCACCTGGAGGATTATGCTTACAGGCACCAATACAAAGTCGTGCTGTGCAATTCCCAGCATGATAGAGACAAAGAACTAATGTATTTGAATTACTTGAAGGCGAACCAGGTCGAAGGAATTCTGATGGGCAGCCAGACGATCAATGTCGCAGAGTTTTCCAAAATCGCGCTGCCGCTCGTCACGTTCGATCGGGCGATCAGCGACCAAATTCCTTATGTCAGCTCCGATAACTATGAGGGCGGACGCATGGCTACCGAGCTGCTGATCGAGAAGGGCTGCCGAAAAATCGCGATGATTACGGGCAGTCTCAAGCTGCCTATGCTCTCCAATAGACGGCACGATGCCTTTGTGGAGGCAGCAAAGAAGCATGGAATTTGGTATACGGTCCTGGAAACGGACGATTACGGCTTTAATCCCGACAATTACGAAGGGATTATTATGGAGCTGTTCTCCAAGTATCCGGATATCGACGGCATCTTTGCCAGCAGCGACGTGATTGCGGCGCATATTCTGAAAATCTGCCATCAGCTTAACAAAAAGGTGCCCTCGCAAATTAAAGTTGTCGGCTACGACGGCATTGCTTTCTCGGAAGCGACCGCGCCGCCGTTGTCGACGGTCAGGCAGCCGATCCGCGAAATCGCCGAGCTGGCCTTCGATCTGCTGATGAAGCAGATCAATCATGAGCCGGTGGAATGCGTTAATATTTTGCCGAATGAGTTGAAGATCAGACAAACCACTTAGTGAACATAGAATGGGGAAATGACAAATGAATAAAAAGCTTCTTAGGCGCGTTCCTTTCCGCAATATCGCGAATTTTCGGGATTTGGGCGGCTACCCGACGGAAGAGGGAGGGGTGACGCGTTACGGCGTATTTTATCGCTCGGGCAATTTGCATCGAGCGACGCAGGAAGAAGTGGAGTTTCTGAAGGAGCTTGGCGTCCGAACGGTCTTTGATTTAAGATACGAGACCGAGTACAAGCAAATGCCGGATGCCGATCTCGGCGACGGCGCGGTGAGCCATTCGATCTCTCTCTTCAGCAAGCTGGCGCCTGAGCAACTGGCCGTTAATCATGGCGAGAAGGATACGCAATCTCTCGTCAACATGTATATCCAGGTGCTGAGCGAATGCTCGGACAAGCTGCGCGAGCTGTTCGAGGCGATCGCCGAGATGAAGGAAGGCGCGGGACTGATTCATTGCGCCGTTGGCAAGGATCGCACGGGGATCGCCGTCATGTTCCTGCTTGCGCTTGCCGGCGTTGAAGAAGCGGACATTGTCGCCGATTATGAGGTGAGCCGCACCTATATTGCCAACTTTTCCGATGATTTGACCGGATCTCATTACAGCAATATGCACCAGTTTCTCGCTTATATCCGCGAAACTTACGGTTCCCCAACTGCATATTTGGAATCGATTGGAATTGAAAAGCAGAAGCTGGATTTCATCCGGAACAGATTCGTAGAAAACGCTTAATTTTAATATGTCAACCGATTGACATATGGAAATATTTGCTTTATAACTATTTTGTGAGTGTAAATCCGGTTCAGCTTTGCTTGATATGCAAACCGGTTTGCATATCCCGGATGCACTCGAAAGCGAAATACATTTCAACAGGATGAAGTCGAGAAAGGGGTTAATCAAGAGATGAGGAAAGGCAGCATCAAATTCGCGGCACTTACTTTGCTTAGCGTATCATTGTTTACGGCAGGTTGCGGATCGTCCTCCAATTCGGAAGGGGCAGCTCCGAGCGGCAGCGCATCGCCAAGCGGAAGCGCAGCTCCAAGCAGTTCGGCCTCGCAGAAGCCGAGTGGAGACAAGAAGCCGGTCACCATCAAGATCTGGGGTCTCGACGGCGCGGAAACGGCAGTATACAACGAGATTCTTCCTGAAATCGATGCGAAGTATGACGAATTCAATCTGGAATTCGCATTCTTCCCGAATGAAGAGTTCTACAACAAATTGAAAATGTCTCCGGTCGTTGGCGATACGCCGGACATTGTCATCATGGATGCGACGGAGCTGTCTTATTACATCGAAGCCGGCGTCATGGCGCCGTTGGACGATTACATGACCGATGAAATCAAGTCGGACATGCTGCCGTCGATCATCAACGAAGGGACTTACAAAGGCAAGCTGTATGCAACGGCGCAATTCGATTCCGGCATGAGCCTGTGGGGCAACAAGTCGATGCTGGAAGCTGCGGGCGTCCGCATTCCGACAAGCTACAAGGAAGCATGGGATCGCGCGGAATTCGAGGATGCGCTGGCCAAGCTGAAGCAAAGCGGCGTGAAATATCCAATCTACATCAGACAGAACTCTCCGAAGACGCTCTATTACACATACACGCCGATCGTAAAAAGCTTTGGCGGCGATATGCTGAATCGAGAGACAGGGCTGACGGACGGAAAGCTGAACAGCAAGGAAACGATTGCGGCATTCGACTACATTAGCTGGATGATCAAGAACGAATACTTGAACCCGGTAGCGGACTATGAGGACGGCTTCTACACTCGCAAGGAAAACGCGCTCGCATTGATCGGCCACTGGAAGGCCAAGGAGCATTTCGAAACGCTGGGCGACGATGCCATCCTGCTCCCGATTCCAGACTTCGGCCATGGCGTATACACCGGAAGCGGTTCGGTAATCTGGGGCATTACGACAGCCGCGCAGAAAAAGAACGTAGCCGACGAAAGCTGGAAGGTGCTGAACGAGGCGATCTCCAAGGAATACATCGCCAAGATGACGAATGTCAACGGCGGTATTCCGGCCAGAATTTCCGTACTGAACGAGAACGAGAACTACAAAGAAGGCGGCAGGCTATATCTGTACCGCGAGCAGTTGGAGGCGGGCATCGGTTATCTTCGTCCGCAAACTCCTGCGCACAACGAGATCTACAATGTGATGAAGGGCGTTGTCGCTAACCTGCTGCTAGGCAGCGATGCGGCAGAAGAGTTGACCAAGGCGTCCAAGGATTTGGACGAAGTCATTACCGAGAACGGCTGGAATAAGTAGTAACTGCTAGGGCTGGGCTTGCGTCCGGCCCTTCTCAATGATACGAGGTGAGTTTCCTGCATGAAGAAAAATCCCAACCGTATTGCCGACGGCCAGACATCTGCCGCATGGCTGCTGAGCGCGCCGTCGCTTCTGATCATTATCGTCTTTATGCTGATTCCGTTCGTGATGGCGATCGTCTACTCCTTCACGAACAAGATGCTTGTCGCCAACCCGAACAATCCGCTGCGGTTCGTCGGATTCAACAACTATTTGAAAGTATTTACGAACGAAGCGTCGCTGCAGGCGTTCGGCAACACGGGGTTCTTCGCCCTGCTGTTCGTGCCGTTTACCGTCGCGCTTTCGCTGCTGCTGGCCGTGTTCGTCAACAAGACGGTCAAAGGGATTGGGTTTATCCGATTGATCTACTTCAGTCCGCAAGTCGTATCCATGACGGTCGTGGCCGTCATATGGGCATTTATTTTCTCGCCCAGTGCGGACGGTCTGCTAAACTCCATTCTGGCGATCTTCGGCATTGAAGGGAAGCTGTGGCTGAAGGATCCGAATATGGCGATGTACGGCATTGCCATAATGTCGATCTGGCAGGCGATCGGCATGCAAATGATCATTATCCTTGGCGGTCTGCAGTATATTCCGGAAGAGATCTACGAGGCGGCCAAGGTTGACGGGGCGAAGAGATGGCAGGTTTTCATGAAAATTACCATTCCGATGCTCAAAAACACGCTTAATTTCGTCATCATTACTAATACGATCGCGGCGCTGAAGCTGTTTACACAGGTCTACATGCTGACCGACGGCGGTCCGCAGAACAGCACCAATACGGTCGTTCTGTTCATGTACAACATCGGCTTCTCAAGAAATCAAATCGGTTATTCGTCGGCAATGGCGGTCGTCTTCTTCGTCATCGTCCTGATTATTTCCTTGATCCAGAACAAAGTCATCACGAAAGGAGATAAATAGCATGAACTCTTCAACGTTATCCGCGCGCAAGCGCGTCTCCTTGTCGCTGATGTATGTCCTCTACGCCCTAGTCGGCGTCGTGTTTGCCGGCCCGCTGCTGTATTTGTTCGTCGCTTCCTTTAAGTCGGACCTGCAGATCGTGGCGGATATGTCTTCGATTAAAGGCTTTATCCCTTACGGCGATCTCAGCTTTCAGAACTACAAAAATATATTCGCCAGAATGGATTTCTTCAAGTATTTTATGAACTCGACAATTTCGACGTTGCTGGTGGTGCTGTTCGGTACGATCATCAATGCGATGATCGGATATGCGCTCGGCCTGCTCGATTTCCGCGGCAAAAGCTTGATCGTCGCCGCCATTATCGGACTGATGATCATCCCGTCCGAGGCGGTTATCATCAACCGGATGCTCGTTGCCGCCGATCTGCACATGCTCAATACGATGTCGGTGCTCGTCATCCCGGCGCTGGCGTATCCGGCCTACGTATTTCTGTTCTATAACCATTTCAAGGGCATGCCGAAGGAGCTGCTGCAAGCGGCGATTATTGACGGCTCGGGCTACATACGCAGCTTCTGGAGCATCATGCTGCCGCTGTCCAGGCCGGTCATGGCGACGGTGGCGATCATGACGTTCATCCGGAGATGGGGCGATCTAATCTGGCCGACGCTTGTTACAAGGGACGATACGTACCGTACGCTGCCTCAGGCGATGAAGTCTCTGTACTCGGACGCCTATGTGTATTGGGGAGAAATTTTTGCGTTCGGCTCGATGGTGACGATTCCGACGCTAATCATTTTCCTTATTTTCCAGAAGCAGTTTATTCAATCCGTCGCTTCATCCGGCGTGAAGGGCTAGGCGCGAGGCGCCTTTAGCGGGAGAGGAGTTCGAATATGAGGTTTCAATACTTGGGCACAGGCGCCTCAGAGGGCTTCCCGGCTATGTTCTGCGAATGCGAGGTATGCAGAAGAGCGCTTCAAGCGGGCGGCCGCAACGTTAAGCGCCGCTCCAACGTTCTGATCAACGATACGGTGCTGGTCGACGTATCTCCCGATCTGTACGGACAGAAGCTGGCCTTCGGGCTGAACCTGGCGAAGGTAGAAAGTATCGTCGTCACCCACGCGGATGAGGATCACTTCGATATTTTTTCCTTAATGCTTCGGGGCAAGCCGAATTACTGCACCATCGATTACGAGCAGGGCGGCGTACAGCAAGTGCAAGTATATGGATGCAAGCCGGTCGAGACGCTGTTCTATCAAGGCGTGAACAAGAAACTGAAAGGTTATCTGGAACAACTGGCCTTCCATTACGTCGAACCGTTCGTGCCATTCGCCGCATCGGAGTTGATCTTCACTCCTCTGATCGCCAATCATAGACGAGACGAAATGTGCTACATCTATATGATCGAAGGAGAAGGCAGACGCATTCTATACGCGAATGATACCGATGCGATCAGCGAACAGAACTATGAGCGGATTGCCGGCTTGCATTTTGATCTCGTCAGCATGGATTGCGCGCGAGGGGTGCTTCCGGGAGACGGTCATATGGGACTGGGCGAAAACGTGGAGATGCGCCGCAAGCTTGAACAGTACGGCTGCATAAGCGAGCGTACGCGGTATCTGCTCACGCATATTTCCCACATGTGCGGCATGACGCACGACGAATTGGCCGTTGAGGCGAAGAAGCACGGATTTGAGATGGCTTATGACGGGCTTGTCGTAGAACTCTAATCGGGGGCTGAACAGACGATGAAAGCACTAATTATTTCGGACATTCACAGCAACGTCTGCACGCTGGAGGCGATCCGCAAGGCGGAGCCCGACTGCGACGTGATCTATTGCGCGGGAGACCTTGTGGACTACGGGCCGTTCCCCGGCGAAGTCATCGAATGGGTGCACAAGCATGGCGCGATCTGCGTTCGCGGCAACCATGACGACATTATTATCGACGTATACCGCAACGGCAATCGCGGTCTGGACGTCGCGGAAGATCAGATCAAGTGGGCGCATCACAATGCGCGCCTGCTGGGCGAGGCGGAAATTTCCTTCCTTGAAGGCATGCCTGTCTATCGCACCTTCGAGATGGACGGATACAGCTACACGATGCAGCATCTGTACGAGAATTATCTGACGATCGACAGTCTGCCCAAGTACGACGCCTTCTGGGCGGAACGCAACGGGGGAAC
This sequence comes from Cohnella hongkongensis, assembly GCF_042654645.1. Taxonomy (NCBI): domain Bacteria; kingdom Bacillati; phylum Bacillota; class Bacilli; order Caryophanales; family Paenibacillaceae; genus Cohnella; species Cohnella hongkongensis. The sequence continues at coordinate 135,369 of NZ_JBHSEP010000001.1, read as the reverse complement.
GATCGAGACTGCGGGGGACCGCCGCATTATTTTCGGTCATACGCACCGAAGATGCGTGCATTATTTAAGCGATACGAGCCTGTGGCTGAATCCTGGAAGCGTGTCGTACCGCCGGCCCGACGATCCGACGAAGGAAGCGCATTACTTCACAATTACCGACGGCCGGATCGCAATGAAGAGCCTTGTTTATGACCGCACGCCGCTGCTTGAGGCGACGCGGAAATTACAGCTGAGGGAAGATGAGATGAAGGTGGCGTACGTGTTTTTCGGATAAGCAAGTGGAATGGCCAGGAGGCGGAGGAAACGAAATGTTTAACTATGAGGATCGCTTGTCTTTTCCAAATAGAGAGATAGATTTATTGACAATTGGCGATTTGCTGGTCGATATGATTTCGGCGGATTACGATGAGAATGTGGATTGCGATACGTATAACCGCTATTTCGGCGGCTCGCCCTCCAACATTGCCATGAATGTCAGCAAACTCGGCATTCGCGCGTTAGTCGCTTCGACGGTCGGCGATGACGGACTCGGCAAATTTCTTGTCAAGCACCTGGAGGAACAGGGCATCGATACGCGCTGCATACAGCAAGCAAACCATGCGACCAGCATGGTGGTCGTGACCAAGAGCAAGAAGACGCCCGTTCCGATCTTTTATCGGGATGCGGATTATCATCTGGCGTACACGCCGGAGCTGGATCAGGCGCTGGATAGCGCCAAAATCGTACATTTTTCCTGCTGGCCGATCTCGATGCAGCCTGCGCGCGGTACGATGGAGCGCGTCATCGAGAAGGCCCGAAAGCAAGGCGCGATAATCGGCTTCGATCCTAATTATCATCCGATGATTTGGGCGAAGGGCGAGGACGGCGTTGAATATGTGAAATCGATCATCCGTCAGGTCGATATCGTTAAACCTTCCGAAGTGGATGCGGAGAGGCTGTTTGGCGCGGATTCTTATGAAAATCAGCTTGAAAGATTTCTGGAGCTGGGCGCCAAGCTTGTTGTAATGACGCTAGGTGAGGACGGAGCGCTCGTGTCCAATGGCAAAGAGACGCTAAAGTTCAAGACGATGGCGACGGAAGTAATCGACACGACGGGCGCAGGGGATGCATTCTGGGCGGGCTTCTATTCCTCGCTCGTTAAAGGGAGCACGATTAGGGAAGCTCTGCAAGCGGGCTTTGCGGTCAGCGCATTTAAACTGAAATATACCGGCGCGGTTGCTAATTTGCCCAGGCTTGAACAGATCAAGGAAATGTACCAACTGGTGTAGGAGGCTCGCAAAATGGCAATCAAAAATCAGGTGCAGCTCATTACTTATCCGGATTCGATGGGCGGGGATTTGAAGGCGTTAAGGCAAGTTCTTCATCGGCACTTTCTCGACGTGTTCAAGGGCGGCATTCATATTCTGCCTCCGTATCCGTCCTCCGGCGATAGGGGATTCGCGCCGCTGACTTATTTGGAGATCGAGCCACGCTTCGGGGATTGGGACGATGTGAATGAAATCGGGAAATCGTTCGATATTCTCGTCGATCTGATGGTCAACCACATTTCCGCGCAGTCGGCTTACTTCCGCGATTTCCTGAAGCGCGGACGCGAATCGGAATATGCGGACTACTTTATGACCCTCGACAAAATCTGGGAGGACGGACAGCCGGTAGACGAACATATCGCTCAGATGTTTTTGCGGCGGCCGTTGCCGTATTCGACGTTTCGGACGGAGGATGGCCGGGAAGAGCGGGTCTGGACGACATTCGGCAAGTCGGATCCTTCCGAGCAGATCGATCTCGACATTTACTCGCCGAAGGTCAGACAATTGTTCGAGCAATATTTCGCCAATTTTCGAAAGCACGGCGTCAAGATCGTTCGCTTGGATGCGGTTGGTTATGTCATTAAGAAGCCGGGTACAAGCAGCTTCTTCGTCGAGCCGGAAATCTGGGATTTTCTCGAATGGATTTCGGCTTTGGCGCGCAGCATGGACATCGAACTGCTGCCGGAGGTGCACGCGCACTACGAAATCCAGATCAGGCTGGCAGAGCGAGGCTATTGGATTTACGACTTTATTTTGCCGTACCGCGTGCTTGAAACCTTCATCAATCGTTCGAGCACTGCGCTGTATAGCTATTTGAAGGGCCGTCCGGAGAAACAATTCACGATGCTGGATTGCCACGACGGCGTGCCGGTAAAACCGGATCTGGACGGCCTGATCGATCCGAAAGAGGCTCGCGCATTGGTCGATGTGTGCCTGGAGCGCGGCTCGAACCTGAGCTTGATCTATTCGGACAAGCACAAGGCAGAGGACGGCTTTGACGTGCATCAGATCCGCTGCTCCTATTACTCCGTGCTCGATTGCAACGATGATGCCTACTTGGCGGCCAGGGCGATCCAATTTTTCGTGCCGGGCATTCCGCAAGTGTATTATGTCGGATTGCTCGCCGGCAAGAACGATACGGAGCGTGTCGCGGAAACTGGCGAAGGGCGGGAAATCAACCGACATAACTATACGACCGAGGAGATAGAGGAAGCCGTTCTCCAGCCAGTCGTACAGCGGCTGATCAAGCTGATTCAGTTTAGAAACGAATATGAGGCGTTTAACGGCGAATTTATCCTCCCGACAGATTGCGCTTCGCACGAGGTGCGTCTGGCTTGGCGCAAGGACCGAAGCGTCTGCAGCCTTGCGATTGATCTGAGAACAAGCAAGACGGTGATCGAGTACGCCGACGATAACGGCGCTAACGTCCGTTACGAAGTATAATACGCGAAATCCAATGGACCGTCAGGACGAATCTCCTGACGGTTTTCTGGATGTCGAAGAAAGGCTTGACCAGGGCCGAGAATTCATGACGATTGTCCCCTCCTCCGTCTTCAGCAGACGTGCGCAGGTGATGAAGATTCGACCATCTTTCCATAAGCTTGTCCTAGCGAAGAGAGACGGTAAACCGCTTATAATAGAATCATCAAGCCGCGGCCTAGTCGCACAATGGCATTTTCATCGGGGAGGAAGCGCTTATGTACAAGCTGATCATCGTGGATGACGAGTATTCGACGCGCAACGGTCTGAAAATCTGCATCCATTGGTTCGATTACGGCATCGAAGTCGCCGGCGAGGCCGAGAACGGCAACAAGGGGCTGGAGCTGGCCGACCGGGTCAAGCCGGACATTGTGCTGACCGATGTGAAGATGCCGGGCATGGACGGAATCGAGATGGTCAAACGGTTGAAGGAACGCCATCCCGATACGAAGATCGTGTTCATCAGCGGGTACGACGATATTGAATATTTGAAATCGGCGATGAAGATGGATGCGGTGGATTACATTCTGAAGCCCGTTAATCTGCAGGAACTGATCACAGTCATCGAGAAAATTATGGCGATGTCGAAGCGGGAGGAAAACCGGAAAGATATGCTGCAGCGGCTGTCCGCCAAGCTGAACGAAAGCATTCCGCTGCTGCGGGAGAAGTTCTTCATCCAGCTGATCAAGGACGGCAACATGGACCGCGCCTCGACGGAGAAGCGCATCGATTTCCTCGACCTGCGGCTGCCCTACCAGGCGCCTTATTGCGCCATCATTATCGGCATTGACAACCCGCGGACCGTGTTCGAGAAGATGCCCGAGCAGAATACGCAGCTGATTTCCTTTGCCATTCAAAATATTTGCCGGGAGGTTGTGGAGGCGCGCGCTTCCGGCAGCGTGTTCGAGCATCAGCGGGGAGAATACGTGCTGATTGTGGAGCTGCCGGAGAATGAAGGGGAGGAGATTATCTTTCCTCTGGTCAGCGAATTGATGGCCAGTCTGAACGGGTTCCTGAATCGGATGATCGGCGGCATCAGTCTGACGATCGGGATCGGCGGCACGGTCGAGCATCTGGGGCGATTGGCCGACAGCTATCAGATGGCGTCGGGCGCGATCGAGCGCAAGCTGTTTCTCGGCAGAAACCAGGTCGTCACCTTCGACGCGATGGCGGCGCGCAAGGACGTCGATTACCGGGCCGTCAACGAACGAATGACCTCGCTGTCCTCCGCGCTGAAGTCCGGCAACGCCGTTCAGGTGCCGCAGCGCCTCGACGCGCTGTTCGAGGAATTGCGCGGAAGCTCGGGCATCGGCTATATCGATTGCCAGCGGATAGGTCTGCAGGTGCTGCTTGTCGCCTCGCAGTTTCTGTCCGAGTCCGGCATTCGCGCGGGCGATCTGGGCGAGCGGGAGTCCGAAGCCTGGGCGCAGCTGTTGAAGCTGGAGACGCTGGACGATATGAGCCATCATCTGAAGGTGTATTTAACGCAGGTATGCGAACGGATCGAGCAGCGGGAGGACAGGAGAATACCGGAGGTCATCACGGAAATTATGCGCATCATTCACGAGCGATACTCCGAAAATTTGACGATTGCGGACATTGCCTCGCAGGTGTATCTGGCCAAGACGTATATTTGCCTGTTGTTCAAGCAGGAGACCGGGGAGACGATCAACGAATATATAACAAGGGTCAGAATGGAGCAGGCCAAGAAATTGTTGAACGGCACAGATCGCAAGCTGGCGGAAGTCTGCACGGCGATCGGCTATGCCGAGCCCAGCTATTTCACGAAGCAGTTTCGCAAATATACGGGCATGAATCCGAGCGACTATCGGGACATCCACAGGAGGACGGACGGATGACCGGGACCAGGTGGCGCGGCGCCGGCTGGGCGACGCTGGGGGACAGCATCACGGCGGCAGGCGGGTATCAACCGCTCGTGCAGCAGGCGCTCGGCTTCGCCCGGGCGGACAACTTCGGGCGCGGAGGCTGCCCGCTCGCCGCAGGCAGCGACCGGGACGAGGGGGCGACCGTTTATATGGGCCGCTGTCTCGAAGAGCCGTACGATTGCATTACGATATTCGCGGGCACGAACGATTATCGGTTAAGTATGCCGCTGGGGGAGCTGCGGCCGGTGGGCGGCGATTTCGACGATCGCACTTTTTTCGGCGCCTATCAGACGCTGGTAGAGCAGCTGCTGAGCCGTTATCCGCTTAGCCGGCTCAATCTGTGGACGCCGCTTCAGCGGGACAAGGACGGATACGATGGCGAGAGGCGCAACGAAGTCGGCTGCCTGTTGGCCGATTATGCGGCGGCCGCGCTCCGGGTCGGACAGGCGTACGCTTTGCCGGTGCTGGATTTATACACGGTCAGCGGCTTCAACAAGCTGACGCTGGGCGCCTTCACGAGCGACCGGCTCCACCCTAACGAGGCGGGCTTCCGGCGAATCGCCGATACGGCCATTTCGTTCCTGAACGGGATTTGACCGGATGCCGCGGCGGGACATGAACGGCTTCACGGCGGGAGGTAAACGGAGCGATGGGAATTTGGCGTAAATTACAGCTGTTGTGGCTCACCTACCGGAAAATGCTGCTGCTCTATCTCCTGGTCGTGCTGCTGCCGGCCGGCGTCATGCTGTATTCCTATTTCGAGAAATCGGCCGATATTTTGGAGCGCCAGGTCACGCAATCGATGCTGAAATCCGTTCAACAGGTGAAAATCAATCTGGACTATCGCTTGTCCAAGGTGAGCGATATTTCCGACGCGCTCATTCTCAATTCCGAGCTGTACGATATTCTCGCCCAGGATCCGCTTGTCGGCACCCGGTTCAGTCAGGTGGAAGAGGAGAAGAAGCTGGGCAATCTGATCCGCAGTCTCCAAGGCAGCGACATTCTGAAAATCAAGCTGTACGTCAACGCCGACAAAATGTACGCGGGCGAGCACGTCAACTTTTTCAGCCTCGACCTTGCACGGCAGATGCCGTGGTACGATGCTGTGATCGGACGCAATGGCGCAGTAGAATGGATACCGACGCATATCGAGAATTATATCAGTTCGCCCGGCGAGGTCCGCGTATTCTCGTCCGCCCGGATGATTCGGGATCCGAACGAATATGCCCGCGTGATCGGCATTCTGATGCTGGACATGCCGGAAGCCAATCTGGCCGCCATTCTGAACGATGCCGAACTGGACGTCTCCAATCGGAATATGTACGTCGTCGATCGGGACGGCGTCATCGTATCCCACGGGCAGCCGGACAAGATCGGCAGCAAGCTTCCCGTGCCGGAATCTGTCGGCCTGTTCGGCAATCGGCCGTCCGGCATCGAGAAGTTCGCGATGAACGGGCAGCCCCATTTCATGATTCACGCCGCGCTGGGCGCAGGCGGGTGGAGCGTGGTGTCCGTGCTGCCGGCCCGTCAGATCAACCATATGAACAGCGACTTTAATTTCGGATTTTCGCTTATTTTGACGCTGTCGCTGGCGCTGCTGTTTATTCTTGGCGCTTTTCTCGCTTTTGTGCACGTCACCCGCGGTACGATCAACCGCGTCCGCCATATTACCGAGCAATTGCGGGAGCGCGGCGCCGCCATGATCGAAGAGGGGATTCCCCATCACAGCGGCGTCGTCATTCGGCTGGAGAAGAGCGTGGCGCACATGCTGTCGACGTTCCAACAGCTGATCGAGGACAATTACCGCGTCAAGGAGCAGGAGAAGGAAGCGAGATTTCGGGCTCTGCAGGCGCAGATCAACCCGCACTTTCTGTACAATGCGCTCGATACGATCAATTGGATGGCGCTGACCAAGGGCGCGCACGATATCAGCCGAATGCTGAACATGCTGGCGCAGTATTTTCGACTGACCTTGAACAAGGGCAAGGACATCGTGTCGCTGGAGGACGAGCTGAACCTGGCGAGAGCCTATCTGGAAATCCAGAAGCAGCGGTTCCATAACTTCGATTACGCGGTGGAGTGTGCGGAGACTCTGTCCGCTCGGCTTATTCCCAAGCTGTCGATTCAGCCGCTGATCGAGAACGCGATTCTGCACGGCATTCAGAGCGTCGACGGGCATTACGGCAGCATTCGGGTGGAGGCGGAGCCTGTCGTTGACGGCGGCGGGTTCGTAATCCGGGTGTCCGACGACGGGAACGGCATGAATGAGGGACAGGCGGCGCAGCTGATCGCCAGCCTGGACGCCCCGCCGTCGCCATCGCCGTCCGGCTACGGTCTGTACAACGTATGGGAGCGACTGCGGCTGTTCACCGGCGGCGAGGGCAGGCTGCATGTTCGGTCGGCGCCGGGAGAAGGGACGACCGTCAGCCTGTTCGTGCCGGAGCGCGCGGAGCCAGGCGGCTCGCAGTAACCAACGAACGACGCGACAAGACAAGACAAGGCTGTCCCGCAAGGCTGCAAGCAGGCCGGACCGGGGGAGCCTTTTTTGCTGCGCGACCTGAAGAATGTACCAGTACCGTTGAACGATGTGCCTCACGACCGTTCGCCTTCGGCCGCTATGATAAAACCAGGATTAAGCAGCGGCGCTGGAGGGGAGGGATAGCATGAAGGGCCGTATTCACTGGACTTCTCAAGTTAGACGCAATTACGATTTATACTTGTTGCTCATTCCGGGGCTCGTATTTTTGGCGATTTTCAAATACACCCCGATATACGGCCTTGTCATCGCGTTTCAGGAGTTCAATATTTTCAAGGGCATTGGCGGCAGCGAGTGGGTCGGGCTCAAGCAGTTCGAGCGGTTGTTCTCCTCCGACGATTTCGGCCGGGTCATGACGAATACGCTGCTCATCAGCTTATACAAGATCGTCATCCTGTTTCCGATTCCGATCGCCATCGCGGTTTTCCTGAACGAAGTCGGGAAAATGTGGTTCAAGCGCACGGTTCAGACGATCATCTACTTGCCCCATTTTCTGTCGTGGGTCATTATCGCCGGATTGTTCGTCAACATCATGTCGCCCTCTAACGGTATTGTGAACAATATCATCGAATTTTTCGGCGGCGAACCGATCAACTTCTTCATGGACAACAACTATTTCCGCAGCGTAATCGTGGCCACGGCCGGCTGGAAGGAAGCGGGCTGGAACGCCATCATTTTCATCGCCGCGATTGCCGGACTCGATCCCGAATTGTACGAGGCCTCGAGGCTGGACGGAGCCAGCCGGATTCAGCAGATTTTCACCATTACGCTGCCCGGGATCGCCTCGACTATCGTGCTCATGTTCATTTTGCGGATCGGTCATGTGCTGGAGGCGGGAACGGAACAAATTCTGCTGCTGTACAATCCGACCGTCTACGAGACGGGCGACGTGATCGGCACTTACATTTACCGGATGGGGCTGACCTCGATGGAATACAGCTTCTCCACCGCCGTCGGGCTGTTCGAATCGGTCATCGGGTTTTTCCTGGTCATCGGAGGCAACTGGATGGCCAAGCGGGTGACGGGCAAGAGCATATGGTAACGAAGGAGGCGAACGAAGTTGGAGCATTCAATCAAACGGCCATGGTCTGAGAAGATTTACATCGGGGCGGTGTACGTCATCCTGACCGGCTCTGGCATTCTCTGTCTGTTTCCCTTCTTGAACGTGCTTGCCAAGTCGCTCAGCGCCAACTGGGCGATCCTATCGGGCAAAGTGGGGCTGCTGCCGGTGGCCTTCACGATGGAGAACGTCATGTTCGTCCTTCGCGACCGGCTGTTTCAGAACGCGTTCTTGATCTCGGTCTTCGTCACGGTTGTCGGCACGCTTGGAGCGGTGCTGTTTACCGCCGTCTCCGCGTACCCGCTGTCCAAGAAGCATCTGCCGGGCATCAAGTTTGTGCTGCTGCTCTACATCTTCACGATGCTGTTTAACGGCGGGCTGGTGCCGACTTACCTGCTGATCAAAAATCTTCATCTCATGGACAGTCTGGCCTCGCTGATTTTGCCGGCTCTGATCAATGTGTTCAACCTGCTGCTGATGAAAAATTATTACGAGAGCCTGCCGGAAAGCCTGGAGGAATCGGCCAAGCTCGACGGCGCAAGCAACCTGAGAATCGTGCTCTCCATCGTCATTCCGATCTCTGCGCCGGTATTCGCGACGATCAGCCTGTTCTACGCGGTGTACTTCTGGAGCAACTGGTTCCATCCGATGCTGTATTTGAACGATCCTTCGCTGAAGCCTCTGCAGCTGTATTTGCGGGACATTATTTTGCAGGCTTCGGATGAAAATCTGCTCAACCAGGACATCGACGCGCTGCTTAATCTGTCGCCGGAGGGCATTCGCAATGCGACGATCATCGTATCGACGATTCCGATTCTGCTCGTCTATCCGATGCTGCAGAAGTATTTTATCAAGGGGATCCTGATCGGCTCCGTTAAAGGTTGACCGGGCCGGGACGGACTTGGCGGGCGGAATAATCCCTTGCGCTTGGATCTTGGCAAGCTAGTAACGATTTGCGGCAAAGCGCAGCGGGTTTATTTATAATAAAGCTTATTGGAGGGGTTCGACATGTCGAGGAAAAAAGGACTCGCCGCACTGCTCGTACTGCTGTTGTCGTTCACGACGATTCTGGCCGCATGCGGGGGGACTAACAAGGACGCCGGCGGCAATTCCGGCGCAAGTCCGGCTTCGCCGAGCGCAAGCGGCAAGACGTCCGAAAGCTCTGCGGCCGCGCCGGAGGAGAAGCCGGTTCTGAAAGCGCTGCGCAATTACATGCAGGACGATTACAACAGCTACCCGGTGAATCAGTACATCGAGGAAAAGACGGGTTACACGGTTCGAAACGACATGCTGCCGCAGGAGAAGCCGGGAGACAAGCTGAACTTGATTATGGCCTCCGGCGCGGATTACGACTTCATCGATGCGATGAACACGCAGGATTTCTTCAACTTCGCGAAGAACGGAGCGCTGACCGATCTGACGCCGCTGATTGAGCAGTACGGTCCGAACATTAAGAAAGCGCTTTCTCCGGAATCGCTGGCGGGCGCGACGGTGGACGGCAAAATATACGGCATTCCCACGCTTAACGTCAGCTACGTGAGGGACGGCCTGCTGATTCGCACCGATTGGCTGGACAAAGTCGGGAAGGCGATGCCGACGACGCTGGACGAGTTCGTCGATGTGCTGAAGGCGTTTAAGGAGCAGGACCCCGGCGGCAACGGGAAGAACAACATCCCGTTCACGATCGACAGCATCGGGCTGGTGGACAACATCATGGGCGCGTTCGGCATTTACGGACAGTGGAACGAGCTGGACGGCAAGCCGGTTAACGTATCGAGCCATCCGGCGTTGAAGGATTATGCGTCGTTCATGCGTTCCTTGTACGAGCAGGGACTGCTGGACAAGGAATTCGCCACGAATAAATCGGCGACTTCCGCGGAGAAGTTCACCAGCGGCCGCGCCGGCGTCATCTGGGCGCGCTGGTCGTCGATTCCCGGATACGACGAAGCGATCAAGAAGAACGTCCCCGACGCGGCTTATCAGTTCATTCCTCCGATGAAAGGTCCGGACGGACAGAGCGGGTTTACGCAGATCGGAGGGTTCAACAAAATCACGTTCGTGCCCAAGTCGGCGAAGCATCCCGAAGACGTGGTGAAGATGGTCAACGCGATGCTGGACCCGGAGACGTTCAAGGGGATATTCGTCGGCGAGGAGGGCGTCACCTACACGCTAGAGAACGGCAACTATATGCCGATCGAACCGGCGTTCTTCGAACAGAGGGGCTCCGCGAACAACTTCGTGATCGGCATGGACGAAGCCCATTTCGTAACGTACTGGCAAGCGCGCCTGCAGAAGAGCAAAGCGATGTTCGACAATTTCCAGCTCGTCAACAACATCCCCAAGGAGCAAATTCGTCAGGACGTGCTGGCGTTCGCGCCTTATTTGCCGAAATATTCGGCGAACGGCGCCAAGCTGGACAGCACCGTGAACGACTATTTGATCAAGATGATCGTGGACGGCGTAACGGACGATACGATCGCAAGCCTCCAGAAAGCCTGGAACGGCGCTGGCGGAGAAGAAGTCGCGCAGGAAGTGAGCGCCTGGTACGCGAGTAAGTAAAGTCTATGTAAAACGAAGCGAGGATACGTCGAAGGGGTGACCCAGTGAAACGGACTTCCTCCTCAGAGGTTCAACCATCTTCTAAAAGACAGGAAAGCGGAGAGGAAGTGGCAAGGTTGGCGAATTCCGAAGCTAGCGGCGCAGCGAGCGTTCCGCTGCGGTCGGCCGCAGTTGTTCGTAGGTATGAGGGCAATCCCGTACTGTCGCCCCGACAAGTGCCTTACGGTCCTGCGATGGTGTTCAACGCGGGCGTAACCAAATACGAGGGAAAATACGCGATGGTGTTCCGCAACGACTACGGCGACGAGCGGGCCGAGCGGGTGCATGACAGCCGGACGACGAATCTGGGGCTGGCCTTCAGCGAAGACGGCGTAAATTGGGAGGTGCGGCCTTCGCCTGTCTGGCAGTGGTGCGACGAAGAAGTAGATCGCGTGTACGATCCGCGCTTGACGGTCATCGAAGGCAAGGTGTATTTGTGCTTCGCGATGGATACGAAACACGGATTGCGGGGCGGCATTGCGACGACGGAAGATTTCGAGAGCTTCGACGTGATCAGTCTGAGCGTGCCGGACAATCGCAATATGGTGCTGTTTCCGGAACGAATCGGCGGCCGTTACATGCGGCTGGAGCGGCCGATGCCGGTATACAGCCGGGGCGGACGCGACCGGTTCGACCTGTGGCTGTCCGAATCGCCCGATCTGGTCTACTGGGGGAAGTCGTCTCTGGTGCTGGGCGTCGAGCAGGTCGCGTACGCTAACGACAAGATCGGTCCCGGCGCGCCGCCGGTGCGGACGAAGCAGGGCTGGCTGACGACGTTCCATGCGGTCGATATCGATCCGGCGCGCGGCAAGAACGGCTGGGAGCCGAAGTGGACCAAGCGCTACAGCGCCGGCATCATGCTGCTCGACCCGGACGATCCGCGCAAGGTGATCGGCCGTTGCCGGACGCCGCTGCTGGCGCCGGAGGCTCCCTATGAGGTCGCGGGGGGATTTCGCAACGACGTGATCTTCCCCGGAGGCATGATTCTTGAAGACAGCGGAGAAGTGAAAATCTATTACGGCGCTGCGGATACGGTGGAATGTCTGGCGACCGCGCATGTGGACGACCTGATTGCCTTGTGCCTGAAGGACGGCCCGGGCGGTCCTGCGACGGATGGAGGATAAGCGAATGATGTACGATCTGGTGATCTACGGAGGCACATCGGCAGGACTGGCCGCCGCCGTGCAGGCCAGCAAGTTGGGACTGCGCGCGGTCGTGCTGGAGCCGTCCGCGCGCTTGGGCGGACTTAGCTCGGGCGGGCTTGGCGACACCGATTTCGGGGACAAAGGCGCGATAGGCGGATTGTCGCTGGACTTTTACCGGAGGCTTGGCCGCAGGTACGGCACGGATAACGCGGCGGCATGGCTGTTCGAGCCGAAGACGGCGCTGGCCGTGTTCAGGGAATGGGCCGAGGAATACCGGCTCGACGTGCGCTTCGGCGAACGGCTCGACCCGATCGATCCGCTCGTCAAGCAAGGGAACCGCATTGCGGCGATCCGGATGGAATCCGGCCGCAGCTTCGGCGGGCGGATGTATCTGGATGCCGGATACGAAGGGGATCTGATGAAAGCCGCGGGCGTGTCCTATGCGACGGGCCGCGAGTCCAACAGCGTGTACGGGGAAACGTACAACGGCATTCAGACCGCCAATGCGGTGAAAAACCAACTGCCGCACGGCGTCGATCCCTATGTGGTAAAAGGCGATCCGTCCAGCGGCCTGCTTCCCGGCGTCAATCCGGACGCCGGCGGCCCCGACGGACAGGGCGACCATAGAATCCAAGCCTACTGTTACCGGATGTGCCTGACGGACGATCCGTCCAACCGGGTGTTCGTGGAGCAGCCGGACGGCTACGACGAGCGGGATTACGAGCTGCTGTTCCGGGCCATCGAGCAGGGCGAGCGTATTTTTTTCAAGCTGAACAAGGTGCCGAACCGCAAGACCGATTCGAACAATGACAAAGGCTTCTCTACGGACTATATCGGCTGCAATTACGATTATCCGGAAGCCTCGTACGCCGAACGGGACTTGATCGCGGCTGCGCACGAGCGCCACCAGCGCGGCTTGATCTGGACCTTGCAGCACCATCCGCGGGTGCCGGAACAGCTGCGCGCGTTCTATGCGCCATGGGGGCTGCCCCTGGACGAATTCGAAGAGAACGGGCATTGGTCGCCGCAGCTCTATATTAGGGAAGCCAGAAGAATGGTTGGTGACTTCGTTATGAACGAGCACCATATTTTCCTTCGCTCGCCCGTAGCGGACGCCATCGGTCAAGGCTCCTACACGATGGACTCGCACAATGTGCAAAGGCATGTAAGCGCGGAAGGGTTCGCGGTCAACGAAGGCGACGTGCAGATCAAGCTGAATGGTCCGTACCCGATCAGCTATCGCGCCATCGTGCCTAAGGAAGAAGAGTGCGCCAACCTGCTCGTGTCCGTCTGCTTGTCGGCCTCGCATATCGCATACGGCTCGATCCGAATGGAGCCGGTGTTCATGGTGCTGGGGCAATCCGCGGCAACCGCTGCGGCGCTCGCGTTGGAGGCGGATATCCCCGTGCAGGCGGTGGATTACGCTGCGCTGAGGGCGCAATTGCTGCGGGACGGGCAAGTGCTGGCTTGACTTGGCCCGACTTCTCGCAAACGGTTCTTTTAACCAAGCAGGAGCTCCTGAATCGTCCCGGGGACGGTTCGGGAGCTTTTTGCGTGCTTCAGAAAGGATCAAATTCGCTATCCTTCTCTGAATCCCCTCCGACAAAAACGCAATTCTGCGTCTAGAGGACGCCGAAGGGGTTTTTGCTTGCGTGGGGATATGCATTTGCAGCCCCTGCAAGAACGGTATAATGCACGGAGAGTATAGGTGATTACACGAGGACAAATACCTATTCGGCACGATAATCAATGGAATACTATAGGGATAAGCAATAGGGGAAGGGAGGAACGGGCTTGAGAATTGATCTGGGCAGCGGAAAACGGAAATTTAAACACTGCATAGGCATAGATCGGATTGCTTATCCCGATACGGATTTGGTGCATGACTTTAATCGTCCGCTTCCATTTGAAGATAACTCGGTGGAATTCGTGATGGCTTCGAATAGTCTGCAGTATGCCGATAATCTTCCATCCGTCTTAACGGAGCTTTACCGGGTATGCCGCCACAAGGCAATCGTTTGTATAGTGGCGCCCTATGCTCATGCAAGCTCTCATATGATTAACCCGCAGTTTAAACAATGGTTTAATGAGCATTCTCCGCGGTTCTGGACGCGCTCTTCCGAAACGGTTGTCGCTGGCGACGAGTATCTGCTATCGCAAAATAGCAGCTGGTCCTTGCTGGAGGAGGACTCGTTGCCGATGGACTTCAGGGTGCTGAGAATGGAATTTTTTTACTTCCCTGCCTTTCAAACCGGCTATGATCCATTCGAGTTGGCCTTGCTCCGGCAAACGCAGCTGAATGTCGCTCACCAGATCATGTATCATTTGTTAGTCGTCAAACAGCCGGTATCCATGGGAGAAATGCTTCTTTTAAGCGAGACTGGGCAGTTTGAGGAGCCGGACTACGTGAAAGCGCAAAGGATCGGATCCCCAAAAAACGAGGAAACGGAACGCCTGCTTTTCTCGGATCATATGGAGCCGGTTATACAATATCGGGATGCAAAATGTTCCCTGCCTCAGCAGCCTGCAAGAGGAAGCAAGCATCCGAATAGCCGAAAACCAAAAAACAAACGACAAGGGAATCTGCATAAAAAGCGTCGGTATTCTCCCAAAAGAGGCTAAGATACCTGCAAGTCATCTGCCCATAGGGCATAGTCCAGATCTCGGCTATCACATGTTGGCTTCAGTACAGCTTTAATGGCACGGTCGGAAGAACTCGAACCTTTCTAGGTGATTCAGAAAGGATAAAATGCGCTATCCTTATCTGAATCACCTCCGACAAAAACGCGATTCTGCGTCTAGAGGACGCCGAAGGCGTTTTGGCTTGCCACGCATTCAATGGCCCTTTACTCTGCCTCTTCTTCGATTTGAATGACGGCAGATGCCGTAACATCGCCCAGAACGGTACTTACTGTGACGCGCAGCGTATAATGCTTAAAAAGATTGTGAAGCGGTGCGGCAAGCCGGAAGCGGATCGTTTGCACTTCTCCGGGCGGGTTAACGCCGAGATCCATATCATCCAGCGTTTCCGCCAGATTGGGCTGTTTGCTGTCAACCAACGATTGGCGAACAAACTGGAATCCTATGGGAAGTTGAATGAACAGCCGCATTTCAATGGGCCTGTCGGCCCTATTTTGGATAATGATAGTGACCGATATCTCTTCTCCCGGAAGAACGTCTTCTGGCTCCACGATGATGTCGACAACCGGAGGTTGGGAGATGACTTCTGGGGCAGCTTCCTCTGGCTCCACGATAACCGGAGGCTGGGGGGTGACCTCTGGAGGAACCTCCTCTGGCTCCGAGACAACCGGAGGTTGGAGCGCGCCTCCCGGGGGAGCTCCCGGCTCCCCGTCGCCCGGAGGCTGTGGCGTGCCGCCTGGGGGAACTCCCGGCTCCCCGCCGCCCGGAGGCTGCGGCGTGCCGCCCGGAGGAGCTTCCGGCTCCCCGCCGCCCGGAGGCTGCGGCGTGCCGCCTGGAGGAGCTTCCGGCTCTCCGCCGCCCGGAGGCTGCGGCGTGCAGAATGCAGGCACGAACACCAAGGCGGGAGGGTAAGGCAGCGATCTTTCCGCATTCGCTTCTATCCAACTGACGGAGGCTTCGATATTAACCGGAATATCGGGCACGTTCTCGCCGCTTCGGGAGATGACGCCCGGATTCGGCGTCAGGTCATACGCGATAATCGTTTTGAAGAAGCGCCCCTCTTGCAGAGCGGCCTCCTCCGGAGCCCACAGGTCGCCGGCACGAAATACGATGTTATAATGATCCTCCTCCTCGGTCACACGGACAAGTCCGCTGCTCAAGTCGACAGGTTGAAATAGAACCGGACTATTCGGCGTGCGCACGAAGGCCACTTGGAGCGAATGACTATCCAGCGTGAAGGTGCCGTCATTCGGCTGAGAAGGGAGCTCAGTGGGGCGACGGGGAACCCTATCCGTGATAACGACATTGCCGAAAAAGCCTAACACTGCGTTGGTGACGGCAAGCATCTGGTCGCGAAGCGCATCTTGAGCGTTGGAGATCTCGAGGGGAACGATAAACGCTTGGCCGGAAGACGCCGTCGCATCCAAATATTCAGGCAGCAGAACCGAGTGGCCGATCCCGATCGTATCGATCCTAATTCCGTTGGCGCGGATCGCCTCCGAGGCGGCGATCATAAACCGCTTGGCTTCGTTGCTGGCGTAGATATTCCGGCTCGTTTGCTCATAATAATCGATAAGGCGGGTTTGCGGAATTTTATCGTCGGTGGCGAAGATCATCAGCTCCGTCTCGGAGTTGTCGAATGTGACCGTCTCGAGCTCGCGACCGACTAGACTTTGAGAGAAGAAGGCGTCTGTATATACCGGTTGCAACGGGGTACCCGTGCCCGATTGCGAGAATTGCCAAATGCCGTCGACCTTCTCGAAGAACGGGCTGTGCTGGTAATAATAATAATTGGCCGCAAATCCAATTCGCCCGTTCGACCAGTAATAGCCGTTCAACGTAATGTCGTTGAGCAGATTGGGCACGGCGGGAACGCGGGTCGCATTGTCGCTATTTCTTCCATCGAAGTTATGCCATTCACCGGCAAACGGATTGATCATAAGCGATTGAGTCGCAGCTGCAAAGAAAGCTTCGCTTCTTGCTAGCGCACGCAATTTGAGACCGACGGTTTGCAGCGGCGTGAAGGTCGCCGGGTCGAAGCTGTTCGGGTCGATTCCTTCCCGGATCAAATCCTCGTTCGTAACCGGCGCCCGAATACCGTTGGAGTCGGCAAAGAGTGCGTTCCCCTCTTGTACAAGTAACGCCGCGTTAATCCGGTCTGGAATATCGGCCTCGTTATAGTAGGCGTAAAATGTGGAGGATGCTGCGCTCTCTCCATCCGTCAGGAGAATGATCAACTTATGCGCTTCGCCCGGAACAGCTTCCAGCAGCTCGCCTGCCAAGAGAAAACCCGATTGAATGTTTGTATTGCTGTAACGGCTGATATTGTCGATCATCGTTTCAATTTCTGCCTCGGTCTGATAGAAAAAAGCGGTTTTGTCGGCCACGCTCCGAAAATTGTCCAGCGCCGTCGTCGCCTGCGACGGATTGTAGCTGTTGGCCCCAATATAATGATCTTGTACCGGCGCACCGCCGCCGGCTGGCAACGTTAAAGGAGCCGGATTGACTAAGCCGCTAAACCTTCCTTCGGCGTCAGCTTGCGTTACATGCACCCTAGCCCCGTTGCCAAACGTTACAAGGGCGATGTGCTTGTCGACCGAAGCATATTCTTCCGAAAAAATAATGTCCAAAAAGGAGTGAATCGCTTGAGCCGTCACCTGAAATCGCGTTGCCGTATTGTTGTTGACATCCTGTGTGCCCATCGACGAAGTCGCGTCAATAACGAACACCAAATATAAAGGCAAATCTGATGCTGTAAGGCTTCCTTCCGCTGAGAGCTCAACCCGGAATGTACAAGGGTTCTCCGGGCTGCTGCTCGCCTCCTTCCGAATGTTTAACGCCAAGTCACTCTCCCTCTTTCCGCTTATCATAAATACGGCGAAACCGAATTGCTGGGGGGCTAACGGGGTTTCATCAAAAGGCTTCCGCTTCAAGTCGAATTCTACTCCCATTATATGGTTGAAGTACGCGTCTCATGAGAGTCGCTGCAAATATCGCCCCGGCGTTCTGCAAGCTGTCTTGCAATTCGTACTCGAATCGTATATTATGGATATCGCAGGTCCGTAATAAGGTGGTTGTTGGAAGGGAGGAGGAGACTGTCGATGCTGGACGAGGCGTCCAAGCGCTGCGTTAATTAAGAGAACAAGATGAGCTGCGCTTTTTGCATTTTAATTATGGATATAATAGATCTGTGGAGGATGGATAAAACATGAACGAATCACTGCTCGATGTGGCGATTATCGGCGGCGGCCCGGCCGGCTTAAACGCCGCGCTTGTGCTGGGGAGAGCCCGGAAAAACGTGGCGGTCGTCGACGAAGGCCGCCCCCGCAACGCCGTCACTCGCGAGGCCCATGGCTTCCTTACCCGAGACGGAATAAGCCCAAGCGAATTTCGGCGAATTGCGAAGGAGCAGATTAGCGCCTATCCCTCCGTGTCGTTCGTGGCGGGTACGGCCGTGTCGATCGCAGGCTCGGACGGACATTTTCAAATTTCGACCGAGGAAGGAAGCGTCTTGACCAGCAAGAAGGTGCTGTTCGCCGCCGGGATGAAGGATCGGCCGCTGGACATTCCCGGTCTGGCGGAGGCGTACGGGAAGAGCGCCTTCGTATGTCCGTTTTGCGACGGCTGGGAATTGAGAGACGAGCCGCTTGTCGTTATTAATAGCGGAGCCGAACTGCTGCACTTCGCGCCGCTTATCGCCGGGTGGACGGACCGCTTTACGATTTGCACGAATGGCCCGGACGAGCTGACGGACGAGCAGCGCGAGGAGCTCCGCAGGCATCGGGTGCCGTTGTTCGACTCGCCGATACGGCGCATCGAATCCGACGACGGGATCGTGCGGCAGGTCGTGCTTGAAGACGGAACGACCGTTCCGTGCAGGGGGATCTTCTTTAAGCCGAAGCTGGTGCCCGGATCGGACTTGCCGCGAGCGATCGGATGCGAGATGTCGGAAACGGGAACGGTTGTTGTCGACGTTTTTGGAAAAACGAACGTTCCGGGCGTCTACAGCGCCGGGGATGCCGCATCGCGTATGCACCAGGCGATTGCTGCGGCCTCGATGGGATCGATAGCCGCGGCGACGATAACTGGCGAACTGAATGCAGAGGCGTGGCACATCGCCGGAGGGAAACGACCATGAGTCATTTTTTTAACGAAGCGGTGTGGGAGAAGGAATGGAAAGACCATGGAGAGAACGTTCGGAGAAAGATGAAAAAGGCCGGCATCGAACCCGCAAAAGCTTTTGATCATAAGGCGAAGTCGTTCAACGAGCAATCGTTCAGCGCAGAGGGAAGAAAACGGACCGCGCGGATTGTCAATTGGCTTGAAGATCAGGGGGTCCGCTTCGAAAACGCCTCCGTTCTGGACGTCGGCGCCGCCTCGGGCGTATTTACGGTGCCTTTTGTCGAGCGAGGGGCCCTCGTCACCGCCGTAGAGTCCTCCCTGCCTTTGGTCGAACTGCTGAAGGAAAACGTCGCCGAATACGGAGAAGACAAGGTGAGGATCGTTGCCGAGCCGTTTGATGCGATTGACGCGGAAGCCAGAGGCTGGAGCGATGCCTTCGATCTCGTCTTTGTTTCGATGTGCCCGGTCATTTTCGACTGGGAGAGCGTGGAAAAGGTGCTCCGCTGCGCAAGGCGATTTTGTTATATCAGCATGCCGGCGGGCTCCGCGGAAAATAGCCTGGCCCATGAAATCTGGCCGCTCGTGACGGGGAAGCCTTTCGCTGTCAAACCTATGGAATTCGAATATTTGCTTCATCTGCTGTATCTCAAAGGCTACTCTTACGGGTCGCTAATTACGCGGGAAGAGAAAACGACGGAAGTTCCCCACGAGGAGGCGCTGCAGGAGATAATGAGCTGGCTTCGCGGTCACGGTCTGCCGGCGGACGACCGGAATCGGAAAACGGTCGCGGACTATTTGAAGCGGGCGTATCCGTCCGGCAAGGCGGTCGTCCGGCAGGGGGGCCGTTACGGTAAAGTGCTGGTTCGGTTGCAGGACCAAAGCATGTATGCGAAAGATAATGGAGGGGTTGGCCTCCAAAGCGGATAGAGAGCTCGCATAACGAAGCGAAAGCCAGAGGCTTGGGCGCGTCGATCGGAGGCCAAAAAAGTGCCTCGGCGAGCCCAAGTCTGCGTGTCCGAGGCCAAGAAAGTGCCTTGACGTGCCCGAGTCGGCATGTCCAAGGCCAAGAAAGTGCCTTGGCGAGCCCAAGTCTGCGTGTCCGAGGCCAAGAAAGTGCCTTGACGTGCCCGAGTCGGCATGTCCAAGGCCAAGAAAGTGCCTCGGCGAGCCCAAGTCTGCGTGTCCGAGGCCAAGAAAGTGCCTTGACGTGCCCGAGTCTGCGTGTCCGAGGCCAAAAAAGTGCCTCGGCGAGCCCAAGTCTGCGTGTCCGAGGTCAAGAAAGTGCCTTGACGTGCCCGAGTCGGCATGTCCGAGGTCAAGAAAGTGCCTTGGCGCGACCTTTCTTTGAAAAGCTGTGCAGGCCTCGCAAATACTCGAAATGATTTGCATAGACGCCGCAGTCCCTTATTCGAGATTATATGTGATTTATTTCACATGAAAAATTCATCCGATCGGTTAAGCTTAAGGCGGGACAGGCAATGAACATTTCGCATAAGGAGTGAAGCGCATGCAAACATCTCGCAGAATCTATTGGCCTTCCGTGAACTTGATCGGACCGGGCTGCGTGAAGGAAATCGGAGCGGAAATCGGGAAGCTTGGTTTGGGGAAGGCGCTTCTGGTGACGGACAAGGTGTTGAACGAGGTCGGCGTCGTCAAGCGGGTAACGGACGTGCTGGACGCAAGCGGGATCGTGTACGCGATTTACGACGGAGTACAGCCGAACCCGACGACGCTTAACGTCGAGGAAGGGCTCGCCGCCTATCAGGCGGAAAAATGTGATTTTCTCATTTCCGTAGGGGGAGGCTCTCCGCAGGATGCCGCCAAGGCGATCGGCCTGCTGGCGACCAACGGCGGCAGCATCGCCGACTATGAGGGAATCGGCAAGTCCGCGAACAAGTCCGCTCCGATCATCGCCATCAATACGACGGCCGGAACGGCCTCAGAAGTGACGATCAATTATGTCATTACCGATGAGCGGCGGAAAATCAAAATGGTCATGGTTGACCCGAACTCGTTGGCCTGGATTGCGGTCAACGATCCGGAGTTGATGGTTCAAAAGCCGGCAGGGCTTACCGCCGCTACCGGTTTGGACGCCTTGACGCACGCGATTGAGTCCTATGTCGCCAAAGGAAGCTTCGAGCTGTCCGACACGTTGTCCCTGAAAGCGATCTCCCTGATTGCGTCGGCACTGCCCAAGGCGGTGGAGAACGGCCTGGACGTAGAGGCCCGATCGAGAATGGCTTGGGGCTCGTATATTGCCGGGCTGTCGTTCTCCAACGCCGGGCTCGGCATCGTTCACAGCTTGGCGCATCAGCTCGGTTCGGAATACGATCTGCCGCATGGCGTCGCCAATGCGATCTTGCTGCCTTATGTGATGGAGTTCAATTTGCCCTCCGCACCGGAGAAATTCGCCGATATCGCCGCGGCGATGGGCATGGACACGAGGAACGCCGCATCGGTCGACGAGGCCGCCCGGCTTGCGCTCCAGGCGGTGCGCGAGTTGTCGGCGAAGGTCGGCATCCCGCCTTTAAAAGCGACGAGCTTCCGGTTGGAGGACGCCGGACGGCTGGCGGAGCAGGCTCTGAAAGACGTCTGCACGGGCGGAAATCCGAGGGAGGTTACGGTCGAGCAACTGAAGGACATTTACGCCCGGGCCTATTACGAGCAGAGAGGCTAGCCTCATCGCCGCTTCTCGCCGACAACAGGCCATGTGAGATTAAAACTCGGCTGCTTATCGCAACAGGAAGCTAGTCAATTGGGGATGGCGAATCCCGGTTCACGACCCAACCGAGGTTGGCGAGCCGGCATGCAGCTATTCCGTTTTTTTTCTTGCAAGTTCCCTCCTAAGATCGTAACTCCAATCTTTCCGTACAATAGCCGGACAAATAAGCTTGCTCCCCCTTCGACTCATGTTAAAATAAAATCAACAGTTCCTGCACGGGCTGCGGATAGAGAAAGCATCATTTTAGCGAGCAGGCAGGGAGGCCGATACGATGCTGGTCAAGGGCCAGAAAGTCGATGTGACGAAGGGCAGGAACGTGAGCGAACTGGCCGTTTATTTCGGATGGCAATGCGAGAATGCGAGAATCTGCATCGATGCCGCCGGGTTCGTGCTGTCTGAACGGGGCAGATGCGAGCGCGACGAGCATTTCGTCTTCTACGGCAACCCTAACGCCTTCGGAGGCGCTATCGCTCACTCCGCAGCGGAGGAAAAAGACCGGGAGGCGATTCGGGTTTCGCTTCGCCACGTGCCGGAAGCCGTCGACAAAATCGCTATGACGGTGACGATCTACGAAGGCGAGAAGCATGGACAAACGATGCAGGACGTGTTCGGACTATACATAAGGCTCGTCGATGCGGCTGCGGGGGAGGAAATAGGCCGATTCGACTTCGGCTCCGACCTTGGGCATGAGACGGCCGTCGTAGCCGGAGAGCTGTACCGGTACCAAGGGGAATGGAAGTTCCGCGCGGTCGGGAGCGGCTTCTTCGGCGGACTGCGGTCGCTGTGCGAGAGTTTCGGTCTGGAAGTGCAAGAGGAGGGAGCCGCCGTTCCCGAGACAGCGGCCGTGTCCGAAACGCTGGCGCTGTCGTCCATCGATCTGCGCAAGAAAACGGTCGGAATGACGTTGGAAAAGAAGAAGTTGTCCGGCGTCGTCGCCAGAGTCGGCCTCGTGCTTGATATTACGGGATCCATGCGGAAATTGTACGGTAACGGCACCGTTCAGGAAGTCGTGGAACGGATGCTGGCGGTGGCGTGCCAGTTCGACGATAACGGAGCGCTGGACGTCTGGGTGTATGACCACGAATTCAGCAGATTGCCTCCGGTGACGGAGCGGGATTTCGGCGGCTACGTAGAAACCCGCATCCTGAACGATCCTGCGATCCACAAGTTCGGGAGAAACGACGAGCCGCAGGTCATGGAAGATGTGATCCGCAAATATGTGAAGGAAGAGCCGGAGTCTACGCCGGTATTCATTATTTTCATTAATGACGGCGGAGTGGTCAGGCCGACGAAGAGAACGCTCGCGGAGGCGGCCGTTCATCCGATCTTCTGGCAGTTCGTCGGAATCGGCGACTCCGACTTCGAAGTTCTGAGCCAGTTGGATACGCTGCCGGGCAGGGTTGTCGATAACGCCAATTTCTTTCATCTCGACGATATATCGGCCATTACGGACGAGCAGTTGTACGACAAGCTGCTGAACGAGTTTCCGTTATGGCTGCGCGAGGCGAAGGCCAAAGGAATTTTCCGCTGATGGCTTGTCCGGAGACGGCCGTGATGGACGGCGAGTCGTCCATCACGGCCGCCCCCGCCGCTTGCTGCAGATTACGATTCCGAGCGGCTGTCCGGGGCGCGATCGGCGACAACGTTCAAGACGACGCCGTGCTCCAGCAGCGCCTTAAGCGCGCACAGCACCATCGTAAAGCCGCCCATGGAGTCGATCGCTTCGGCGACGATCTCGTCGCCGTTCCCATTGAAATTGGAATTCTTAACGGTAACGAACGTCCCTTCTTCTTGAGGAACGAACGTCCACTCGACGGTGCTGGGGTTCGGAGCTCCCCATTCGATGACGATTCGTTCATTGGGCACGACCCGCTTGACCTCGACATCGGTGCCTACCCCGTACATTTCCCATTCCCAACGAATGCTTCTGCCTTCCTCCAGCCTGCCGCTGCTTTTCGTAAACCAGAACTTTGTCGTAACCGCCGGATCCGCGAACGCTTCGAATACTTGCTCGACCGGCTTTCTGATCAGCATTTGCGCGTGCGCCACGGGCGCGCGGGTGAGAGGGATCATCGCTTTGCTCCTTTTCGGACAAAATAGTTGAACGTACATCCATTATAGCGGACGTGCAGACGTCTTGCCTCCTCTTTTACTAGTGGTTACGGAGCATTGACGGCTGTCGGGCCGAATGCTACACTTTTCTTATCGATAAGATTATCGATAATAATATCGATAAAAATGAATGAGGGATGCATCATTCCGTTTCGACTGGACGAACGAGGAACTTCGCTGAGCGAGCAAGTGTATTTGGGTTTGCGCGAATCGATCGTCCGGGGGGAGCTCTCCCCGGGCTACCGGCTGCTCGTGCTGGAGGTCGCAAGCGCTCTGGGCGTCAGCCAGGCTCCGGTTCGGGAGGCGATGGAGCGGCTGAAGCAGGAAGGGCTGCTCGTCGGCAAGGCGAACAAGGGCTCCATCGTCGCCGAGATCAAGCAGGAGGAGATCGAAGAGCTCTATGCCCTGCGGGAACTGATCGAATGGGACGCGGTGCGCAGAACGATCCCTCGTCTAGAGAGCGCCGATTACGAACGGCTCAATGCGATCTACGAGGGAATGGTTAAAGCGGCTCACGAGGACGACCTGTTCCGGTTCATCGACCGGGATATGGAGTTTCACGAGTTTTTCTACGTGAAGTCGGGCAATCGGACGATTCTCCAGCTTTGGCGGCAGATTGCCCATAAGCTGAATCGGTTTTTGGCCGTTACGAACAAGCTGTATTTCCCGGATCTCCTCTCGATCGCCGTCGGCCACGAGCCGCTCATTGAAGTGCTCAGGACGGGGGACGAGGAGGAGATCCGGCGGCTCTACGTTCTTCACCTAAGAGAAGTATGGGGAAGGATGGATCGCAGCAAGCAAACCGAAGAACGACTCACAGGGAGGAAGGAACGATGACGCAACTACCGCGGCCGGAGGTCGTCACCTTCGGGGAGACGATGACGCTGCTCATGGGCGGACCGAAGGGGATCGAGCACAGCGACGGCATGAGCAAGTCGTTCGGCGGAGCCGAGAGCAACGTCGCGATCGGATTGGCTCGTCTCGGTCATCGCGTCGGCTGGTTCGGCCTGTTGGGAGACGACCCGATGGGCCGCCACATTCTGAAAGCGATTCGAGGAGAAGGAGTCGACGTGTCGAGAGCGGGGCTGACGGACGAAGCCCCGACGGGGCTCATGCTGCGGGAGCAGCTGGCGGGCAAAACGTCGGTCTATTATTACCGCAGGGGATCGGCCGCCAGCCGAATCCGGCCGGATCATCTGGACGCCGATTATATCGGTCAGGCCAAGTATCTGCATGTCACAGGCATTACGCCGGCTCTCGGCGCCAGCTGCGGAGATACGGTCCGGGAAGCGATCCGCATCGCGAAGTCGAGCGGAACGAAGGTGGTGTTCGACCCGAATTTGCGCTTGAAGCTGTGGGGGCTGGACGAAGCGAGGCGCACATTGCTTGAGCTGGCGGAGGAAGCCGACTATTTTCTGCCTGGCCTGGACGAGCTGAAGCTTCTGTACGATACGGAAGACTTCGACGAGATCGTCGCGCGGTTAAGAGGATTGAAAGCCCAAACGATCCTTAAGGGCGGCAACGAGGAGACTTATGTCGTCCGCCCGGACAAGGTTGAGGCTGTTCCTTATTTCCGGGCGAAGCATTTCGTCGATCCAATCGGAGCCGGAGACGGCTTCTGTGCCGGATTTCTGTCCGGGCTTCTGCGCGGCTTCGATCCGGTCGAGTCGGTGAGGCTCGGCAATCTGGTCGGCTCTCTTGTCGTCCAGATGGTCGGAGATTGGGAAGGCTTGCCGACACGGGCCGAGACGGACGCCGTGCTGAACAACGTGGCGCACGTCGAGCGTTAGGACTAACGATGATTCGGAAAGGCGGAGGAAACAGATGAAGAAGCTGCAAACGATTCAGCATATTGTCGAGCACGGCGTCGTCGCCGTGCTGAGGGGAAAGGACGCCAACGAAGTGGCGGAGATGGCGGAACAGGCGATCGCGGGCGGCATTAAAGCGATCGAAGTGACGATGACGGTGCCTTCGGCTTTGAAGGCGATCGAGAAGCTGGCGGCGAAGTACTCCAGCACGACGAGCGATCCGGGCAAGTTTGCGATCATCGGCGTCGGCACGGTGCTCGACCCGGAGACGGCGCGGGCCGCCATTCTGAGCGGCTCCGAGTTCGTCGTCGGCCCGTCGCTTAACGCTGCGACCGTCGCGCTGTGCAATCGATACCGGATCCCGGTCATGCCCGGCGTCATGACGATCAAGGAGATCCAGGAGGCGCTGGAGCTGGGCGTCGATATCGTCAAGCTGTTCCCGAGCACGACGCCGTCGGCGATCAAGGCGATCAAAGGCCCGCTGCCGCAAGCGAACATCATGCCGACCGGCGGAGTGACGCTGGACAATGTCGGCGATTGGATCTCGGCGGGAGCGGTTGCCGTCGGCATCGGCTCCGATCTGACGAACGAAGCGGTGAAGAAGGGCGATCTGAGCCTCGTAGCCGCCCGTGCCGCCCAGTATGTGCAGGCGTTTAAGGCGGCCAAGGGCCGGTAAGCGGCCCGCCCGGCGTTCATGACCGTCGAGCCGTCCTGCCGCTCATGGAAAATGTTGGTTTTTGCTTTGATTTTTTCGCCCAATTTCGCTATGATGAGAGAGTGACGACAAAAACGACTCTTAATGAAGCGGGGGGTGTCCATAGGATGGATATCGTGGAGCAAATCGACAAAATCAATCGGCAGTTGACCGTTAACGGATATAAGCTGACGCCGCAGCGCGAGATTACTCTGAAGGTGCTGCTGGAGAACGAGAGCGATCACTTAAGCGCGGAAGATGTGTTCATGCTGGTGCGACAGAAGTTTCCGGAGATCGGTCTGGCTACGGTATACCGGACTTTGGAGCTGCTCGCGGAATTGCAGATCGTGCAGAAGATGAACTTCGGAGACGGAGTGGCTCGCTTCGACCTCCGCCAGGAGGGGCACGATCATATGCATCATCATCTGGTGTGCAGAGTATGCGGAGCGCTGGAGGAGATTCAGGACGACTGGCTGCACGAGCTGGAACAGCGCGTCGCGAACGAATACGGCTTTAAGGTGACCGATCATCGCCTTGATTTTATGGGCGTCTATCATACCTGCAAAAACAACAGCAAAGCGTGCAAGAAGACGGGAAAAGCCGTTTCCTGAGCCGCGAACGCAACCTGCCGACCGCTATTCCAGCGAATCGGCAGGTTTTTTAGTGATTCGGAAATTATAAAATTCGCTATCCTGATCTGAATCCCCTCCGAAAAAAACGCGATTCCGCGTCTAGAGGACGCCGAAGGCGATTTGGCTAGTTGGGCAATTTTTACAGAGAAAGTGTGCTTGATTACAAACAAAAGTGCCGGATTGTTACGTTGTGAGGATTCTGAAAGCGCTTTAGAATGAACTTGAAAATCAAACAAGGGAGGACATCGGGATGAGAAAAAAATGGGCAGGCGTGACGGCGGTGCTGCTTGCGGCCAGCGTGATCGCTGCAGGATGCGGCTCGAGCGGCCAAGGTCAAGAGGGAGGAAAGTCCGATTCCCTTACGCTTTATTACTCGCATGCGGCGGACTGGTCCGATCCGATCGTGAAGGAGTTTCAGGAGAAGACCGGCATTACGGTCAATCTTGTCGGCGCAGGAACGGGAGAGCTGATCGCCAGAATCCGGGCAGAGAAAGACAATCCGTTGGGCGATGTGCTGTGGGGAGGCTTCGTGGACGGGTACGCGGTCGTGGAAGATCTGCTGGAGCCGTACAGGAGCACGGAGCTCGACAGTCTGATTCCCGAAGCGAAAAGCCCGAACAACACGTGGTACGGCTTTAATCTGGAGCCGATGGTCATCATCTACAATCCGAAGCTGGTGAAGGAGGAAGAGGCGCCGAAGAGCTGGGAGGATCTGACCGATCCGAAGTGGAAAGGCAAAATCGCGCACGCCGATCCGGTCAAGTCGGGCTCCTCGTTTACGGCAGTCGTGAACATGATTTTGTCCAAGCCTGACCGCGAGCAGGGGATGGATCTGATCAAGCGGTTCGTCGACAATCTGGACGGCAAGCTGATCAGCAGCTCCTCCGGCACGTTCAAGGGCGTCTCCGACGGCGAATACAGCGTAGGCGTCACCTACGAGCAAGGGGCATTGAAGTATGTCGAATCCGGAGCGGATCTGGAGATCGTCTATCCGTCCGACGGGAATACGCTGCTGACGTCCGGCCTCGGCATTGTCAAAGGCGCGAAAAACATGGAGAACGCTCAGAAGTTCGTTGATTTCCTGCTCAGCAAGGAGGTTCAATCCCATATCGGAGATATCTACCGCCGTACGGTGCGGACGGATCTTCAGGAACCGAAGGGCATGGTTCCGCTGGACCAGCTCGTGAAAGTCGAATACGACATGGACTGGGCGATTGAGAACAAAGAGATGATTACGAAGAAGTGGAAGGAATTCATCGTCGGAGGCCAATAAGCCAATAAGCAGCAAGCGGAATCGAGGGGCCGGGCTCCGGAAGGAATTCCGGAGTCCGCTTCCCCCAACGAGACAGGAGTGATCAGATGAGCCACAGCGTAACTTTCCGCAATCTGACCAAGAAATATGGTGACAATACGGCGGTCAACGGCATCGACTTTTCGATCCAGGAGGGCGAGTTTTTCACGATACTCGGCCCGTCGGGCTGCGGCAAAACGACGCTGCTCCGCATGATCGCCGGCTTCAATTCCATCGAGAATGGGCAGATTTTGTTCGACGACCGGGTCATGAACGACATCCCGGCTTATCAGCGAAATATCGGGATGGTGTTCCAGAACTACGCCATCTTTCCACATATGACGATTCACAAAAACGTCGCTTACGGTCTGAAGGCCCGCAAGCTCCCGAAAACGGAGATCGCTGCCAGAGTAAGCGAAATGCTGAAGCTGATGCATATCGAGCAGTATCGCGACCGCGATCCTTCCCAGCTCAGCGGCGGCCAGCAGCAGAGGGTCGCGTTGGCGCGAGCGCTCGTCATTCATCCGACGATTCTGCTTATGGACGAGCCGCTGAGCAATCTGGATGCGAAGCTAAGAATCGACATGCGAACCGCGATCAAAAAAATTCAGAAGGAATTGAACATTACGACCATCTACGTAACCCACGACCAAGAGGAAGCGCTGGCAATGTCGGATCGGATCGCGGTCATGAATTCGGGCGTCGTCGAGCAGATCGGCACGCCGCAGGACATCTATTCGAAGCCGGCAACGGCTTTCGTGGCCGGCTTCATCGGAACGACGAACTTCCTGGACGGAGAGTTGACCGAATCCGGAGTTCCCCCGGCCTCCGATGCTTCGGGACCGGGAGCGTCTGCCGCCGTAAGCGTGCCGGGATTTGGCGCGATCCCCGTGAGCGGGCGGCCCGCGTATGCCGGCAGCGTTCGTCTGGCCATCCGTCCGGAGGATATTCATCTGACCGAAACGCACGGCGGCGATGCGGAAGGCCGCATATCGCTCGTGACGTTCCTGGGGGATTACATCAGTTATGAGGTCGAGCTGGGGGGCGGGCAGTTGGTCGAAGTGAACGAATACGCGAAGGATACCGATGTGCTGCGAGCCGTCGGCGACCGGGTCGGAATACGCTTCAATACGGCCAAGCTCCACCTCTATCGTCCGGATACCGGGGAGGCGATTCGATGAGCAGTCCGGCGATCGATCCGACGGCGGTGCCGGGGGCGGTGCGCAGAAGCTGGCGAAGGCCTTCGTTCTGGATCGTCGTCAGCGTCGCGCTGCTGGCGCTGATGATCGTTTTCCTCGTCTATCCGTTCTCCTCGTTGTTTCTGAAAAGCTTGTACCACCCGGAGACGAACCGGCTCAGCTTCGTGAATTTCTACGACTTTTTCACGACGCCCTATTACTTCAATACGCTTAAGCACAGCTTGACGGTGTCGGCGCTGACGACAGTGCTGGCGACGCTGATCGGCGTCCCGCTCGCCTACATGATGACGAGATTTAACGTATGGGGGAAATCCGTCATTAATATTATGATCGTGCTGAGCCTGCTGTCTCCGCCGTTCATCGGGGCGTATTCGTGGATTTTGCTGCTTGGGCGCAACGGATTCATTACGAATCTGTTCGAGAAAATCGGCATCGTGCTTCCGACGATTTACGGGTTTCACGGCATGCTGCTCGTTTTTACGCTGAAGCTGTTTCCGTTCGTCTACATGTACGTATCCGGAGCGCTCTCCAATATGGACAGCTCGCTCGAGGAAGCGGCCGAAAATCTCGGCATGTCCCGCATTCGCAAGCTGTTGACGCTGACGTTCCCGGTCATCCTGCCTTCGATCAGCGCCGGCGCGATTGTCGTTTTTATGACCTCGCTCGCCGATTTCGGCACGCCGCTGCTTATCGCCGAAGGCTACAAGGTGCTGCCCGTCGTCGTCTACGAAGAGTTCATGAGCGACATCGGGGGCGACGTTTATCTGGCCAGCACGCTGAGCACGGTCATCGTCCTGTGCGCGCTGCTCGTGCTGTTCGTTCAGAAATATATCGTCTCTCGCAAAAACTACCGCATGAGCGCCCTTCGCCCCCCTGCGGTGCAGAGGCTGAAGCTCGGCAAGCGCTCGCTGCTGACGGCGATCGCCTTCGCGGTATCTTTGCTCGCGGTTACGCCGCAGATTGTCGTGTTCGTCACCTCGTTCATCAAGACGAGAGGGCCGTTGTTCGTCAGCGGCTTCAGCCTTGACAGCTATAAGGCGATCGGATTTAAGCTGTCGAAAAATATCGTCAATACGTTTTATTTCGCCAGCATCGCCATCGTCATCATGATCGTCATCGGCCTGCTGCTGAGCTACGTCGTCGTCCGCAGAAGGTCGCTGCTGTCGTCGCTGCTCGATTCGCTGGCGATGTTCCCGTACGTGATTCCCGGCTCCGTCCTCGGGATCGGCCTAATTACAGCGTTCAACAAGGCGCCGCTGATTCTGACCGGCACGGTGACGATCATCGTCGTATCCTATATTATCCGCAAGCTGCCATTTATTCTCCGGTCGAGCACGGCAATTTTGTATCAGATCGATCCAAGCATCGAGGAGGCGTCGATCAGTCTCGGCGTTCCGCCGATGCGCACATTCTTCAAGACAACTGCGGTGCTGATGCTGCCCGGCTTGTTCTCCGGCGCAATTCTCAGCTGGGTTCAGACGATCAACGAGCTCAGCTCCACCCTGATCCTGTTCTCCGGAAGGACGGGGACGATCTCGGTCGCGATATTTACGGAGATTTTCAAGGACAGCTTCGGTACGGCGGCCGCGCTCGCGTCGATCCTTTCGGTGGCGACGGTTGTCTCGCTCGTCATCTTTAACAAGTTTTCCGGCGGCAGAAGCGTTATGATGTAAAGGGTCCCTGTTCAAGGGGCGAAATGGAGAATAGAAGCGGGCAACGGAGGGAGAGAACGAACGATGGAACAGCTGCTGGAAAAGACGATCGCCTGCGTGAGAGCGGCCGGCGAGATCGTTCGCGGCGGGAGCAGGGAGCTGAGCGTCGAGGAAAAAGGGTTCGCCAACTATGTCACGAATATCGATCTGGCCGTTCAAAGCGCGCTAAACCGGGCATTACGCGAGCTGGAGCCGGAAGCGGAGTTCATCTCCGAAGAGAACGAGACGAACGAGTATGCGACGCGAAAGGCGAAATGGATTCTCGATCCGATCGACGGTACGACTAATCTGATTCACGGCTATCCGCACGTGGCGATATCGGTCGCATACGTCGGGCCGGATCGCCGGTTCGGCATCGTCTACAATCCGTTTAACGACGAGCTGTTCACTGCGCTGTCCGATTCCGGGGCGTGGCTGAACGGCGAACGGCTCTCCGTATCGCGGAACGATGAAGCGCAAGCCTGCATCTTCGGGTTCGGATTTCCTTACGACAGGAAGGTTTCCGCGCCGACGATGTTCCGGGCGGCGGAGAAAGTATTCTCGGCCTGCCAGGATCTGAAGCGCAAGGGTCCGGCTTCTCTGGATTTGGCCTACGTGGCGGCAGGTCGGATTGACGGTTATTTCGAACTCGACCTGAACGTCTGGGATGTGGCGGCCGGGCTGATCTTGCTGGAGGAGGCCGGAGGCCGGGCGACGGATTGGGAGGGCAAGCCGATTCAGAGCGCGATGGCTCGCATCGATTTGATCGCGACGAACGGTCTCGTTCACGAGGAACTGAGAGCGCTGGTCCGATCGGCCGGGTAGGCTCTCCTCGGAGACTGCCATTCGTTGGCGGTTGCGCGGTTTCTTGAATATACGTTATTCTCATTAGAAGAAAGCGGACGTTCACGCGCAACCGACAGCTCTGAATCGCCGAAGGAGACATCCGCATGCGGAACTCGGTAAGCTTCTATAACAAATTGCTTATATTTTTCATCCTGGTCGGCGTCATCCCGCTGCTCATCATTGGCTCGATGACGTACGGCTTCTCGAAACGCTTCTTTCTCGACCAGTATCGACAACAGCTCCACGACAAGGTAGCCGGAGCCGCCGAGAGGTTCGATGCACTCTCGGAGGAGTACAGCGGCATGATGAGCACGATCGGCGAGCTGCCGGAGGTGCGCCAGGCGCTGCTTCGGGGGAATGCCGAGCTGAAGAAAAATGTCGAACAGCGTGCATCTGCTGCTGGCAGGCAAGAAAAACAAAGCGGCCTTATATTTGATCCGTGCCGACGGCAGCGTCCACTATTCCACTCGGGAGCTGCCGTCGATCTACAACCCTGTCAAGTATCGCGGATGGGGCATCTTCCGCACCGCTCACGAGAGTGAAGGCGAGATTCGCGTCTATCCGCACGCTTACGAGAGCGAGACGGGAAACAAGGTTGTGCTTAGTCTCGTACAAACGCTGCATTCGGCCTCCGGCGAGCTGCTGGGCTATCTGATCGTCGATTTCCCGCGCTCGCTGATTGCCGATATCGTAAGCGCTTACGATGCGCCCTTCGCTATGGATTTCGTCGTGCTGGACAAGCATGCTTACACGGTCATTCATACGAAGCAGCCTGAACGGGAAGGAACGCTGGAGCGGAACCTCGAAGGGATCGGCACCGGGAATCTGCTGCAGTTCGAAGTCTCGGAGAAGATGGGGTTGTCCGTATTCGGCTATTCTCCCGACGCGATCGTAGAGCAAAGCATGGGCTATATTCAAGGTTTATTCGCCGCGGCAGCGGCGATTAGTCTCGTCATCTGCCTCTGGTGCGCTTATAAGCTCTCGAAATATGTGTCCAGACCGATCTTCGAGCTCGCGCACGCGATGAAGCGCATCTCGATGGGAGATTTGTCGGTTCGGATCGACTCCCGGCGCGTCGACGAGTTCGGTATCGTGGCCAGCGGCTTTAATGCGATGGCGACGCAGATCAAAGATTTGATCGCCAGCGCCAAGGACGAGCAGCGGCGGCTTCGCGTCGCGGAGATGAAGGCGCTGCAGGCGCAGCTTAATCCCCATTTTATCTACAACACGCTCGATCTGATCAAATGGAACGCGAAGATGAACCGGACGAAAGAAATCAGCGGCATCGTCGTACAGCTCGCTCGGCTGCTTAGAGGCATGATTCACGTGGAAGACGAGGTGACGACGCTGGGCTCGGAGATGGAGCTGATCAAGCATTATCTGTACATCCAGCGCATTCGTTTCGCGGACCGGCTGCATGTGAACGTAGGCATCGACGACGACGCTATGGACGCCGAGATCCCCCGCCTGCTCCTCCATCCCCTCGTCGAGAACGCTGTCGTTCACGGCTTCGAGAATCAGATTGGCAACGTGGATTTGAGCATCGTCTGCAGGAGGCGCGGAGACGAGCTTGAAGTGGAGATCAAGGACAACGGGATCGGGATGAACGAAGAGACGCTGGCGGCCATTCGCGGCTGGACGCATCAAGGCGGCATCGGAATCAGCAACGTGCATAATCGGATTCGCCTCTATTACGGGGAAGCCTACGGGCTCGACATTGAAAGCGAATCCGGCGTCGGCACGCGGGTAGCGCTGCGGATTCCTTACCGGCCGAAGGAGGAGACGGCATGATCAAAATTATCGTTATCGAGGACGAGCATCTGCTGCGCAAAGGTCTGGTCATGACGACGCCGTGGCAAGACTACGGCTGCGAGGTCATCGGCGAAGTCGGAGACGGGCTGGAGGGGGTCAGGCTGATCGACAAGCTTCGGCCCGATATTGTCATTACCGATATCCGAATGCCGGGCTTGGACGGAATCGAGATGATGAGAAGGAGTCGGGAGACGAGCGATACGGAGTTCATTCTGATTACCGGCTTCAGCGATTTCAAATATGCCAAGGCGGCCGTCGATCTGGGCGCGCAAGGCTTCATTCTGAAGCCGATCGACGACGAAGAGCTGGACGCCGTGCTGACGAAGACGGTCGAGGCGGTCTGCAGAAAGCGGGAATACGATCTGGCGCTTCGAGAACGTTCGGCGGATCACATCGGGCTGCACGGGAAGCTGGCGTACGGCGCCAAGCCGAACGACCGGTACTTGTCGGAGGCGATCGCCTATATCGAAGCGAACGTGGAGAGAAATTTTTCCCTGAAGAACATTGCGGACCATCTGCATATTAGCGAAAGCTATCTAAGCAAGCTGTTTAAGAGCAAAACGTCCTATACGTTTCTCGAATATTGCACCAATTACCGGATTAAGAAAGCGGCTGAGCTGCTAATGGACGAACGGAACAAAGTGTACGAGATCGCCGACAAGGTCGGATATCCCGACTCCCGTTACTTCAGTACGCTGTTCAAAAAGCAGATCGGTCTGACCCCTACGGAGTTCCGCCAATATTATCTTCCGGAAGCCGAAGGGACCCCGCCGGGAGCAAGCCGCTAGTCCGCCGGGCATTGCGACGGCGGAAGAGCTCGAATCTCTGCCGCAAGTACGGCAAAGATGATTCGGGCTCTTCCGCTTTTATCGGATTCTACTCGCGACCGGCAAGCAGCGGAAACAGAGGCCCCTTGAGGACGTCGCCCTTCTCCAGATTTAATCCGTTCGTGATCGGATGAGACGCGCCGCTGAACGTAATGTCGTCTGGCATGTAGATGATCGCCAGCGCCCGGCGCGGCCGATCGGTCTCGTTGGCATGGGCGTAGTGGAAGGTCAGGCCGTTATGGAACGTGCAGCTTCCCGCCTTCAGCGGCACGACGACGGGCTTGCGGTCGTCCAGCTGTCCGCCTTCGACGTAGTCGAAAATGTTTTGCGGATCCAGGAAATCGATGCCGTGCAGCTTGCCCAGCTTGTGCGACTTCGGAATGAAGGCCATGCAGCCGTTCCGCTCGTCGACGTCGTCCAGCGCGATCCAGATGGACATCATGCCCTGCTCCGCTTCGTTGATCGGCCAGTATGGCGTATCCTGGTGCCACGGCGTCGGCTTGGAGTCCTGCGGCATCTTCCAGAGGCCATGATCATGGAACAGCCGAATCCGATCGGCGCCCGTCAGCTGCAGAGCGGATTGGGCGAATCTCTCGTGGAAGCTGAATTTGCCCATCAGGGCATGATCTCTCCAGGTGTTGACCTTCTGATTCAGTACGCGGTAATACAGTCCTCCCTGCTTGTCTGTCTGCACGGAGCGGTCGCTTGGCATCTGCATGGCTTCCTCCAGGCAAGTTCTCAGCAGCTCCAGCTCTTCCCCCGTCAGCATATCGTCGACTTTGACAAATCCGTTTTCCCGGTAAAAATCAATATGGTCCTGCGTTATTGGCGTTGTCGTCATTCGTTGTTCCTCCTCGCGGTAGTATGCCTTCATCATACAATCGCCGGAGACAGACGGGGATGGAGAGACTTCCGCTTTTTTTGTAAAAAAGTCGAAACTAAGCTTTCCTTATAAAACGCAACTTGGGAAGTGATATACTTGTAAAAAACGGCATGGGTCGAAAGGAGGGAGCCGAGTTGGCTTTGTCTACGCGAGTCGATTACAAAACGATCTCGCCGTACGTCCGTTTCGTGCACGAGATCGTCATACCGGCGGGAGCGCTGAATTCGGAGCGGTTCATCTACGACCACGAATTTATTTATGTCGTGAAGGGAACGGGCACGCTTCGCATTGAAGACCGAATTCACCGGATGGAGCCCGGCGATCTGCTTTACATTCGTCCGCGCCGGACGAACGAGATGCAAGTCTCGGCGAATGAGCCGATGCATTGCTTCGCCGTGCATTTCGATTACGTGTTTCTCGGGGAAGCGGCTGAATTTTCGCCTTATGCGGTTTATTTGGGGAGGAAATCGGAGGAAACGCCGGATTCGAGCTGGCTTCATGCCCGGCCCGATGCGGAGCTGGTCGATATGGACATTCCGGAGCGGATCAAGCCGGCGCGGGTTCACGATTTTTTCGATGCGTTCAGGGAGCTGTGCCGCCATTTCGAGGAGACGCGATCCGACGCGCAGATTTGGCTGAAGGCGTCCATGCTCAAGCTGATCGGGCTGATCCACGGGGAATTGACGACGGAGGACGGGATTCGGATCAGCCACTCCCATGCGGACCTGATGCTCGACGCCATCCAGTATATGAAGGAAAGCTATGCGAAGCCGATCGATCTGAAGAAGCTGGCGGCAAGAGCGAACCTGTCCCCGAAATATTTCGGAACGCTGTTCAAACAAGCGGCCGGAGTTTCCGTCTCCCAATACTTGACGGGAATCCGGATCGGAGAGGCCAAGCGGCTGCTCAGGGAGAACCGCCATACGATCGAAGAAATCGCCGAGAAGGTCGGCATCGGAGATCTGTATTACTTCAGCAAGCTGTTTAAGAAAGCCGAAGGCCTGTCTCCGAAGCGCTATGCGGATTCCTTGCGCTGGCTCGCCTCCAAGTCCGAATAATGGCAGACGGAGACAAAGCCCGCCGTCCCGACTCGCGCGTCGAGACGGTTCCGGAACGGCGGGGAAGCTCGTTGTCGTCCGTTAGCACCAGCCGGCGCGCAAGATGATTACCAAGAGGACGAAGAGCACAAGTGCGAAAGCCGCGGCTCCCGCCACTCCGCCTTTAGGACCGCATACATCACCTGCAACAGGATATCCCATATCTATCACCACCTTGCGGTTTGATTATGACAGTTGTCACGTATGTAGCTTATGTAGGGAGAAGATTACGGTCCGTACATTTACCCATGTTGGCAAAAACAGGCTCCAGCACATGCGGGATGCTTCCGGCTGGGCGTTATGCCGCCCCTGCGGCGAAGGATTTCCTGCTTATGGCTGGCGTGCCGCCGATCCTCATCGCATATTTTGACCGGCCTCGGACACCTTATTAGGGCATTCAAATTGTCTAAGGAGGGGTTTAGGTTTGAACAAGATGGCGGCTAGTTTGGCTCTGGGTACGTGTATCGCGTTGGCGAGCGTAAGTCCCGCATTTGCGGAGCATACGACCGCGGGCACGGGCACAGCCGGAGACAGCAGAACGTTAAACGGCGCGTCGGTACCGGCGAGAACGTACTATCCGAATGCGGGCAGAACGGATAGCATGCCGCTGGATCGCACCACTGACGGAACTTATGGCGGTTATAATACGAATGGCACCTTCGGCATGAACGGCACGAACGGAACGTACGGCGCGTACGATACGAACCGAATGAACACTTATCGTCCGCTCAACAACAATACGAACAACACGACGAACGTGAGAGCCCGCGCGAACGACAACACGGTCAGAAGAATGGACACGACGCCGGCCAGAACGGGATTCAGCTGGGGATGGCTCGGTCTGCTCGGCCTGTTCGGATTGGCCGGCATGCGCAGCCGGAATCGCGAAGACGCCCGGTAACCGATACGAGGACTGTTGGACGATCCCCGCAGGCTGCCCGCAAGCCTGGCGGGGATCATTGTCATAGATCGGCCCATGACGCCGGTAATAAGGAGCGAAGGAAACATGAGGAGATTCGTTCTCTGTGCCGTGATCTGCGGATGCTTTGCATTTTTCCCGGCCGGAACGTTAACTGCGAAAGCGCCGGAATCCGTGCAGTCACCGGCTCTGCAGCGCCAGATCGCCGTCGTGATCGACGATTTCGGCAACGGGATGAAGGGCACGGAGCAGATGCTGAACTTGCCGATTCCTTTGACGGTCGCGGTCATGCCCTTCCTGCCGACGACGAAGAAGGATGCGGAAGCGGCCCACCGTCTCGGACACGACGTCATCGTGCACCTGCCGATGGAGCCGGTCAAGGGGCAGCGAAGCTGGCTCGGTCCCGGCGCGATTACGACGGACTTGACCGATGAAGAAATTCGCCGACGGGTAGAGGCGGCGATCGCGGACGTGCCGTATGCGGTCGGGATGAACAACCATATGGGGTCGAAGGCCACGGCCGACAAACGGGTCATGAGAATCGTCCTTCAAGTGTGCAAGGAAAAAGGACTGATTTTTCTCGACAGCCGGACTTCCTATCGAACCGTCGTTCCGGCGGTGGCGAAGGAGGTTGGGATTACGACTCTCCATAATGACGTATTCCTCGACGACGTCTATACGCGGCATCATGTAATGAAGCAGATTGCGGAAGTGAAGAAGCGGCTGGCTGCCAATGAAAGCTGCATCGTCATCGGTCATGTCGGACCGTCCGGCCTGTCGACTTCGGACGCGCTTCGAGCCGCCATACCCGAACTGAAGGGGAAGGCGGCATTTGTGCCGATCACCCGTCTTCTGCCGCTTCCCGAGCCTTTCGCCGCTCAAGGGCTGCACAATCGATAGGCGATAATCCCGTTGGCGATCGCTGCGGCAATGCGGTTCTGTCCGGGAATCGAGGTCAGCATCGCCCGATCCCCCGGGTCGCTCAGAAAGGCCGTCTCGACGATGACGCTCGGCACCTGAACGCGATTCAGCAAGTAATACTGGTTCGCCACCTGCGGCAGCCTGAATCTGTTTTGCTGGTTGTTCAGGCTGTCCTGGATGAATTTGGCCAGCATCGCGCTGCGACCTTCCGGCTGATGAATGACGAGAGGCCCTCTTTTCTTCCCTTTCGGCGACCAGTTCACATGAATGCTCACGAACAGATTCGCGCCGATCTCGTCGGACAGCCCCCGCCTCTGAGAGAGATCGCGCCGGTGGCGCGAGCGCGTCAGATGCCAGCGATTGTCGTCGCTAAGCGCGTAATCCCCGGTGCGGTTGAGGATAACCTTCAATCCTTTGGCGCGAAGAAGCAGGTACAGCTTCCTTGAGATGTCCAGGTTGATATCCTTCTCGAGAACGCCGTTCCAGTGGGTTCCGCCGTCGATGCCGCCGTGCCCGGCATCGATGAGCACGTCGGCGGTCGGAAGCGCTCGTTTGACGCTAGGCGGCTCGTAGGCTTCGGCCGCGGACGAGTTTGCGCCCGCGAGCCACAAGCTGCCGGCAATGATGAACAGACTAAGGCTTAATCGCAAATTTGTTCTCCTCCGTTTCTCATTGCGAAGCTCCGCTCTATAGCGTGACACAAATTGCCGTTGGCCATGCAAGACGGTTGGACGCTTTCCGAAACGGGCATGCTAGTAGCAAGGAGGCGAGGACGTATGGATGGATCAGAATATCTGAAGTACGTGACGGAGCGGGTCGTCAGCTATATGGACCGTCCGAAGGAAGAGAAGCCGGAGAAGCCGGCAGGGAAGATCAAGGAGCCTTGGCTGACCAAGTGGTTCGGCGTTGCGCCGATCGGACTTCGGATATGGTGGGGAAGCCGGGCGCTGAGAAAAAACAAAACGCGCCAGGAGGCGGCGCGTTCTGCGAATTCTTCCGCGAATTAGCGATAAAAAAGGCCGTCGGGCAGCAACAAATCAAGCGGGATGAAGCGCGTTCCCGCCATGTCCAGGGCGATGTCGACACGACCGCTCGACCAGCGCAGGTAGCCGATCACCGGAGCCGCATACAGCATCGCGTCCCCGAACGGCTCCGTTACATAACGCAGAGGCTTTCCTTCATCGAGACGCTTCTGCAGCTTTCGGGCGTCTTTCGCGGGGAAGGGCGCCTCTTTGACGAGCCATGGCAGCTTGTCGTAGGGATCGAACGTCTCGTTCAGCCGAAGCGTCTCCGGCGCGGAGGCTTCGGCGATTCCAGCGCCGGGACTGCTTTTCCCGAACAAGGAGCGCCATTGCGGACCGTTGACGGGAAGCTGCTCCGCCGTCTTGGCGTCCAGCCAATAAGTATGCCCCCCGACAGCTACTTCCCATGCGGCGGCGAACGGGTGGACGTAGTGCCTGACGGCGGTCAAGCGGCCAAGCTCCCCGTCCGAGGCGAGGCCGCTGTCGATCAGCGAGCGATGGAGCCGGTCGGCAGAGTAGAGAGAATAGGGGCCCGTTCCGTACTCGCCCAGCCGGAACGAGCCGTCGATGACGGCATGCACCACCATGTAGCCGATATCGCGCCCTTCCTTCGTAAACAGGACCAGCCAGCTATGCGTTCCGGGTCCGAGCGCCGAGATTTGAGAATCGGCGGTGAGCCAGTCGCGGAACGGCGTCTGCTCGGACAGAGACGTGACCCAGCTCTCGACCTGGCGCTCCAGCTTGGAGGGCGGCTCGTCCGACGGTCCTGCTGCGGTCTCCGCCGCCGATGGGGACAGAGCCGCGCTCGACCACACCAGTGCCGCAATGGCGACGGTGGCCGCCAGCCGTAGGCTTGTCCTTCTGCGGCTGGCGGCACGGCTTGTTCGATACATCATTTGATCACCTGCTGTTCATTGGAATCAGGTTGGGCGGCGCTTGTCGACTTCATTGTATCCGACCGGCGCCGCCGAAGGTGTTGGAACGTGTCAGCCTGCGCCGGTCAGGAGGGTTCTATTTTTGCCGATTGGCGGCGTTTCGTCGCTTAATCGATGCCCGGCAGGTGGAATATGCCGCAATTGAGAACGGAAACGCTAACGCGCGGTCTGTACTGCCAATCGATCTCGTCCTCCCGCTGCTTGAATCTGGCGGTCATCGCATCCTTCTGCTCCCGCTGGTCCGGATGGTTCATCTGCTCCAGCATCGGAACATAATATTGCCGAATTCGCTCCAGCTCGTCCTGCCTGCGCGCTTCGGCCTCTGCGGCCCAGGAGAAATCGGCGGCGCGGAGTCTTCGTTCGAGCGCCGACTCCAGCTGGACCATTCCTTTTTTTAAGGAGAGACCGTTCTTCAGCAGATGGACGTTGGCCGGAAGCTTGGGCGTCAGCCTCCGGTCCTTCAGCTTGTCCATGAACTTCTCATCGATCACGCCCGTTGCGAGCGATATGCCCCACGAGTACAATTCTTCGCGCTTCATGTCGCATTCGTAGCCGACTTTGAAGTTCGCGCCCAGCCATGCGGTATAAGGCTGCGACGCGAGCGGGCCGAGACGGCCGCGAGGGGGCTCCTCGAACAGCGTGACGCAGCGCCCGGACTGCTGGACGATGCCGAATAGCTGGTGAAGCCGCCGCGATCCGAAGTAGACGTCTTCCTGAATGACCCTTCCGGATTCGGTCATGACGTAGGATACCGGAGAGGCGTTCATCCGATCGGACATCGCCGGATTCTCGAACGACCACCGGTAGGTCATCGTCTCCGGAGGGGTTCCGGTTCGGTCGACGAAGCTCCAGTAATAAGGCCTGTTCGACAGCGCCCGGTCCGCGTCCGGGGACAGCTTGACCGTAACCCCGACAGGGGTTTTCTCGATAAAATGGCAGTTTTTCGACTCCAGATAGGAGACGACGAAGCGGTGAACCTGTTTCGAATTCATGTCGCGTTCTCCAATTGTCTCCGTTTTTTCGTCTCGAGCAGCGTGTCCCCGAGCCCGTCGATTTTTTTTCGCAGCTCTTCGCCGTCCTCCGTCTCCAGCACCAGCCGGGCGAGCCGGCGCTCCAGCGAGTCTTCCTGCTCGAACTGCTGAATAATCTCGTCCAGCTCTCCGATGACAAGCTCGAACATGTTAATCTTCTCGTGCAGAAGACGAACGATATGCTCCTCGATCGTTCCAAGCGTGCACAGATTAAAGATCTGCACATCCTCCGTCTGCCCGAGCCGGTGCACCCGCCCGATCCGCTGCTCGACTCGCATCGGGTTCCAGGGCAGGTCGAAGTTGATGACGTGATGGCAGAATTGCAGATTAATGCCCTCTCCGCCGGCTTCGGTGGCAACCATCACCTGCGCCCGCCTGCGGAACAGCTCCATCATCCAATCTTTCTTGCCCCGGTTCATTCCGCCGCGGTAAGGCACGGCGGCCAGATCGTGCTCCTTAAAGAACTTCAGCAAGTATTCCTGGGTCGCCCGGTATTCTGTAAAGATGATCGCCTTGTCGTTCAGGCTTCGGACGAGCTCCATCGCCTTCTCGGCTTTCGTATTCGATTTGATCCGCTTGATCAGCTCGACGAGCTCCCAGATTCGGGCGCGCAGCGGAGAATCCTCGGCCGTCTTCTTGAACAGATTGATCAGCGTGAGGAACACGGCGTCCCGGCTGGAGCAGACCTCGCGCTGAAGGGTGACGAGAGACAGCATGCTGGCCATATCCCCGCTCTCCGAGGCGGCGTGCCTGCGCACATATTCGGTCACTCCTTCGTAGAGCGCCATCTCTTCCGGAGACAGGCGGAGCGGAACGTTCGTCACGACCCGCTTCGTAAATTCGACGCCCCCGTCGCTGCGGCGATTGCGGATCATCACTTGGCCCAGCGCTTCCTGCAGCCTGGATTCGTTCTTGGGCACGCGCCGGTCGGCTACGAAGTTCGCGGCGAAGTCGCCTTCGCCGCCGAGCTGGCCGGGCTTCAGCAGGGTGATCAGGTTGTACAGCTCGGACAGGTCGTTCTGAACGGGCGTGGCGGTGAGCAGCAGACAGTATTTCTTGCGAAGCTCGTTCACGAATTGATAGTTGCCTGTCCGCTTGTTCTTCAGCTTGTGGGCTTCGTCCACGATAATCAGGTCGTATTCGCTGTCGAGCAGCGTCTCGCGGTGAGGGGGGCGCTTGGCCGTATCCATGGAGGCGACGACAATGTCGTTGTCCCAAGAATAAGCCTTGCGCTGGGCGACGGCCGGGATGTCGAATTTGCCGTTCAGCTCGCGCACCCACTGCAGCACGAGGGAGGCGGGCACAAGCACGAGCGCTTTTTTCACCAGTCCGCGAATCAGGTATTCCTTAAGAATCAAGCCGGCTTCGATCGTCTTGCCGAGGCCGACCTCGTCGGCGAGAATGGCGCGTCCTCTCATCTCGTGCAGCACGCGTCGGGCGGTGTCGATCTGGTGAGGCATCGGCTCGAAATGCGGCAGCAGCGACAGGCACCTCAGCGCGTGGAAGTCGGTGACGAGATTCGCCTCTTCGGCTTCCAGAGCGAGCTGGTACAGCGACCAGTCGTCCCAGGGACCGTTGCGTTCGACCCGCTGCTCCAAGTCCTCGAATGCGCCGCGGTCGACGTGCATCTCCACGAGCGGATGCAGCTTGCGGGGGGCGGCATCGGTTGGAATAGACATATTCATCTGCAGTCCTCCTAGGCGATCTCGCGGGTATCCACTTTCTAGTATGAGCAATCGGGCGCGATTCAAACCCGTTCGCTCCTTCGGGGCGAGGAGACTGCGCGGAGTCGTCCCGCTGCTGCGGCCCGCTGGCGCGGCGGCGATAGGCGATCGTTGAGAGATTCGCTGCCGTCCG
Organism: Cohnella hongkongensis; assembly: GCF_042654645.1. NCBI lineage: Bacteria > Bacillati > Bacillota > Bacilli > Caryophanales > Paenibacillaceae > Cohnella > Cohnella hongkongensis. The sequence continues at coordinate 92,297 of NZ_JBHSEP010000001.1, read as the reverse complement.
CGGTCGGTCAAGTCGAGTCAGGGGAAGCCGGGGAATCAGGGCGCGTCGGGCATTGGCGTCAAGTTCAAATTTATGGTCTTTTCGTCTATAGAAATACTAGATGTAGGAGAGTATAATGGTGATTACGCACAATATATTGTACAATTTACATATGGTTAACGGTTGTCTCCATCTTAATTGCGCATGCGTTGTGCCTTATCTATTATGCTTGCCGGGAGAGTGATCGCAGTGACAACGATGCAGGGGAAACGCCTCGAAGGGCTGAGCGAGAAAATATTTCTGGACCGCTACGCCTGGAAAAATGCGAATACGAACGAGACCAAGGCAGGAGACGTCGTGCTCGTGCTGACGAAGGACGATCCGAAGTTCCCTACCAAGGACGTCGGGGAAGTCGTGGCGCGCGACGGGAAAAACGTGACCGTCAAGCTGAGGAACGGAGAGCTCGTGGAATCGACCGTCGAGAAGCTGACGCTGACGATCGAGAAAACGCCGGAGGAAATGTGGACAAGGCTCGCGAACGCGATGGCTTCGGTCGAGGAAACGCCGGAGAAGCAGAAGGACTGGGCGGAGAAGTTTCGCTGGCTGCTTGACGACTGGAAGCTCGTTCCCGGCGGACGGATCGCGGCCGGAGCGGGAGCGAGCGAGGAGCTGACGCTGTTCAACTGCTACGTCATTCCGTCTCCTCACGACAGCCGGGGCGGCATTATGCAGACGCTGTCGGAGATGACCGAGATTATGGCGCGCGGAGGCGGCGTCGGCATCAACTTGAGCTCGCTTCGGCCGCGGCGGTCGATCGTTAAGGGCGTGAACGGCTCCTCCAGCGGGGCAGTCTCCTGGGGCGGCCTGTTCAGCTACACGACCGGGTTGATCGAGCAGGGAGGAAGCCGCCGGGGGGCGCTGATGCTGATGATCAACGACTGGCATCCCGACGTGGAGGATTTCATCACCGTTAAGCAGACGATGGGGCAGGTGACCAACGCCAATCTCTCCGTCTGCGTCAGCAACGCGTTCATGAAGGCGGTCAAGGAGGACTCGGATTGGGAGCTGGTGTTCCCGGATTCGGCGGACCCCGAGTACGATGTGCTCTGGGACGGCGATCTGGAGAAGTGGAAGAAGCGCGGCAAGAGCGTCGTACATTACCGCACCGTACGGGCCCGCGACGTATGGAATACCATCATCGAGAGCGCCTGGAAGTCTGCGGAGCCCGGCGTCGTATTCATGGAATATTACAACCAGATGTCCAACAGCTGGTACTTTAATCCGATTATTTGTACGAATCCGTGCGGGGAACAAGGCTTGCCCGCATGGGGCGTCTGCAATCTGTCCGCCATCAATCTGTCGAAGTTTTACGATTCGGAGAAGCATGACGTCGCCTGGGACGAACTGTCCCGCGTCGTCCGGTACTCCACGCGCTTCCTGGACAACGTCATCGACAAGACGCCGTACCATTTTCCCGAGAATCAGAAAAACCAGCAGAACGAACGCCGCGTCGGACTCGGCACGATGGGGCTGGCCGAGCTGATGATCCGTCTGGAAGTCCGTTACGGAAGCCCGGAAAGTCTGGAGTTTCTGGATAAGCTGTACGGCTTTATCGCTCGCGAAGCTTACTTGGCGTCGACGGAGATCGCTGCGGAGAAGGGGTCGTTCCCGGCGTTCGAAGCGGACAAATTTCTGCAGAGCGGATTTATGAAAAATATGGTCGACACGTATCCGGAAGTCGGGGAAGCGGTGCTGAAGCGCGGCATGCGCAACGTTACGGTCATCACCCAGGCGCCGACCGGCTCCACCGGAACGATGGTCGGCACGTCCACCGGCATTGAGCCGTATTTCGCGTTCGAATTTTACCGTCAAAGCCGGCTGGGCTTCGACAAGCAGCTGGTTCCGATCGCTCAGGAGTGGCAGGATGCGCATCCGGGCGAGGAGCTGCCGGAGTGGTTCGTGACGGCGATGGATCTGTCCGCCAAGGACCATATCCGGGCGCAGGCCGCGATTCAGCGTTGGGTCGACAGCTCGATCTCCAAGACGGCCAACTGTCCGTCGGACTTTACCGTGGAAGAGACGGCCGAGCTGTACGAGCTCGCGTTCGAGCTGGGCTGCAAGGGCGTTACGATCTACCGCGACGGCAGCCGCGACGTGCAGGTGCTGCGCACCGCCAAGGACGAGAAGAAGAAAGAGGAGAAGCCGGAAGCGGCTCCGGCTGCGGCTGCGGAGGCCGAAGCGAATCCGGCGGCGACGCTGGATACCGCTCTTAACGCAAGCGTCACGCCGCAGCAAAGGCAGGCGTTCGACAAGCAGTACAAGAGCCGTCCGAAAATTCTTCGCGGCGCAACCTACAAATTCAATACGCCGTTCGGCATGGCCTACATTACGGTCAACGACATGGACGGCACGCCGGGGGAAATCTTCCTCAACGTCGGCAAGGCCGGCTCGGACGTATTCGCGATGGCGGAGGCGCTCGGCCGCGTCTGCTCGCTGTTCCTGCGTTACGGGGATCACGGCGACAAGATCCAGCTGCTCGTGAAGCATCTGAAGGGCATCGGAGGCTCCGGCGCCGTCGGCTTCGGTCCGAATCGCGTCGAATCGATCGCCGACGCCGTCGCCCAGGCGCTTGAGACGCACGCCGGTCTCTCGTCGGAGCACGAGCAGGCGGCCGCTTCTGAAGCGCTGTCCGCATCCGCCGGCTACGCCGCCGAGAAGCCGACAGCCGCATATACGTCGAAGGATCTGTGCCCTTCCTGCGGCTCGGCGTCGCTGCTGAACGTGGAAGGCTGCAAAACCTGCGGCAACTGCGGATACAGCAAGTGTTCGTAAGACGAAACGAGACGCGCTGGCGGGTGAAGCAGCCGCGTCGGGAAGCTTGCGTCTCGACACGGTCGAGCTGCTGCGGCACGCGAGACCGGAGCATATGGGACCTTTCGCTGCCTAAGCTCTTCCTCTGCTCGTAAGCAAGCCAAAACGCCTTCGGCGTCCTCTAGACGCAGAATCTCGTTTTTGTCACCACCTAGAAAGAAGGGACCCCTCCACATCGGACGGGTCCCTTCTTCTTTAGGTTAAGGCTTGGCGGTTCCGCTGATCTCTCGAAGCCTCCAGGTGTTTTTTCCCGAAAGGGATCATATACTCCTTCTGAATAGGAATCTGACTTGGAGGTGGGACGGATGGAGGGGCCGTTGTTCGAGCATCGGTTCTGGCTGCAAATTATGGGCGACCATGCTCGCATGATTTTGAACGTGCTGGCTCCGCGGGAGCAAGCGGACATTCGAAGCGCGGAGCAGTACGCGCAGACGTTCGATCGACTGCTGGAGGAGGCCCGCCGGCCCGATGCCGGCGCTATGCTGGCTTCGCTGAACGAGCAGGCGATGCAGGAGGTGACGAAGTTTCGGGCGTTTAAGCTCAGCCTGCTGGAGAGGCTGCTGCTTGGCAAGGTGAGGATCGGCTTTACGCCTTCTTTTCTCAATCATATGGTGAACGAGCTGGAGGAATATGTGCGCATACTGGACGCGCTGCTGAAGGGGAAGCCGGTGCCGGTCTTCCATCCGCTGCATCACGATCTGCTGTGGCTTCAGGACGCCATTGGCCATGCCGCAGGCCTTGGCGCGGATATGGATCTGGTCGAGAAGAATCGGATCAAGCAGAGCATGAAGTTCGAGAAGCAGTTCCAGGCGCTCTACCTCAAGGCGGTGGAGATGGCGGGGTATATGCGCACGCAGCTGACCGACTTTCCGGCCTTCCGCAAGTTCCACAGCGATATCGATCTGGAGATGCGCGTGTTCATGCACTTCCTGCAGGAGCTGGAGGAGATGCAGCTGACGGCCGAGATGCTGGACCGGATCAGCCCGTTAATTCCGGATCATATGTACCGGGAGGAATGCTATTATTTGACGAAGCTAGCCCAGAGCGGAATGGTGCCGCAGCCGTCCTGCGATCCCGCCCGCCCGAGAGTGGCCGATTGATCGCCCCGTCATTCGGGAGCTCGGCCGTAACGAAGGAGCTCCTCTGACGTTGCCGGAACGCCTTTCTCTGTCCGAAGGACGGCGAGGGGCGTTTTTGCTTGGTGATTCAGAAGTATAAAATACGCTATCCTGATCTGAATCCCCTCCGACATAAACGTTATCTCGCCGGTCCCAAGGACGGCGTAAGCCGTTTATGCTTGGAAAAAAAGATTGCGATTTCTTGAAGAGGCTTTTATGATAGTAATTGAATTAATAAAAACGATAGTCGATTAATAAAAACATTAACTATTGGAGAGTGAACTCAGCGATGACTAACCGAATCGTCATTCACGCAGACCGGACGAAAGGCACGATCGACCGGAACATCTACGGGCATTTCTCCGAGCATCTCGGACGCTGCGTCTACGAAGGGCTATGGGTCGGGGAGGATTCTCCCATTCCGAACACGGAAGGGATTCGCAACGACGTGCTGCAGGCGTTAAGGAAGATGAAAATCCCCGTGCTGAGATGGCCGGGAGGGTGCTTCGCGGACGAGTACCACTGGAAGGATGGGGTGGGTCCGAGAGAAGGCCGCAAGCGGATGGTCAACACGCATTGGGGCGGCGTTGTCGAGAACAACCACTTCGGTACCCACGAGTTCATGAAGCTGTGCGAGCTGCTGGAATGCGAGCCGTACATTAACGGCAACGTGGGCAGCGGCACCGTGCAGGAAATGTCCGAATGGGTCGAGTATATGACCTTCGACGGAGTATCGCCGATGGCCGAATGGCGCAAGGCCAACGGCCGGGAGCAGCCCTGGAAGGTGAAATACTTCGGCGTCGGCAACGAGAACTGGGGCTGCGGGGGCAATATGCGTCCGGAATACTACGCGGACCTGTATCGTCAATTCCAAACCTATGTCCGCAGCTACGGGGACAACCGCATTCACAAGATTGCATGCGGGCCCAGCGAGGGCGACTACTACTGGATGGAAACGCTGATGAAGCAGGCCCATCGCTGGATGGATTCCATCACGCTGCACTACTACACCGTCCCGGGCGTATGGTCGCATAAAGGCGCCGCGACCGGATTCCCCGAATCCGAATGGGCGATAACGCTGCGCAAGGCGATGCACATGGAGGAACTGATCTCCCGCCATTCCGCGATCATGGACCAGTACGACCCGGACAAGCGCATCGGCCTGATCGTGGACGAGTGGGGCACATGGTACGATGTCGAGCCGGGAACGAATCCGGGCTTTCTATATCAGCAGAATACGATTCGGGACGCGTTGGTGGCGGGAATTACGCTGCACATCTTCCATCGGCACTGCGACCGCGTTCGGATGGCGAATATCGCCCAGCTCGTCAACGTGCTGCAGGCCGTCGTGCTGACCGAAGGCGAACGGATGCTGCTGACGCCGACCTATCACGTGTTCGATCTGTTCCAGGTTCACCAGGACGCGGAGCTGCTGGATATGCACGAGTCCGTTCGGACGATCGGAGGCGAGGACGCTCTGCCGCAAATTTCAGCTTCCGCCTCCCGGGACGCGGAAGGCCGCATTCATCTCAGCTTGTGCAACCTGGATCACCGGTCGAACGCCAGCTTGGAAGTCGAGCTGCGAGGATGGGCCGGCGCAGAGGTGAACGTCTCCGGATCGATTCTGTCCTCCGACGCCACGGACGGCCACAATACGTTCGATCGGCCGGATCGCGTTGCGCCCGTCGCCTATACGGACTTCGCCGTCTCCGGCTCGCAGCTGCGGGCGAATCTGCCGCCGATGTCCGTAGCCGTTCTGGAGTTGACCGCCGCCGGACGATGAGGCCGGGGCAAGAGGCGGGCCGCGGCTGCAAGGGCTGCGGGGAGGAGTATCGGGTCATCGAGGAGCGAATAGACAAGCTGCTTGCTGCCCCGATGTTTCTCCCGGACAGCGGCGCTTGCGTGCCCGAAGACGTCTATGAAGCTCGGCTGAGCTTGTGCCGCGCTTGCCCGAAGCTGATCGGAGATCAGACGTGCGCGCTGTGCGGATGCTTCGTAAGAATCGCCGCGAAGCTTAAGGACAGAAGCTGCCCCGCGCCGGGCGGAGCCGGCTGGCCAGCCTATGGGGACGGGGGCTCGGTTCCGCCCCGCGAGCATACGCAGCCGTTCGGGCGAAAGGGAGACACGGAGAGCCGAAGCCAACGATACGACCGCAGATGACGAAGCGGCAGTCAAGAACGCCTTGACTGCCGCTTTTCGCGTTCGGAGGAGGCGTCCGGGCCGGTTTTTTCCGGCCCGGACGCGACAGATTCGCCGGTAAGCGGTTGTACAGATTGACCAAGTGCAGGAAAGTCAGATTCGTTCACGCCTCCAATCCCCGAAAAGATCAACGATGCCACGGATTTTCACTATACCGAGAGGCGCCGCTCTTCTATATTGGATTCAGGCAGGGGACAAACCGCGGGCCGCCGACCGGAAAGAACCGGAATCGACCGCGGTCAACCGGAGGAAAGAGGGGGAACAAGATCAAAGCGAAATCAAGAGCGCTCTGGCGCGAGCTGTACAAAAATCGGATATTATTCCTCATGCTGCTTCCCGTGCTCGTCTACTTTCTCATTAACAACTATGCGCCGATGATCGGAATTTATTACGCGTTCGTGCAGTTCGAATTCAATACAAGCCTGTTCCAGATGAACTTCGTCGGGTTGAAAAACTTTGAATTTCTATGGAAGTCCGGAAAGCTGCTCGAGCTGACCGTGAATACGATCGGATACAATCTGGCATTCATCCTTCTGGGGAACGCGCTGTCGATTTCCGTGGCGGTTCTGCTCAGCGAGCTCAAGGGCAAGTGGTTCAAAAAAATAACGCAGTCGATCTTGTTTCTGCCGTACTTCGTCTCGTTCGTCATCCTGAGCGTCATCGTGTTCAATCTGTTCAATTACGAGCAGGGGGTGTTGAACACGGTGCTGGAGAGGCTCGGAGCCGAGCCCGTGGACGTCTACAACAAGCCTGAGCTGTGGATCTTCTTCATTATCGTCTTTTATTTATGGAAAAATTTCGGCTACAGCATGGTCATCTACCTTGCCGCCATTACGGGCATTAGCGAGGAGTACTATGAAGCGGCGCGAATCGACGGCGCGAACACCTTCCAGAGGGCATGGCGCATTACCGTTCCGATGCTGAAGAGCACCTTTTTCATCCTGCTGCTGTTCTCGCTCGGCACGATTATGAAAGGCCAGTTCGACCTGTTTTATCAGATGGTAGGGAATAACGGCCTCCTGTACAGCACGACCGATATTCTCGATACTTACGTCTACCGCTCGCTCAAGGTCACGTTCGATATGGGAATGGCGACGGCCGCCGGCGTCTACCAGTCGCTGTTCGGGTTTGCGCTGATCATGGTCGTCAACGGCATCATTCGCAAGGTCAACAAAGACTACGCATTGTTCTAGGGAGGCAGCCGATGAAAATCAGAGAAGACAGCACCGCCAAATGGTTCCGTTTGCTCGCTTATACCGTCGTCATCGGGGGAGGCGTTCTGTGCATTTTGCCGTTTATTCTCATCGTTTCGGCGTCGCTGTCGAGCAACGAGTCGATCATTCGAGAAGGCTACACGATCCTTCCCGGCGATTTCTCGCTGGAGGGCTATCGAATCATCTTCCAAGTTCCGGACGAGGTTCTGCGGGCTTACGGAGTGACGGCGCTCGTGACCGTGGTCGGAACGGTTCTCGGCCTGTTCATGATGACGATGGCCGGCTACGTGCTGCAGCGCAAAGATTTCAAATACCGCCACTTCTTCTCCTTCGTCATCTATTTTACGACGCTGTTCGGGGGAGGGCTTGTGCCTTATTACATTTTGATCACCGAGTACTTGGAGTTTACGGACAGTCTGTACGCGCTCGTCTGGCCGTCGTTAATGACGCCGTTCCTCATTATTCTGATGAGAAGCTTCATGAATTCCGCGGTGCCCGACGAAGTGGTGGAGTCGGCCAAGATCGACGGCGCCAACGATTTTCTCATCTACTACCGGATCGTGCTGCCGCTCGCCGTACCCGGCCTGGCGACGGTAGGCTTGTTCCTTGCGCTTCACTACTGGAACGATTGGTTCTCGTCGGCGATGTACATCAACAGTCCGGAGAAGTACCAGCTGCAGTTTTACTTGTACAACATGATCAACACGGCCGATTTTCTAAGAAACATCGGGGCCGGAACCGGAATCGTCCTGTCGGAGGGCGTGCCTGCCGAATCGATGAAGATGGCGATGGCGATCGTCGTCACCGGACCGATCCTGCTGCTCTATCCGTTCATTCAGCGCTATTTCGTCAAAGGGCTGACGATCGGAGCCGTCAAAGGTTAGAACCGTGCTCAAGGAACTTGAAGCCGGCTAACATAGATTCTCAGAAGGAACAAAGGGAGGATTCACATGCCAGGAAAGTTGAACAAGTGGCCCGGCCTCGTTTTATCCGCTGTATTGTTGGCATCGCTCCTTGCCGCTTGCAGCGGCAATAGCGACAAGCAGACGCAAAGCTCGCCGCAGCAGGCGTCCGACCCTCCGTCCGCCGGGGCGTCGGAATCGCCCTCCGCAGCGCCTGCGGGCATCGATACCTCGAAGAAGGTGGAGCTTCAGTTCTACATGCTCGGCAACGCGCCGAAGGATCTGGCTAAGGTCGAGGCGGAAATCAACAAAATGGCGCTTGAAGATCTGAACGCGACGGTCAAATTCAACTTCACGACTTGGACGGACTGGGATCAGAAGTACAAGCTGCTGCTGTCCACAGGGCAGAAGGTCGACCTCATCTTCACCGCCGAATGGACGCAATATCAGCAGTACGCGAAGAAAAAGGCGTTTCTGCCGCTGGACGACCTGCTCCCGAAGGCAGCTCCCGTCTTGAATCAATTCGTGCCTCAGGAGATGTGGGATGCGGTCAGAATCGACGGCAGCATCTATACCGTACCCGCCACCTACAAGGAGTACGTAACGGGCGGATTCGTATGGCGGGAAGATTTGCGCCAGAAGTACGGCCTGCCCAAGCCGGTCGATATGGCGACCTTCGAAGCCTACCTGGAGGGCATTAAGAAGAACGAGCCGAACATTCAGCCGGTAGCGATCGGCTCGGACGTCGCCGCAGCCTTGTCCGACAGTCATTTGGAAATCGCGCGGGATATCGTCGGACCGATGCCTTACGGAGTGTTCGCACCTTACGGCAGTCCGGCCCAGGTGACGAGTTACTGGGGTTCCCCAGAGCATCTCGAGGATCTGAAGCTGTACAGAAGCTGGGCGGAAAAAGGCTATATGTCGAAAAACGAGCTGAACGTGAAGGATACGAGCCAAGACAAGCTCGTTAACGGAACCGCGGCTGCCATGCTTGGAGATAACCCGACCCGATACAACCAAACGAACAGCAATATGAAGTCTCTGCACCCGGACTGGGAGCTGGGCTATTATCCGTACGGATTGACCAAAGGCTACGCAACGCCGGTGCATCCGATTCATAACGGATTCGCGATTCCGGCGCACAGCGAGAACGCGGAGCGCGCGCTTGCCTTCTACGAGAAGATGGTCACGGACAAACGCTATAATCATTTGACGCAATACGGCTTTGAAGGAGTCAACTACGAGGTGGAGGACGGCTATTACAAGCTGGTCGGCAACGCCGACACGAACGGCTTCCTTCGAGAAGGCATGCAGGGCTGGGCATGGCGCAATCCGGAATTCATGCTGTTCGAGCCAAGCTATGACGGAGTCAAGGCGATCTTCGACGAGCTTGACAAAATTCAGAAGCCGGACATCTACACCGGCTTCGCGGAGGACTACACGGAATATCAGGCGGAGCGCGCGGCGCTCGAACAGGTCGAGAAGCAATATTTGTTCCCGCTGCTGGCCGGTCAGGTCGCGGACGTCGAGAAGGGGCTGGCCACATTTATGGAGAAAGCGAAGCAGGCTGGACTCGAAAAAGTGCAGCAGGGCTATACGAAGCAATGGTTGGCTTATCTTCAGGATGCGGGAATCCAGTAATAGCGGCTGAGGTTGGACGAGAGCGTAAAAGGCGCCGGTCTTAAGTTGCGCAACCTAAGACCGGCGCCTTTTCAGCTGCGATTACCGCGCCGCTTTGCGGAATTCCGACGGCGTTACGCCGTTTGATTTTTTGAAGATGCGATGGAAATAAGAGCTGTTGGTATAGCCCGTCCGTTCCGCGATTGCCGCGATCGAATGCTCCGACCGAATCAGAAGCTCCTTGGCTTTGTCCATTCGCACTTGATTGATTCGATCGACGATGTTGTTCAGCGTCTGCTGGCGGTAGACTCTGCTGATGTGGTAAGGAGACATCTTGAGCTCCTCCGCGATGAGATTCAGGCTTAAGTTCGGATCGGCGTACCGCGAATCGATCACTTCGGCAATCCGACGAATCAGATCCTCCTGCTTATGGCTTCGCTTCTCCGCAAGCTTGAGCTTCAGCCTGTCGAATAGAGCATAGTATCGTTCCGTCCATTCGTCCAGCGTCTCGTATTCCGCGATGTCCGGAAGGTCGTCCGGATTAAGCCCGAGCTGAAGCGAACCGTTTTTCTCGATCTCCGCGATCCTATTCGTAACAGAAACCGTCAGGTGCTTGGCCGCCATATGCCAGACGACCGGCGGGTACTGGGCGGTCTCGCGCATGATCTCCTCGAAGAGCGCTTTCGCTTCGTCCGTCTTGCCGCCGACCAGCGCGTCGATCATACTCCTTTCCTTGCCGATCGGGAACGTATACGCGGTACTGTCGGACAGCTTCAGGCCGGAAGCCGCGATGATCGTATTCCTGCCCTGAAAGAAGCGATGGCGCGATGCCGAATGAACCTGCTTAAACAGGTGATGAAGCTGGCGAGGATCGCTGTCGTACGGCGAATAGGCGACCGTAATGCTCAGACTTAAATATTCCTTGCAAGCCTGCCGCACTTCGCTAAACATCCGTTGGAGCCCGGAATCGGACAGCTCTTCGTTCATAGCGTTCATCATGAGCAGAAGACTTTCTTCCTCCAAATCGACGGCCTCCACTCGCGCGAACTTGGAGCAGATCTCCGAAGCGATATTCATAATGGCGAATTTATAAGTCAGCAGGTCGTTGTGGCCCAAATCCTTGAGCTGCTTAAACCTGTCGATTCGAATATAGGCCAGCATGTACGGTTTGGTGAAATCGAACGAGATGTTCAGACTCTTCAATTTATCCGATTGATAGTCCGGATTGAAATCCTTCATCTGGATGAGCTTCCGCAGCATGTTCTGACGAATGGTGTAGCTGGTGTTGCGGCGTTCCGATTCCAGAGCTTCCACCCGGTTTTCGATCTTGTGGATCGGAACGTACAAGAAACGGGAGAGCAGCCAGGATAGCAGCAGTCCGACTCCCAGAATCACCGTAGCGAGCTGCAGCGTTGCGGCCCGAACCTGCTTCACGGGAGCCGTTATCGCCTCGTAAGGCGTAATCCTTACGTACTGCCAACCGTATTTGTCGGGGGAGGTGTGCGTAATCAGCGATTTGACGCCTTCGACATCGGCAATCGTATAGCCGGAACGAGGGTGCCGTATCGCCTCTTTGATCAGCAGCCTCTCCTCTTGGCTCCACTGCACCTCCGTTAATTCGCTAACGGACAAGATGTTGTCCTGATCGTCGACGAAGTAATTTTTTCCCACGCCTTCGAAATTGTTCATCCCCAGCTCGTAGTTCACCCACTCCGCGGAGACGTTGACGATAATCGCGGAATTGATCTGCCGATCGAAGCCTAAAGCATCGTATAGAAGATAAGTAAACGCGCCTCGTGGGGGCTGCTCGCTTCCGTCGTAACGGAAGGTTCTGGGGATTGGCGTGAACGGCTTGAAGTTTCGATAATTTTCCAGAATGTCGTTGATCCCCGACTCTTCGACGCTGCTTTCGGGAGTCAGGCCGCGCTGATTCCCTTCGCGCGAGACGATATAGTAACCTGCGGCAGGGTTGTAAACGTAGATCGACTGGATAAAGGGCATCGTCGCTAGATAGCCGTCCAGATCGAGCATGGCCCCCTGAATATCGAAGGCATTCGGTTCCGTGTAGTAAAGCAGCTTCGCGATCGTGCTGTTGCGGTAAATCTGGGAGGAAACCGTTAAGGCGTTGTCGCTCGTTCGGGCGACCGTCTGGCTGGTCTGTCTTAAGTGATTCAGATCGGACTGAAACGTTTCCTTCTGTAAAATTCGGGCAAACGCGTAATAGTAGACATAAGACGCGATGAGGAGAGCCGCAACGATACATAGAGTGATTCCGATCAGGATTCGTGTGTACAACTGTCGGTTGCGGCTCATTTTTTTGAGATTCATGGAGACCTCACCCTTATCCCAAAATCGAGGCTGAATCGTACGATTTCGCTTCATTTTCGCTTCATTATAGCTTGACCGCTCTATGAACCATAGTGTAACGATAGGGGAGGTGTGAATGATCGAGGCATTTGGATGTGAACATATTTGCGGTCGTTGATCTTCTTTGCTTTTCCCGCGATTACCGGATGCTCTCGTTCTCCGGCGAGGGAGCCTCGGCCGTCGTATAGTACAGCTGAAACACGATGTCCTGGTTATAGTTGCCGAAGCCGGCTCCGAACAGCGTGACGCCCCCGATATGCTTGGTTTCGTCCATGCAGGCGATCCGGAACGTCCACTGTTTTTTCCGGGCCTGAATATCGTCCAGCGTCACGTTGGAGATTCGGTTGCCGTCCATGTACGTTCCGTCTTTCGTAATTCGCAGATGCTTGAGCAGTCCGTACTGGTTAATCGCGTCCGGCCACCAGGCCGGCGTATACTTCCCGCGAGCGTCTCCGAAGTCTCCCGGACTCGTCCAGGTTCCCAGCTCCTTCCCGTTGAGAGAGAAGGCGATGTCTGAAGGCCAATTGTCGTTGTTGCCGGGCGCTTCGGAAGCCAGCTCCATCGAAATGACCAATTCGTCGGGCATCTGGCTCGGCAGCAGGAAATTCGGCACTTTGTATTCGATGTAGCCGCGGCCGAACCATAAAATTTTGGCGTCGACTCTCTCGGAATCCCAGAAGAATCTCGGCTCGTCGAATTCGCCGATCAGCTTCGCAGGCGTCGCCAGCCCGCATGTCGGATGAATCTCGAAATCGGTATAATGCCCGACGGAAAGCTCCGTGCGGTGGCTCTCCCTGTTCGGTTCCTTATTCGAGGGAAAATCGATTTCTATTTTATCGACGCACAGCCTGCACAGCTTTTGGACGCCGCCCCTTCCCCGGACCATCTCGGTGCGAATCAGGTTGGCTTTTTCCAGCTTCTTCGTGTGCATCGTCATAATCGCGCTGCTCAGGCCGACGGCTTCCGCCAGCTCTTTGACGTTTCTCGGCTCTTGAGCCAGCAGATGGATGATCCGAAGCCGAACGTCGCTTGCCAGCGCCTCGTAGACGGGCAGCGCGTTCTCCGATATGTCCAGTTTCATGAAGATAACCTCCGGGTTCGATGAGCTGGTTTGGGGATTAATATAAATATTTATGAATAATATACAGCTTTTTGATGACGATCACAATCGAGAGGCGGGCATCGGTCTGCGATAGGAAAGCGGTTCGGCTATAATGAGAGAAGTAACCGTGCGGGCAGAACCTAGGGAGGTGCCGAATGGGACAATTCAAAATGAAGCGGGTCTACGAGCAGGCGGAAGACGGCGACGGCTTCCGGGTGCTGGTGGACAGACTGTGGCCGCGAGGGATGACCAAGGAGCGCGTCGGCGCGGAGGTGTGGTTGAAGGAGATCGCGCCCAGCGTCGAGTTGCTTCGATGGTTCGGGCATCGGCCGGAGCGGTTCGAGCCGTTTCGGGCCAGGTATGTCGAGGAGCTGAAAGGCGAAGCTGCCCGGCCTCACCTGGAGCGCTTGCGGTCGTGGGCCAAGGAACAGGATGTCACACTGCTCTACGCCGCCAAGGACGAGCTCCGCAATCAAGCGATCGTGCTGAAGCGGTTTTTGGAAGGGGACGCCGAATAACGGGGGTTGACATGAAGGAATATAGATATTATCTTTTAAACGGAAAGATAATATCCTTTATAGAACGAAGAAAAATGGCGAGGTTAGGATGAAAAAGCTGGCTCACGAAGAAATCTTAAAACGGATGGAGGAGAAAATCCGATCCGGAGAATGGAAGCCGGGGGAGCGGCTGCCCACGATGCCGCAGCTGGCTTCGAGCTACGGATACAGCCTGACGGCGGTTAGAGAAGCGCTTCGCGTGCTGGAGAGCCGGCGCATCGTCAGCATCGAGCACGGCAGAGGAATTTTCGTCTCTCACGATCCGGAGCTGCTGAACGATCCGGCCGAACGGCTGCGGGGCATGGAGCCCCAGTCGCTGCTGCAGCTGCTGGAGGCCCGGCTGGCGATCGAGCCCGAGCTGGCGGCTTATTGCGCGGTTCGCTCCTCCGTCGCGCAGGCCCGTTCCATTGGCGAGCTGGCCGATCGGATGGAGGCGCAGATGAAAGCCGGGGAGGACCATTTCGCGACCGACGTGCGGTTTCATCAGGAGATCGCCGACGGAGCGGGCAATCCGCTGCTCGCGCAGATGCTTAGCGTAATCGCGGATCTGTCCGCGAAGGGCAGGAGGGAAACGGACAAGCTGCCGCATATGCGGGAGAAGGCGATCAGCTATCATCGGCTGATCGCGACGGCGATCGCGGAGCGCCAGTCCGATCAGGCCCGCGTGCTGATGAAGGCCCACATTCAAGACATGCTGAACGCCGTTCAAACGGGAGGGAATGCAACATGAAAATCACGAAAATGGAAACGTTCGTCGTCCCGCCGAGATGGCTCTTCCTGAAAATCGAGACGGACGAAGGCGTCTGCGGATGGGGAGAACCGATCGTCGAAGGCAAGGCGCATACGGTGAAGGCCGCCGTCGAGGAGCTGGCCGGATATTTGCTGGGCAAAGATCCGCTGGACATCGAGGATCACTGGCAGGCGATGTACAGGGGAGGCTTCTATCGGGGAGGTCCTATTCTCATGAGCGCGATCGCCGGAATCGATCAGGCGCTATGGGACATTAAAGGCAAGTTTCATCAAGCGCCCATCTATCAATTGATGGGAGGGGCCTGCCGACGCCGGATCAAGGTGTATTCCTGGATCGGAGGGGACCGGCCCTCCGAGGTCGGCGAGGCGGCCGCCCGCGCTCGGGCGGCCGGCTTCACCGCTGTCAAAATGAACGCGACCGAGGAGCTCCAGTACGTCGACTCTTACGAGAAGATCGACCAGGTGCTGGAGAGAGTGGCCGCCGTCAGAGCGTCGACGGACGCCCAGTTCGGCATCGGCATCGACTTTCACGGCAGAGTCCACAAGCCGATGGCCAAAATATTGGCCAAGGAGCTCGAAGCTTTCCGCCCGATGTTCATCGAGGAGCCGGTTCTGCCGGAAAACAACGAGGCGCTTCGGGAGATTGCACGCGCCTCGCGAATTCCGATCGCGACCGGAGAGAGGATGTTCTCCCGCTGGGATTTCAAGACGCTGCTCTCGGACGGATACGTTGATATTATTCAGCCGGACGTCTCGCATGCCGGCGGAATTACGGAATGCAAGAAAATCGCCGGCATGGCGGAGGCGTACGACGTCGCGCTTGCGCCGCATTGTCCGCTCGGACCGATCGCGCTGGCGGCCTGCCTGCAGGTGGATGCGACCAGCCATAACGCCTTCATTCAGGAGCAGAGCCTGGGCATTCATTATAACCAGGGCAACGATTTGCTCGATTATGTCGCCGATCCGTCCGTATTCGCATACACGGACGGTGCTGTCGCGATCCCGGAAGGACCGGGGCTCGGCATCGAGATCAACGAGGAGCACGTTCGGAGAATGGCGGAGATCGGGCACGACTGGAAAAATCCGCTATGGCGCCATTCGGACGGCAGCGTAGCGGAGTGGTGAGACTGCCTGCGCGGTGACGGGCTCGATTAGGGGCTCCCCATCAGTAAATGAGCCGGTACGGCTCGGATCCTGATGGGGAGCCCCTTTTCAAATTCAACTTGATAGGTCTCATCTTTTTAGGTATAGTTGATATATCATGTTACATCAAGGGATGGTAAAATGGACGGTCCATTGTACGAACAAATCTATCACTATTTGCTTGAGAAGATTCGGAGCGGGGAATTGCCCAGCGGAGGCCGAGTGCCCTCCGAGAAGGAGCTGGCCGATCAATTCAACGTTAGCCGGATCACGTCGAAGAAGGCGCTGGAAATGCTGTCCGCGGACGGCTTGATCGAAAGGGTGCAGGGCAAAGGCTCGTTCGTGGCCGAGACGCTTCCCGAGACGGAGCTGATTCAAGGGACGAAGAAAACCTATCCGCCAAGCTGGAAGCTGGTCGGCCTCATTCTGCCCGACTTTGCCGATTCGTACGGTCTCCGCATGATTCACGGGGTGGAGGAGCGGCTCTCCGAGCTGGGCTGCCGGATGCTGATGAAGATTACGTACGACAAGCGAGAGGAGGAGGAGGAAGCGATTCGTTCGTTTCTGCAGCTCGGGGCGGACGGCTTCATTATTTTCCCCGTTCACGGGGAGCACTACAATTCGGAGCTGCTGCGTCTAGTGCTGGACAAACATCCGCTCGTATTCGTGGACCGCTACTTAAAAGGACTGGCGGCTTGCGCCGTCTATACCGACAATCGCCAGGCGGCCTACGAGCTGACCAAGTACGTGCTCGACCGGGGACATAAGCAGATCGGCTTCATCTCGCTTCCGGTCGAGAACACCTCGACGATCGAAGATCGCATTCAGGGCTATACGGACGCTTTGATCCGTCACGGGCTTGGACTTAATCCGCAGCATCTGATGACGAATCTGTTCAGCTCGGTGCCGCGTTCGTTCGAGGAGCGCAACGTGCAGGTGGACTTCGAGAACGTCAAGAAGTTCGTGGAGATGAATCCGGACCTGACCGCATTCGTCGCGGTCGAATACAATCTGGCCCTCATCCTGAGAGAAGTGCTGCTGTCCATGGGCAAGCAAATTCCCGAAGATTGCAGCATCGTCTGCTTCGACTCCCCTCATAATCCGTTTAACAGGTATTTGTTCACCCATATTAGCCAGGACGAGTTCGCGATGGGACGGCGCGCTGCCGATCTGCTGCAGATGCAGTGGGATATGCAGGAGATATCGTTTAACAACACCGTTCCCTTTACGATCGTCAAAGGCGACTCCACGACGTAAATGACCTTCCCGGCAGGAAACGTTCAGGCCGGCGGATGCGCGAAAGCCCGGCTCCGGCTTCGGGTTTTCGCGCATTTCTGTCGAACGATAGAATGTAAGCGCTTTTTCGTCGACAAAATTATTATGTTGATATATAAAAGTGATGAAAATTTTATGTTGACATATTATATTGCTGGAATTAATATATTATCTGTAAGCGCTTAATAAATTGAATTAAGGGGCTGTCGAAAATGAAAAAGTGGATGGGCATCCTATTAGCCTCCGGAATGCTGCTCACGGTGCTGGCCGGCTGCAGCGGCGGAGGGAACGGCAACGGAGGCGGCGCTTCCCCCTCTCCGAGCAGCGGCGGATCCGGCGGCGGCAATTCAGGCGTCGTAGAGCTGACCTTCTGGGGAGACTGGGGCGGCGAAGGGCAGAAGCAGTTCGAGACGATGGTCGACGCGTTTAACAAGTCCCAGGATCGAATTCGCGTGAAATACGTGCTCCAGCAGGATATGATTACGAAATTTCTGACGGCGGCGACTTCCGGCGGCTCTCCCGACATCATGTTCTGGGACCGCTGGCGGACGAACCTGTACGCGCCGAAGAACGTCCTGCATCCGATCGACGAATATATGGCCAGAGACGGCATTTCCGCCGACGATTATTACGATGAAGCGCTCAAGGAGCTTTCTTACGACGGCAAGCTTTACGGCCTGCCGCTGACCGTGGATGCGAGAGCGCTCTTCTATAACAAGAAAATGTTCGAAGAAGCGGGGCTCCAGCCGCCGACCAACTGGGAGGAGCTGACGTCGTCCGCCAAAGCGCTGACGAAGTGGAACGGAGACAAGCTGGAGGTGGCGGGCTTCTCTCTCGGCGACGCCGGACTGTTCAACATGTATCTCCAGCAGGCGGGCGGCCAGATGCTGAACGACGCGAACGACGCGACAGGGTTCAACAACGACAAAGGTTTGGCGGTTCTCGATCTGTGGGATCGGCTGCTGAATGAGGACAAAGTGTACAAAATCGGCTTCGAGCAGGGATTGGGCGAAGGCACCGACGCGTTCGTCACCGGCAAGCTGGCGATGAACTACACGGGCCCCTGGATGCTCAGCACGTATAACAAGTACGGCCAGGATTTGGAGTTCGGCATCGTTCCGCCACCGGCGGGGCCGAACGGAGATCGCGGAAGCGTAATGGGCGGCTTCGGTCTGGTGATCGGCGAAGGCTCCAAGCATAAGGAAGAGGCGTGGGAGTTCGTCAAGTGGTGGCTGGCCAACAAGGACAACGTGCTTCTGTGGGCCAAGACGAGCTTGAACATCCCGGGCTACAAGCCTGCGCTGGAAGATCCGTTCTTCAAGGACGATCCTTCCTGGCAGCCGTTTCTGGATACGCTCGAGTTCGCCAAGATCAGGCCGCAGCATCCGGGCTATTCCATCATGGAGGGAGACGGTCTTATCCCGAATTTGCAGCTGTTCCTCGAAGGCAAGCAGGATGCGGCGACAACGCTTAAGAAAGCTCAGGAGCAAGGAGACCGGCTGCTGAAAGACAACGCGGACGTGCAGTAGCTCCTATCGGCTGTGAAGAGGGAGGTTCGCCTCCCTCTTCGCTATAGAGAGAAGAAGGAGAGGGAAACGATGGTTCAGACAGCCGCCGTGCTGGAGCCGCTGCAGCGCTGGATTCAATCGGTTCAGCGGCATTTGCAGAATCGCCCCAGGACGCAAGCGATGTTCGAGACTTGCATGCGCAACACGATAGAGACGACCTTCCGTCCGCTGCAGGACGGCACGACGTTCGTCATCACCGGAGACATTCCGGCGATGTGGCTCCGGGATTCGGCGGCGCAGGCCAGGCCTTATCTGCTGCTGGCGAAATCCGAGCCGGAGTTCGAACGATTGCTGCTCGGAGTCGTCGAGAGACAGCTTCGTTACGTCAGCCACGATCCGTACGCGAACGCGTTTAACGAATCGCCGAACGGCCAGGGCCATCAGGAGGACGAGACGGCGATGACGCCCTGGATCTGGGAACGCAAGTACGAGATCGATTCGTTGTGCTATCCGATTCATCTGGCTTATCTGCTGTGGAGGAACGCCGGCACGACCGCTCAGTTCAACGATACGTTCCGGACGGCGGCCGCGCTGACTCTCGAGCTGTGGCGGAAAGAACAAAACCATGAACAACATTCGGATTACCGCTTCGTAAGGCGCAACTGTCCGGCGACCGATACGCTTCCCCGCGACGGCAAGGGCGCGAGGACGGGCAAGACGGGAATGACCTGGTCGGGCTTCCGGCCGAGCGACGACGCCTGCGATTACGGTTATCTGATTCCGTCCAACATGTTTGCGGTCGTCGCCCTGCGGGAGCTGGCCGAGATCGCGCAGCAGGTGCTGAAGGACCGTTCGCTGCAATCCGAGGCCGAGCGGCTGGCGTCCGAGATCGAGGCCGGCATCCGGACGTACGGAATCGTGCACCATCCGAAGTTCGGCGACATTTACGCTTACGAGACGGACGGGCTGGGCAACTATACGCTCATGGACGACGCGAACGTCCCCAGCCTGCTGTCGATTCCTTATCTGGGCTACGCCGGCAGCGACGATCCGATATACGTTCGAACGAGACGCTTTATTTTGAGCGAGCACAATCCCTATTTTTACTCGGGGAAGGAAGCTTCGGGCATCGGCAGCCCGCATACGCCCCCCGGCTATATCTGGCCGATCGCGCTGGCTATGCAGGGGCTGACGGCGACCGAGCCGGAGGAGAAGCTTAGGCTGCTCGATCTGCTGGAGCGGACGGACGGGGGCGCCGGCATGATGCACGAAAGCTTCGATGCGGAAGACGCAAGCCAATATACGCGGCCGTGGTTCTCATGGGCGAACATGATGTACTGCGAGCTCGTGCTGGACGTATGCGGCATCCGGGTAGCCAAGTGATAGACAAGCAGAAAGGAAGTGCGCAGATGTTTCGTTCCCGCAAGCTGGGCGCTCACCAGGCGCGAATGGCGTACCTGTTTATTTCTCCTGCGTTTCTGCTGTTCGCCGTCTTTACCGTCGTGCCGGTGTTCATGGCTTTCTATTTGAGCTTTACGAATTATGACGTGCTGAGCCGGATGGACTGGGTCGGTCTGGCCAATTACCGGAAGCTGTATGCGGACAATTTGCTGTGGCAGACGTTTCGCAACGTGCTTTTCTATACGATCGTATTCGTTCCGCTGAACATTCTCACCTCCCTGCTTATTGCGCTGCTGCTGAACAAGGCGATCGCCGGCGTCAAGATCTTCCGCACGCTGAACTATTTGCCGACGCTCACCTCGGCCGTGGCGGCGGCCACCGTATGGCTGTGGGTGCTGCATCCGGAATTCGGGCTGCTGAACGGATTTCTGTCCTACTTCGGAGTGACCGGTCCGGCGTGGCTGTCGGAGACGAGAACGGCGATGGCCTCCGTCATTATGGTGACGCTCTGGCAAGCGGTCGGCTCCAACATGGTGATCTATTTGGCGGGTCTGCAGGGCGTGCCCGACTACTTGTACGAGTCGGCCAAGCTGGACGGCGCTAACGCGGTCCAGCGGTTCCGGTTCATTACCTGGCCGCAGCTGAGGCCGACGACGTTTCTCGTCAGCACGATGTCGATCATCGGCGCGCTGCAGCTGTTCGACCAGGCGTTCGTGCTGACCCAGGGCGGTCCGGCGAACGCGACGAAGACGCCGGTGTATTTGATCTATCAGCAAGGGTTTAACCAGCTGCAGATGGGCTACGCATCGGCTCAGGCGTTCGTGCTCGCGCTGGCGATCCTGATCTTCTCGTTGATCAACATGCGGCTGTCCAAAGCGGAAGAGCCGATCGTATAGGGGGGGGAAACGTCATGAAAACAACATCCGCCGCCGGCTTGAGCCCCGGCGCCGGCCGGACGCTGGGCACGGCCGCTTTTTACGTGACGGCCTCGGCCGTGTCGCTGGTCCTGTTCCTTCCGTTCTTATGGAGCGTGCTCACTTCGCTCAAGCCGGACAATGAAATCTTCGCGTTTCCGATCCGGTGGCTGCCCTCGCATTTTACGCTGGAGCACTACAGGGACGCTTTCACGACCGTTCCTTTCCTGAGATATTTCGGCAACTCCTTCTACCTCGCAGTCATGGGCGTGCTGTCGAATCTGTTTCTCGGCTCGCTGGCCGGCTACGCGTTCGCCAAGCTGACGTTCCGGCTCAACAAGCCGCTGTTCCGCATCCTGCTTGCGGCGATGATGATTCCGGGCGTCGTGACGATGATTCCGAGCTTCTACGTGCTCATGCATCTGCCGTTCCTCGGCGGCAACGACTGGATGGGAGAGGGAGGGCGCGGCCTGCTGAATTCGTTCTGGGCGGTCATTCTTCCCGGCGCGGCGGGCTCGTTCGCGGTGTTCTTCATGCGCCAGTTTTTTCTGACGCTGCCCAGCGACATGATGGAGGTGGCGCGCATCGAAGGAGCGGGGGAGTTCCGGATTTTCTGGCAAATCTATCTTCCGCTGACGAAGCCGGCGCTGGCGACGCTCGGAATATTTACCTTCCAGGCCGGCTGGAACGCTTTTCTCTGGCCGATGATCGTGCTGAACGATCCGTTGAAGCATACGATCCAGATGGGGCTGCAGGCGTTTTCCTATAATTATCAAACCGACTTCGGCCCGATGATGGCAGGCGCGATCGTCGCGACGCTGCCGATCCTTGTCTTGTTTGTTCTGCTGCAAAAATACTTCGTGCAGGGCATCGCGTTCAGCGGAGTGAAGGGGTAGGGGATGATCGATATCGGGACGAAACGAATCGTCTGGATGGGAGGCGCCGCGCTGGGGTTAGCGTTGGCGTCGGCGATTCTGCTCTGGATCGCGCCGGGCTGGACGGGCGAGACGAAGCGGGAAGTCTGGGGGGCTCGCGCGGACGAGGCGGGAGCGGAGCTTGATCTCTCGTTCTGGGACGGCAAGCGGGGCATGTTCAACAACGCGTCTCCTTGTATTCTGCAGGCCTGCACCGATCCGTTTAACTACTGGTGGCAGGCGCATGCGGCCGACGCTCTGCTCGACCGGTACGAGCGGACCGGGAACGAGGAGACGAAAGCGCAGATCGGGGAACTGTTCGATGGCGTTCGCGCCCGCAACGCCGGCGTATGGACGAACGGGTACTACGACGATATGGAATGGATGGCGCTGGCCTGGCTCCGGGCCTACGAGCTGCTGGGAGAGGACCGCTACAAGGAAGCCGCGCTCGAGCTGTGGGCGGACATTCGCACCGGCTGGAACGAGGAGATGGGCGGAGGCATCGCCTGGCGCAAGGAGCAGCTTGACTACAAGAACACGCCTGCGAACGCGCCGGCCGTCATTCTGGCCGCCAGATTGTACCGGAACTTCGGCTCGCAGGACGATTTGCAGTGGGCGCTGAACCTCTACGATTGGCAGAAGCGCACGCTGGTCGATCCCGTATCCGGCCTTGTGTGGGACGGAATTAACCGGACGGGCGACGGTCAGATCGATAAAGATTGGAAGTTTACCTACGGACAAGGCGTGTTTATCGGCGCGGCGATGGAGCTGTACGAGCAGACGGGCGAAGAGAAGTACCGGGAAGACGCGAACCGGACGGCCGACTACGTGCTGAGCGAGATGGCCAGCCCGGCGACCGGCTTGCTGCCGAACGAAGGCGACGGCGACGGAGGCTTGTTCAAAGGCGTGCTTGTCCGTTACTTGACCGAGTGGGCGGCGCGCGACGCGGAGCGAGGCCGGGAATACGGAAGCCTGATACTGAACAACGCGGACAGCCTGTGGGACTACGGCAGAGCCGGCGATGCGGCGAGGTTCGGCACCTCTTGGGCGCAGCCTCCGGAGACGGTCGTCCAGCTCAGCTCGCAGCTAAGCGGAGTCATCCTCGTCGAACAGGCGGCCAGGCTGGAGAGCCTCGGATTTTAATAAAGAAAACGGAGCGGTGATCGCATATGACATATCAGACGGAAGCATGGGCCGCTCGGGCCGATCTGGCGCAGCAGGCGCTGGCGGAACGTTACTGGAATGCCGGGATCGGCATGTTCGACATCGAGACGCCGTGTCCGAACGGCGAATGCAATACGATTTTCCACTACTGGTGGATGGCCCACGCGGTCGAGACGTTGACGGACGGATTGGAGCGGACCGGAGATTCCCGGTACGCCGAGCGGCTCGACGCTTTGTACGAAGGGCTGCTCAGACGGAACGGAGGCGTATGGCCGAACGCGCTGTACGACGACATGGAGTGGATGGCGATCGCCTGGCTCCGAGCCTACGGCGCGACCGGAACGGAGAAGTACAAGGAAGCGGCGCTGCTGCTCTGGGACGACATCAAGACCGGCTGGAACGGGCATATGGGCGGAGGCATCGCCTGGCAGAAAAGCCAGCTCGACTACAAAAACACGCCGGCCAACGCGCCCGCCGCCATCCTGGCCGCCCGGCTGCATGCGCGGTTCGGAGACGAAGCCGATCTGGGCTGGGCCGTGAAAATCTACGAATGGCTGAAAAACAACCTCGTCGATCCCGAAAGCGGCTTCGTCTGGGACGGCATCAATCGGGAGGGCGACGGCGCGATCGACAAAGCTTGGGAATTCACGTACTGTCAGGGCGTGTTCATCGGCGCGGCGCTGGAGCTGTATCGGGCGACCGGGGACAAGGGGTACTTGCGGGACGCCCGGCGGACGGCCGCCGCTGCCGTCGCCAGGCTGGCCGACCCGGAGACGGGGGCGCTGCCGAACGAAGGGAACGGCGACGGCGGGCTGTTCAAGGGCATTTTCGTCCGTTACCTGGCACAGCTCGCGCTCGCCGATCCTTCCCGCAGCGGGGAGCCGGCGAAGCTGATTGCCGGCAACGCCGACCTGCTGTGGTCCCGAGGAAGAGACCCGCAGCGGACGCTGTTCGGCCCGAATTGGAGCGAGCCTCCGGGCGGGACGGTCGAGCTGGGAACGCAGCTCAGCGGCATCATTTTGCTGGAGGCGGCCGCGCGTCTTGAGGCCGCAGAGCCTGCCGGCCGGACGGAGGCGACCGCATGAACCGGGAGCTGGAATCGACAAGCGGTCAAGAGACTGGCGCACGACGGCCGGCCATTCCCGCCGGCGAAGGCGCCGGCGTCTGGACCGAACGCGCCGAAGCGCTGCAGGAGGCCTTCTATTGCCACTATTGGAACGAACGGACGGCCATAATGAATCAATGGCATCCGAAGAAGAAAGGGACGGAAGGCGAGAACTATTACTACTGGTGGCAGGCCCATGCGATCGACGCGCTGGTCGACGGCTGGGAGCGGAGCCGGGACGCCAAGTATTTGGAACGCGCCAAGCGGTTGGCCCGAGGCCTCAAAGCATCCAACGGCGGCACCTATCGCCACAACTATTACGACGATATGGAATGGACGGCGCTGGCTCTGCTCAGAATGTACGACCATACCGGCGAGGAGGCATACAAGCTGGCCGTGCTCGACCTGTGGGAAGATATTCGCACCGCCTGGAACGGGCATATGGGAGGCGGGCTGGCGTGGAAGAAGGATCAATTGGACTACAAAAACACGCCGGCCAACGCGCCCGCCGCGATTCTCGCCGCCCGGCTGCACGCGCGCTTTGGGGCGGAGGACGATTTGATCTGGGCGAAGCGGATCTACGAGTGGAATCTTGGCAACCTTGTCGACCCGGAGACGGGCTTTGTCTGGGACGGAATGAACCGGCTTGGCGACGGGCGAATCGATTACGACTGGGCGTTCACCTATTGCCAAGGCGTTATGATCGGAGGGGGGCTGGAGCTGTACGCTCTGACGAGCGAGGATCGGTATTTGCGCGAGGCGGAGAGGACGGCGCGGGCGACGATCGACCGCTTGGTCGATCCGGAGACGGGTATGCTGCCGGACGAAGGGATCGACGATACCGGCTTATTCAAAGGCATTCTCGTTCGTTACGTCAAGCTGATGATCGACCGGCAGGCTCAAGGGGCGGCAGAGTGGACCGACCTCTTGCGCCGCAACGGAGAGACGCTGTGGGACCGCGGAATCGACCGCGCGTCCGGCGCGATCGGCCCGTCGTGGTCGACGCCTCCGGCCGGCCCGGTCCAGCTTAGCGTCCGGTTGAGCGGTATCATGCTGGCGGAGGCTTTGGCGGGGTTGGAGTGGGAGCAAGGGGAGGATTTGCCAGGCGCTATCCTATAACCAATTGGAATGTTGTATGATTGAAGTTGGGATGAAAAAAAATGGAGACTTCTTCTATGATTTTCGCACGACGGAGCTTTTTGATCAGTTGCAGGATCATATTTCAAAGGAATGAAGCGCTGGGGCTGCTTCGCTGCGAACTCTCAAGAGGGCAGCGGGGCAGCCTTCGTTAATTAATAGTGAACCGTAACCTCGATCTCCTGATCGTAATTGCCGAAATGGCGGCCGAACAAGCTGACGCCGCCGGGATGCTCGGCGTCCTCTCGGCTGGCGATGCGGAAGCGCAGATCTTCTCCGTAGCGTATGCCGAGATCGGAGATGGTCGTATCGGACAGATAAAGTCCGTCCAGGTAAGTGCCGTCCGCCCGGACCGCAATCGTCTTCAGCAATCCGTGCTGCGTGCCCATGTTCCACCAGGCCGGCGTGTGCGCTCCGCGCTGGCTGCCGTAGTCGCCGGGGCAGGTCCAGACGCCGATGACGACTCCGTTGATCGAGAACGTAATGTCGGAGGGCCAGTTCTCGTTGTAGCCCGGTGCCTCGGAGCACAGCTCCAGCGACAGGCTGAGGCTTTGCGCGCTCTGGCTGCCGACGAGATAGTTGGGAATGCGATACTCGACGAAGCCGCTGGCGAACCAGAGATGCTTGGCCTTTACTCGCTCCGGGTCGGAGAAGTAGCGGGGATCGTCCACCATTCCGATCAGGGCGCGCTCCGAGGTTAGCCCGCACGTCGGCTTCACCTGAAAGTCGGAGAATTGGCCGATCGGCACGGATACTGCATATTGCCGGACGTCCTTCGCCTCCGGCGTCCTGAACTGCAAGGTGACCGTATCGGGAAGCAGCCGGCATACCTTCTGCCTTCCCCGCATCCCCGACAGACTCTCCGTTCCTATAATTCCCGCCTCCTCAAGCTTCTGAACGTGCTTCGTGACGATCGCCGACGACAGCTCCAGCGCGGCTGCGAGCTCCTTGATGTTCATCGGCCGGACGTTCAGCAGCTCGATCATGCGCAGCCGGGTTTCGGAGGAGAAGCACTCGAAATAAGCCGCATTTCTGGAATGAACCTGAATGATCATAAAATCTCCCCGCCAAATGCGTTTCTTTTTATTATATAACTCAAAAGTTAATTAAACAATCAAGTATTGACTTAATCCTTTGTTTTAATCCATAATAGGGGTGAAAAGTGAATTATATAGTTATTAAGTTTATCGCTAAGTTAACTAATGGAGGCTGCAAACATGAAGGCAATTCCTCGGCAAGAGCATCCTCGTCCTCAGTTCGAACGCGCGGACTGGATGAATCTGAACGGCGAATGGGAGTTCGAGTTCGACGACGGCCGCGTCGGCGATCGGGAGCAATGGCATGCGGGGGAGAAGGAGCTGTCCCGCCGCATTCAGGTGCCGTTCGCGTTCCAAAGCAAGCTGAGCGGAATCGGCGATCCCGACTTTCACGATACGGTCTGGTACAGAACCCGGTTCGACGTCCCGGCGTCCTTCTCCGGCAAGCGAACGATTCTGCATTTCGGAGCGGTCGACTACGAAGCGTCGGTATGGGTGAACGGCACGCTGACGGCGAAGCACGAAGGCGGCCATACGCCGTTCAGCGCGGACATTACGGATATTCTGAACCGGAGCGGGGCCAACACCCTTGTCGTTAAAGCCGTCGATTACAGCCGGGACGTTACGCTTCCCCGGGGCAAGCAGTACTGGCTGCCGGATTCGGCCAGCATCTTCTATACCCGGACGACGGGCATCTGGCAGACGGTGTGGCTCGAGGCAGTCGGCCGGACTTACGTGGACAAAGTCCGGTATACGCCGGATATCGACCGGAACGATATCGAGATGCGGCTCTTCTTCGGAGGTTGGACAGATCGCCCGGACGATTTGACGCTGGAGATCGACGTGAGCTTCCAAGGGGCTCCTGTGGCCCGCGACGTCGTGCGCGTGAACAACGAGGAAGAGACGAGGACGGTCCGGCTGACGGACTTCAACGATCATTCTCTAGGGCGCTGGTGGTCGCCCGAACGTCCGAACCTGTACGACGTTCGCTTCACGCTGCGGGCCGGCGGCGCTGCGATCGACGAAGCTTCCAGCTACTTCGGCATGCGCAAGGTGTCGATCGAGGACGGCCGCTTCTGTCTGAACAACCGGCCGTATGTTCAGAAGCTGGTGCTCGACCAGGGCTACTTCCCCGACGGCAATCTGACGCCGCCGAGCGACGAAGCGGTCAGAAGAGACGTCGAGCTGACGAAGGCAATGGGCTTTAACGGGGCGCGCAAGCACCAGAAGCTCGAAGACCCTCGCTATCTCTACTGGTGCGACAAGCTGGGCCTGCTCGTATGGAGCGAGGCGGCCAACGCGTACCAGTATTCGGAGAAGTACGTGCGCCGCTTCGTGAACGAATGGCAGGAGGCGATGGAGCGCGATTACAACCATCCGTCCATCGTCGCCTGGGTGCCGCTGAACGAGAGCTGGGGCGTGCCGAACATTCAGATCGACAAGCGGCAGCAGCAGCACGCCTTGACGATGTATCATTTGACGAAGTCGCTGGATCCGATGAGACCGGTCGTCTCCAACGACGGCTGGGAGATGGTCGCGACGGATCTGTTCAACATTCACGATTACGAATGGCGCAGGGAAGTGCTGGAGGAGCGCTACAGTTCGCGGGAGAAAGCGACAAGCGCGATGCCGGCCAACCGCAGGCTGTCCGTCGGAGGCCACGCTTACGCGGGGCAGCCGATACTCGTCACCGAATTCGGCGGGATCGCCTACAAGAAGAGCGAGTGGGAGGGCTGGGGGTACTCCGGGGCCGAGAACGACGAGGACTACGCCGAGCGGCTGCGCGCGGTTATCCAACCGCTGCTGGCGTCGGGCGTCGTTCAAGGGTTCTGCTATACGCAGCTTACCGATGTGGAACAGGAGATCAACGGGCTGTTGACGTACGATCGCGTGCCCAAGATTGCGCTGGAGCAGATTAAGGCGATCGTCGAAGGAAAATGACCGGCGAAGGCGAATGCCGATAAACGGACCGTTCCGGTTCGGTATCGGTGCTTGGCGTACGCCGCCCGCATCCCCTCGGGGGACAGGCCGGGCGGCGTTTTTTTTGCCGGTCGGCCCGAAAGCCGAACCGATGCCGGCGCATGAGAGACGCGCGGGCTATGTCTTCGGAACGTCGACGCTAAGCATCCCGTCTCGGCCTGCGAAGCGGGGGTCGAAGATGCGGACCTGATCCCCCAAGTCCTGAGTGACCACGAACGGAGCGAACAGGAACAGGATTCTGGCCGAATCGTCCAGCTTCAGGGCGTTCACGTCTACCGGGTCGATTCGGTACGTCTGCACGACGCCGTCTGCGCCGCCGATCCGGTGGCGTCCTTCGACGACCTCGAATTCTTTTTTGGCGTAATACGACAGCCCCCCGGGAATTCGGTCCGCGCGGATCGCAACCCGGTCGAAGCCTTCCTTCTTCAAATCCGCATACACATAGGCGGAATGCGCGATCTGGAATCCGACATATAGCGCCCCCAGCCCCCAGAAGGCGCGGGAAATCCGCATCCGGTGCTTCTCGCTCCGATACAGCAGCAGGAAAGGAACGAGCGCGGCCGCGAACGCCCAGAACAGATAGCCTTTGTTGGGGATGATGCCGACGGCGTACTTGCGCGAAGTGAACGGCTCCAGCAGCCCCGTTCCCCATGCGTTCGTCCAATCGCTCACAATATGAAGCAGCACGCCGACCGCCGCGAGCCAGAAAATGCGCCGATCCTTCACGCGAAAGATCGCCCAAGCCAGCAGGAAGAACAGAGCCGCCCAGACGGGCACCATCGCGAAGGAATGGGTAATTCCCCGGTGCGACAGGAGATAGTCCGCCCCGGCCCGCGTCCATTGAATGTCGATATCCGGAATGACGTTCGATCCGACGGAAGCGCCGAAAAACGCCCATTTCGTTTTGACGTCCATATGCGCCTTGTTCAGTGCTCCGTAGAGGGCGACTCCGAACAGCGTATGGGTCATATAATCCATCCGACAGCCCTCCTTTGTCTCGAATGCCTACCTATTATAATCTTGCAATAGGCTTGTTCATTCAATCCCGACTTTGTTCCTCGCATCTAAGGGTAATGACAGTCAACTCCGGTACGCAGCGAATGCGAACCGGAATTCTCGTCGTTCCCACTCCCCGGTTCACATGCAGCACATAAGGCCTTTTGTCGCGAAATCGGCTGCCGATCCGATATAGGCCGCCGACATACTTGCGGCCGAGAGAGGTTCTGACGAGCGCGCCGACAAGCGGCAGGACGACTTGTCCGCCATGACTGTGTCCGGACAGCTGCAGATCGATCGGGTAGCGCGCAAGCCGGTCGGCCACGTCCGGCTCGTGAACCAGCAACACGTTAAACCGGTCGGGATGCAGCTTGGAAGCCGCCTTCGACGGGTTGGGCTTGCCGAGCATGCAATCGTCCAACCCGGCGATCGTCATGAATTCCCCTCCGGGAAGCGTCACCCGCCGGGCGTCGTTGATCAGCACCGTGAATCCGCCCCGGCTCAGGAACGCTCCCGAGGAGCGGAGCTTCCGCTCGTATCCGAAATCGTGATTGCCGTATACGGCGAACTTGCCCAGACGGGCTTGAATTCGGGACAAAACCGGAGAAGGGTCGTACTTGGCGATATTGTCTTTCCTTCGGGCGTCGTGCAAATCGCCCGTAAACGCGACCAGATCGGGACGGAGCGAATTGATGGCGTTCACGAGTTCGTCCAGCTGTCGAAGCGAATAATAAGGGCCGAGGTGAACGTCGCTGAATTGAACGATCGTGATGCCGTCGAAGCCCGGCGGCACCCGCCGCGACCGAATCGTGTGCCGGACGACGCGCAGCCGCCTGCGCTCTCCGAAGAGACCGTAGCCCGCTAACGATACGGCGATCAGACCGCACAAGGCCAGGGCTGCCATCATGGTGCCGTCCTCCTTTTGTTTACCTTAATGTACCACTGATGAACGCTCGTTAAAAGCGGCCCCTTCCCCTGCGCGGCAAGGCCAAATGTGAAGTAAGTCACAGTATCGCGGCCGAATGCGTGCTTCAATGGAAGAAACTGCAGGCAAACGAGGGGGCTGCTTCATGAAACCGAAATTCGGCATCGTCAAAAAGATGGTGATCGGAATTACGGCGGCTTCGGCGGTGACTTACGCGACGAGCGCCTTTTTTCTCCTGGTACTTAAAGATATGTTCGATTTCATGTCAGGATGGCTTTTTGTTCTTCTGACGTTGCTGTTCGGCATTTTCTGGACCGGGCTGTTCGGCTTTTTCGCGGCAAAATGGCTGCTTAAGCCGCTGCTGTCGCTGACGTCGGCGGCGCGGGAAGCCGCGGAGGGAAATCTGAGGACCCACGCGGCGGCCCCTCGTTCCGGAGACGAGATGCAAGAGCTGGGAGAAGCCTTCGTAACGATGCTGGAGCAGCTGCGAACGATGATCGACGGCATTAAGGACAATACGAGGCTAACGGAATCGCATGTCAAGGAGCTGCAGGAAGCGGTCGGACAAGCCGCCGGCCAGATCGAGCAGATGACGAACGAATCGGAGGCGATCACCTCCGGCACGCAGACTCAGGCGGATTCGGCGGATCGACTGCATCAGGATGCGGAAGCGCTGTCGTCCGCCGCGGACCGGATGAGCGAGGAGGCGGCCGTCGCCCGCGAGCGCGCCAGCCAGATGAACCGGGCGGCGGCGCAGAGCGAGGAAGTGTTCCAGTCTCTGATCAGCGGCATGAAGCAGCTGTCCGAGCTGAACAAGGAAGCGATGGACGTCGTCGAGAAGCTGAACGAGTACGCCCGTCAGATCGGCGCCATCTCCAGCGTCGTCGGCGAGCTTGCGGACCAGACGCATCTGCTCGCCTTGAACGCGTCGATCGAGGCGGCCAGAGCGGGGGAAAACGGTCGAGGCTTCGAGGTCGTCGCCCAAGCAGTCAAATCGCTTGCCGACGAGAGCGCCCTCTCGGTGAAAGACATTCGCACCCTCATACGCCACATTCAGGAGGAAGTCGGCCGGGCGGTCGGTCACATTCGTTCCCAATACGAGCTGTCGGAGCGCGAAGCGATGAAAGGCGAGCAGTTCGCCGCTGCTTTCCGCGAAGTGAACGAGGAAGCCCGGCACGTGGTCGGCATCGTCGAATCGATGGCCGCCGGCATTGCCCGGCAGGCGGAGCAGGCGACCGTGCAGTTGAACGAGGCTAAGCGAGTGGCGGAGGTGGCCGACCGGATCCGTCGCGGCGCCGAGCAGGTGTACTCGGCGTCGCAGGAGCAGACGGCGGTCATGGAGGAGATCGCGGCCTCTACCGACTCGCTGCGCTCGAAATCTGTCGAGCTGAGGATGAAGACGGAATTTTTCCGTTCTTGAGCATGCTAACGGTACGGAGATGTACGTTGGGATGCCGGGGAATCCAGGAATCATTCGAGGAAAGGCGGGCGATTCGAAGTGAACGGCGATTACGGGAATCAGAATGCATCCAACCTTTCGGCTCAAGGCCATCGGAGTCCGGACGGCGCGCCTGCCGACATCGTCCTCTTCACGATGACGTCCTCCAGGCGGAGTTCGGCCAAGAAATCGCTGCCCGTCCGCGAGCTTCAGGTGCTGCTCGTCCGCCGGAAGTACGAGCCCTTCGAAGGGCTGTGGGCGCTCCCGGGGGGCTTCTGCGAGGAGAGCGAGTCGGTCTACGAGTGCGCGCGGCGGGAGCTGAAGGAAGAGACGGGGATCGACGGCATCCATCTTGAATATTTGAACGTGTACAGCGAGCCGGGCAGAGACCCTCGCGGATGGATGATCTCGCACGCTTTCTGCGCGCTTGTTCGAGAGGAGCGGCTGATGAAGCGCAGAGCGGCCGACGACGCTTCGGACGTTCGGCTGTTTCCCGTCTCCGAAGCGTTGGAGATGACGCTTGCCTTCGATCATCGCGCCATGCTGCGGGACGCCCTGGAACACGTTCGCGGCCGGATGCTGACGACGACGATCGCCAGACAGTTTTTGCCCGAAGAATTTACGATCAGCGAGCTCTACCAGGTGATCGAGACGGTCGTTCCGGAGTTCGAGGACCAAAATTTCATCCGCAAAGTGACGTCGACGCAAAGCCGGAAGGGGATTCTGGAGGAGGTGCGGGACCGCAACGGGGAGCGCAAAATGTCCAACCGCTATTCCCAGCGCTTCGCGCAGCTATACCGGTTTACGGAGCGTCAGCCGAAGCTGTCGATTTACAGCTGAACGAACGGACCCCCCTCTCGTCGCCGGCAGATGCTCACTCCTTCCCTCCCGATCCGCCGCATATGGGCGCTGCGAGCATGCGCCGATCGAGGCACCTCTCCGGACGGTCCGGCAATACGCGCGCGCAAGAGCGCAAAGGAGCCTCCGCCATGTGCGAGACGAATCTGACGCTTCACACCGACAAATATCAGATCAACATGATGTATGCGCATTGGAAGCGGGGGACGAAGAACGAACGGGCTGCGTTCGAAGCCTACTTCCGCAAGCTGCCGTTCGGCGGCGGCTATGCGGTGTTTGCCGGGCTGGAGCGTCTGGTCGAATACGTCCGTCAGCTGAAGTTCGGCGACGAGGAGATCGCCTACTTGCGGACGCAGGAGGAGCGGTACGACGAACGGTTTCTCGCCGAGCTGAGAAGCTTTAAGTTTAGCGGCAGCATCTCGTCGGTCTGCGAAGGAGCCCTCGTGTTCCCGAACGTGCCGCTCATACGGGTCGAGGCGAGAGTGTTCGAGGCGCAATTGATCGAGACGGCGCTGCTTAACTTCATGAACTACCAGACGCTGATCGCAACCAAGGCGTCGAGGATCCGGCTGGCGGCCCCGAACGATCGGCTGCTCGAATTCGGATCCAGGCGGGCCCAGGAAGCGGACGCCGCAATCTGGGGAGCAAGAGCCGCCTATATCGCCGGCTTTGACGCGACGTCCAACATGCTGGCGGGAATGAGGTTCGGCATTCCGACCTCGGGAACGCACGCTCATGCCTGGGTTCAGGGCCGCGACAGCGAGGAGGACGCGTTCCGCGATTATGCCGAGGCGCTTCCCGATCATGTCATCTTGCTCGTCGATACGTACGATACGCTGAGAAGCGGCATTCCGAACGCCATCCGCATCGCCCGCGAGCTGCATCGGCGAGGCAAGCGCTTGAAGGGCATTCGGCTGGACAGCGGGGACCTGGCCTACTTGTCCAAGCGAGCCCGGGAGATGCTGGACGAGGCGGGCTTCCCGGACGCGAAGATCGTCGCCTCGAACGATCTGGACGAGCACCTCATCGCCGAGCTCAAGGCGCAGGGAGCGCGAATCGATAGTTGGGGCGTCGGCACGAAGCTCATTACCGCGTTCGACCAGCCGTCTCTCGGGGGCGTATACAAGCTGGCGGCCAGAGAGAAGGAAGGAGCGATGGAGCCGGTCATTAAAGTCTCCGCGAATCCCGAGAAAATCTCGAATCCCGGCATTAAGGAAGTCTACAGAATCGTAAATGCGGACAGCGGCATGGCGGAGGCCGATTACGTGACGCTGCCGGGCGACGAGGACGTCGCCGGAGGAAGGCCGCTTAAGCTGTTCGATCCTTTGCATCCCCATCGTTACAAGAAAGTGGCCCGCTATCGCGCAGTTCCTCTGCTTCGACCCGTCATCGCCGAAGGAGAGCCGGTCGGCGCCTTGCCGGGGTTGGACGAGATTCGCGGCGAGCACAGGAAACAGCTGGCTCTGTTCTGGCCGGAGCATCTTCGCAAGCTGAATCCGGAGCCGTATCGGGTCAACTACAGTCCGGCCGTTCTGAACCTGAAGAGCGAGCTGATTCGCCGACATCTGCCGGAAGGATCTTCCGGAGACTGAAAAGTTGCGACAGGCCAAGCGGGGATGATAGACTACATGGAAGCTGCGGCTTAGTCCACGAGGAAAGCAGGAAGACGATTGAGCAAAATCAGGATAGTGACGGATTCGACCGCCGATCTGTCGGACGACGCTCTGCGCCGGCACGAGATCGAAGTCGTTCCGCTATCGATCAGCATCGGCAGCGACACGTATTTGGACAGAGTGGATATTCGCCCGGCGGAATTTATCGAGAAAATGCAGGCGGCTCCGGAGCTTCCGAAAAGCTCCCAGCCTCCGGCGGGAGTCTTCCTGGAGGCGTACGACCGTCTGGGCAGCGACGGCAGCGACATTTTGTCGATCCATATGACGGGAGAAATGAGCGGAACGGTTCGTTCGGCCGAGATGGGCGCGGGGATGTCCGAGTCGAGCGTGACCGTCGTCGATTCCCGTTACATTTCGAAAGCGCTTGGCTTTCAGGTGCTCGAGGCGGCGGAGATGGCCAAAGCCGGGAAGAGCGTCAGCGAGATCGTCGAACGCCTGGACCGGATTCGCCGGAACACGCGGCTGTTCGTCGTCGTGGATACGCTGGACAATCTGGTCAAGGGCGGCCGCATCGGCAAGGGCAAAGCATGGCTCGGCTCCTTGCTGAAGATCAAGATCATCGCCAGCCTGGACGGCGGCGAGTATACCCCGGTCGCCAAAGTGCGGACCAAAACGCAGATCGTCGAATATTTGACGAAGCAGTTCGCCGAGGACGTCAAGGGCAAGGTCGTCCGGGGAGTCGGCCTCGTGCACGCCGCCGGATACGAGCTGGCGTCCCGGCTGAAAGAGAGCATCGTAGAGAGAACGGGCTACGACAAGTTCGGGATCGAGGATACGACGCCGATCATCAGCACGCATACGGGCGTCGGCGCGATCGGATTCATGTATTATTGCGAATAGCGCAGGGCGACGGTTGCAATCCCCGCGCTCCCGGGCTATAATTCCAAGTGATTGGTAGCTTGCGGCAATTGAATAGACTCTATATCTCAAGGTGCCCGATGCGCTGCCGCTGTTTAAGTTGAACCGATGATACGTCGAAGAGATGACCCGATGAGATGGAGAAAGGGGCTTTCTCTTCAACGGTTCGACCTGAATGGCAGACGCAACGGGTTAAAAGGGAAGCCGGTGAGATTCCGGCACGGTCCCGCCACTGTGAAATAGGGACGGCCTCGGTAGCCACTGTCCGATCGGATGGGAAGGGGAGGCTCGTCGTGAACCTATCAGTCAGGAGACCTGCCTTGAGATGCAGCAGACGAAATCCTTCGCGGATAAGGATACGGCTCACTCGGGAATGCATCACGCACGATCGCGTTTCATTTTCCCTGTTTGCTGACCCTCTCTCCGAATCTATTTCGAGGGGAGGGTTTTTCGTGTCGGTCGTTCAATCGGTCAAGCTCCTCTTAGTCATAGAAACGCGGGGAGAGATGGATTGTATGAAGAGTCAACGAATGTGGAGTAAACTAGGCTTATGGTTGGCCGTCGTTCTCATGGCGGCCGCACTTGTCGGCTGCGGCAAGGAAGACAATGCGGCCGGTGCGCCGCCCTCCTCCGCCGCCTCGCCGAGCGCGTCGGCCTCGGAGGAGGCTCCGCCGTCCGCGCCGGCTTCGGAAGAGCCGTCCGCCGCGTCCGAGACGGAGTATCCGCTGACGCTGACGGACAGCACGGGCGCGGAGGTCGTGTTCGAGCAGACGCCGGAGAGGGTCGTGACGCTCGCCCCGTCCGAGACCGAGGTGATGTTCGCCATCGGAGCGGGCGGGAAGGTGGTCGCTGCGGACAATTACAGCGATTACCCGGAAGAGGCACAGACGCTCGATCGCGTCGGCGATCTGAATACGAACGTGGAAGCTCTGCTCGCCGCCAAGCCCGACATCGTGTTCGCGCACGGCGGCATGCAGGCGAGCGTCATCGAGAAGCTGCGCCAATTGGACGTGAAAGTGTACGCCTCCGATCCGAAGACGCTGGAAGAGGTCATGGAGAAGATCGAGACGGTCGGCAAGATCATGAACGTTCAGGAGGGCGCGGCCCAAGTGACCGCGACGATGCGCGAGGAGCTGAAGCGGGTCACGGACGCGCTGCAGGGCGTGACGCCGAAGAAGGTCTACATGGAATTC
This sequence comes from Cohnella hongkongensis, assembly GCF_042654645.1. NCBI lineage: Bacteria > Bacillati > Bacillota > Bacilli > Caryophanales > Paenibacillaceae > Cohnella > Cohnella hongkongensis. The sequence continues at coordinate 56,099 of NZ_JBHSEP010000001.1, read as the reverse complement.
TCGCCGGGCTATACGGTCGGCAGCGGAGAATATATGGACGAGCTGCTTGCCCTGGCGGGCGGCGACAACGTGTCCAAGGAGAAGAGCGGCTGGTTCGAGGTCGATCCGGAAGCGGTCATCCAGGCCAATCCGGAAGTGATTTTGTACGCCCACAACACGCAGTTCGATCTCGGCATTCCGCAGGCGATCAAGGAGCGCCCGGGCTTCGAGGCGATCGACGCCGTGAAGAACGACCGGCTGTACGCGGTGGACGACAATTCGATCAGCCGGGTCGGTCCGCGCTTGACGAAAGTTTTGCAGGATATGGCCAAGGCGATCCATCCCGACAAGGTGGAATAGCATGCGCGGCAAATTGACGGTCTATATGGGAGGAGCCCTCGCGCTCCTCCTTGTTTCGATTCTAGCGAGCCTCTCCCTAGGCGGGGCGAACGTGCCGATCGGCAAAGTATGGAGCGTTCTGGTTCAGCAGATTCCTTATGTCGGCGATTGGCTGAACCTGCGGCCGATTGCGGAAGGGACCGCCGATCCGGACGCGACGATCATCCTGAAGGTGCGCTTGTCGCGAGTCGTGCTTGCGGTGCTCGTCGGGGCGGCGCTGGCGCTTGCGGGCGCCGGCTTCCAGGGGGTGCTGCGCAACCCGCTGGCCGACCCGTATACGCTTGGCGTGGCGACAGGCTCCTCGGTCGGGGCGGCGTTCCTGATCTTGTTCGGGCTGCAGCTGTGGATCGGCCTGTGGACGATTCCCGCCGTGTCTTTCCTGACGGGAATAGGGACGCTTCTTATCGTGCTTCGGTTAGCGTATCATCAGGGAAAAATGGAGCTGGAGACGCTGATTCTGTCCGGCGTCGTCGTTCAGGCTTTCTTCGGCGCGCTCGTGTCGTTCATGGTGTCGCTGTCGAATAACGTCGTGAACGAGATTCTCTTCTGGATCATGGGCAGCTTGTCGATGCGCGGATGGAGCCATTCCCTGCTCGTTCTGCCGTACGTCGCGTTAGGCGCCGTCGTCCTCGTCTCGCTGAGCCGGGAGATGAACCTGTTCGCCCTCGGAGAGCGCCAGGCGGCGCATCTGGGCGTGAACGTGCAGCGGACGAAGATGATCGTGCTCGTTGTGGCGACGCTGATTACGGCGGCGGCGGTGTCGGTGTCCGGCGTGATCGGCTTCGTCGGGCTGGTCGTGCCTCATCTCGTCCGGCTGGTCGTCGGGCCGGACAACCGGATCGTCGTGCCGCTGTCGGCCGTCATTGGCGGCGTCTACGTGCTTTGGTCGGATACGATCGCGCGGATGGCGCTGAATCCGAAGGAAATTCCGCTCGGCGTCGTGACGGCGTTTATCGGAGCCCCGTTTTTTGCCTATTTGCTGTGGAAAAGGAAAACGAGAGGCGGGGAGGCGAGAGGATGATCGAAGCCAGAGCGCTGGACTACCGGATCGGCGCGGCGCATATCCTGCGCCGGATCGACGTCCGAATAGAGAAGGGAGAATTTTACGGCATTATCGGTCCGAACGGGAGCGGCAAATCGACGCTGCTGAAGCTGCTGTCCGGGCTCGAGAGGGCTCAAGGGGGGACCGTCGCCCTTGGGGGGCGGGAGCTGAGCGCTTACGGGCGCAAGGAGCTGGCCAGACGGGTGGCGGTGCTGCAGCAGGAGGCGCTGCCTTCGCTTGGCTATACGGTACGCGAAGTGGTCGAGATGGGCCGCTATCCGCATCAGAGCTGGCTGGGCGGAGAGAAGGAAGATCCGACGCGGCTGATCGACGTCGTGATGGAGAAGCTCGATCTGGCCGTTCTGTCTTCCCGTCCGATCGCCGAGCTCAGCGGAGGCGAGCGCCAGCGGGCCGCGCTGGCCAAGACGCTCGTGCAGGAGCCCGAGGTGCTGATGCTGGACGAGCCGACGACTTATCTCGACATCGGGTTCCAGCTTCAAATGATGGATTACGTCCGCCGGTGGCAGCGGGACAGCGGAAGAACGGTCGTGGCCGTGCTGCACGACCTGAACCTGGCCGCCCAATACTGCGACAGGCTGCTCGTGCTGAGAGATGGAAGAGCGGCCGCCGAAGGGCCCCCCGGGGAAGTGCTCGTCCCGGATCTCGTGCAGGACGTGTACGGCACAGAACCGATCGTGCTGCCTCACCCGGACAGCGGCGTGCCGCAAATTTTGCTGAGAGGAAGATGAATCGATGACGACGAACGTTCCGATCGAGATTCGGGAGGTGGCCGAACGCATCCGGCCGCTGGACGACGGAGCGATGAGAGAGGCGCAGGCGCATCTGGACAGCTTGACGAAGCCCCCGGGGAGCCTGGGCAAGCTGGAGGCGGTCGCGAGGCAGGCGGCCGGCGTCGCCGGCGAGATGGCGCCGGATCTGTCGCGCAAAGCCGTCGTCGTGATGGCGGGAGACCATGGCGTATGCGAGGAGGGCGTAAGCGCCTTCCCGGCGGAGGTGACGCCGCAGATGGTGCTCAATTTCCTGAACGGCGGCGCGGCGGTGAACGTGCTCGCCCGCCATGCCGGCGCGGACGTCGTGTGCGTCGATATCGGCGTGAACGCCGAGCTGTCGCATCCCCGGCTCGTCTCGCGGAAGATCCGTTGCGGGACGGGGAATATCGCGGCAGGGCCGGCCATGTCGCGGGAAGAGGCGACGTCGGCGATCCGGGTCGGCTGCGACGTCGCGGCGGAGCTGGCCGAGGCCGGCACGCGCGTCTTCGCGACAGGAGAGATGGGCATCGGCAACACGACGCCAAGCGCGGCGATAGGGGTCGCCCTGGGAGGGTTGACGCCCGAGCAGGCGGTCGGCCGCGGCACCGGCATCGACGACGGGAGGCTGCTGCACAAGCGGCGCGTGGTCGAACGTGCGCTGGCGGTTAATGCGGCCGATCCGAACGATCCGCTGGACGTGCTGGCCAAGCTGGGCGGCCTGGAGATCGCCGGCCTTGTCGGCGTCATTCTGGGAGCGGCCGCTCACCGCTCGCTCGTCGTGATCGACGGCTTCATCTCGTCCGCGGCCGCCTTGATCGCCAGCCGCCTTGTCCCGGCCTGCACGCCTTACATGCTGGCCTCGCATCTGTCGCAGGAGCAGGGCCACGGCAGCCTGCTGAAGGCGATCGGCCTGTCGCCGATGATTCATATGGACATGAGGCTGGGAGAAGGCAGCGGCGCGGCGCTCGTCTTTCCGCTGCTCGACGCCGCCGGTCGGATTATGCGGGAGATGGCGACATTCGAGAGCGCGGGAGTGTCCCGCGAATGACGCCGGATCGTCGCAACGCCGCAGTCCGCGGCGGAACGGGCCGGGCCAAGGCGGTGTCCCGCGTCCTGATGATTCAAGGAACGGCGTCGGATGTGGGCAAGAGCGTGCTGACCGCCGCGCTGTGCCGGATATTCGCCCAGGACGGCTGGTCGGTCGCTCCCTTCAAGTCGCAGAATATGAGCCTGAACAGCTATGTGACGGCGGACGGCAAGGAGATCGGACGGGCGCAGGGGATGCAGGCCGACGCGTGCGGCGTCGCGGCGACGACGGACATGAACCCGATTCTGCTGAAGCCTTCGTCCGACCGGACGTCCCAGGTGGTCGTTCACGGCAAGCCGTACCGGACGATGGATGCGTTCAGCTACCGCAGCGAGTACTTGGCGGAGGCGGGGGCGATCGCGAGAGAGGCGCTGGAGCGGCTGCGTTCGAAGTACGAGATCGTCGTCATGGAGGGGGCGGGCAGTCCCGCCGAGATCAATCTGAAGGATCGCGACATCGTCAACATGCGCATGGCCGCTTGGGCGGATTCTCCCGTGCTGCTCGTCGCGGATATCGACCGCGGCGGCGTCTTCGCCGCGCTCGTCGGAACGCTGGAGCTTCTGGAGCCGGAGGAGCGGGACAGAGTGCGCGGCTTCGTCATTAACAAATTCCGGGGAGACGTCGAGCTTCTCCGGCCCGGTCTGGAATGGCTGGAACGGCGCACCGGCAAGCCTGTCGTCGGCGTCGTGCCCTATCTGGCCGACTTGCGGCTGGAGGCGGAGGATTCGCTGTCTTTCCGCCCTTCGGCGGAAGGCCCGGCCTTCGCCGAAGGGGACCGCCTCGACATTGCGGTTGTTCGGCTGCCGCGCTGGGCGAACTTTACCGATGTCGATCCGCTGCTTGCGGAGACGGACGTCGCCGTCCGCTACGTGTCCAGGCGGGAGGAGCTCGGGACGCCGGATGCGGTCGTCCTGCCCGGAAGCAAAAATACGGCCGAGGACTTGCTGTTCCTGCGAGAGTCGGGACTCGACCGCCTCCTGGTCGCCCATATCGCCCGGGGAGGCTGGCTGGCCGGAATCTGCGGCGGCTATCAGATGCTCGGAAAGCGGCTGAACGACCCGGAAGGAATCGAATCCGTCCACGCCTCGCTGCCGGGGCTGGCCGTATTCCCGATGGTAACGACGTTCGGGGCCGACAAGAGAACCGAGCGCGTGAAGGGCGTGGCGCACGGCTGGAGCGGTGATTCGGGCACGGCGCGATACGGGATCGAGGGCTACGAGATCCATATGGGAAGATCGACGTTTACGGGACCGGTCTCCCACCCGTTCACCCTGACGTCGGTCGACAGGAGGGAAAGAGGCTCGTACCGGGAAGGCGCCCGTTCGGAGGACGGCAGGGCGTGGGGGACGTACGTGCACGGCATTCTGCATAACGACGGGTTTAGACGCGACTGGCTGAATGCGATTCGCGCGTCGAAGGGCTGGCGGCCGATCGCAGGAGAATTGAATTACGGCCGGCTGCGGGAAGCCGAATTCGATCGGCTGGCCGATCACGTTCGCCGGCATCTGGACGTTCGCAAGCTGTACGAAATAATGAACGAAGGGCTGGAGGGAGCGCGATGAAGAAAGGCTCGGGCACACTGGAGCCATACGGACACGGCGGGGATCTGTGGACCGCCTCGGCGCGATTCGGCGTCAGTCCGGACGGCTGGCTCGATTACAGCGCCAACATCAACCCGCTTGGGCCGCCGCGTCAGGCGCTGGAGGCGTTAAGGGACGGGCTGTCCGCCATCGTCAACTACCCCGATCCGGGGCACCGCAAGCTGAAGAAGCTGCTGTCGGCCCGTCTATCCGTCGGCGAGGACGAGCTGCTGATCGGCAACGGAGCTGCGGAATGTCTATGGCTGACGCTGTCCGGACTCGGCGTCCGCTCGGTCGGCGTCGTCGCTCCCTGCTTCTCGGAATACGCCCAGCTGGCCGAAGCTTGCGGAGCCGAGGTGCGGACGTTGATCGGACGCGAGGAGAACGGGTTCCGGGCCGAGCCGTCGGAGCTGGAGCCGCTGCTGCGGCAGGTCGACCTGCTGTTCCTCGGCCATCCGAACAATCCGACCGGGCTGACCTATTCGCTGGAGCAGCTGCGAGAGATTGCCGCGATGGCCGGGGAGCGGTCGGCGTACGTCGTCGTGGACGAGGCCTTCATCGATTTCGTCCCGCCGCCGGAACGAGCGACGCTGCTGCCCGAGCTGAGAAGCTTCCCGCATGTGCTGTTCATGCATTCGATGACGAAATTTTTTGCCATTCCCGGCCTTCGGCTCGGCTATGCGATCGCCGCGCCCGAGCTTATTCGGAGAATGGCGGCCAAGCAGGTGACCTGGAGCGTTAACGGGCTGGCGCTGCTTGCCGGGCAAGCTTGCCTGCAGCCGGAGGTGGCGGAGTACGAGCGAAGAACGAGAGAGCTGGTCGCCGCGGGGCGGGCTTCCTTGCGTCAGGAGCTCGGCGCCCGGCTGGGCTGGCGGACCTGGCCCGGAGAGGCCAACTTCCTGCTGGTCGAGCTGTCCGGCGGCTGGACGGCGGAACGGCTGCAGGCGGCGCTGGGGCCGAAGGGCGTCCTCGTGCGCAGCTGCGCCAAGTATGACGGCCTCACGGAACGCCACATTCGCATTGCGGTGCGGGGGCGTGAGGATAACGATCGCCTGCTGCGGGCGCTGGAGGAAGCGGATCGGGAGAGAGAGGAGGCGCTTCGATGAACCTGGTTATGATCAGCGGAGGCGTTCGCTCGGGCAAAAGCGCCTACGCCGAGAAGCGGGCCCGGGAACGGTCGGAGGCCGGCAGCTCGTCGGTGCTGTACGTCGCCACGGGCCTTCGCTTCGACGAAGAGATGGACGAACGCATCGACAGGCATCGGAGCAGGAGGCCGGAGAGCTGGCACACGCTGGAATGCCCGCACGAGCTGTCCGCATCCGCCTATGACGGCTTCGACATCGTGCTCGTCGACACGCTGTCCGCCTGGATCGCCAATCGGCTGATGGCTTTGCCCGAGGATCGGTGCAGGGACCGGGAGACGACCGAGCGCATACTGGCTCAAGTGGACGCTTATCTGGAGGAGCTCGGCTCGTCGCCGCTTCGCGAAGCGATTGTCGTCACGGACGAGGTCGGCTGGGGGGGCGTGGCGATGTCGCCGCTCGGGCGCTGGTTCCAGGACGTCGTCGGAGAAGCGAACCAGCGGCTGGCCGAACGCGCGGACGAAGCGATCGCCGTCATCAGCGGACTGCCCTGGAGGCTAAAAGGATGAGCGCCTTCTGGCAGGCTGTCGGCTTTCTGACGAGGTTCCCGGTTCCGAAACGGGCTCAGACGCTGGAAGGCTGGAGCCGGAGCCCGCGGTATTATCCGCTCGTCGGTCTGCTGCTCGGGGCCGCCGTCTGGCTGGTCGGAGCCGCAGCCGGCTTCGTCTTCGGATCGGCCGGATCTCCGGTCGCGGCGGCGCTGGTTGTCGCCTTCTGGATCATCGCGACCGGCGCGCTCCATCTGGACGGTTGGATGGATCTGGCCGACGGGCTGGGGAGCCAGCGCGGCCGCGAGCGGGCGCTGGAAATTATGAAGGACAGCCGCGTCGGGGCGATGGGCGTCGTGGCGGCGATCGCGCTTATCCTGCTCAAGGCTGCCGCCGTGCAGCAGCTTGCCGCAGAGGGAGCGCTGGCCGTATTGGCGGTCGTTCCGGCGATGGCGAGGGCGGTGCTGCTCGCGGCGATCCGTTTTTTTCCCTACATTCAACAGAACGGGCTCGGCAGCGGCTTGCGCGAGGGCGTAACGCCGGCCGTGCTGCTCGCCAACGGACTGCTCGCGCTTGCGGCTTCCTTCGGAATCGCGGGCTGGCGGGGCGCGATCGCCTTCGCTGGCGTCCTGCTGGCGGGCTGGCTGTTCGGACTTTACATCGTACGCAAGCTGGGCGGCTTCACGGGGGACGTCTACGGGGCGCTGGTGGAAGGCTCGGAGACATTGGCACTGCTGGCGCTGCTCGCATTTACGACCGGGGGGTTCTTATGACACAACCTTTTCGCGGAGGCGCCGATTCGTACTCGTCGCCCTTGTGGCCGGAGCTGCGGATCGGCTTTCGGCAAGATCATCTGTCCGTCGAGTGCGGCCGAATCTACCAAACGCTCAGCAACGCTCCCTATCGGGGAGGTCCCGGCAGCGGGGAACGCTTCGTCAACTGGAAGGTGCCGCTTGATTACGATTGCTCCGATCCTTCGGAGATGATGCGGCAGGCGTTAATCCGCTGGGGCTACGATCCGGCGTCGACGATCGGCCTCCAGACGGCGGCGAACATCGCGCATACCTCGATCGTCGAAGAGGCGGGAGACGAATGCCGGCTGCTCGTCTGCGCGTCGGTCGGCACCGGCAATGCGGCGAGAGCGGGCGTAGCCCGCGAGACGTTCCCGGCCTATGCGCCGGGGACGGTGAACCTTGTTCTGCTGATCGACGGGCGAATGACGGAAAGCGCGATGGTCAATGCCGTCATCAGCGCTACGGAAGCGAAAAGCGCCGCTTTCGCCGATCTGGACGTTCGCGACCGCAGCTGCGGTCGCGTGGCGACGGGAACGTCGACCGATGCGGTGCTTGTCGCCGTCAGCCAGTCGGAGCGCTACCGCCGCATTCATCGCTACGCCGGCGCCGCGACGACGATCGGCAATGCGCTCGGCCGGCTCGTCTACGCCGCCGTTCGCGAGGCGGCGAGCTCGCAGGGGGAGCCGTAGATGAGCGTCGAGATCGCAATCGTCGCAAGCGCGTTGGTCATCGATCTGGCGATCGGCGATCCGCGCGCGCTGCCGCATCCCGTCGTCGGCATGGGGCATATCATCTCCAAGCTGGAGCGGCCGCTGCGCGCGGCCGCGGCCGGCCCGCTGCTCCAACGGCTCGCCCGTCCGCTCGGCGGCTCTTCGGAAGACAAGGCGCTGAAGCTCGCCGGAATCGCCTACCCGGTCGTTCTCGTTGGAGGCTCCTTCCTCCTGGGCTGGACGATTCTTTTCCTGTTCGGACTGCTCCATCCTTGGCTGGCTTACGGCGCGGCGGCCTGGATGATCTCGACGACGATCGCGGCCAAAGGGCTGGGGGACGCGGGCATGGACATTTACCGCCTGCTTAAGGAGGACAAGCTGCCGGAAGCCCGCCGGGCGCTGTCGATGATTGTGGGACGGGACACGGACAAGCTCGATGAGAGCGAGATTACTCGCGGGGCGGTAGAGACGGTGGCGGAAAACATCGTGGACGCGATCGTTTCGCCGCTCTTTTATGCTCTCATCGGAGGCGCGCCGCTCGCGCTCGCCTACAGGGCTGCGAACACGCTGGATTCGATGGTCGGCTACCGGAACGACAAGTACAGGGACTTGGGCTGGGCGTCCGCCAGGTTCGACGATCTGGCCAACTGGATACCGGCCCGGCTGTCGGTCCTTGCCATTGCGGCCGCAGCGGCGATCCTTAAGCTGAACGCAGGCAGGGTCGTCGGCACGGTCCGCCGTTACGCCCGCCTTCACCCGAGCCCGAACAGCGGCTTCCCGGAGTCGGCCGTCGCGGGAGCTCTGGGCGTGCAGCTCGGCGGCTTGAATTATTATCAGGCCGTGCCGTCCGAACGGGCTGCGATGGGCGAGCCGCTCCATCGGCTTCATGCCGAGCACATCCGTCTTGCGGTTAGGATCATGTATGCCGCTTCGATCTTCTTTGTTGCGGCCGCGTCGGGAATTGCGCTGCTGATCGGCCGTACATAATCCGGCAGGCGCAAGCTCATACTGAGAACGAGTAAATTCTTGGAAATGGGCTGATGCACATGTGTAACCGCTATTCGCTAACGGCGGAATTGTCGGATTTGACGGAGCATTTTCGCATCGACAGAGTTCACGTTCCTTACCTGATGCGCTACAACATTGCGCCGACGCAGCAAGTTCCGATCATTCAACAAATCGGAGGCGAAAGATGCCTTAATCAGCATCGCTGGGGTCTGATGCCCTATTGGGGCAAAAATTCGATTAACGCGAACGTCGATACGCTGGCCGATCGGCGTTATTTGCGCAGCATGCTGACGAAGAAGCGATGCGTCGTTCCTTGCAGCGGATTTTACATCTGGAAAATCGAAGGGAAAAAGAAAAGCGCGTGGCGCGTCGTGCACCGAACGAAGCCGACCTTCGCCATGCCCGGCATTTACGACGTATGGCTCGATTCCGAACGGAACGAGTATCCGATGTGTACGGTGGTGACCAGAGGCAGCGCCTTCGGCACCGATCATCCGCTGCCTCTCGTTCTGGACGAGGAAGCGATGGAACTGTGGCTGGATCCGAAGGAGACGAGAATCGAAGTGCTGCAGTCGATGCTGCAAGCGTTGGCGGACGCGGACTTCCGGACCTATCCGGTCACGCCCTATGTCGAGAATACGTCCTGGGAGACGCCGGACTGCATCGAGGAAGTTCATCCGTCCATGGCGCTCTACAAAATCTAGCAGGGGCGCGGCGCCGGCGGCCCGCCCTGTATAAACGAACTGCCGCAGTGGCATTCTTAAGGGGGAAAATTCGTTAATTTCAAAGGAGATGATTCCCCTGTCCGATGTCAAGCTGGCCGTCATTTACTACAGCTCTACGGGCACCAACTATCAGCTGTCGCGATGGGCCGCCGAAGGAGCGGAACAAGCCGGGGCCGAGACGAAGGTGCTGAAGGTGCCCGAGCTGGCGCCTGAGGCGGCGATTAACGCGAATCCCGAATGGAAGGCGCACGCGGAGGCGACGAAGGACGTGCCGACCGTTGCGCCCGACGATCTCGAGTGGGCGGACGCCTACATTTTCTCCGTGCCGACCCGTTTCGGGAATATGGCTTCGCAGATGAAGCAGTTTTTCGATACGTTGGGCGGATTGTGGTTCAACGGAAAATTGGCGAACAAGGTCGTCAGCGCCATGTCCAGCGCGTCCAACGCTCACGGCGGACAGGAAGCGACGATACTGTCGCTGTACACGTCCATCTACCATTGGGGCGGCATCGTCGCCGCGCCGGGCTACACCGATCCCGTCATCTTCTCGGCCGGCGGCAATCCCTACGGCACTTCCGTAACGGTCGACCAATCCGGCAAAATGCTGGAGGACGTACGCGCGGCGGCGATCCATCAAGGCAAGCGCACCGCCACGGTGGCTGGCTGGGTGAAGAAGGGCTTGCACGGCTGACGGAAACGGCAAGATCGGAAGGGACTTTTCGACCCCTGCACGGGCGGCGAGAAGTCCCTTGTTCGTATGGCCGGAGAAAATGCCGACTACTGCATCGCGAGCATCTGTTGTATAATGTTTGCTATCTATCAACTTCGTTGCGGAGGTAGCGCATTGGCTCAGTTGTACTTCAAATACGGAACGATGAACAGCGGCAAGTCGTTCGAAATCATCAAGGTGGCGCACAATTACGAGGAGCAGGGCAAGCCGGTATTGATCTTCACGCCTGTCATCGACACGCGCAACGGATCGGATCAAGTCGGGACGAGGGCGGGCTTTACGCGTCCGGCCATACCCGTAGACGAGACGACGAATTTATACGAGGAGGTCAAGAGGCAGCTCGCCGAGTCGGGCCGCTATTATTGCGTTCTCGTCGACGAGGCGCAGTGGCTGAAGAAGCGCCATATCGTCGAGCTGACCCGCATCGTCGACGAGCTGAACGTGCCGGTCATGGCGTTCGGACTCAAGAACGATTTTCAGAACGAGCTGTTCGAGGGCAGCTACAACCTGCTCGTCTACGCGGACAAGATCGAGGAAATCAAGACGATCTGCTGGTACTGCGACCGCAAGGCGACGATGGTCATCCGCTTCAAGGACGGCGTGCCGATCAACGAAGGCGAACAGATTCAGGTCGGCGGCAACGAGGATTACAAGCCGGTATGCAGACGGTGCTATAACGAAGCGTTTAAGCGGGACTGACCTTCTAGGAGAACTGCAACATATTTCGCAAAATGCTTGGTCGTTCGCAGACAAAGAGCATGGCAGTCCGAAGGGATGAACAAGACGAATCAAGCCGCATAAACTTAAAAGCGACTCACTTGCGCTACGCACCCGGAGACCATTCGGAACGCAGGTGAGTCTCTTCGATATACATGCAAACACGATCAAAGGGAGGAGTAAGGATTGAAGAAAAATTATGGGGTCCTTTTTGGAGTTATTATTGCAATTGCTGTTGTTTCGATTGGGACAATACTAGCTAATCCCAATATTCCAACGAACAAGATAAAAGCGACTTTTGATTCTTTGAAAAGTATGGACAAAAGCATTGCGAATGTTGTTCTAGTCGAAAGCGATGATTTTGTGATCCTCAAGAATGATTTTGTTTTCTATAAGGAGAATCTAAAACTAATCCAAGATATGGGGAAGGGATCTTTCCAACTCCCTTCTGACAATGAAATAATAAATATAATGATTGCCAAAAAGGTTGGAGCAAATTATGCAAAATCATTAGGGATAACTGTAACCAAGGAAGAACTCGACGAACAAATAACATTCCAGAAAGAGACGCTCGAGGAAGAGTCAGTTACGGGGGAAACCAATCATTTGATTAAAGAAATTATGAAGCATCGTATTGAAATGACCGGTCTCTCTCCAGATGAGTTTTGGAACAGTAAGGATGTAAGGGAAGAATATGAAGAAGAAATTTTAATCTCAAAGTTAATGGCTATGTTAATTGAAAAAGAAAAGATAGCGAATGTTCAAGAATTTGATGAGTTTATTCATAAAGAAATTGTAGACAAATCTGTAAATAAAATTACGATTAAAACCGAACTTTTTAATTAAGTGACAGAGGAATACGTGAATGTTATCCATTTGTTTCCTCCGTCGGAATCACCTCCGACATAAACGTTATCCCGCCGGTCCCAAGGACGGCGTAAGCCGTTTATGCTTGGGGCAAGGGCTGTTCTGGAGATCAACATACTCTATAAAACAAGAAGAACCTCGTTTTTTATTCGAGGTTCTTCTTGTTTTATAACCGCAAAAATCGAACTATTTCTGATCGAAATAAGTCAGCTTGCAGACGATGTCTTGGTAATAGTTTCCGAAGCCGACGCCGTAGATCGTGAGTCCGCCGATATTTTTGGCGTCGTCCTTCACTTCCAGCCTCAGATCCCATTGCAGGCGCCGGATATCGACCTGATGGATGGTATAGTCCGAGACCTTCGTTCCTTCGATGAACGTGCCGTCGCCGTTGATGCGGATATGGACGAGCAGGCCGTATTGATTCATGTTGATGTCCCACCATTCCGGGGTATACTTGCCCCGCGTGCCGCCGAAATCGCCGGGACTGGTCCACTTGCCGATCGGATAGCCGTTGAACGCGAACGAAATATCGGAAGGCCAGTGCGCGTTGGACAGCGGCGCCTCCGAAGCCAGCTCCATCGTAATTTCCAGTTCTTCGGGCTCTTCTTCCGGCAGCAGATAGTTTGGAATTTTATACGAAATAAAGCCTGTTGAAAACCATAAAATTTTGGCGTCTACTCGTTCAGGATCCAGGAAGTATCGGGGATCGTCAAAGCCGCCGCCGATTACCTTGTATTTGGAGGCAAGTCCGCAGGTCGGTTTGACGTCAAAGTCGGTGAAATGGCCGATCGAGAGGTTGCAAATATGAAAATTCCGGGGGATCAATCCCTTGCTTGGAAAAACGAACTCGATTCGGTCCGCGACAAGCGTGCACAGCTTTTGAGACGCGCCTTTGCCGGGAATCATTTCGGTACGGACCACGTTGGCGTTCTCAAGCTTCTTGACGTGCATCGTAATGATGGAGTTGCTGAGACCGAGCGCTGAAGCCAAGTCTTTCATGATCATCGGCTCCTGGGCGAGCAATTCGATGATTTTGATCCGGACTTTGCTGGCAAGCGCTTCGAACAGAGGGAGATTGTTTTCAGATACGATAGTTTCCATTCGACCTCATCCAGTGTTTAAGTTTTATGTTAAATATACAGTACAAAAATAGCTACTGACAAGGAGAAAGGTTAATGACAATTCCACTGTGCTTAATATTTTATATAAACATAAAATATTAAACAAAAATTGATTGACATTTAGTGCTGAGCAATATTATTCTAAACCCAAGGTTAACCAAACTGTTTAATGATTAACATTTATACGAATTATCATTGGCCATTCCAGGCAGCAAAAGGGGCCATTGCAGCATTTCGGTCAATGCGACATAGAGGGGGTGTTGCCGAACGTGAAATGTAAACGCTTAAAGACGGAAATGTAAACGCTTAAGAGGGTCGTGGAAGCGGATTTAAGAACCGAAAAGTTAAAGGGCAAAATAAGGGAGGAGACATGTACATGAAAAAGCGATTTATCCATGCTTTGATTTTAGGTATGACGATGATGACGATCCTGTCCGCGTGCAGCGGCGGCGACAACAGCAAAAATACGATTACGTTCTGGACGCCGCTTACCGGCGACGACGGGGCATATATGGATCAGCTTGTCAAAAATTACAATGCCGCGAACCCGGATTTTCAAGTGAAACATGTCATTACCGCCGATATGTACACCAAGCTCTCCACGGTGCTGAACACCGGCAAAGACATTCCCGACCTGGCCATCATTCACGCGGATCGCGTTCCGGGATACGTGAAGCAGGGCAAGCTCGAGGCGCTGACGAATATCATGGCGTCGCATCCCGAAATTAAAGAAGAGAACTACCTGCCGCAAGCTTGGAATACCGGCAGCATCAACGGGGTCCAATACACGGTGCCGCTCGACATCCATAGCCACACCATGTATTACAACAAAGATCTGTTGGCGAAATACGGTGTCGAACACTGGCTGGACGATCATAACGTAACGGTGGACGAAATGCTGGAGCTGCAAGGCAAAATGGAAGAAGGCCACTACGTGGTCAACGACGCGCTGCTCGGATGGGGGATGCTGGGACAGATTCAGAACTTGGGCGGCGACATTCAAGTCGACGGCAAGCCGGCCGTTGATACGGACGTCTTCCGCCAAGCGTACCAATCCGTGAAAAAAATCGCGGACGCCGGTCTGATGACGCCGTTCGGCGAGGACGGATATCTCATGTTCCAAGCCGGCAACGTCTTGTTCTCCACGGACGGAACTTGGACTTCGACGGCGCATGCCGCTGTTGAGGGGTTAAACTTCGGCGTAACGAACATCTTCTCCGTATCGCCTGACAAGTTTACGAACCGCTCGTCTTCCCACCTGTTTGCCATGTTCGCGAACGAGAAGCGCTCCGACGAGAAAGAAGAAGGCATCGGCCAATTCCTCGAGTACATCCGCGAGAATTCGATAGAATGGGCGAAGGCGGGTCAGATCGTCGCAAGCCGGCATGTCATCGAATCGCCGGAATACGGCAACTACATGCAGTCGTTCTTCACATCCAACGAAGAACAGACGAAGTCGCTCTACATTTACACGTACGAGCACTATCCGTACATCCAAGAAGCGGTGGATATGTATTCCGCGGATATCGTCCGCGGCAACGTCGATCTCGACGAGACGCTTGCAACGATGCAGAAGTTCGTAGAAGACAAGATTGCCGAAAACAGCGGGGCTAAATAACCTAAACGTCTGAACTGCAGAAGGGGTTGTCCCCTTAAGGGACGGCCTCTTCTAATGAAAGGAGTACCGGAAGCGAGCCTGGAAAGGGGATTAGCAAGTATGAAAAAAGGAATAATGCCTTATTTATTCGTAGGTCCCCATTTGATTTTGTTCATCGTGTTCATTCTGTTGCCGACGATCTATGGCATCTACGCCTCCTTCACGCAATGGAATCTCATGAATGACCCTCACTGGGTCGGTCTTGCTAATTACAAGGCGCTTTTGTTCGATACCCAATCGACTTTTCATACGCAGTTTTGGAACGGTCTGAAAAATACGCTGCTCTTTGTGCTGTTTACGGTTCCGCTCTTAATCCTTATCCCGCTGCTTGCCGCCGTATCGCTCCAGCATAAGCTTGTGAAGGCAAAAGGGGTAATGCAATCTATTCTGTACGTTCCCGGCTTGATCTCGATTTCGGCGGCGGCGCTGATCTGGCTTCTTATCTTCAACAAACAGCTTGGGATTACCGGAAACGTGTTGAATTCGAATGCGGCCTGGGCAGCGACACAGCCATACGCGTGGATCATAATTATTGTCATTACGATTTGGGGCGGCCTGGGCGGCAACATGATCATTTACCGCGCTTCGCTCGCCGGAGTCGCCCAAGATTTGTACGAGGCCGCCGACATGGATGGCGCCGGCCCGTACCGAAAGTTTTTCAGCATCACCTTGCCCTCGATCCATTTCCCGCTGATTTATACCTTTGTGATGACGACGGCGGGCGCTTTCAACGTGTTCGGACAGCCGCTGATGATGACGGACGGAGGTCCGCGCCAAAGCACGCACGTCCTGATGATGTATATTCGCTCCCTGGCGTTCGGCCACGGGGAATCGATTGCCGGAATGGCTTCGGCTATGGCCGTATTGCTGGGCGTTGTCATTTTGATCGTATCCGCTTTGCAGTACTATGTCATGAGCAGGAGCACGAGGTAGAAGCGATGAGATTGCATGTGACGCCTACGGAAGGGCAGGTGCGGGAACCGTGATGAAAAAGTTCAGTCTCTCCAAATATTTCGCCTACGCGTTTTTGATTGTCATGTGCTTGTTATGGGTCATTCCCGTCGTATTCGGGATATCGACATCCTTCCGATCCCAGAGCGAAGTCGTTTCTTCCGGCTTCAGACTTTTTCCTGAGACATGGGTGATCGATAACTATACGACGATCCTGACCAATACGTCGACGGCGCCGATCTTGCGCTGGTTGATCAATTCGCTCGTCATCGCGATTTCGCATACGTTTCTTGTCGTATTGGTCATTTCTCTTACCGGCTACGGGTATTCGCGCATGAGATTTAAAGGCAGGAACGCCTTGTTTTTTACGCTGCTTGGAATTTCTTTTTTCCCGGGCGTCGTCAATTTAATTCCGTCCTATAAAATCATCGATACGCTGGGATGGGTGAATACGGCTTGGGCGATGATTATTCCGGGGCTTGCGGGCATGGGCAACGTCTTCCTGGTTCGGCAGTTCATGCTCGGGGTGCCGCACGAGTTCGACGAATCGGCGCGCGTAGACGGCGCAGGCGATTTCCGGATTTATGCCTCGGTTATTCTGCCGCTCATGAAGCCGATTCTGATCGTATGCGGTTTGTTTTCCTTTATCGGCTCGTGGAACGATTTTCTGTGGCCGGTTATCGTGTACACCGATGTCGAGAAAATGCCGGTAACCGCCGGCTTGCTGCTTCTTCAGGATATCTATGGCAACTACCGCATGATCGGGCAACTGATGGGATCGGCGATTCTCGCCATTATCCCGACGCTGCTTCTGTTCTCGTTCGCTCAGAAATACTTTATTCAATCGATTAATTTGAACTCGGGAATCAAAGGATGAGGGAAAAAGACCGAACGATTCGCGCGGCGATTGCCGCATCGGCCGCCGCCTTGTTGCTGGTTGCAGGATGCAGCGGAGCGAACGATGACGTTGGCGGTTCGGCGAATGGGGGGATTCCGGCGTTCACGGAAGCCTCCGTGCATGACCCGTCTGTTTGGCGGGAAAAGGACGGGACATTCTACGTGTTCGGCTCGCACCTCGCCGCGGCCAAGTCGGACGACCTGCTGAACTGGAAGCTTGTCGCCTCCAAAGTCGCGAACGGTAATCCGCTTATTCCGAACGTGACGGAGGAGCTGCGCGAGACGCTGGAATGGGCGGAGGCCGATACATTATGGGCAACGGACGTCATTCAGCTGAAGGATGGCAGATATTATATGTACTACAACGCCTGCCGCGGCGATTCGCCCTTGTCGGCGATGGGAGTCGCGGCGGCGCAAAACATCGAAGGACCTTATAAGGACTTGGGGATTATCCTGAAATCCGGCATGTGGAGCAAGCCAAGCGAAGACGGGGAAATCTATGATGCGAGGATTCATCCGAACGTTGTCGACCCGGACGTCTTCTTCGATAAAGACGGCAAACTGTGGATGGTATACGGCTCATACTCCGGCGGCATTTTCATTATGGAGATGGATTCTATGACGGGCAAACCGGTGCCGGGCCAAGGCTATGGGAAGAAACTTCTCGGCGGCAACCATAGCCGGATCGAAGGGCCGTACATGCTGTATAGTCCGGATACGGATTACTATTATTTGTTCCTGTCTTACGGGGGGCTTGATGCAAGGGGAGGCTATCAAATTCGGGTCGCCCGTTCGAAGTCGCCCGACGGACCTTTCGTTGACGCCGAAGGCAACGACATGATTGACGTGAAAGCCGATCCGTCGAAGCCGCTGTTCGACGACCGGTCGATCGAGCCTTACGGCGTGAAACTGATGGGGAACCATCTCTGGAAGGATCCGAGCGGAGTGAGAGGCGAGACGGGGTACGTGTCGCCGGGCCATAATTCGGCTTACTATGATCAGGAAACCGGACATTATTTTTTGTTTTTCCACACGCGCTTTCCCCGCAGGGGAGAACGGCATGAAATCCGGGTGCACCAGTTTTTCATGAACGAACAAGGCTGGCCGGTCGTGTCGCCGTTCCGTTATGCCGGCGTGCCGGACGAGAAGGACGGGAAGAACCGGGTCGCCGGCGAATACGAATGGGTCGATCACGGCAAGGACATCTCGGCCGAAGTCAAGGAGTCTGCTCCGATCCGTTTTCAAGCGGACGGCAGCGTGACGGGGGCGGCCGGCGGCAAGTGGTCGTTAGGGGAGGGCAACAGCCTTCGGCTTACGATAGACGGCACCGATTACGACGGGGTATGGCTGCAGTCCTGGGACCCTGCATCGGAGGCGTGGACCGAATCCTTCACCGTGCTTTCGAAGCAAGGCGTCGCTTTATGGGGCGCAAGAAGAACCGGCTAGCGGGGCCGGCGGGAAGACCCGTCCGAAGGAGCCTAAACTGCGCGCCTACAAAGCCGTATGCCGCCGGTGATAGAACCGACGCAAGCGAATATGACCAAAAAGCCGTTAGCGAAGGGGGCGGCTGCAGGGCTGGCTGCTCCCTTAGCGACGGCTCTTCGGCGCGGCACCCGACACCTGCAGATCGATGAGCACTTCTCCGCCTCCCGGAATGGCATCGCTTGCGTTTTTGAAAAGCGTTGTTGGATCGTCCGCCAACCAGTAGAATAGGAGAAAAGACTTTCTGGGGGAAACGAGAATGGGTATGGACAGGGAATGGATCAGATTATGGACGGGCGATGCTCCGGGCGCGCAAGGCCGCGGGGACGAGGATACTCCGGCGATTCAAGCTTATCCGGTTCAAGAGAGAGGAAGAGGGGCGGTCATCGTGCTTCCCGGCGGCGGATACGGCATGCGCGCGGATCACGAAGGAGAACCGATTGCGCTGTGGCTGAACGCCATCGGCATTCCCGCCTTCGTGCTGCGCTATCGGGTCGCGCCGTATCGGCATCCGAGCCCGCTGACCGATGCGCAGAGAGCGGTTCGCTACGTTCGGCACCATGCCGGACAATGGGGGATCGATCCGGGGAAAATCGCCGTGCTAGGCTTCTCTGCCGGGGGACATCTGACCGTATCGGTCGGAACCCATTACGACGGCGGGAATCCGGATGCGGCCGATCCGATCGATCGGGAGTCCTGCCGTCCGGACGCGATCGTGCCCTGCTATCCGGTCGTCACGTTGAAGCGACCGTTCACGCATGAAGGTTCTCTGACGAACTTGCTGGGCGGCGATCCCGATCCGGCGCTCGTGGAAGCGCTCAGCTGCGAGCTGCAGGTTACCGAGGATACGCCGCCGGCATTCATCTGGCATACAGCGGACGACGGCGCCGTTCCGGTCGAGAACGCGCTGCTTTTCGCCGGAGCGTTAATCCGGAACAAAGTCTCCTGCGAGCTGCACGTCTACGAAACCGGCAGACACGGGCTCGGACTCGCCGGGGATGAGCCCCGGACGGCGACATGGACGGAGCTGTGCGGCTCCTGGCTGATCGGGCGCGGGTGGTGACAGAGCCTGCTGCGGCCGTCCGGGCGACCGAAGGGGAGGAACGAGGCATTGTCTCGCAGCGGAGCGGCGGGTCCGCTCTCTGGCTTCGCGCAGAGGGGGCGCTTCTGTTCGCGGCGCCTATTCCGCTGCGGCTTGGGGAAGCGCTTTCGCGTGTGGCTCGAAATAAACGCTAGAAAAGAGGGCGGCGAATATGGAAGAAACGGCGTTCGCGCCATTCACGGCGGCGCATGCGCTGGGGTTGGCCATGGCGGCGGCGATCGTAGCGAGCATCCTGCTGTTCCGCAAGCGGCTGCGGGCGCCGCGCGCGAATCTTCGGGCCAGATACGCGCTGGTCGCCGTCTTGATCGGATGCGAGCTGGGGCTTCAGCTGTGGTACGGGTGGACGGACAATTGGGGCGTCCATTCCCTGCCGTTCCAGCTGTGCAGCGCGATGATGTGGCTGTCGGCCGTCGTGCTGCTGACGCGAAGCCGCAAACTGTACGAGGTGACGTTTTTTCTTGGCATTATAGGCGCGATGCAGGCGCTGCTGACGCCGAACCTGGATGCGGGTTATCCGGAGTTTCGCTTTTTTCATTTTTTTATCGCCCACGGAGCCATCATCGGCGCCAGCGTGTTCCTGACCGCGATCGAAGGCTATCGCCCGACGACGGCATCGGTGTTCCGGGCGCTTGGCTGGCTCCATGTCATCGCCATTCCGGCCGCAGTCACGAACGCGTGGACAGGAAGCAACTTCATGTTTCTGGCCCGCAAGCCGAATACGGCGTCCCTGCTCGACTGGCTCGGCCCGTGGCCGTGGTATCTGCTGCAGCTGGAAGCGGTTGCGCTAATCTTATGCTTTCTGATGCTGGGCATCGTCAGGCTGGTTGACCGGCTGCTCCGTCTCCGCGCCGGCGAAGCCTCCCGATCTTGAGAGCCGGCGGTTCGTCCCGCTTCGCTCCGTCAATTGTGATCCCTTTTACAGTCGCAGCGAGGGGAATGTGGTAAGCTCTCAACATCGAGAACCGATCGGGGGAGACGCGCATGGAGACGGAGGCGCTGCTGAAGGTCGAACAACTGGCTTTGAAGAAAAACCGCATCTATGAGCAAAGCCCGATGCGTTACGTCGCCCGATCCATGCTGGCCAGCATGTTCATCGGCTTCGGCGTTATCGTCGCCTTCAAGACGGGGAGCTACTTCTACAACGCGGAATCCCCGATGACTTATCCGATGGCGGCCATCGCGTTCGGCTCGGCCATTATTCTCATTTCCTACGGCGGGGGAGACCTGTTCACCGGCAACACGTTCTATTACAGCTATGCCGCACTGCGGCGCAAGCTGACCTGGTCGAGAACGTCGAAGCTGTGGGGCGTCAGCTATGCGGGCAACATTTTGGGAGCCGCGGTGTTCGCCCTGCTCATCTACACGACCGGTCTGTTCGCGGAAACTTCAGTCAACGGCTTTCTGCTCAGCGTCGCGGAGAAGAAGATGCATGCGCCTGCGATGGAGCTGTTTTTTCGGGGAATTTTGTGCAATTGGCTCGTCTGCCTCGCTTTTTTCCTGCCGATGTTCATGAAGTCCGACGGAGCGAAGATGTTCGCGATGCTGCTGTTCGTATATTGCTTCTTTATCTCCGGCTACGAGCATAGCATCGCCAATATGTGCACGTTCGCGATCGCGCTTGTCCTGAACAGCGATCCGGGGGCGGTGACATGGGCGGGCATCGCTCATAACCTGATCCCGGTTACGCTGGGCAATCTGATCGGCGGCGGGCTGCTGCTCGGGTATATGTACCACTACGTTAACAAACCCTTTATGGATGAATAGAGACTAAGCAGGAGCGTCGTTCGGTTGCCGGACGAAAGGCCGAACGCGCCGATCACGCAGATTTAAGCTGTTCTTCCTATCGGTTCCGTTGTACAATGGGGATGTTTGGCAGATGGATTGTACAATGGAACGCGATAGAGGAGAGACGATTACCATGAAGCTGCTAAAGGGCGACAAGCTGCTGTTCATCGGAGATTCGATCACGGATTGCGAGCGGAGCAGACCGGCGGGCGAAGGGCTGTTCGGAGCGCTCGGCAGAGGCTACGTGTCCTTGGTCGACTCGCTGCTGCAGGCGGTGTATCCGGAGCTGGGCGTTCGCGTCGTCAACATGGGGGTCAGCGGGAATACCGTCGTCGATCTGGAGCGCAGATGGCAGGAGGACGTGCTGGACCGCAAGCCGGACTGGCTGTCGATCATGATCGGCACGAACGACGTCTGGCGGCAATACGACACGCCGTTCATTAAGGAATGGCATGTCTACCCGGATCGCTACGAATCGACGCTTCGTTCTCTGGCGGAGCGGACGAAGCCGCATGTTCGTCAGCTCGTGCTGATGACGCCGTTCTATCTGGAAAGAAACCGGCAGGACGCCATGCGGCGGACGATGGACCAATACGGCGAGATGGTGAAGCAGGTGGCGGAAGAGACCGGCGCTTTGTTCGTCGATACGCAGGCTGCCTTCGACGCGGTGCTGAAGGAGCTGTACCCGGCGACGCTGGCCTGGGATCGGGTGCACCCGACGCAGGCGGGACATGCCGTGCTGGCCAGAGCTTTCCTGAACAAAGTCGGATTCGATTGGAATAAAGGGTAGACAGCCGAGGGATAGCCGCCGAACGCGCGCAGGAAGCGCCGTTCGGCGGTTATTGTTCGTGATTCAGAAAGGATCCAATACGCTATCCCGACTGAATCCCCTCCGACATAAACGCTGTCCCGCCGCTCCCAAGGACGGCGTAAGCCGGTCAGGCTTGGTCCAGCTTGAAGCGGGACAGGTGATGGAGGAGGTTTTCCTTGATCAGAATTTCCCTCTGCTTCGCCCCGAGCAGATCGAAATGCGGAAAAGGAGAGCGGGCGTGAATGTATTTCGGGTTCAGGCCGTTGGCCCTGCACCATTCGGCCAGCCGTTCGTAGTCGGCGTTGCCGACTTTGGTGACCGTGCGGAATTGCGGAAATCTCGGATCGTACCAGTAATGCGTCAGGAAGGCCGTTTCCCCGCGAGAGACGGCAGCCTTCCATGCGTCCAATTCCGCTCTGTCTATCCCGAAAGCCACTTCGCTCATCTCCTCTCGGCGTTCTGCAGCTCGAACCGGCGGAAGTCCGCTGCATTCCTTTTTCATCATACCAGTATAACATGCCAACACGAATTTGGCGGTTTGCGATACGGAGAGGCTGATGGGCAACATGGATATTTTCTTGCACATTTTATATCACAACGTACTTCCCTTGTCGCTTGTCATCGGACTGGGAATTTTGCTGCACCGCATTTTTACGCTCGACATCAAGACGCTGTCCAAATTGAATTTTTACTTGTTTTCCCCCGCGATCATGTTCGAGCTGCTGTATGGGACGGCCATCTCGGGCAGGCTGTTCGGTCAGGTGCTGCTCTTCTTCATTCTGTTCATGCTGCTGCAGTACGCCGTCCTGGAGATCGTCGTGCGGCTGCGAGGCTACAAGGGCGGCATGCGCGCGGCGATGAGGAACAGCGTGCTGTTCTATAACAGCGCCAATTACGGCATTCCGATCAATCAGCTGGCTTTCGCAGGCAATACGTATACGCTGTCGGTCCAGATCATCGTCATGATGATGCAGTCGCTTATCCCGAATACGTACGGCATCTACAGCGTGAACGCGCACAAGGCGGATTGGCGGGCGATCCGCAAAGTCATTCTGTCGATGCCGGTCATCTACGTCATCCCGGTCGCGCTGCTGATGAGAAGCTTCCAGGTGCCGCTTCCGGGCTTCGTCGACATCTCCGTCGGCTACTTGTCCGACGCCTTTATCGGGACGGCGCTGTTTACGCTTGGCGTTCAGCTCGGCGACATGAAAGGGTTCCTGACGCGCAGGCTGGCGCTGGATGTGAGCATCGCGACGACGCTTCGTCTGATCGCCGGACCGCTGCTCGCCTGGGGCGTCGTATGGATGATGGGCATCGACGAGCTGATGGGAGCCGCCCTGATCGTCTCCTCCGCCGTTCCGACCTCGTTGTCGAGCGTGCTGCTGGCCGTGGAGTTCGATAATGAGAGGGACTTCGCTTCGCAAAGCGTGCTCGTGTCGACGGCGCTCAGCATCGTGACTGTCACGGCGGTCATCTACCTGCTGCAAATCTAGCGGAAGGGGATCGATTTTATCCGGTGGACTCACAGTTAAATGCCGGCTGATTTTCAAGTTCTGGAGTGAAGTTCATCCACGATCGACATGTTACAATAAACCGTGAACCTATTCTAATGGAAATGGGGCGGATCCCTGTTGGACACGGTGAGAATCGGCATTGTCGGTCTAGGCAACATGGGCAAAGGACATGCGCAGTATTTGATTGAAGGTCAAGTTGAAGGGGCGGCATTAACGGCGGTCAGCGACATTCGGCCCGACAGTCTGGCCCAGGCGAAGGAGGATTGGGGAGCGCAGCTTCGCACCTATGCAAGCGCTTCAGAGCTGTTCCGCTCGGGAGAAATCGACGGCGTCCTGCTGTGCACGCCCCATTACGATCACCCGCGGCTGGCGATCGAGGCGCTCCAAGCGGGCCTGCACGTGCTCGTCGAAAAGCCGGCCGGCGTCTACACGAAGCAGGTTCGCGAGATGAACGAGATCGCGGCGCAGAGCGACCGGGTGTTCGGCATCATGTACAACCAGCGCACAAACCCTCTTTACGCCAAGCTGAAAGATTTGATCTCGTCAGGCGAGCTGGGAGAGGTTCGCAGGACGAACTGGATCATAACGAACTGGTACCGCCCGCAAGCTTATTATAACTCCGGCGGGTGGAGAGCGACCTGGGCCGGCGAAGGCGGCGGCGTGCTGATCAACCAGGATCCGCACCAGCTCGACCTGTGGCAGTGGACGACCGGGCTGATGCCGAAGCGGGTGCGCGCCTTCTGCGGCTTCGGCAAGCATCGCGACATCGAGGTGGAGAACGACGTGACGGCTTACGTGGAATACGATAACGGCGCCACGGGCGTCTTCGTCACTTCGACGCACGAATGGCCGGGCACGAACCGGTTCGAGGTTTCGGGCGACCGGGGCAAAATCGTCATCGAGAACGACCGCATGACGTTCTGGCGGCTCAGACAGCTCGAATCCGAATTCAACCGCGCCAATACGGAGTCGTTCGCACAGCCGGAATGCTGGCAGTTCGATATTCCGATCGTTCCCGGCGAGGCTCAGCACAAGGAGATTACGCAGAACTGGACGAATGCGATATTGCGCGGCACGCCGCTGCTTGCGCCGGGAGAGGAAGGCATTCAAGGGCTGATGATCTCGAATGCGATGCTGCTGTCTACCTGGATTGACGATTGGGTCGAACTGCCGATCGACGAGGATCTGTTCTACGAGAAGCTGCAGGAACAAATTGCGCGCTCGGCGGTCTCCGCCCGCTAAGGAGGATTCAATGATGACCCGTTCCAATGGAATGAATTACGCGCCGCAAGGCAAGCCGCGGCCGGTCGTGGCCGAAGGCGAGTTCGTCTTCGCGGCGATGGCGCTGGACCACGGACATATATACGGCATGTGCAACGGTCTGATCGAGGCGGGCGCGACGCTGAAGTGGGTGTACGATCCCGATCCGGCCAAGGTCCGCCAGTTCGTGAAGACGTACCCGCAAGCCAAGGCCGCCGACTCCGAGCAGCAGATTTTGCAGGACCCGGAGGTGGCGCTCGTCGCTGCGGCCGCCGTTCCTTGCGACAGAGGCCCGCTTGGCGTGAAGGTCATGACGCACGGCAAGGATTATTTCACCGACAAAACCCCGTTCACGTCGTTGGATCAGCTGGCGCTCGCCAGACAGGCGGCTGCGCAGACGGGCAGGAAGTATGCGGTGTATTACAGCGAGCGGTTGCACGTGGAGAGCGCCGTGTTTGCGGGACAGCTGGTGCGGGACGGGGCGATCGGACGCGTCGTTCAGGTGCTCGGACTCGGACCGCATCGGCTGAACGCGGCCCAGCGGCCTGCGTGGTTTTTCGAGAAGGCGAAGTACGGCGGCATTCTGTGCGATATCGGCAGCCATCAGATCGAGCAATTTCTTTATTATGCCGGATGCGCGAACGCCGAAGTGCTGCACAGCAAGGTGGCGAACTACAACTCCAAAGCCTATCCCGAGCTGGAGGATTACGGCGACGCGACGCTGGCGGGGGATAACGGAGCGACCCACTATTTTCGCGTGGACTGGCTGACGCCGGACGGCTTGTCGACCTGGGGAGACGGACGCACGGTCATCCTCGGCACCAACGGCTACATCGAGCTGCGCAAATACGTTGATATCGCCCGCGACGGCCAAGGAGATCATCTATACCTGGTGAACGGCGAAGGAGAGCGGCATTTGGAGCTGGCGGGCAAGGTCGGTTATCCGTTCTTCGGCGAACTGATTTTGGACTGTCTGAACCGTACGGAAAAGGCGATGTCGCAGGCGCACGCCTTCAAAGCGGCGGAGCTGTGCCTGCAAGCCCAGGAGAAAGCCGTCAAAGTCGAATAAGCCGGGGCCTCGCGCCTACTGAAGGGGGACGAACGAATGATGAAGCTGTCTGTGTTCACGGTCGCGACGCCGGAGCTGGGACCGGAAGAGCTGGCAGCGGCCGCCAAGGAAGCGGGACTGCACGGCGTGGAATGGCGGTATGCGGAAGCGTCGGAGGAGGTGCGCCGGCAGGCGCCGTCTTATTGGGGCAACAACCGCTGCACGATCGCGCCTTCCAAAGGGTTGGAGGAGGTCGAACGCTTTAAGCGGGCGGCGCTCGCTAACGGTCTGGAGGTCGTGAGCGTTACGCCGTACCTGCGCGCCGGAGATTTGGCGGCGGCGGCGAAGGTGCTGGAGGCCGCCCGCCACGCCGGCTCGGCGATGATCCGGCTCGGCGTTCCCGGCTACGACCGGAGCCGGCCGCTTGGAGAGCTGCTGGAAGAAGGTCGGGCATACTTGCGGGAGGCGCAGCCGCTCTGCCGCGAATACGGCGTTAAGGGCGTCGTGGAAATCCATCACGGCACGATCGCCGCCTCGGCGTCGGGAGCGAGACGGCTGGTCGAAGGGCTGGACCCGCAGTGGGTCGGCGTGCTGTTCGACCCGGGCAATATGATTCACGAAGGCGTCGAGAATTACCGGATGGCTTTGGAGGCGCTCGGGCCGTACCTGGCGCACGTTCACGTCAAAAACGCAGGCTGGCGCACCGTCGGAACGAACGAGGCGGGAGAAGCGGTCTGGACATGCGAATGGGTTGGCCTGAAAGAAGGGGCCGTGCCGTGGCGTCAAGTGCTGGCCGACCTGATGGCGGTCGGTTACGACGGCTATTTGGGCGTCGAGGACTTCAGCGGACAGTTCGCCGAATCCCCCGCCATGCTCCGCCATTTTTCCGAGTATATCGGAGGATTGCTGTCGGAGCTGAGCTCGAATGCTTGAGTTCGCTTACCGCTCGACGCGGGCGCTCGAACCGATCTTCCATTCTCACCCCTTTTACGAGGTTTTTTATTTTCACGAAGGCAGATGCAATTATTTGATCGGGGATCGGATCTATAATCTGGCCCCCGGAGACTTGATTCTGATGTACGGAATGACGCTGCATTGTCCGAAGATCGATCCGACGGTTCCGTATATCCGCTCGATCGTTCATTTCGAGCCGGCGATCCTCCGTTTCTACACGGATCTGCCGCAAGCGGCTCCGATCCTGCTGCCGTTCGAGCAGTTCAAAAATCATCGGCTCTGCTTGCGCGGAGAAGACAAGGAAGAGGCGGAGCGGATTTTGCTGCGGATGCACGGGCATCAAGCCCGGGGGGATCAGGTGGGCGCCGGCCGCCTGCTGCTGGCGTTCGCCGACTTGCTGCATTTCGTCTACGACCGCTGTCTGTCGTCGCTGAACGAGAAGAGAGAGTTTCCTTCCGATAAGGAGAGAGCGGTTCAGGACGTTATCGAGCTGCTGGAGCGCAAGTATACGGACGACGAGCTGGATATGGACAGTCTGCAGCGGGAGCTTCACCTCAGCAAATCGTATTTGGCGAAAATATTCAAGGAAGTGACTGGAGCGACGATCTTCGAGTACGTGTACCGCAAAAGGATCAACGAGGCGAAAATTCTGTTCCTGCTGCAGCCGGACTTGGCCGTGACGGAAGTATGCTTCCGTCTCGGCTTTAAGCATCTTGCGCATTTCAGCAGACTGTTTAAGCAGCAGGTCGGGATGACGCCGGAGCGGTACAAGAGACAGCTCAAGTTCGATCGGTCCGGGCTTCCGGGAACGGGGGCGTGGCATGAATTTGTTTGATTTGCGCGGCAAAACGGCGGTCGTCATCGGCGGATCTTCGACGCTTGGAGGCGTCATGGCCGAAGCGCTGGCGGCGTACGGAGCGAAGGTCGCGTTGACGGGGCGCCAGGCGGACAACGCGGAGCCGATTCGCGCGCGCATCGCGGAGGCCGGCGGCGAAGCGCGCTGCTACAAGGTTGATGCGACGTCGCGCGGCGATCTGGAGAAGCTGCTCGCGGACGTGGAGGCGTGGACCGGTGGGGCGGACATTCTGCTGAACTGTCCCGGCGTGAACAGCGCGACGCCGTTCTTCGACATTACGGAAGAGGAATGGGATCGCATCATCGACGTCAACGCCAAAAGCGTGATGCTCGCCTGCCAGGTGTTCGGCAGGCATATGGTCGACCGGGGCCGGGGAGGCAGCATCATCAATCTGTCCTCGGCATCGTCCTCCACGCCGCTGTCGCGGGTGTTTGCGTACTCGGCTTCCAAAGCCGCCGTCAACAATATGACGCAATTTCTCGCACGCGAATTCGCGCCCGCCCGCGTGCGGGTAAACGCGATCATGCCGGGTTTTTTTCCCGCGGTGCAAAACCGGGCGATCCTGTCGGAGGAACGAATCGCTTCGATCATGGCGCACACGCCGATGAAGCGGTTCGGCGAGCCGGCCGAGCTGCAGGGAGCAGTCGTCTATCTGGCGTCGGAGCGGGCTTCGGGGTTCGTGACCGGCTCGCTGCTGCGCGTCGACGGCGGCTTCGGGGCAATGACGATCTAGACGAGGTCTGTTCAACGAGGCAGCTCAAAACAACCTGTTCGTGCCGGCAAAGCCAGCTCATCCGGAATGGAATGGACTTTCTTGCACGGGTTCGACCGATAATTAGAGGATATAAGGGGGAAATCTGCCGATGCAAATGACGTTCCGCTGGTACGGAGACGACGATCCGGTAAAGCTGTGGCAAATCCGGCAAATTCCGGGCATGGCCGGAATCGTAAGCGCCGTCTACGATATTCCGGTCGGCGAGGAATGGCCGCTGGACCGCATACTGGAGCTGAAGGGGAAGATCGAAGCGGCCGGGCTGCAGCTTAGCGTCATCGAAAGCGTGCCGGTGCACGAGCATATCAAGCTTGGGCTGCCCGACCGCGACCGATTGATCGCCAACTACGGGCGCACCTTGCGCAATCTGGGCCAAGCCGGCGTGCCTGTCGTCTGCTACAACTTCATGCCGGTGTTCGACTGGACGCGTTCGCAGCTCGATTACGAGCTGGAGGACGGCTCGACCGCGCTCATCTACGAGGAAGAAGTCGTGCGGCGAATGAACCCGCTGACCGGCGAATTGCAGCTTCCGGGCTGGGACAGCAGCTATCGCAAAGAGGATTTGCAGCGGCTGTTCGAGCAGTACGCTTCGGTGGACGAGCACAGGCTGTGGGATAACCTGTCCTATTTTATTAAAGCGATCATGCCCGCTGCCGAGGAGGCGGGAGTGCGAATGGCGATCCATCCGGACGACCCGCCGTGGCCGATCTTCGGCCTGCCGCGAATCGTGACGGACGAGGCGGCGCTGGACAGATTGCTGCGCCTGTACGACAGTCCTGTTAACGGGCTGTGCCTGTGCAGCGGCTCGCTCGGGGCGAATCCGGCCAACGATTTCCCGGCGATGGTCCGGCGCTTCGGCCAGGAGCGCAGGGTGAACTTCGTGCACGCCCGCAATGTCAAAATAACGGGTGAGCGCTCGTTCCAGGAATCGGCGCATCTGTCCTCTGCGGGTTCGCTGGATATGGCGGAAATTATTCGCGCTCTGCGGGACATCGATTACGCCGGGCCGATTCGCCCCGACCACGGCAGAATGATCTGGGGCGAGACGGGGAAGCCGGGCTACGGCTTGTACGACCGGGCGCTCGGCGCCGTGTACCTGAACGGAATGTGGGAAGCGATCGGCAAGGAGAGAGAGGCGGCCAAGCGGTAAAAAGGGACGGTTCCTTCATGGCGGCGATGGTGGTACAATGGGAGGCGACAGCTAGACCACAACGACCGACAAAGGAGTTATCCGTATGCCTTCTGAACTGTTAGGGCAATTGTCACGGGAGAAAATCGTCGCGATCGCTCGCGGCTTTACGCTGGAGGAGACGTTATCGGCGGCGCAGGCGCTTGCCGACGGAGGCGTTGTGTTCCTGGAGGCGACCTTGAACACCGACGGCGCGTTGAACATCATATCCCGGCTGCGCGAACGGTTCGGAGACCGGATGCGCATCGGCGCGGGAACGGTGCTCGACATCGGCCAGGCGAAGGAAGCGATCGCAGCCGGAGCCCAGTACTTGATCTCCCCCAGCGTGGACGAGGAAGTGATCTATCACGCGGTCGAGCAGGGGCTCGACGTCTGGCCCGGCGCGATGACGCCGACGGAAATCGTCAACGCGTACAAGGCGGGAGCGTCCGCGATCAAGCTGTTTCCGATGGGCACGCTCGGCATCGGCTACTTGAAGGAGATTCGCGCTCCGCTGAACCACATTCCGTTTATCGCGACAGGCGGCGTGAATCTGCAAAATATTGCCGAAGTGCTGGACGCCGGAGCGATTGCCGTCGGAATGGGCGGCAAGCTGCTGGACCCGGCTCTCGTGAAGGCCGGCCAATTCGACGAGCTGCGGGACATGGCCCGCGCTTACGTCGATCGGGCCCACGGAGCCAGCTTGGCCTAACGATACAGGGATGCGGTTCGCCTGCGGGCGGGCGCATCCCTGTTTGCAGGCCGGGCCCGACGCCAGACGGCAGGCGGCAGGCGGCGATCTCTTCCGACCGCGCCCACGTAAACGGCGTATAGAGACGTTTATGCGCGATAAAAACGAAATATTGTGTCATAAATCGGTTTATGGTATACCATAAATAGCGATTGATCGTGTCCGCCTGGAGGCATGCGGGTCAGAGAGCAAGGGAGTGAGCCGATTATCGAACTTACGGCTAGACAAATCGCGATTATCGATCTCGTGAAGAAGCACGCGCCGATTACCGGGGAGCAGATCGCGGAAAGTTTGGGCGTCAGCCGCCCGACGATTCGCTCGGATTTGTCCGTGCTTGTTATGCTTGGCTATATCGACGCCAAGCCGAAAGTCGGCTACTTCCTGGGCAAGGTAATGACCTCGGAAGGCCGGCAGAGCGAGAGGGTGCTGAATCTTAAAGTCAAGGACGTCATGAATCGTCCGGTCGTTATTGTGGAGACGGCGACGGTTAACGATGCCGTTATTTCGCTGTTCGTGGAAAATACGGGATTTCTGACCGTGACGGACGAGCAGGGAACGCTGGTCGGCACCGTGTCTCTCAAGGATTTGCTGAAGATCACGTTGGGCAACCCGAATGCGGCTGCGATTCCGATCAGCATGGTAATGACCCGGGTGACCAGACTGGTGTACGTGACGCCGGAAGATTCGTTGCTGGACGCGGCCAGGAAGATGTTGGATCATCAGGTCGGGGGCTTGCCGGTCGTAAGCGCGGCGGGCGAGCGTTCCCGGCTGGAGGTCGTCGGTAGAATTACGAAAACCAACATGACGCTGGCCTTGGTGGACTTATCCTCCGGGTTTATCGCGGAGTAGGGGGAAAATAGACGGATGTCGGAGGAACGGCAGAAAATCATTTTCGTATGCTCGGACGCGGTCGGGGAAACCGCCGACGCGGTCGCCAGGGCGACGGCCCGGCAGTTTGCCACCGAGCAGGTGAAGATCAAACGGTACGGCAACATCAAGCAGGAGGACGAGATTAAAGCGATCATTGCGGAAGCGGGGCAGACCGGAGGGTTCATCGCGTACACGCTCGTTCAGCCCGAGCTGCGCGAGACGATGCGGGAGGAGACGATTCGGCTCGGCGTGCGCGCGGTCGACGTGATGGGGCCGATGATGCAGGCGTTTATCGACACGTTTAACGACTCGCCCAAGTACAAGCCCGGCCTGCTGCACGAGATGGACGAGAACTACTATCGGAAGATTGAGGCGATCGAATTCGCCGTCAAATACGACGACGGCAAGGATGTTCGAGGACTTCTTCAAGCCCAGGTCGTGCTGATCGGCGTTTCCCGCACGTCCAAGACGCCGCTGAGCATTTATCTCGCGCATAAGGGGATCAAAACCGCGAACTATCCGCTTACAATCGAGGTGAAGCCTCCCCAAGAGCTTTTTGCCTCCTCCAGCCGTCTGATCGTCGGCTTGACGATGCAGCCGGAGCGGCTGCTAAAGATTCGCTCGGAACGGCTAAAGGCGCTCGGACTGCCCAGCCAGGCCAACTACGCGTCGATGGAACGAATCGAGAGGGAGCTCCAGTTCGCCGCCGATATTATGGAGCGCCTGAACTGCCCGGTCATCGACGTCTCCGAGAAAGCGATCGAGGAGACGGCCGGCCTGATTATAGAGCTGCTGGTTCCCTGACATCACGACAAAGCCTGAGCGAACCGCGGAAGCCGACTCCCGCGATTGGCTCAGGCTTTGTCGTTCAGCGGCTAAGAACGGACGCGTCGATCAGCCGAGCAGTTGGCGAATCATCTGCTGCTTGCGTCCGGAGCAGGGCAGACGCTTCGAGGTGTCGTCGAAGAAGAGATGGTGCTCGCCGATCACGGAAATGTTTCTAATATTCACGTAGCAATCGGACGAAACGCGGAAGAATGTTGCGGTATCCGAGATGAGGCGGTTTCTTTCATCGGCGGACAGTCTTTTTTTAATGTTGTAGTTCCGTCCGTGAAAGCTGATCAGCCCGTGTGCCCCGATCTTGAAGAATAACGTGTCCTGACGCGGCTCGAAATCCTCGTACACATTTTTCTCCTGAAGCGCTGCATTCATCGTTTCAGTCCCCCTTTAGAATGACATTGCTTTGGTAGCGCTTACAGTATAACATATTTTTCTGCCTTTTGGGAGACCTTCCTAAAAAAATTATAAAAAATCACAACGATTTGTACGCGGAGCCCTCCGGCTCTATAATCGAGAAGGAAAGGCGAGCGTATTCGTTAAGATGAGGAGACAAGTCAAGGATGATTAATCGTACCATCGCGCCCTCCGAAAGCGGCAAAAGACTTCATCGGTTTCTTCGGACTCTGATGCCGAACCTTCCGTTGGGCCAGATCTACAAGATGATCGATAACGGCAAGGTAAGAGTGAACGGCAAGCGCAAAAATCAGAACTACGAGCTTGCGGCGGGCGACGAGCTCGTTCTCTACGTGGACGAAGCCGCCTATCAGGAAGCGAGCATCGGTCAGAAAAAAGCGAAGTACGTCGGAGTGAACGCCAACGTGGACGTGCTGTACGAGGACGACGAGCTGATGGTCGTCAACAAGCCGGCCGGCATGCTGACCCATCCCGATCGGACGGATCAGAAGGATACGCTCGTCAACCGCGTGCACGCCTATTTGTACCGCCAAGGGAAGCTGGACAGTCCGCTGTTCATGCCGGCTACCGCCAACAGACTGGACCGCAACACGAGCGGCATCGTCCTCGTCGGCAAAACGGCGGGCATGCTCCATCGGCTGAATCAGTGGATCCAGAGCCACGAGCTGCAAAAATATTACGTTACGATCGTCGAGGGAAATTTGACCGGAGACGGGGAAGTGACGGGAGGTCTGGTACGGGACGAAAAAAGCAACCGGACGAAGGTGGCCCGGGAAGGAGCCGAGCAGGCCAAGTCGGCCGAAACCCGGTATCGGACGCTGCAGACCGGCAGCTCCTATTCGCTCGTCGAGATCGAGCTGATCAGCGGGCGCACGCATCAAATCCGCAGCCACTTCCAGCATATCGGGCACTCCCTGCTCGGCGACGTCAAATACGGGGGCAAGAGGTTCGGCGACGTCAACCATCAGCTTCTGCACGCCTGGAGGGTCGTCCTGCCGGACGGTCGGGAATTCAAGGCGCCGCTGCCTGCCCGCATGCGCGAGGTCGCGGCGCGCCTCGGCTTTAACCCGAGTCTGTGAAATTCGCAGGTCGGAGCCTAACGCGCTTGGCGTCGGCCCGTCGGCGAACGGTCACAGGATGGACATGGCTTTCCCGGGCAAGCGCTGGTAAGATGGGGATATTACCGCTAAGCTCTGGAGGTCATCTGCCATGCTCAACACGCCGATCGGACGGCTTCGCGTCGTCGGCACTCTTGAAGCCATCTCGTTTCTCGTCCTGCTGCTCGTCGCCATGCCGCTTAAATATTTCGCCGATTATCCGGATGCGGTGTCGGTCGTCGGAATGGCGCACGGCGTGCTGTTCGTGCTGTATCTGCTCGCCATCGCGAACGCCCTGGCGGCCCGCAAGCTGAGCTGGCTCCTGTCGGCCTTATCCGTAATCGCGGCGTTTATCCCTTTCGGGCCGTTCCTCGTTGACCGCAAAATTCGATAGTCGCCATCGCGCGATCCCCCGTCTGCCGACGGGTTTTTTTTATTGGGACGAGACGGGGCCGAGTTTGTGTTTCGTTCACACTGGGTTCATAATAACGTCATATGATTGTTTTTACATAGGGCATATCTTTTTATTTTAGACACCGGAGCTGATGGCAAGTGTTAAAGCTGTTTCGTTATCTGAAGCCTTACCGATGGGCGGTCGCGGCGGTGATGACGCTTGTTCTGCTGCAGTCGTTAAGCGAGCTGTATTTGCCGACGTTGATGGCGGACATCGTGAACGAGGGCGTAGTCAAGGGAGATACGCCTTATATTTGGAAAATCGGGGGATATATGCTGGCGGTTACCGCTGCGGGAACGCTCGTGTCGATCGGAGCCAGCTATTTGTCGGCGCGGATCGCGTCCGGATTCGGCCGGGACGTTCGGAGCCGAACGTTCCGGCAGGTGGAGAATTTCTCGCTGCTGGAATTCGACAAGATCGGCACGGCCTCTCTGATCACCCGGACGACGAACGACATTACGCAGGTTCAGACCGTGCTGATCATGATGATGCGGATGATGGTCGCGGCGCCGATGATGTGCGTCGGCGGGCTCGTCATGGCGATCTCCAAAGACGCGCAGCTGTCTCTCGTCTTCGTGGGAGCTATTCCGGTGCTGGCGTTGACGATCTATCTGATCGCGAGCAAGGGCATTCCGTACTTCAAGGCGATGCAGAAGAAGATCGACAAGCTGAATCTGGTGCTGCGCGAAGGACTGACGGGCATTCGCGTCGTCCGTTCGTTCAACCGCCTCGACCACGAAAGCCGGCGGTTCGACGAGGCGAACCGCGACTTGACGCAAACCGCGATCAAGGTGAACCAGATTATGGCCTTCATGATGCCGATGATGATGCTGATTCTGAACTTCTCCTCGCTGGCGATCATCTGGTTCGGCGGGCTGAGAGTCAGCGGCGGACATATGCAGGTTGGAGACCTGATGGCGTTCCTGCAGTATGCGATGCAGATTATGTTCTCGCTGCTGATGGTTTCGATGATGTTCGTCATGGTCCCGCGGGCTTCGGCTTCGGCGGTGCGGATTAACGAGGTGCTGGAGCTGCAGCCTTCCGCCATGGAGCAGGGCGGCAGGAGGCCGGAGGAGCAATCGGTCCGGGGAAGCTCGTCGGGCGGCAGGCGCGGCGAAGTGGAGTTCGAGCGGGTGTCGTTCCGCTATCCGGGGGCGGAAAATCCGGCGATCTCCGGAATCAGCTTCCGCAGCTCTCCGGGCGAAGTGACGGCGATTATCGGCGGCACCGGCTCGGGCAAGTCGACGCTGATCAGCATGATTCCGAGATTTTACGACGCGGAGGAGGGGGGCGTGCGCATCGACGGCGTCGATGTGCGGCAGATGCCCGTCGAGGAGCTGCGCTCCTTGATCGGACTCGTGCCGCAGAAGGCGCAGCTGTTCACCGGAACGGTCGCCGACAATATCCGATACGGGAAGGACGACGCGACGGATGACGAGATCCGTCATGCGGCCGCCATCGCGCAAGCGGCGGACTTCATCGAAGAGCTGCCGGAGGGCTATGCTTCGCCGGTGTCGCAGGGCGGGGCGAACTTGTCGGGCGGTCAGAAGCAGCGCTTGTCCATTGCCCGGGCGCTGGTCCGCAAACCGGCGATCTATGTGTTTGACGACAGCTTCTCCGCGCTCGACTTCAAGACCGACGCCAAGCTCAGAGCCGCTCTAAGGAGCGAGACGACCGATTCGACGGTCATCCTTGTCGCCCAGCGCGTAAGCACGGTTATGGATGCGGACCGGATCGTCGTGCTCGACGAGGGCCGGGTAGCGGGCATCGGCAACCATAAGGAGCTTATGGCGAGCTGCGAAGTGTATCGGGAAATCGTCACTTCGCAGCTTTCGGAGGAGGAGATCGCATGAGCGAGCCGCGCGGCAAAATGCCGAAAGGGCCGGGCATGGGACCGGGACCGGGCATGGGCGGAATGGGAATGCCCGTGCAGAAGGCGAAGGATTTCAAAGGGACGTTGCGCAGGCTGATGGGCTATTTGCGCCCTCAGCGCGCGAAGCTGATCGCGGTGATGATCACGGCGATTCTGAGCACGGCGTTCGCGATCTACAGTCCGAAGGTTCTCGGAGAGGCGACGACGAAGCTGTTCGAAGGGATGATGGGGAAAATCCAGGGCGACCCGGACGCGACCTTCGACTTGCCGGGGATCTGGCAGATCGTCCTGTTTCTGGCGGCGCTGTACCTGGTCAGCTCCTTGTTCAGCTACATTCAGCAGTTTCTGATGGCCGGCGTCGCGCAGAAAACGGTATACGGGCTGCGCAACGAAGTGAACGCCAAGCTGGGCAAGCTGCCGCTGAAATATTTCGATACGCGAACGCACGGGGAGATACTGAGCCGGGCGGTCAACGACGTCGACAATATCAGCAATACGCTGCAGCAGAGCCTGACGCAGCTGATTACGTCGCTGATTACGATTATCGGAGTCATCGTCATGATGCTGACGATCAGCCCGTGGCTTACGCTGATTCTGCTGCTGACGCTGCCTCTTTCCATGATCGTCATTCGCGGAGCGGCCAGCAGATCGCAGAAGTACTTTAAGGAGCAGCAGATGGAGCTGGGCCAACTGAATGGCCACGTGGAAGAGATGTATTCGGGGCATAAGATCGTCAAGGCGTACGGCCAGGAGGAGAACTCGGTCGCCCAATTCGACCGGATTAACGAGAGACTGTACGAGTCGGGCTGGAAGGCCCAATTCGTATCCGGGAACATCATGCCTCTTATGAGCATGGTGAGCAACATCGGCTACGTGTTCATCAGCGTCATCGGCGGAATTATGGTGGCGAACGGCACGATCACGATCGGGAACATTCAGGCGTTCATCCAGTACGCCCGGCAGTTCTCGATGCCGCTCATGCAGACGGCGAACATCGCGAACATCATCCAATCGACGATCGCGTCCGCCGAGCGGGTGTT
Source organism: Cohnella hongkongensis (assembly GCF_042654645.1). Classification (NCBI taxonomy): domain Bacteria; kingdom Bacillati; phylum Bacillota; class Bacilli; order Caryophanales; family Paenibacillaceae; genus Cohnella; species Cohnella hongkongensis. The sequence continues at coordinate 19,344 of NZ_JBHSEP010000001.1, read as the reverse complement.
CGAGCTGCTGGACGAAGAGGAGGAAGTCCCGGAAGCGGAAGAGGGCCGGGCTGTCGCATTGGCATCTCCGCGCGGGGATGTGGCCATGCGCGGCGTTCGTTTCGGATACAAGGAGGACGCGCCGCTGATCGAGGAGATGGATCTCGACGTGCGCAGCGGTCAGACGGTGGCGATCGTCGGACCGACGGGCGCCGGAAAGACGACGCTCGTGAACCTGCTTATGCGATTCTACGAGGTGAGCGGGGGCGCAATTACGATCGACGGCGAGGACATTACGCGGATGAAGCGGGGTCATCTGAGAAGCCTGTTCGGGATGGTGCTTCAGGATACGTGGCTGTTCAACGGGACGATCCGCGACAATATCGCGTACGGGCGCATCGGAGCGACCGAAGAGGAGATCGTCGAGGCGGCGCGGGCCGCGCATGCGGATCATTTCATCCGCACGCTGCCGGACGGCTACGACACGGTGCTTAACGAAGAGGCGTCCAATCTGTCCCAAGGGCAGAAGCAGTTGTTGACGATCGCCCGCGCCATCCTCGCCGATCCGGCCATCCTCATTCTCGACGAAGCGACGAGCAGCGTCGATACGCGGACAGAGGCCCATATTCAGAAGGCGATGCACGAGCTGATGAAGGGCAGAACGAGCTTCGTCATCGCGCACCGGCTGTCCACGATCCGGGACGCCGATCTTATTCTCGTCATGAACCACGGCAGCATTATCGAGAAGGGCACGCATGCCGAGCTGCTGTCCCGGGGCGGCTTCTATGCGGATCTGTACAACAGCCAGTTCGCCGGCGGCGTTAAGGCCGGCGTGGGATGACTCGGATGCCGGGAGCCGGGAGCATTGCGAACAGCCTTCGCTTTTCGTGGGCTTTTGCCGATATCCCCTTCAGTCAGGAACGAGGAAGGAGCCGCCGAAGCGCGGCTCTTTCCTCGTAATCCCTTCTAATCAGGATTATGTGGGAGGGGCAGGAGCAATGCTGTCAGGTTAAGCAAACGGTCAAAAAGCAGCCTAGCAGAATCGTCTCAATTGAGAGTTAATCTTAAACCGAATCGCAAGTCGGGTTCTTACCGTTGCTGCTGCTCCTCCTTCGCATGATTCAGAAAATCAAAGCAACTTGAGTTGGTTGAATTCGGGAGATGTTCGTGCGCGGCGGAGTCCTGACGGTCATCGCGATCAAAGGCCAACCCGCGCTACCCCACCAACCTGCGCCAGTCCGCCAACCCGCGCCAACCCACCAACCTACGCCAGCCCACTCCAACTCGCGCCAACACATGCCAGCCCACCAACTCGCGCCAGCCCACCAACACATGCCAGCCCACCAACTTGCACCAGCCCATCGCCCACTCCAACTCGTGCCAACACATGCCAGCCCACCAACACACGCTAGCCCACCAACCTGCGCCAGCCCACCACTTGCGCCAGCCGACCGCCCACTCCAACTCGCGCCAACACATGCCAGCCCGCTAACGTAACGGTTGCCAGCGCGGCTAATCGTGCTGTTTTCGCAATATGGAGATTGTAACGGTTGCAGCAGCGGCTATTTCAGCTGAAAATGCGCCGTTTCGCTCGTCAACCCCAAAATAAGCGCGGTGGCAACCGTTAGCTTCTCCTTTTTAGAGAAAACGATCGATTAAGCGCCACTGCAACCGTTAGACGTTGAAGGCAGGATGGCGCCACGATCGCATACGACAACGGCTTAACCCGACAACATTGGGGCATGAGTGCTCCTTTTCCCGATATCCCTTCGAGTCAGGAATACAGGGCGGGACCTCGATTAGTCTTCCGTATTTCTCGCCAGCCGGCAAGTATGTTATGATTTTGGAAGATTGTCGGGGATTTGCTATTTGAGGGGAGAAGGAGAGACGAGTATGGCCAGTTTTGAAGAAGTTGTGCGCGGCCGACGCAGCATCGGCAAGGTGAAGGAGGATCCCGTTCCAAGGAAGCTGGTGGAGAAGCTGATCGAGGCGGCCGTATGGGCGCCTAACCATTTTCGGACGGAGCCTTGGCGGTTTATCGTCATGACCGGGGAGGGCCGGAAGGTTCTCGGCGAGGCCTATGCCGCTATCGCATCGGCAGGTTGGGGAGAGCTGGCGGAGGAGGAGCGCGCCGCGCGGCGTCAAGCGGAGGTGGCGAAGGCGCTTCGCGCTCCGGTCGTCATCGCGGCCGTCTGCTCGCCTTCCGACGATGCGCGGGCGCTCCCGCAGGAGGAGCTGGCGGCCGCGCATGCGGCGGTGCAAAACCTGCTGCTGGCCGCTCACGATAACGGACTCGGCGCCGTATGGCGCACCGGCGCTCCGGCATACCATCCGGTCATGAAGCAGGCGTTTAAGCTGGAGGACCGGGAGACTGTCGTCGGCTTCGTCTACGTCGGGTACCCCGACATGCCTCAGCCGGCAGCCGCTCGAACTCCCGCAGCCGAGAAAACGATCTGGCTGGAAGGGTAAGCGGAGGCGAAAGAGAGTCAGGCTTCATCGACAAGGAAAGATCCCCTTCGAGCAGACGGGCCATTAAGCGCCCTGTGCTCGAAGGGGATTTTTTGACGATTCGGCAAGTTTAGAATACGCTGTCCTGATCTGAATCCCTTCCGGCATCAACGGGAGCCCGCCAATCCCATGGACGGCGTAAACCGTTTAGCTTGGCGATTCAGATAGCCTAAAATAGGCTCCCCTTTTTTGAATCCCCTCCGACAAAAACGCGATTCTGCGTCTAGAGGACGCCGAACGCGCTTTTGCTTGCCTGCTCCCGATTTCCGGTTTAATAAATTCTTTAGGTTTTTCCGGCTTATTTATTAAAAATTCCCCTTTATCCTTAAGAAGGCAGAGGGGGAATCTAGGGATGAAGAAAGCGTTGTGCGGCGTTATTCTACTATTGCTGCTCGGATTCGGCTGGAATGCGCTCCGGCAGCCGTGGGCGGACGACGAGGCGGTCATCGTAGTGCTGGAAGGAGACGCGCCGGAGTGGCAGGAGCCGCAATCGGCCCGAAAGATGCTGACGATAGGCCGCGAGGAGATCAGTCGAGGCGATTTGCTGCTCGTCAATTCCCGTTACCCTGTGTCTAAGGGGGCGAAGCTGCCTGAAGTCGTCAACTTGTCCGAGCGGCCGGAGCTGGCGGAAGGCATCGGCATTGCAGGCGACGGGATCGAGCTGCCTCCGGATCTGCTGCGCAAATTCGTCGAGATGGTCGAAGCCGCCAGAGCGGACGGCGTGGATCAATTTCTGATTACGAGCGGCTACAGAAACGAGGAAAAACAGGCCGAGCTGTACGAGAGGCTGGGAGCGGATTACGCCAATCCGCCGGGCCATAGCGAGCATAACCTGGGGCTGTCTCTCGACGTCGGCTCCTCGCTCGGACTGATGAAGGATGCGCCGGAGGGCAAGTGGCTGGAGGAGAACGCCTGGAAGCACGGATTCGTGCTGCGTTATCCGGAGGACAAGACGGACATTACGGGCATCCGTCACGAGCCCTGGCATTTTCGCTACGTCGGACTCCCGCATAGCGCGATAATGCGGGAACAAAATAGGGTGCTGGAAGAATATCTGGACTACCTGAAAGAGCAAGGACGGATTCAGGCCGAAGTGAACGGAACGGCGTACGTCGTATCCTATTATTCCTTGAAGGACAGCCCGTCGCTATCGATTCCGGTATCGGGCAGCTATACGATCTCGGGGGACAACAAGGACGGCGTCATCGTCACGACTTGGGGAGCCGGATCGCCTGGCGCGAAGGAGGCCGGTCCTTCGTGAAGCTGCGAAATGCCGTACTGCGAGCGGCTCTCGTCGTCTATTTATATGTTCTCGTCCGAGTGATTCTGTTCAAAGGCCATCCCGCAGATGTCGCATTCTTGACAGAGCAGTGGAAGCTCAGCTTCCAGGAACCAGCGCGCATTCTGACGAGGATCCAACAAGGAAACCTGGTTCCGCTGCATGAAATAACGAGCGCGTTGTACGCGGGTACGAGACACGGCTCGGTGAACTTATATGGCAATCTTGCGATTTTTGTGCCGTTCGGGCTGCTGCTGGCAGCGCTCGGAGCCGGCAAGGCCGCAAGAGCCGCGGGGAAGGTCCTCGCATGCTCGTTTTTCCTCAGCTTAACGCTGGAAACGTCCCAGGCGGTCTTCTACATAGGCAGCTTTGACGTGGACGATCTGATTTTGAATACGGCGGGAGGAATGACCGGATGGGGGTTGTACGCCCTGTTCGCCGCTGCCGGGAGGAAAAAAGCGCGCGAAACGGTTGACGATTCTGATCGCGGACGACGATACGGAAATCGCCCACCTGGTCGAGCTGCATTTGGCCCGGCGGGGCTGTCTATCCCTCAAGGCAAAGAACGGGCAGGCGGTGGACGCGTTACCGAAGCATCCGACCGACTTGGCCCTTCTCGATATTATGACGCCGAGGCTGGACGGGGACGAAGCGACCCGGCAAATTCGCGACAAGCACCGTATGCCGATCCTCCACTTGAGCGTGAAGAGCTCCGAACTCGATAAAATCACCAGCGCGAAAAGCTCCGACCTCGATAAAATCACTGGTCTCATTCAGGGAGCCGACGACTTCATGACCAAGCCCCTTAATCCGATGGAATTGGTCGCGCGAGTGACGCCCAGCTGAGGCGTTCCTTGCAGTTCAACCGCCCTGTCGGGAAAGACAAGCAGACGATCGAGGCCGGAGGCCTCGTCATCCATCCCGGGGAGCGGACGGCGCTCGTCGGCGGCCGGCGCGCGTGAGCGTGACCCTCAAGGAATTCGATATTCCGTAACTCCTCGCCGCTTATCCGAAGAAGATGTCGTCCCGCGCCGAATTCGGCAGTTGTTGCCCAAGACATCCTTCCGACCGGCGAGAAGCTGAGCCAAGCGCTGGAGAAGGGATTTCGCCGAGAACTGCAAGGAGCGGCTAATGCCGAATCTGGCGCGCGATCTTCGCATCTCCGCCGAGAACTGCAAGGAGCGGCTAATGCCGAATCTGGCGCGCGATCTTCGCATCTCCGCCGAAAACTGGAAGGAGCGGCTAATGCCGAATCTGGCGCGCGATCTTTGCATCTCCGCCGAGAGCGACGCCGTTCGCGCCGTTTTCGAGATTCTCCTTTCTCGGAAGACTTGATTTTGCTGATAGGTGTGATAGACTTCTCCTACGACTATTATGACCTTCAGTCGTATTTCCTCCCCTTACGGACGTGCAATTTTTATCCTTTTCCGCAATTTTTACTCCTTTCCGGTCCACGTTCAGTTTTTGTTTAGTCGAAAATTGTATGATTATATAGTTTCAAAAAAAGACAAAAGAACATTAACTGGTTTTTTAGGTTTGGATTTACAGAGGTCGTTCTCTTAAAACGATTCGACGACTCGCCCGATGCGGGAAGACGAATGAAAAGGCAATTAAGGAGATTTCGTATCTTTCTCCTGTACATACTTTCGGATGGCGCGGGTTTGAAAGGTGCGTTGGTGCGACAAACCCAGATCAGCAGCAGCGTGGAGGGATACATCAATGTGATGGAACGTATAAAATACCCCGTAAAGACGAGAGATATCAAAATCAGCTTTATATTTCTGATGGGCGTGATGATTCTCATTTCGAATCTGCCTGCGTTCGTCAAAGCGGGTTCGTCGCCAGGGGCCATTTATTATGTTGCGCCATGGGGCTCGGATGCCCATGAGGGTACGGAGGCCGCGCCATGGAAGACGATTCAACATGCAGCAGATCGGCTTCGGCCTGGGGAGGCGGTGTTCGTCCGAGGAGGGATTTATCAAGAGAATATTACGATAAAGAGTTTCTCCGATTCGGGAGACTATATAACCTTTCAGGCCTATCCGGGAGAAACCCCCGTTATTAGCGGGGCGGAGAGCAGCAGCTCAAGCCTTGTCCAGTTTTACGGCGCGCGCAACGTTATTTTTGACGGCTTTGAGCTGACCGATTTTCAGGTTGGCGACCCCAAGAAGTATATTTCGGCCATTAAAGTCGTCGAAGGCTCCTCCAATCTGATCATTCAAAACAATCACATTCATCGCATAGCCCATACCGACCCGAATGGAAATGCCAACGGAATTGTCGTATACGGAAACCGCAGCACGGCAATCCAGAACGTTGCCATTATAGGCAATTACTTGCACGACCTGACTTTGGGCTCCAGCGAAGCGCTCACGATCGTAGGAAATGTCGACGGTTTTCTTGTGCAAAATAATGTGATTGAAAGAGTCAACAACATCGGCATCGATGTGGCGGGCTTCTATCAAACCTGTTCCGGGTCATGCGTCGATCAAGCCCGCAATGGCGTTGTGGCCGGCAATCGGGTTTCCTATGTCGACACCATCGACAATCCGGCCTATCGCGGCTACCGGGCTGCGGCGGCAATCTATGTGGATGGCGGCGCCTCTACTGTTATTGAGGGCAATGAAGTATTTTACAGCAATTATGGCATTGAAATAGCTAGCGAGCGCAAGGATGCCGCCGCAAGCTTCATCACATTGCGGAACAACTACATTCATCACAACCAGATGTCCGGTCTGATTATGGGAGGCTCCTCGCCGGACAACGGCGGCGCCAGGGATAACGTTGTCTTGAACAATACGTTCTATCTCAACAATCAGCTGCGCACCGGAGACGGCGAAATAACGTTCCAGCATCATGTGCAGAACAACGTCTTTGCCAACAATCTGCTGATTGCGGGCGCGGATACGCCGTTTATATTCGATAACCGCTCGACCAGCATGAACAACGTTTTTGATTATAATCAGTATTTTGCCGTCGAGGGGACAAGTCCCTCCTGGCTTTTCCAAAATGTTCTTTACGGCAGTCTCGACAGCTACAGGCAGTCGGCCAACCAGGATCCGAACGCCATATATGCCGATCCGATGCTGCGGCCTCGAAACGACGGGATGCCGGAATTGACCGCCGGTTCACCGGCGATCGATGCCGGAACGCGGCAATATCCGCAATTCGGGGATTTTGATTTGACAGCCTCGCCGCGGATTATCGGAAATTCGATCGACATCGGCGCAATCGAGTACAAGACGTCGACGTCTGAGCCGCCGACCGCGCCTCCGCAGAATCCGGAGCCGCCGATCGCGCCTCCGCATGTCCCGGAGCCGCCGACAGCGCCTCCGCAAAATCCGGAACCGCCGGCAAACCAGTCACCGTTTGTCATCGACGGCTTATCTGAGGACTGGGACCCCTATTCTCCGCTGGCCACGAGCGATTCGAATGCAAGGACGCTGAAGAGCGCGATAGTGGACGGGACGCTATACGTACTCCTTACGGGGCAACTGCTGAAGGAGAAAGGGCAATTCTATATTCGCACCGACAGCTTGGATTCCTTTGCCGTGCCGTTCTGGTCGAATCAACAAGCGAATTATTTGATTGAGAACGGAATCCTGTACCGGTACGCGGGAAGCGGCAAGGACTGGAGCTGGGAAAGGGTGAAAGATTACCGCGATCGCGAATCGGTGATTAACCATTCCACAATCGAAATGGCGATTCCGTTAACGGATTTGAGCGTTCGGGATAAGAAGCAAGTGATGATCGGGTATATATGGAAGGATTCCAGAAACGATCAATTGCCGGCCGGAGGAGCTATGGCCATGGTAACAGGCGATTCGGATCTTCCTCAGCCGACGCCCGAACCGACGCCGGCTCCCGTCTCTGTCATTCAAGTCGACGGACGGTCGGAGGACTGGAGCGATTTCCCGGCTCTTGCCGCCAAAGCGGATCGATCGCTGGCCGCCTATGTGACGAACGATTCGGAGTACCTGTATATTGCCATTCAAACGAACGGCTCGCCGAAGAAAAATCAGGTCTACATCGATTCGGATAACGACCGCGATTCCGGCTATCGGTCCTCCAGGTGGAAGGAGTCCGGGATAGACAATTTGGTTGAAAACGGAGCGCTGTACCGTTACGAGGGAGATAACAAAAATTGGGATTTCCGCAAGCTTTCGACGCTCGACAACGCTTCATACGTCAATGCCCAAGGCTTCATAGAATGGAAAGTCGGGTTGAAGGAGCTTGGAGTCGGGCCTGGCGGCACGATTGCGATCGGAGTCATGCTTGACGATCAGAAGTCTTTAAAGCTTCCTGAGGAGGAGGCGCTGTTCGAATATAAAATCACGAAGTAGTGCGCTCTGCACACGATAGTTATTAGAAGCGAGGTATGCGAGAAATGAAAGTATTGATTACCGGCGGATACGGTTTTATCGGTTCCCATGTCGCGGACCGGTTTTTCAAGGAAGGGTACGAAGTATTTATTATCGACAACCTGTCGACCGGGAATAAAGCGAATGTGCAAATCAAGCATCGCGGCTATACGCTGGATGTGACGGATCCCAAATGCGAAGAGATCTTCCGGGCGTATCGTTTTGATACCGTTGTGCACCTCGCGGCCCAGATCAGCGTCAGCAAATCCGTTGTCAACCCCCAGCTCGATACGGAATCCAATGTGTTGGGGACGGTCAACATGCTGGACCTGTCGGTCAAGTACGGGGTCAAACGATTTATTTACGCCTCATCGGCTGCCGTATACGGCCTCAGCGAGGCGCTGCCGCATCAGGAAACGAAGAGCGCGGACCCGATTGCGCCTTACGGGATGAGCAAATATGTCAACGAGTTTTACGCGGAAAAATGGCAGGACCTGTACGGCTTGTCGACAATCGGCTTTCGTTTCTCCAATGTGTACGGCCCCCGGCAAAATTCCGGCGGCGAGGGCGGGGTCATCTCGATCTTTATGAACAACATGCTGAAGGGCAAGCCCTTGCAGGTGTTTGGCGACGGCGAGCAAACAAGGGATTTCATCTATGTCGAGGACGTGGCCGACGCGCTGTATCGCAGCGTAAATGCATCGCACACGGGCGTTTACAATCTTTCCGTGAACCGTCCGGACTCGGTTAATGACATTATCCGATATCTCTCTGAAATCCGACCGGATGTGCAGGTTCAACACCAGCCGCCCCGACAGCAGGATATTCGGCATTCGCAGTTGGACAATACGTCCATCATGCGGGATTTGGACTGGTCGCCGCTCTACAATCTTAAAGAAGGCTTGGAGCGCACGTACGCTTATTTCGTCAGCCAGATCGGGCAAAATGAGGCCGCGGCATCAGCCGCGGCAGAGCTGGCGCCGAAAAAAGCCCGTCCTAAAATGCCGAAGTGGCTAATGCCGACGCTTGAAAATGCGCTGGCCTTCGCGCTGACCGCCTGGCTGAGCCTGAGCATCGTGAGCAACATGTACGGCGTAATCGATGTCAAGCTGTTTTACATTACGATCATAGGCATTTTATACGGCAATCGCCAGGCGCTGCTGGCCGTGGCGTTGTCGATCGGCTTGCTCACCTATCAAGAGCTGCAGGCAGGCAGAGACCCCGTATCGCTTACCTACGACACCGATTTCTTTTTCAGCATTGCGATCTATCTGTTTATCGGACTTGTTGTCGGCTATGCGATACAGCGAAAAAACGTGCGCATTGCGCAGCAAGAGCGAAAAGCAGCCGAAGCTACCGAACGCTATGAGTTTCTGGAAGATATCTATAAAGAGGTGCGCGAAGTTAAGGACGAGCTTCAGCTCCGTATCATGAACGCGGGCGACAGCTACGGCAAAATCTATTATGCTACGAAAGAGCTCGAGAGCTTGGAGCCGGAAACGGTCTTCAACTCCGCCGTTAACGTTGTCAAATCGATTATGCGCGTCGAGAAGGTTGCCATCTATCGTCTGAACAAGCATCAAAATTTTCTAAGGCTGCTCGCCAGCTCGGGCTACGACGCAAATTTGCTGGACAAGTCCTTGCGCGTATCGGATTTTAGCTACCTGCAGCTCATCCTGCAAGACGGGCAAATCTACATGAACAAGCACCTCGAGCAGGACAAACCGTTAATGGCGGCGCCGCTCTTATATCAAAACCGGGTTGCCGCAGTTATTGCCATTGATGGCATGAAATTCGAAAGCTTCTCCTTGTACCAGCAAAATCTGTTTCGGATTACGACCGATTTGATCGCTTCATCGTTAAGCAAGGCCTTCACCTTTATTGAAGCAACGGAAAACAATCGGTACGTTGAAGGAACGAAAATTATGCAGCCGGCTGTCTTTAAGGAAATTGTGCAGGCCAAGCAGGAGGCGAAGCTGCAGCATCAAATCCCGTACCTGCTGCTGCAGTGCAACCTGAACCAGTATTCTCAGCAGCAGGCGGCGCAATTTATCGAGCCGCTGCTCCGCGAAACGGATTATGTCGGTCTTACGGAAGAGCGGCAGCTTCAGCTGCTGCTGTCGAATACGAGCAAGCAGGATCTGGACCTTATTATGCCGCGGCTGTCTCATCCGGAATTTTCATTTACCGTCGTAAACGAGGAGTGAGCGAATGCTTTGGCTTTATTACGGACTCTATCTCATCCTATCTGCTGCGGCGCTTGCCCTGTTAAACCGGCAAGATAAACAGCTGCTGCTGATCAAGCTGTTAATCGTAGCCAGCATTCCGGGCCTGGGCTGGCTCTTGCCGACGATATGGAGTCAAAAACCGCGCCCCCGCTCCGAGCAACAATTCGCGGAATATGTAGAACAACAGGAACGAGAGCATTCCATTCGCCGAATCGGGGTGTTTCACGGCGTTGAAAAGCAGCGGGAGCTGGATGTGGTGCCGATTGAGGATGCGTTGGTGGCCAGCCGCCATCAAGATCGGCGGCAAGCGCTGATTGAAGTGCTGAAACAGGACACGATCAAATATATCGAGGTTTTGCAGCTTGCGGTAAACAATGAGGATACGGAAACCTCGCATTACGCAGTAAGCGCGATTATGGAAATGAAGCGGAAGCTGTTGATTGCCCTGCAGGAACTGGAAGTGCGTTACGAGCAGGATCAGCGTCATGCGGAAACCGCCAAAGCTTACATCGACGTATTGGCGGTTTACGTGAGAAGCGGTTTTCTCGACGAGCGGACGAAGAGAAAATACCAATATACGTATTTGTCCGTTTTAACGAATTATTTGAAGCAGCACGAGAAGGAAGAGCTGCTGTTTGCGGCCAAGCTGGAAACGGAAATCGAACTGGGCATCTTTGCCGAAGCCGAGCAGACCGCTCTTCAATACGTCGAATGTTTTCCGTTAAGCGAGCAAGCCTATTTGTCCTTAATGAAATATTATTTTACCGTCCGCTCCAGCCGCAAGCTGGAGGAGACGCTCATACGCTTGAAAAATTCGCCGATTCGCTTGTCGAATGCCGGGCTGACTGCAGTGCGGTTTTGGTCTGAAGGGGAAGCCAATGAACAACAACGTCAGATTTAGAAGAAACGTCTATATTATTCTGGTTGGCATACTTGTTTTTGGCATTGTTTCACAGCTTGCTCGGTCGGATCTCGTTCTGAAGTATGTGTCTAACAACAATAAAATGTCATTGACGGAGTGGCGGGAGTTTCAACAGTCGATCGAGCCCGCGGATATGCTTGTGGCGAATAGTCAAGCATCCGGCGCGCACTGTATGGTCTATGACAGTCAGGACGAATTGAGCGCCAAGTATTACGGCAATTTTAAGGAAGTTTACCGTTATATCAAGCAGCCTTATACGATTCAGGATGTCGCCGCGGACGATATCGGCTTCGAATCGTGCCAGGCCGTCATCCTGCTTAACAGCATGGAAACGATGCCGGACGCCATTGACGAACTCGAGCGGTATATTGCCCAAGGCGGCTATCTCTTCCTGACCAGAATGGATCACCCGGGTCCTGTTCTCACCCGCATCTATCGCAAAATCGGAATCGTTAATTACCGGTATGTCATTGGAAATCACGATATCGAAATGACTTCGAACGTGCTGATCGGACAAAAGAACCAGAAATTCGCCGACGATTATTTCTATAACGACTCGCTTTCTGTCGAACTGGATCATGACAGCGAGCTGCTGGCCAAAGGAGAGCTGTCACCGGTCATTTGGCGCTACGAATACGGCGATGGCGCCGTAATGGTTTACAACGGAAACAACTTGTTTACGAAATCGAATCGCGGCTTGGTCGTCGGCGCGCTCAGCATGCTGATTCCAGACTACATTTATCCGATTTTTAACGCCAAGCTGTTCTATATCGACGACTATCCCGCGCCGATGAGTAAAGACATTAACCTTGACATTTACGCGGACTATAAACGCAATATCGCTTCGTTCTTCAAGGATATTTGGTGGCCGGATATGATTCGGGCGGCGAAAAAATACGATTTGAAATATACGGCCGTTGCGATTCAAGACTATAACGACACGGTGGCCGCGCCTCTTCCTCCCTACCGGCAAGAGGATCTGACCAACCTGATCGTATACGGCCGCGAGGTGCTGAAGAGCGGCGGCGAAATCGGCATACACGGCTACAATCATCAGCCCTTGCAGTTTCGGGAGGATATCGCCAAAGCGTATCACTATCATACGTGGAAATCCTATGAGGATATCGAGACCTCCGTACAGACGGTCGTTGCCTTTTTGGAAAAGGCGTTTCCGAACTACGACACGGTCAGCTATGTGCCTCCTTCCAACGTATTGAGCAGAGAGGGCAGGAAGGCTCTGGTCGACAACTGGGACAGCTTGCGCGTCATTTCGAGTCTGTACGAGGAGGATCCGCGGGATTTCTCCTATGTGCAGGAGTTTGAAATTGCCGAGGACGGGATTGTAGAAATGCCGCGCATTACGTCCGGTTATGCCGAATCGCCCGATATGCTCTGGTTGGAGGCGAGCGTGATGACCGCGCACGGGTTTTTCTCGCACTTTATCCATCCCGACGATCTGCTGGATGTGCGGAGGGGCAAGAAGAAAAGCTGGAAAAACCTGTACCAGGACTTCGAGCATCTGCTTGACCGGGTCAGCGATACCTATCCCTGGCTAAAGGCGCAAACCTCCGGGGACGCCGCCATGCATGTGGCAGCGGTGCTGAACAGCCGAATCGCACGCAAGCAAACGGATTCGGAATTAGGGGTCGACATTGAGAATTACCATACCCGGCAGTACTTTATTCTTCGCTCCGACAAGAAAATCGGCAAGCTGACCAACTGTCACGTCCAACGGATCGACGAAAATACGTATTTGGTTGAAGCGACAAACGCGCAATTCAATATCGAACTGAAGTAGGTGAGAACTTGAGAATATGCATCATTGCCGAAGGCTCCTACCCTTATGTCACGGGGGGCGTCTCCAGTTGGATTCATCAGATTGCCACGCAAATGCAGGAGCATGAATTTATCATTTATACGATCGCCGCCCAGCGAACGCAGAAAGGAAAATTCAAATACAACCTGCCGGACAATGTGATCGAGGTCAAGGAGACCTTTCTCGACGCCTATCTGACAGAGGAAGGGAAATGGGGAACGCGGTTTCATCTCTCGGACGGGGACCGCGACAACCTGATGCGGCTTCTGGGAGACGCGGGAACGGTGGAATGGCGGGAGCTGTTCGCGCTGCTGCGCAAGGAGCAGTATGCTCGCGTATCGGACTTTTTGCAAAGCAAAGATTTCTACGATGTGCTTCAGGCGTTATGCCTGAAGCGCTATCCGCTTGTCCCCTTCACGGAAATGTTCTGGACGGTTCGTTCGATGATTCTTCCGTTGTTTCTGACGATTCGGGAGAACATTCCGCAAGCCGATCTGTATCACAGCGTATCCACCGGTTATGCCGGCGTAGTCGGCGCTCTTGCCAAGCAGCTGTACGGGATGCCGTTTCTCCTGACCGAGCACGGCATTTACTCGCGGGAAAGGGAAGAGGAAATTATTAAGGCCGATTGGGTGAAAGGGTATTTCAAGGATTTGTGGATTCAATACTTCTATCGCCTGTCGGGCAGCGCCTATGAGCATGCGGATCAAGTCACGACTTTGTTTAACCGCAACCGCGAAATCGAAATCGAACTGGGCTGCGACGCGAATAAAATCCAGGTCATCCCCAACGGGGTTCAAGTCGAAAGATACGATCGGCTGGATCGGCAAAAACCCGGCGACCAGCTTTATCTCGGCGCCATTATTCGCGTCGTGCCGATTAAAGATATTAAAACGATGCTGCTAAGCTTCATGCTTGTGAAAGAAGAAAGACCGGACGCCGTATTCTATATTATGGGCTCTTACGATGAGGACGAGGAATATTACGAGGAATGCCTCAAGCTGGTAGACAGCCTGCAGCTGAAGGATGTTATCTTTACCGGAGCGGTCAACATTATGGAGTATATTGGAAAAATGGATATTCTGCTGCTGACGAGCATTAGCGAAGGACAGCCGCTCGCGATGCTGGAAGGGATGGCTGCCGCCAAGCCGTACGTCGCCACCAATGTCGGCAGCTGCAAGGAGTTGCTGGACGGGCTGGACGACGGGATCGGGCCCGCGGGCTTAGTGGTGCCGGTCATGCATGTCGAGCAAATCGCCCAGGCGGTTCTGCAGCTGGCAAGCAGCAAAAAAATGAGAGAAGAGTACGGACGGAACGCTTATGCTCGCGTTAGCCGCTATTATCGGCAAGAGGACGTCATTGCGAATTACCGGAAATTATATACTGAATTGGGAGGCGGGACAAATGGCGGGGATCGGATTCGAGCTGCGAAAGCTCTTTCGTAAAGAAGGGCTGCTCAACAATCTGCGTGCCTACGCATATTCCTCCATGACAACAGTCGGTCCTATGATCCTCTGCATGTCATTGATCATTATTTTACAACGCTTGATGTCGATTCATGACGGAACCTATCTGGATTGGGAACTGTACATTGCGACGGTGTCCTACTGCTTTATTTTTTCCATCGTGATGACTTCGGGGATCTCCCTCGTCGTTACGCGATATGTTTCGGACTGCTTGTACACCAAGCAATTCAGAAGGCTCATGTCCTCCTATTACGGCGTGCTGAGCATTATCGTGCCGATCGCCTCTATTACGGCTGCGATCTTTTTAAGCCGGGTAGACGGAAGTCTGGCTTACAAATTCAGCGCCTTTTTCTTTTTTGTTTTTCTCGTGATGATTTGGATACAGGGCGTCTACCTGTCCGCGTTAAAGGATTATATGCGAATTGCGCGCAGCTTTCTGAGCGGCGCCGGGATCGCCGTGCTGGTCGCCTGGGTTCTGATGAAATACTTCTCGATCTCTACCCTGTTGGGCGCCTTTATTGGACTGGATGCAGGTTTTTTGACCATATGCCTTTTGACAGGGCTTCACATGCACCATAAGTTCCCCAAAGCCGATTCCGGCAAATATTACGAATTTTTGCTGCACATGAAAAAGTATCCCGCCTTGTTCTTCAGCGGCATGCTGGTTTATTCCGGCATCTATTTGCATAACTTTGTTTACTGGTTCAGCGAGAACGGTCAATTGATCGGGGGCGCCTATCGGGTCTTCATGTTTTACGACGTTCCTGTTTTTTATGCCTTCCTGACCGTGCTGCCTACGCTCGTCACTTTTGTCGTGTCCGTCGAAACGTCGTTCTTCGAGAAATTTCGCCACTATTATTTGTACATCAGCGCCGACGGCACCATACAAGATATTCAAAACGCCAAAAAACAAATGCAAAAAACGCTGATGCGGGAAATCAGCTTTCTGATGGAAATTCAGCTTGTCGTGACGGTTCTGTCGCTTGGCGCGGGAATGCTGCTGTTGCCGAAAATCGGCTTTACGATGCAGCAGCTCGATCTTTTCATTATTCTGGCGCTCGCTTATTACTTGTTTATTATGTTGTTCTCCTTCGTCCATATTCTGATGTATTTCGACGACCGCAAAGGCGTGCTTTGGACAAGCTTGCTGTTCGTGGCGCTCAATATCGGCTGCACGATTGCGACGATGCAGCTGAATTATGACGGCCTGGGCATGTTCATCGCTTCGTTCGTCTCGCTGCTGGCCGTGAGTGCGCGGCTGCTCTACGTGGTGCGCAATATCGACTACTATACGTTCTGCGCGCAGCCGATCAGCAACAAGGCACGCCATAAACGCGGCAAAGGCAAAGCAGGCATCGTCGCAACGATGCTTGTCGCGTGTCTGCTGGCGACGGCGTGCAGCTCAGGGCCCCCTTCCCAGATTGAAGCGAACGATAGCCCTGCCAAGATGATCACGGTCGATCACGACTATAGATTAAAAGACGACAAGAGGCTGTATAATCGCGATCAGGACGATTCGCTTAAAGCGCTGTACGTTACCGTGCTGCCGGCAAAAGGGGAAAATTCTTCGTTCGACTGGTACGCATTAAACCGCCAGGTGGACAAGGAATTGGGGAAATCGCTTGAAGTTATCGTGCAGGAGGGGCTGCCGGACGGATCCGGACCCAAGTCCGGCATGTTCGAGCATGATGCGACAGCGGCCAATGCGTCGATTGCGGTGCGCGGCAACTCGGCCTGGTCGCGCGTTCAAAAGTCCTATAGGCTGAAGCTGTACGAGGAGACCGGGCTGTACATGGATCAGCGAACGCTGAATCTGAACAAGCATATTGACGATCTGTCGCGGCTTCGCAACAAGCTTAGCTTCGATTTGATGGAAACTCTTCCGGATATGACCAGCCTGAGGACGCAGTTTGTCCGGCTCTACGTGAAAGATCTTAGCCAGGGGGAGAAGGAAGCCCCCTATGTCGACTATGGTTTATACACGAATGTAGAACAGCCGAACAAACGGTTTTTGAAAGCTCATATGCTGGATCCGAACGCCTATTTGTATAAAGTCAAATTTTTCGAATTTCACCGCTATCCCGACCAGATTAAATCGACGACGGACGAAACCTACGATGTCGCCAAATTCGAGGAGATTTTGGAAATCAAGGGGCGCGAAGAGCACGACAAGCTGATCGCCATGCTGGAGGCCGTCAACGATTACAGCATTCCGATCGAAGAGACCGTGGAAAAGTATTTCGACCTTGACAACTTCCTGACATGGACAGCCATGAATATTTTAATGGACAACATGGATACGGACGCCAATAACTTTTTCCTGTACTCTCCGCTTAATATCGACAAGTGGTATTTTCTTCCTTGGGATTACGACGGCGGATGGGAGCTTCAAAGAAATATGAAGTTTATTCGTCCGTATCAAGCCGGTCTAAGCAATTACTGGGGAGTTGAATTGCATAACCGTTACTTCCGCAATCAGGAGAATGTCAACAAGCTAACCGAAAAAATGGAAGAGCTCAGCCAATACATTAATGAGGAAACCGTAAAGGCGCAAATCGACAAATACCGCGCAATCGTCGAGCCATTCGTCGGCCGGATGCCGGACATTCAATATTTGCCCGATCGTCTGTCCGCTTACGATGAAGACATCCAACGGATTATCGACACGCCCAAACGGGCGCTGGAGCGCTACTACGACGACTTGGAAAAGCCCAAACCGTTCTATTTGAACGAAGCGACGCAGCGCGACGGCCGGATCTATTTCGACTGGGGAGTATCGTTCGACCTGCAGGCCGACGAGCTGACCTATGAAATGGTCATTGCCAAAAACAAAGAATTTACGGATATCGTCTACGAAAATAAACAACTGCGGGAAATCTCGCATTCGATTCCGGAGCTGGCTCCCGGCCGGTATTTCTGGCGGGTGGATGTCGTGGACGACAAAGGCAATCGGCAGTTCAACTTTGAAATCTACACGGACGAGGAAGGCGATATGTACTACGGCATAAAGGATTTTGAGGTGAACTGAATGCGGCTGAGAGGGAAGCGGCTACGTACGGAGCAGAAATACTACATCCATATGCACGATTATTTGGGATTGCGCATGAGGCTTTCTCAGCTGATGACGCTTGATCCGAATTCGGTCGATGTCGACGGCTACAATATCCGCAGCCTGTACTTCGACGACCCGCGCAAAACCGCGCTGGAAACGAAAAACGACGGCGTCTTCAGACGGCAAAAGTTCCGAATCCGCATCTACAACGGCTCGGACAAGCACATCGCGCTGGAACGGAAAAGCAAGTTGGGGGAATACGTCGCGAAGGAATCGATTCGCATCCCCAGAGAGCAGTACGACCAAATTCTGCATGGAAATTACGACAGCTTGTATGAAGGCGAGGATCCGTTAGCGCGAGATTTCTACGCCTCCATGACGGCTGGCGGATATCGGCCGACCGTTATCGTCGATTATTGGCGGGAAGCGTTTATCTATCCGCATGGGAATGTTCGAATCACCTTTGACAAGCGTCTTGCGGTAGCCGCTAACCAGCTGGATCTTTTTCATTCCGAGCTGTTATTTTCCGAGATTAGCATGCCTGGCGTCACCATCATGGAGGTAAAATTCGACGAGGTGCTGCCTAACGTCGTCAGGGAACTGATTACGCCGGCCTATCATCTGCGATCTACGATTTCCAAGTATGTCCTGTGCAGAGAGAAACTCATGCTGCTGCATACACAATGATGCTGTTAGAGAACAGGTTGGAGGACCGTTATGAATTTTGAGGACATTATTAAGAAGAGCGTATTGACACTGGAAAGCTTCCAGACGGTTTCCTATTACGAGGCCAGCATCAGCTTGGCGATTTCCTTCGCAATCGGGATGTTTATTTACGCCATCTATCGTAAAACGTTCCGCGGCGTCGTGTACAGCTACAACTACAATGTGTCGTTCGTCTTGATCACCATGATTACGACGCTGGTCATTATGACGATCAGCACGAACATCGTCTTGTCGCTGGGAATGGTCGGCGCGCTCAGCATCGTTCGTTTCCGTACTGCGGTAAAGGATCCGCTGGACGTCGTCTACATGTTTTGGGCGTTATCCGCCGGCATTGCCACTGGCGCCAAAGTCTATCCGCTCGCGCTTGGCGGCTCCTTGTTAATCGGCCTTGTCATCGTCTGGCTCAGCAAGCGAAAAATCCGGGAGGAGGCGTTCCTCCTGATTATTCGCCACACCGACGAAGCCACTGCCGCTTTGCGAACGGAAATGAAAAAGCTGAGCGGGAAGCTCAAATCGAAAAATGTGCGCAAAAATTATACGGAAGTCACCTACGAAATCAAGCTTGTCGACGACAATACTTCTTTTCTGCAAACCATTATCGAGCTGCCGGGCGTAAGCGATGCGTCCTTGGTCAACTACACGGGAGACTACGCGCAGTAATCGCGAAGCATCCAAGCTCCGAAACAGCCAGCGAACCTGCTGGCTGTTTATTTGTCTAAGAAAACCCCCAGTTCGACTGGGGGTTCAGGAAAGCTTATAGCTATGAGTAAAAATCCCTTGACCTTTATGATAAGATGGTAGCCGGTCTGCCAACCGCACCATCGAATCAAGGAGGACAAGGGAATGGATAAGAGCAGTCTAGCACATACGCGCTGGAACTAGCGAGAAATTGGGAAAATCATTCGAGAATTATGTGAGCGCAAAGGTGTAGAGATCCACGAAGCAGAAGCGTGTCCAGATCATATTCATATGTTGGTGAGTATTCCACCAAAGTTGAGCGTGTCGGA